>DATBRC010000036.1:0-13316 GCA_036560485.1 Burkholderiaceae bacterium
CCAAAACCACATTCCGATCCAACCCGTTGCCCGGTTGCCGGTTTGGATGGATAGTATGCACAATGGAACAGCGTTTAGTTTCAACGACGTTTGGGATAGTCTTTTAAAACATCATCGAGAATCGCATTGATGATCTTGCTACCTCTTTCCCTTTTGATTCGCTCTTCTTCAAACACGTTTGGATCTGGCCTTGGTGGTATCGCATTGCGAACTTTAATCCGGTATTCAAACCAGATCACATGTTCTTGAGTTCGATTATCGAAACCCTGTTGCAGCTTTTTGACTTTGGATGAAGCTTTGTTTGGCATTCCAAATAATTGATCCAACGTCGTTAGTAATTTATTCCACATCGTCATAGTGATGTCCTCCTTGGCTGTATTTATCCAAGTTCCAACGCTGGAATGCTCCACGACCTGCCATAAAAAATGGCCCACTTTGATGGTGGGCCATGTAACTCATTGTATTACGGTGAATTTACTGACTACGTTCAGAGCTTTGATAGAACTGAATGGGGGATATTTAGATGTTTAATGCATCTGCATTAGAGAACATTCTTGAGCGATTGTTGTGCCCTAAAACCAGATGGTTGCCCAACTAAAAAACAGAAATGCGCTAACCACTTATATTCGATCGGCGCCTCCATCTACAACGCTTTGTTGGGCGTCGCTATACATGCGATTATGTATTTACGGAGTAGATTAGCCAATTTATGGATAGGAAAATCGTTTTCCGAAAAAGGCTCTCCGTGAAAGATTGAGTCCCGTATCCCCTTCAGTCTACAAAAATTTGCGATGTTCTATTCAGCTTCAACGTCCTCGATGCCCGGAAATAGAACCGCTGTGTCTGCAATGAATTTATCCTTTAAACGATACTTGTATTTCATCACACCTTTGATACGCGAAAGAAAACGTTCTCGTAACGTCGGTTGATCTGCGTTGGTAAATGGAGATAAAAACGCTTGTTCGTAGGTCTTGAACGATTTGGCAATAAGGGCTCCCAAAGCTGCCAAGCTGATAGAAACCCGCCGTTTCTTTGGCTGCTGCAGGATTGGCGGCACTGATGTTACATAGGTACCCAACTCCGATTCCCAAAATTAGCCCGACCATAACCCACATCGTCAATTTATTTCGTTTCATGCCAGTGCCATCACAAAGGTAGTGGTGATCGCCGCCTCTCACCGTTTTATTAGCGGTGATTACTGCCGTCTGTATTGCTAATCTATGAAGTAGGATGCGTGACTTCATGCAACTTAGTCATGCGGATATTCCAGAAATGCATCCATTGATATCACCACACTCGTAAAGTGTATCTACGCGGGATGCGACAGCAGCAAGACTATACATCCCTTCGTTAACAATAAAGAGGTAAATCAATTGCAGAATGGCCATCCAAGTAAAAGTATAGTCAAGAGATCGCTAGGTGTAATCGGTGGACTGGGGGCCGTCGGCAGCGCCGACATATTTTACAAGCTGGTGAAATCGGTTGCGGCGCGCGGCGAGGGCGAGAACCTTGACATCATCTTCGAGCAACATCCATTTGAAGAAGAGCCGGCCCCAGGTGCACAAAACGCGCGTACAACGGCGCGCAAGCTATACGTATTTAATATGATCAAACAGTTCGAACAACGTAAAGTCGATGCGGTAGTCATTCCCTGCTTCATCAGCCACACCTTTCTTGACGAGATCAAATCGGAAGTAGGCTTGCAGATTATCAGCATGATGGAGGCACTACAGGCGCATATCGCGCGTCGCATTCCCGGCGAACACACGTTGGGCATCCTGACCACCGACTACGTTAAAAAAAGCGCTTTGTTCGAGAAGTTCTTCCCTTCCAGAGAATATTCGCTGCTCTACCCTTCAGTCGCAGTCCAAGAACATAGCGTCATGGAAAGCATCTACGGTACAAATGGCGTAAGAAAGGGGCACGTCCAAGGTATGGCAGTCGATTTGCTTTTCAATGCGTGCGAAGACCTTTTGGCTCGCGGTGCACAAGTCATCGTACCCGGGGCAACTGAAATTTCGGTTGTCGCCGATGTTTTGCGCGAACGCGGCATGCCGATAATTGACATCAATCAGGTCTACGCCCAATTTGCTATCGATGCCCAAGCCATGACCACTGAAAAGGCATTCAAGGTCGGTATTGTGGGTGGCGTTGGCCCTGCAGCTACAGTAGACTTCATGAACAAGATCATCAGCCAGACACCTGGCAAGCGCGACCAGGATCATATCAAGATTGTCCTCGAACACAATCCGCAAATACCCGATCGCACTGAAAACCTTGTTGCGAACGGCCCCGACCCGACCGTTGCGCTTTACTCTGCCTGCAAGCGCCTGGAAGCGAACGATGCCAACATGATCGCGATTCCATGCAATACGGCGCATGCATATGTCGAGCGAATTCAACCGTATCTCTCCATCCCCATCATCAATATGCTATATGAGACGATGTCACATATCCGACGCAAATACGGCGAACATAAAATAATCGGCCTATTGGCCACATCTGGAACAATCGACAGCCGTGTCTATCACGACATTGCCGCCAAAGAAAATTTCAATATGATAGTTCCAGATAGTGCTCATCAGGAAAAGGTAATGGCATCGATTTACGGCCCTTCCGGCGTCAAGGCCGGATGTATTTCGGAAACGGCGCTAAGTGATTTGAAAGATGCAATGGAACATTTGGTCATGCGGGGTGCAGAGATCATTGTTCTTGGCTGTAGCGAACTGCCGATATTGCACCCGCAAATGGATGACGCCAGGATATTGGGAAAGAAAGTCGCCATCTTGGATCCGACGGCAATACTTGCAAAACGGTGCGTCGAACTATCTGGTGTAGAGAGCGCATAATTTTTAACGCCAAGCCGACACTCGCTCTATTGATTCGCCCCGACGAAGTCTTTCCGCTGGACTTAATGACGCGATCAGATGCACCATTGTCACCATGTGGAGACGTGACGCTTACTTATCCGATACGCTGTGGCACTTAGACATACCGATCGTGAGGCTCTCAGTCAGTGTTGCAGGCGGCAGTATCGTATCGAAATTGTTTGCTCAAAAAATTTTGCTCAAGCACCAGTTGATAGACGCTCTTTCCGTACTCATTGCGGCTTGCGCGATTTCTGTGGCATGGCGTTACCGGTTATCGATATAGGGATTCAAAGCCGTCACGATTCCGATGGAATTTTTCATGATGGCGCGTAAGCATTTGCGGGTGGCCGCGACAACGCCAAGCTTATATCGCAACAGCCTTTTCTTGCCTACGCAGAAATTCCCAAAGCGAAGCGAGTTGTGCATTCTTATTATCTATCGCGCGGAATAGCCGAATTTCCAAAGTCAAGGACCAGCGGTTCGAGCCAGCCCAAATCAATTTTCCTTCGGCTAGCTCTGTAACAATAGAACTTTCGGGAAGCCACGCCAAACCGTGTCCCGAAAGAGCCATCTTTTTAAGCAGTTCTGCCATGTCGGATTCGTAGCTATCGGTCAAAAAACAAGGCTGTCCCGCATGCCCTTGGATGTAATCCACGACGCGTCCCAAAAAGGATATCGTCGGATAGGAAAGACGCGGTGTCGGATGGGTCTTGCTGCCGGGCAGGGCAAACGCGGCTCGGCCGGATCGATTCGGCACGCTTACCGGAATGACTGTTTCGGTTCCGATATTAATATGTTCATACTTGCTTGCATCAAGTTCAATCGGCAACGCCGGATGGTGATAGCACAACAGCAAGTCGACATTTCCCTCTATGAGGGACAGAACGGAAGTATGCACGTTCAAGGGAGAAATCTGCGCATGGATATCGCCCAGTTTGGGGAGCATGCCATTGACCCACATAGGGAAAAAATTAAGAGCAAGGGTATGCCCCGCCGCAACCCTCAACATATTCTTGTTGCCGCGCTGTTGTCGCAACAGATGGCGCGAGTCGTTCAGAATACGTAGGGCATCTCTGGCTGATTCGCTGAACAGCTTGCCAGCAGGTGTCAGCGTCAACGGATAAGTGCTGCGGTCAACGAGATCGGTTCCGACCCAGGTTTCTAGGGATTGGATACGGCGGCTTAACGCCGATTGAGTCACATTTCGACTGTCTGCTGAACGCGAAAAATTTCTTGTCTGCTCCAGAGTGAGAAAGTCCTCAATCCACTTGATGTCCATGCAGCGCCTCTCCTGAGTGTTCGATCTCCATCAATGTGTTTGCATCAATCCGGCTTGCGTCCAGCTACGACCAAGCGAAACCATCACTGATCAAAATTCTACTGTCTATCGATTGTATTCCCGCTTGCCCGTCAATGTATTCCGCCCATGCATAGAATCATTAGAAATTTGCATAAGCGCAACACAGGCGCCGCGTATTGTTTCAGTTAGAGGGGTATGCCGACATCAAGTGCGGTTCCACAACCCTTTCTGCGACACAAATAACCAAGTGGCGTTTAAACATACTCAAGGAAAATTTAATGAAAAAATCACTTCTCTGTCTGGCTGTACTCAGTGCATTCATTGGTAGTGCATATGCTGACACTTCCGTTCAAGTACTCGGAGCAGATCTCACAATTTATGGTGTTCTCGATGCAGGCATCTCACATGAAAAGAACGGCAACCCTGCCGGTTCGGTAACGCGACTGGAGAGCGGTATTCAATCCGGCACCCGTTTTGGTTTTAAAGGCGAGAGGAAATTGGAGGGGGATACCTCAGTCATTTTCCAATTGGAAAGTGGCTTTGACATTTCCACCGGAGCACTTGGCCAAGGCGGAGTATTTTTTGGCCGCCAGGCATATGTCGGTTTTAAAAATAGCCTAGGCACAGTCGCCGCCGGCAGGCAATTGACGCCGGTCTTTCAGAACAGCTCCACTTTTGATCCGTTTGGTGACGGCTTGGCCGGCGACAGCGCCAGAATGTTTAACTATGCTGGCAGCCGCACAGACAAGATTCTCAGCTATGGTCTCGAAAAAAATGGCTTCAGAGGTCAATTGCAATATGGTGTCGGAGGTGTTGCTGGTAATGCCTCGGCCGGCAGCACAGTTGCAGGATTCGGCGGCTACAAAGTGGGTCCACTCGATGCCGTGCTGACCTATGAGACAAAGAAAAATGCACTTGGTGTTAACATCGGAAGAACGACTTTACTTGGCAGTAATTATGACTTCCGTGTACTCAAGGTATTTGGCGCTTACGCATTAGACAAAAATGTTTTGGCTTCAGGTGTTGATACACGCGAGGCGTTGCTTGGGTTGTCTGTCCCAATTGGTACTGCAGGTACGTTCTTGATCTCGGACATTAAAAAATGGAATAAGACGACTAACAACGCTGATGCCAATCAGATCGCGCTTGGTTACCTGCATCAAATTTATCCTAGCACGAACTTGTATACCAGTGTCTCGCGCACCACAAACAACAGCGCTGCCAGCTACAACGTTGTCAGTGCCGGCGCTACCGATACTTTGATTGACGTTGGTTTCCGTTTCAAATTTTAAATAAAATGGCCAACCGTTGATCCGAAACAACGTAGTATTTGGTGGATCTTTTCCCTCTTGCTTGCAGGCGAATACCGTTACGCAGGCAAGGGGAAATTCCATGATGCCTCTGCTCCACCCATGGCGTTCCCCCTGCCTGCGGAAGAGGATTAGAAGTAAGCACGATCGATAACGGCTAAGTACGTATCTGTAGCGGTGTGCAAAAATCAGTTAATTTCAGATCTGCTTCCGCATACATTACGCGACACAGACAGTATCTTGTTCGACAAGATACACAATTCGGAAATCGGAAATAAATTGTCCTCTATTTTTTTACCGGTAATCGTGATGTGACTTCCACTTCGAAGCATCATCGCATTGCCACCAAACACAAGTACTATCTCGCCGTTAAATAAAAAGCCCAACATATTTAACAGTCAGGCTTTTTTGCGTTTCATTAGTTTCAAATTTTATTATTATGTTCGATGCTTCAAAAATATTCCTGTCTCTATGATCGCGATGATGGCCGTTGCGTATTTGCGATATCGAGAAAGTGTGGCAGCTTGAATGTTCCGACGCTCGACATAATGCATATCTTCCCAACGAACTTTCGTACCCTTATCGTTCAGTCTGACCTTTCTGGTAATTAGCTCTTCGCCTTTTCGCCGTTTCCTTGAAATTTCTTCTTCCATCTCCAGTTCACCAGCTTTTTGTTTGCGTGCTTGTCTCCATAAATTCGCGCAAGTAAATCCCGCAGTATCTCTTCCATTCCCGCGTTCCGGTTGTGCCATTCTACGTAATGCCGGATGCTGTATTTTTCCGACCGACGCCATTCATTGGGCGCAATGGCACGCACCGCCGCAATGCAAAACAGTCCCCGAATGGAGCGCGCGATCCTCAATGCACCTGATGAGGGAGGTCATTCCACATCCGCATTCCGGTATGAAAAATCAGAATAGATATCTGCAAAACATTGCTTAGAATCGACTCGACTTTGAGAATGCTCAATGTCGAGTTTGCCTTTTGGCGAGGAGAGGAAATGCACATGAGTGAGCAAAGAATCGAACATGACTTGCTGGGAGAGCGAGAGATTCCCGCCGAGGCCTATTATGGCGTGCATACATTGCGTGCGGTCGAAAACTTCCCGATTAGCGGCATCCCGCTATCAACATGGACCGAGCTTGTGCTAGCCCTTGCGACGGTGAAGGAAGCTGCTGCAGTGGCAAACAACAAGCTGGGTCTGCTCGGGAAGGAGCGAGCAGATGCGATTGTCGCTGCGTGTGAAGATGTTCGTCACGGCCGCTTGCACGATCAGTTTGTTGTTGACGTGATCCAAGGCGGAGCAGGAACCTCTACCAACATGAATGCCAACGAGGTTATCGCCAACCTCGCTCTTGAGCACCTTGGCCATGGTCGCGGCAGCTATGATGTCTTACACCCCAATGAGCACGTCAACCTGGGACAAAGCACAAACGATGTGTATCCGACTGCGCTGCGGCTGGCAGCATACAAAGGCATATTCAGGCTCATCGGCACGATGGAAATTCTCAAGCAGTCCTTCAGGGCGAAGGCAGAAGAATTTGCGGATGTGCTGAAGATGGGCCGAACACAACTGCAAGACGCCGTGCCAATGACACTTGGCCAGGAGTTCGGTGCGTTCGCCGTCATGATCGGAGAAGATCAGGAGCGGTTGCGCGAGGCGTCTATGCTGATGTGTGAAATAAATCTGGGCGCGACGGCAATCGGAACCGGCATCAATACCCCGCCCGAATACGCGGCACTGGTTTGCCTCGAGTTGGCCAGCCTTTCCGGCATTCCTGTCTCAACGTCACCGGATCTCGTTGAGGCCACGCAGGACGTCGGCTCTTTTGTGCAGCTCTCGGGCGTGCTCAAGCGCGTGGCGGTGAAGCTGTCGAAAATCTGCAACGACTTGCGCCTGCTGTCGAGCGGGCCGCGAGCTGGTTTCAATGAAATCAATCTCCCGCCCATGCAGGCAGGATCGAGCATCATGCCGGGCAAGGTCAATCCGGTCATCCCGGAGGTCGTCAATCAAGTCGCGTTCGAGGTCATCGGAAACGATGTCACGATCAGTTTTGCCGCCGAGGGCGGGCAACTGCAACTGAACGCCTTCGAACCCATCATTGGCTACAGCCTGTACAAAAGTCTCTCCCACCTGAGCAATGCCTGCGACGTGCTCGCGAGTCGTTGCGTGAATGGCATCACTGCGAATCGCGCCAGACTGCAATCGCTTGTTGAAAACTCCATCGGCGTCGTCACTGCGCTCAATCCCTATCTCGGATATCCGGCAGCCACAAGACTGGCACAAGAAGCGCTGATAAGTGGCCGCGGTGTCTCGGAACTGGTGCTGGAACAAGGACTGATGACGGCAACGCAATTGGCATGCATTTTGCAACCAGAGTCATTGACCCAGCCACGTCGCCTGAATGGCGCAGTGCTGGTGGAACGCAGCACCCAAGAACAAGAGTAAGCGACTGCCGCACGTCGCAAAACAAGGCTGGCGAGAACTGCCGGTGCAGCGATCAAGAACTTCACGGCATGATTACGTTGATTGGCGAAATGAGAAAAATTGAGCTGATCGCGACCGCAGCAATGCAGTGCAAAGGGACTGAAATTTATCTGTTCAATATCTATACGGAGGATACGGACCGAAAGGAATTTGAAGGTTTCTAAGGGCAGGTGTTCTATTCATACTTTAAAAAGGTTACAACATGAAGGCTATTAAATTCGCAACCGCACTGATCGCCGCGGGACTTTTCTTCAACACAGCCCAGGCCCAAGAGTCCGCGACCCTGAAAAAAATCAAGGCGTCGGGATCTATCACGCTTGGCGTGCGAGAATCCTCCGTGCCGTTTACTTATCTGGACGACAAGCAGAACTACCAGGGCTATTCGCTCGATCTGTGCATGAAGGTTGTCTCTGCCATTCAGAAGCAACTTCACTTGAGCCAGCTCGCTGTGAAGCTCAATCCGGTCACCTCCGCCACCCGTATTCCGCTGATGGCCAACGGCACGATCGACCTCGAATGCGGTTCCACCACCAATAACGCCGAGCGCCAGCAACAGGTCGCATTTGCGCCCAGCATGTTCCTGACTGCGACGCGCCTGCTCTCGAAAAAATCGTCCCATATCAATGGTCTAGCCGACCTCAAGGGCAAGATCCTGGTGTCGACATCCGGCACGGCCAATCTGAAGGAACTTACCGCGCTCAACGCCGAACGCAATCTGGGCATCACCATCGTCCCGGCGAAAGATCACGCCGAGGCATTTCTGATGGTTGAGACCGGACGTGCCGCCGCGTTCGGCATGGATGACGTGCTGTTGGCTTCGCTCGCGGCGAGCTCGAAAACGCCTGCTGCGTACATGATCAGTCAGGAGTCGCTCATACCTGAGCCATACGGCATCATGATGCGACGCGGCGACCCCGAGTTCAAGAAACTCGTCGATGCGGAAATCAGCCGCATCTACACATCCGGTGAAATCAATCGCATTTACGCGAAGTGGTTCCAGTCTCCGATCCCGCCGAAAGGAATCAACCTGAACTGGCCAATGACCGAGCAGTTGAAGAACGCATTCAAGAACCCGACTGATTCGCCCAATCCCGCTGCATACAAGTAAGGATCGGGCAAGCAGTATAGAGCTTGTTGAAAGCAGTAAGGGGGCGGCTTTATCACGGCCTCGCTTTCCTTGCTGTCAAGTGTGGAGAAGGAAGGGAGCTTGCCTTGCATGAAGTAAAACATGGCAAGGCAAGTTTCATTGCTGGTGGCGCTGCGTAAAGGAACGCGACCGTAGCGTATTAGAACGAGGGATGCATGAACTACAACTGGAACTGGTCCATACTCTGGAGCACGCCTGTCGACGGAACGGGGACATATTTCGGTTCCCTGCTCTGGGGTCTGGCATGGACAATCGGGACATCCTTGCTGGCGTGGCTGATCGCGCTCGCTCTGGGCGCCGTCATCGGCACGTTACGGAGCCTGCCGGGGAAAGCCGCTGCCATCAGCACTGCGTACGTTGAGTTGTTTCGTAACATTCCGCTGCTGGTTCAAATGTTTCTCTGGTACTTCGTCGTCCCCGAACTTCTTCCTGTGGCCGCTGGTGACTGGCTGAAGTCCCTGCCGAACAGCGCATTTGTAACTGCGGTGCTGTCGCTTGGCTTCTATACCTCATCGCGTGTTGCGGTTCAGGTTACGTCTGGGATCATGGCGCTGCCGCGCGGCCAGCGCATGGCCGGTACCGCGCTCGGCCTGACCCTGCCTCAAACCTATCGCTACATTGTATTGCCTCAGGCATTCCGCATCATTCTGCCGCCATTGACCAACGAATTCGTGAACATCGTCAAGAACAGCGCCGTGGCATCGACCATCGGCTTGATGGAACTGACCGCCAGCACACGCTCGATGCAGGAGTTCACGTTCCAGGTATTCGAGGCATTCACTGCCGCAACGCTTCTTTATCTCGGCCTGAACATGCTCGTGGTTCGTTTCATGCGTCACATCGAAAAACGCAGCGCCGTCCCTGGCCTGATCGCAGTCGGCAGTGCCGGCATGGGAGGCAAGTGATGTCTGATATCTTCGATTTTGACGTTATCCAGCGCTCATGGGTCTATCTGTTCCAGACAGGCATGGCGTTCACACTAAAGCTCACGCTCTTTTCGATGACCGGAGGGGTCGTTCTCGGGACGATGCTCGCGATGCTTCGCCTGTCGAGTAACAAGACACTGGCATGGGCGGCCGCCGCCTACGTCAACTTCATTCGTGCCATCCCGTTGGTCTTGGTGATTTTCTGGTTCTACTTCCTGATGCCTTATATCGGCGCGTGGGTGATCGGCGCGAATCAACCAGTGACGGTCGGTGCGCTGACCTCGTCGCTGGTGACCTTCATTCTGTTCGAGTCCGCCTACTATTGCGAGATCATGCGTGCCGGCATCCAGTCCATCCCGCGCGGCCAGGTGTGGGCCGGACAGGCATTGGGCATGAATTACTGGCAGACCATGGGGTATATCGTGTTGCCTCAGGCATTGCGCAACATGCTTCCGGTGCTGCTCACACAGACCATCGTTCTGTTTCAGGACGTGTCGCTGGTCTACGTGCTGTCGATCACCGACTTCGTCGGCGCAGCGTCCCAAGTTGCGCACCGTGACGGTCGGCTGGTTGAAATGTACCTCTTTGTAGCGATGGTCTACTTCGCCATGTGCTTTGGTCTCTCCTTACTGATAAGGAAGTTGAGCCAGAGAGTGGCGGTAATTCGATAGGGAACGGCCGAAAGGCGGAATTCGTTGCCGAGGAAAGGGGTGATTCTCGATCCAAGGCTGGCATACAGTATGGAGATGACATGATCGATATTTCAAACATAAGCAAGTGGTATGGCAGCTTTCAGGTCTTGAAAGACTGCACAACGAATGTCTCCAAAGGGGATGTGATGGTGGTATGCGGCCCGTCCGGATCCGGCAAGTCGACACTGATCAAAACCGTCAACGGACTTGAACCGGTTCAGAAGGGTTCAATTGCCGTCAATGGGACTCTTGTTACCGATCCGAAAACGAATCTCTCAAAGCTTCGTGCACGCATCGGCATGGTGTTTCAGAACTTCGAACTGTTTCCGCATCTATCGATCCGCCAGAACCTGACGATCGGGCAGGTCAAGGTACTCGGACGCAACGAGGAGGAAGCAACGGAGAAGGGATTGAAATATCTGGATCGCGTCGGCCTCATCGCGCAGAAGGACAAATTTCCAGGCCAGCTATCGGGCGGTCAGCAGCAGCGCGTCGCGATTGCGCGCGCGCTGGCGATGGACCCGATTGCGATGCTGTTCGACGAGCCGACGTCGGCGCTCGATCCGGAAATGATCAACGAGGTGCTTGACGTGATGGTGAGCCTGGCGAAGGATGGCATGACGATGATGGTGGTGACCCATGAAATGGGCTTCGCCAAGCGCGTCGCCAACCGTATCGTATTCATGGACAAGGGCAGCATTGTCGACGACTGCACAAAGGAAGAATTTTTTGGCTCGCCGCGGTCGGACCGCGCAAAGGATTTTCTTGCAAAAATCATCACGCATTGATTGCCGTCGAATCCGGGGTGAATATCGCCATGACACGCGCTTGCTGCGCTGCCTGCGGCAAGCGCGTGCCCGATGCGGTGCCGAAAAAACATAACGACAACATTATGATCCTGGGCAGCCAGTCATGTACCTGGCTGGAAGCGATGATGCCCCTCAATGGCGCGGGGCTATGACGTCGGCCCGCACGACACGATGGGGCGAAGGTGCCTAACCCTCGTGTCGCCAACTAGCGCAGCAAACCCATGAATGACATCGAAAGCCGACAATTCACTGCTTCTGAAATGACGAAGGCTTGGCCATCTTCGTCAACTGATTGAACATGAATTGCGGCGCGATGCGACTCATGAGCTTCAGTACGTTAGCGAGGCCGGGTCGGATTTCCAGCTTGCCCGCTTCGATCCCCGCTATCGCGTGATTGACCAGTACCTCCACGTCCATCCCCTTCTGCCCCTTCATTTCTTCCTCGAACTCGCCCCGGAACAACGGTGTCTCCACAGCCGGCGGAGCCAATTCAATCACGCTAACCCCCATCCCTTCAAGCTGCACGCGCAGCGACTGAGTGAATGAGTGAATGGCCGCCTTCGTGGCGCAATAGAGCGGCGATATAGCCATAGGAATGAAGGCCAGGCCGGACGAGACGTTGATGATCAGCGCGCCCTTACGGGTTTTGAGATGCGGCAGAAACTGCTGAACCATCCGCACCGTCCCGCTCAAGTTGATCTCGATTTCTCGCGTGACGTCAGTCAGCTCGCGATGCCGATTAAGGTTCAAATTACGCATGATTCCCGCGTTGTTGATCAGCGTGTCGAGCGCCGGAAACTGCGCGAGCACATTGTCATACAGCGCTACGATCGCCTCAGGATCGCTCACATCGCTCTTGAAGGTGTGAATATCGGGAAGCATTCGTTTGGCTGCAGTGAGCTTTTCTTGATCGCGGCCGGTGACGATCACTGTGTTACCGCGTTGAAGAAGTTGCTTCGCCAGTTCAAAACCAATACCGCTTGTGCCACCGGTTATTAAGACGGTTTTTTTCTCCAGCTTCATGTGAGACTCCTTGTATTTTGTTGATAATTCTTGATCTCGGCATTATTGCGCGCAATACTCTCTAAATGAAAGTAGGCACAGAAAAGTTTCATACTTACCTAAAAGAGAGTGAAGAAAATGTCCAAGCTATCGCAGTTCACCGAGACACAAATTGCAGCGGCCAAGTATTACGCCACTCAAACTCCTCCCAACGATCTCGACCCCAGAATCGAGAGCTTGGTGAAAGAATTAATCGGCCGCGTTGCAGACAAGTGGACCATGCTGATTCTTGAAGTGTTAGCGGAAAAGGGCGAGCTGCGATTCACTCGCTTAGGCGAATTGATCGATGGCATCAGCCAAAAAATGCTCACACAAACTTTGCGTCAAATGGAACGCGATGGCCTCATTACGAGAACCGTGCATCCCGTCGTGCCGCCCAAAGTCGAATACAAATTAACGCATTTAGGCTTGGGTCTCGGCGCAGCCTTTTGCGGCGTATGGATATGGGCAGCAGAAAACCTCACGCGCATTGAGCAGGCGCGCCGGGAATTCGATGGAAAGACCAAGACGGATTGATTGGCCATAATCCTCACAGAGGCAACAGAATGGTAAACATCGATTGGAAACGCGATAGCAAGATCATCAATGCGATTCTCGATGATGTTTTAAAAGACTATCCCAAACGTCGTTGAAACTAAACGCTGTTCCATTGTGCATACTATCCATCCAAACCGGCAACCGGGCAACGGGTTGGATCGGAATGTGGTTTTGG
>DATBRC010000037.1:0-102403 GCA_036560485.1 Burkholderiaceae bacterium
CCATACTGGTGCCGACCCAGTTCACTTTTTCCGTGCCTACTCGCGCAAGTAATGCAGTAGCGTCACGAACGTATTGGTCATACCAATAATAGTCAGGATTGATCCAATCGCTTTTACCGCGGCCGACTGTGTCCGGACAAATGACACGATAGTGATCTTGTGCCGCTTTGGCAAACCAGTCGAAGTATCGGCCATTTAAAGTCAGGCCATGCGCGCAGATCACGATATCGCGGTTGGCTGCATCACCCCATTCGGTATAAATGAGCCGGTGAAATCCATCGTTGTTCACACTCAAAAAATGCTGTTGTCGCATTATGATGCTCCGTATGAAATGCTTTTTGATAATTTCATTCAATAATGCCACTCAATCAATCAATTTGGCAAACATAAGCGCTTCGAACATTGCAAATTTGTCGCGTGGTTTCAAATTGTCTTTAAATTAAATGCGCCAATGTCTTTTTGTGTATAAAAAAAGCATGCATCCAAATCCAATTTTGGAATTTGAAGGAACATATTCATGGTCGGAGATTAAAGTATCGGTGCGTTCAGCCGATAACGATATAGATACCCGGTAGAGGATATGATGGACATCAGCAGCATTAGCAATTTAGCTACCAGCTTGAGCCAAACTACACCCAATGACGAAGTTGGTTATGCCGTCTTGAGAAAAGCATTGAACGCGGCAAGTTCTACAGCCGTTCAATTAATCGATGCGCTTCCGGCGGTTCAACCTGCTGCCAATCTTCCTGCTCATTTGGGACAAAATATCAACATAGTTGCCTGATCTTTATCAGGCAGCTGCGATTGTGCCATTCTTGACGAATGTGCAAAAATTAAAATAGCAAGGTTCTGCGGCTTTCAAATTGCCGCTGTTGGCCTGTAACGGGATCGGTAAATGCCAATGATTTCGCCAGCAGTTGCAATGGCTTGCTGTAGTCCGGTTCGGCATTCTCGCTATTCGCCATAAATTCCGGATGATGAATCGGATAAATCTGATCGTTCAGGATCGGCATTCCCAGTGTTGCCATATGTACGCGTAGCTGATGCCTCTGCCCAGTACGAGGGCGCAGGCTGTAGCGGGCCAGATTGCCTTTAGCTTCAATCAGTTCGATGCGAGTCTCCGAATTTGGCTCGCCTTCCGCTTCACACATTCTCATGAACGATTCTGCTTCGACCAAGCGGCTGCGATAAGTCATCGGTAGCGTAAGTGCAGGGAGCCAGGGCGCGATCGCTTCGTACTCCTTGGTTATTGCCTTGTCTCGAAATAGCGCCTGATAACGGTCACGCGTATGTGGCTGTATCGCAAACATTACCAATCCGGCGGTTTCGCGATCGATGCGGTGCATTGGTGCCAGTGTGTCGATGTTGAGTTTTTGTTTGAGACGCACCAGCAAGGTCTCTTGCAGATAGCGACCGGCTGGCGTCACCGGCAAAAAGTGCGGCTTGTCCACAACCACAAGATAGTCGTCCTGATACAGCACAACTTCTTCAAAGGGGATGCGCAGTTCAGACTGCAAGCTGCGATAGTAATAGAGCTTGCTGTAGGCTTGATACGATTGCTCCTGTGTTACTGCGATGCCTTGTTCATCAAACACATCGCCGCGCTCCATGCGCGCAATCCATTCTGCTTTCGGAATGTGGGGAAACTGATGTATGAGAAAGTCGGTGACAGTACGCCATTCACCTTTGGGGAGCGCAATGCAACTGGGACTGACGCCATTTTTGGTGAGTCGTTGCACAGGTTATTTTTTAGATTCATCCAGCCGTTTGGCTCGCGCTATGCGCCATTCGCCATCCGGTTCGCCTTCATACACATCTTCCAATGTGGTGCCGGTCTCTTGCAGCTTGGTGTCCAATGCAATGCGATTGTCGAACACAAAGCATTCGCCTTCCCAATCTTTTTCTGCGTCCGGCATAGTCAAGAAATAATTGAGAATGCCGCCTTCGAGTTGATACACATCGATACCGAAATCCTGCATCCATGCGCTGGTTTTTTCGCAGCGGATGCCGCCGGTGCAATACATTGCCACGCGCTTGCCGGCAGCTTTCCATTCGGGCACATGTTCTTCAATATATTTTGGAAAATCGCGAAAATGAGAAACTTGCGGATCAATCGCGGATTTGAATTTACCCAACCGATATTCAAAGCTGTTGCGGTTGTCGATCACCACTACATCGTCTTCTGCAATCAACTTGCGCCATTCCGCCGGACTGACATTGATGCCGGATTTTCCCTTTGCGTTGATACCAGTGATACCGGACACGCCGATCGCAACGATCTCTGTTTTCTTATGTACTTTGATGCGTCCAAAAGGCGCGGTCTTGCAAGCGCTGCGCTTAAAGGCAATACCTGCAAATTGACCTGCCAATCGTGCATCATTTACCAATGCATGTTGAAATGTGTCCAGCTGTGCTGCAGTGCCTGCCAGCACGCCGTTAATGCCTTCCGTGGCAACCAGAATGCTGCCCGTCAAATCCTGTGTCAGTTCACGCAAATACGTGACAGTGGCATCGGGATCGGCCAGCTCAACAAATTTGAAGAATGCAATATGAAAAAGCATGTCGGCAGGGATTCTATTCGGGATGTGCATAATCATTCAGAAGGCAGCGCTGACAAGATTTTACTTGTGTTTTGACAGCGAGACTTCACCGAATGTCATGAATACATAGGTATCTTGCTTGGCCTGCACGCGATAAGCACCATTCGCTTCCGCGAGAAGAGTCGCTAATGCCGTTAGCTCCCATGCTCTTTTTTCCGTGCAAGGAATGATTTGGGTGGTGAGTTCCGGTACGCGATGTTTTATGCCAAAAGCCTTTACAAGCGCGGCATGCGCTTGCATTGATGGTGCGATCGCTGAGTGTTCCCATCCCCATTGAAATGCCGCATCTTTTACATTGAGTGTGCCGACTACTTGTGCCGGAGCAGATGCCACGGTGCCATCAACAAACGAGATGATGATTCTGCTTTCGCGTTCGTCTACCTTCCAGGATTTTTCTTCGCCAAGATTCCATTTTTTTCTATGCGCGTCCATCACCAGTTTCAAGCCTTCATAGCTGTCGGCGATGAATGCCTCAATATCGATTTTCTTTTTTTTGAATAAGCTAAGCATGACGGCGCTGAATTCGAATAGGAATGGTTCAGTTATGGCAGCCCATTTTTGGTAGAAGAGTTGGGGCTTTTTTAATTCTGATAAGCAAGGATAACCGCTAGCCGTCAACTAGTGCAAGTACTTAGGGTAATAGGTATTGCATGTTCTTTAACTATTATCCTGAGACGCAACAGAGCAAAGGGGGGAACATTCCGCATCACTTCGATTCAAACTGAATCAATACATACGCTTTGCCTGCAAGATTCTTGTCATTTTGATGGGCGGGTACACAGCGCCATTTTTTAAGCACGGTGTCGCGTGCGGTTTCATCGAGAATCGGGAAGCCGCTGCTTTTCGTGATTTCGACCGCATCGATCGTGCCTTTGGCCGTTATGCTGATCGATAGATGCACCTCTCCTTTTTCATGTTTGCCGTTGAATGAATCCGGGTAGCTTGGCAATGGCCTGTATGGGCAATCGACACTGACCATTGGCGTATCGGTTACCGATTGTGAGGGGGCTTGAGCGGGATGCGGTTCTTCCTTCTGAGTTACTGCTGAAGACGCAGCTGCATTTGCGGGCGAGGAGGGTGATGTCGAATTTGATGTCGATGGCACGGGCGGCTTGGGCATTACCGGTTCGTCATGTTGAACCGTTTGCTGTTGCCTTTCATGAGGGTAGGTTTTCGGCTTCGTCGTTACCTTAGGCGCAGGCTGCTGAGCTAGGGTTTTTGCCAATGGCTGATTGGATGGTTGGGCTTCTTTTAACAAGGAAACTTTGAGAGAGGGCGTTGCTTTTTCTTCAATAGGGTTGTTCAGTGACACATAAAGCAGCAATGCAGCCAGGCCAATATGCAAGCTGATCACGAGTGCAAATTTCAATGCACGCTGCCGATACACGACGCTTCCTTTTTTATTCGATGATGGAATGGAATTCGTCATACTCTTTCGCGGCAGTCTCTTCTCAGGCACCTGTGGCAAGATCTATCGTGCAATGCAATTGTTTAAGTGAATGCTGTAACAAAACAGGCTCGGTTGGATAAGAACCATGGATGCTGATTCAACAGTGTGTTCAATGAGGTTTGGAAGCATATCAGACAACGACAACCATGCATCGGTTTATCGGCCGGGTTTAAGGGCTGGTGGCGTGGAGCAGTCTCTTTCACAGACTGCAAAAAAAAACGGCACTTGCATGTTTTCGCAAGTGCCGTTGATCGGCATTTAGAGCGTCTAACACAATGCCACGGGCTAGGCGCAACGACGCAGACAGTACACCTGTACGGCAAGGAGTTGCAACAACGCCAGAGGCATTGTGTTAGACGCTCTTAATCTGTTGAAAAGAATTATTTCATATACCAGTCAGGCAGAAATTTTTCGAGAGTTTGCAGCAACTGATCGGGCTTGACGGGTTTGTTGAGAAACGCATCGCAACCAGCCAATGCACCGCGCATGCGGTCAAGCGGATTCTGGCTTGCGGTCAATATGATGGAGGCAGTACGCCGTCTATCTTGGCGTTGTTTGAGCAAATTACAAATCTCGAATCCATCTTTGTCGGGTAACTGTGTTTCAAGAATCACGCAGTTATAACGATTTTTTGCCAGCAAGGCAAAGGCATCTGCACCTGTCGGGACGTGGTCGACGCGATAGCCCGAGCCGGCCAATTTGCCTTTTATGTATTGGCCGCCGGATGGATCGGGGTCAATGACCAAAACCGCCGGATCACTTTTGAATTCCTTCTTCCCATCTTTATGGTTGTACCATGGATCGATTTGTTGCACTTCCAATTCATTTTCAGCGTCCGCTAGGCCTTCCGATTTTTCTGTAGGCATCGGTTCATTGGGTTTCACCGCTTTCCATAGCGTTGTGTCGAGCGTATGCAAAATTTCGGCCCATCGAATCGGACGCTTTATATGCGCGGCAACTTGTATAGTGCTGGGAACTTTTTCGCCAATCGCAATAATCGGAATCCCGCTGGGATTCACATGCTCTTTATCGGAGCGCATCAAATGGTCATCATGATCCACATCCAGCAAGAGGCAAACCGGGCCTCTTTCATTAGTCGGCTTCCATTCCTGATAATTGAACAGTCGCATTTCGGATACTTTGAACAATGAGGCGAACAAAAGTCGATCACGTTGAGCAAATCCGACGAGTTCAACCTCCACTGGGACTTCAGATTTTTTTTTAATCATTTTTATCAACTTACGGTAGGTTCAAGAATTCAAGCTGCGATTCCGGCACTTCAATTTTCAAATGATGACTGCCCAAGTATATGATTGCTTTGAAGTATATTTTGCGTTGGCTTTGTGGTCTATCTTTATTTTAATTGTTGTCTATTTACAAAAGATGAAATCGCTTTATGTATGTATTTGCTTAAAAATTAAGCATCAAGTTTTATATATTGATAAGATAATCATCCACATCACGCAAACAATATGTGGGCAATTGTTCGAAAAATGATTCCTACCAAAGCACCAAGAACTGCCGGACGCCATACCGCTGAAACACGTTTTCCAGCTGAAATCAAAACAGCAACGCCAGGAATATCGAGCGGATGCACCAGGAATCCGGCACTTTGGTTAAGCAACGCAGCAGTTGCCGTGCCATGTTTTATCATTTCATTCATGATGCCCATCATCGCCGTACCGCCGGCAAGATATTTGGTAATAACCGGCAGAATAAGGACGGTATCCATATGCAATGCACCCATAATCGGCGCCAAGCCTTGAGTGAGCATGTCAATCACACCGAGCGACCGCAGCAGTGTGATGGCGACCAGCGACAAAATCAGCATCGGCAGAGCTCCTACCGCGATCCTGAATGATTCGGCACCGGCACTGTTGATGACATCCAGCACACTTTTGGCGTTGTCCGCGACTGGGTGAGGAATCGATTGATCAATAGTAGGCTGCTCGCTTGAATCCAGCTTGCGGCCGAAAATATAGTAAGTCGATGCAGACGCAATCAAACCGCCGACCAGCGACCATGCAATCACGGCGCCAAAATGCAAGCCCATGGCGGACATCGGTATGGACACGTTGGCCTGCGCCATTGCCATCACCATTGCCAGGGTTGCTGCGATATGCCGGCTTGAAGCGCCGCGTTGATCCATCATGGTTAAAGTGGCAACTGGTGCGGCAAAGCTGACGAAACTAATCTGAAGCAAAGCAAAAATGCCGAGCCCATTCAATCCTGCAGGGCGCAGCATCGGCGCGACGCGTGGCACCAGCCAGTCAAGTACGCCCCTGGCTTCCAAAATTCGCATGAACGAAAGCATGATCACCATGACAGGCAGCAGTATGAACAGGGAAAGTTCGACTGCAGAACGTCCAGCGCTGAGGATGAGGTCTATCAGGATTACCGCCTATTGAAGTATCGGCCCAATTAACTTGTTTTGATATCATGCGATTTTGTGGGCATTGAGGGATTGTATATGGTCGTGAATGGCTAAAGCGTCAAATGTTGAATTATTAAAACAAAGTTTTTCATCTCGGTACCTGAAAGCTCTGCAAACGCGGAAATCTTTCAATAGAGTGCTTGGATTAAATCAGCAGGATAAAAACGCGAGAAGATTGAATTTGTGTCGCGATAGTCTGAGGACAGCAAGACAGCCATCCAAATTGGCTGTTTCTATTTGCTATTACGAGACGGAGTCAGAAATGATTGGTTTTGTGTTTCTGAAATCGGATGGAGACATGCCGAATTTTTCCTTGAATAGTCGGCTGAAATGAGAAGGGTGACTGAAGCCGGTTTTATAAGCGATCTGTTGCAGCGTCTTTTCCTTATGCAAAGGATCGAGCAGCATATTTTTGCTTGTCTCCAGTCTCTGCGCATAAATGAGACTTTCAATATGCAGATCTTCGCTTTGAAATAGTTTGTGCAAATAATTTACTGAAATACCGCAAGTGGCAGCGATCAATTTTGGATCGAGCTTTGGATCGCAATGATTATGTTTGATATACGCCAGCGCACGTTCACGATGTGCTGCCTTGACGCTTGTTTCATAGGCTGACGGCTGATTGTGATCTTTGCCATTGATCATCAGCAGCACAATCAAATCCAGCATTTGTTCACGTAAAAAGACGGCTTCCGTTTCTGACCAATCTGCTATGCCTTTTTCCAAATATTTGGCGAAATTGGCCAACAGTGCGCCGCGTGGCGAACCGTCATTTATTTGGAGTTTATAAAATGGGCGAAGATGCGGTGTTCTTTGCAATAACAAGCTACGCGGGATTGACACGCTATATGCGTGATAACCAGTGTCACTCTCGGCCGAATAGGGTTGAGTTTGATTCATCAGAATCAGGCAGCCGGGCTCTACTGTAAACTCCACGCCATTTTGTTTAACCAATAGCGGGCCTGCAATGGGTCTGCCAAATGTGCAATATTCCTGGTTGAAGGCGGCAATATTTTCCGCAGTGCGATGCAGCGTCTGGCCGCTGTAGTGAATCTCGTTAAATTGCAATTGAGCGCGCCGATAGGTACGAACCGAACCGCTAAATTGTTCATCCGCATTGCGACTAACTTCGATTGGTCCAAAAGCTTGCGACAAAACATCTCGCCATGCATCCAGCTTTTGCTGGCTTTTAAGAGCGGTTGTCGAAAAACTAATGTTAGGCATGTCTCCTCCGCTGCATGGCGATCATATCCGGCCATGCTTTTTACCAAAATTTTATTGGTCTTATTTTTCTAGCATACCTTCCTAACGCCAAAAATGCTAGTTAGGAATTATTGAGCGGCAATATTCACGTCCCTACCTTGCACCACAATTTACAAAAGATAGCATCAGCGACTCCCACGATTCAATTTTCTTGTAATTGCACATCCGACAATAGATATTTAAGCACGCGAAGCGAATTGAAAAAATATCCTTTCAATTCAAGCGAAAAATAAAGTCCTTGAAAGCATGAGAAGGACACTGAGACAGACGCAAATATCTCAAAAAAAAGCAACCAAATTTAACAAATAATTAATTGAACGGAGCGAGAGATGAAAGTGATTAAATCCCCAACTGTATTCAAAACATGCGCGATCATGGTCGGCATGGTTTTGTCAGCATCGGCATTTGCGCTGACACCCGGTAGCGGCACCTGGGTCAAGGAAACCGCAACTTATGGCCCGCCGAATCTACCAGACGCTTACGTGTATGTACCAATTAATGCCAGCCCTAATGTTTTGAATGGCAAACGCGCGTTGATGCTGAGTCTGCCCGGTTGCACTCAATCGTCCGCCAACATCATTAACAAGGGATTTAATTGGGAAACCACGGCGGAACAGTACGGGATGGTGGTGGTTGCAGCCTCTATTCCTAGCGGTGGTTCACGCACCGCCGGATGCTGGGACTGGGTGGGTGACCAAACCCGTACCACCAAGGACGTTGTGCCGCTGATTGCATTGGTCAAGGCGGTCATGGGACGTAGCAATCTGGACATCGATCCGAATCAAGTGTACGTCAGTGGTCTGTCATCGGGCGCTGCAGAAACCCATATCATGGGTTGTACCTACCCTGATGTATTTGCCGCAGTCATTCCAAATGCCGCTCCGGCCCTGGGCTCAGGTGCATACGATATCTTCTCTGATCCGAAGATCACACCGCAGCAGGTGGCCGATAACTGCAAGGCTTACAACGGCAATAACTATAATTCCTACTTCAATACCCAGCTCTTTGCGAACGTTTACGGTTCCGCCGATGCAACCGTCAAGCCGACACATAACATAGCCAATCGCGACGGCATGAAAATTCTCTATGGTGCCAATACCAGTGCGGGGACAGTGACCGTTCAAGGCGGTTCCGGCGGCAATGGGACAGTCGACTTGTGGAAGGATGGGAACGGCAAGATCCGGATTGGCAATCAGGTAGTCAATGGGATGACCCATGGCTGGCCGGCAGGAGCGGGCGGTAGCGGCGGCGGCACCTATGTCTTCTATAACTATGTCAATTTCCCAGCGTATATCGTTCCATGGTTGATGGCTAATAATCTGCGCGTGGGCAGCGGTGGCACGACCACAACGACAGCCGGCGCTACAACCACGACTGCTGGTGGTACTACCACTACGACCACTGCGACTACGACAACAACGACCGTTGCACCGACCTGCTATACAGCCAGCAATTATTCTCATGTCAGTGCAGGCCGCGCGCACTCGGTGTTGACTACTGGGCATGCTGCTGCCAACGGTTCGAATCAGGATATGGGTTTGTATAACACATACCAAATGACTACTCTGAAAAAGACCGGCACCAATTACTACGTGATTGGAACCTGCCCTTAATGTTCAAATAGGAATATTCCGTCGTCTGGTCGATATCAGGCGACAGGAGCAAGATTGCGGTATTAATGAGTGTCTCCATTTTATCCAAAGGATAAATGGTTTTGGCCCGCTCTTGCAGCGGGCCTTTTTCTTTTGCTGCATTACAAAATACGAGATCGATTTGAAACAGATGGGTTACCGTTTGGCATACTGCGTCGCGCCAAACAATACTTCCATTGCTTTTTGATCGGTCAGTGGTTTGCGCAGATTGGTAAATTTTTCTACGCCGCGGATGATCGCCGGACGTGCGGCAATCGTATCGAACCATCGTTTTGCATGCGGATAATCATTCCAATCTATTCCCTGATTTTTCCATGAGCGCAGCCACGGGAAAATCGCAATGTCGGCGATCGTATATTCGCTGCCGGTGATATAGGTATTGTGTGACAGCTGCTTATCGATGACGCCATACAAGCGTTTTGCTTCATTGGTGTAACGGTCGATTGCATACTGGATTTTTTCCGGTGCGTAGATGCGGAAGTGGTGTGCTTGACCCAACATCGGACCGACGCCACCCATTTGAAACATCAGCCATTGCAGCGTCGTGAATTTTTCACGATCGGTATTGCCGAGAAATTTTCCTGTTTTGCCGGCGAGATAAATCAGTATTGCACCCGATTCGAACAATGACATTGGTTTGCCATCCGGCCCATCGGAATCGACAATTGCAGGAATTTTATTGTTCGGAGAAATGGCCAGGAATTCAGGTTTGAATTGATCGCCTGCACCGATGTCGACGTGATGGAGCTGGTATGGCAGTCCACATTCTTCCAGCATGATGTGGACCTTGTGGCCATTCGGCGTAGCGGTGGAATAAGCATCAATCATTTTTTATATCCTTACAAATTTATCAGATCAAAAATTGAGAGACAGACTACGAGCGCGTAATCGGCAAGCCCAATTCACTTGCAGGAATTGATATATGTTTGGCCAATTCCAATTTGGCGATTGCATTGCGATGCACTTCATCCGGACCGTCCGCCAGACGTAGCGCACGGTTCCACGCCCACATGTAAGCCAACGGGAAGTCATCTGAAATGCCGCCCGCACCATATGCCTGAATTGCCCAGTCGAGTACTTGCTGCGTTGTGTTCGGCGCCAATACTTTAATCATCGCGATTTCCGCTTGCGCCTTCTTGTTGCCGACAGTATCCATCAGATACGCCGTTTTCAGCGTAAGTAAACGCGTTGTATCAATCCTGATGCGCGCCTCTGCAATCCGCTCGCGCCAGACACCTTGCTCGGAGATTTTCTTGCCGAATGCAACGCGGTCGTTCAATCGCTTGCACATCATTTCCAGTGCGCGTTCCGCCACGCCGATCGCACGCATACAATGATGGATGCGTCCTGGGCCGAGTCGGCCTTGTGCGATTTCAAATCCACGGCCTTCACCGAGCAAAATATTGGATAAAGGGACGCGCACATTTTTAAACGTTATTTCGCAATGGCCATGTGGCGCATCATCGTAACCGAACACAGGAAGAGGGCGCTGGATCGTGACGCCTTTGGTATCGACCGGCACCAGAATCATGGATTGCTGCGAGTGACGCGCTGCTGTTGGATCGGTCTTACCCATCAAGATGAAAATTTTGCAGCGCGGATCGCCAGCGCCAGAGATCCACCACTTGTTGCCGTTGATGACATACTCATTGCCATCACGCTCGATACGCGTTTCGATGTTGGTTGCATCCGATGACGCGACTGCCGGTTCTGTCATCGCAAATGCAGAGCGGATTTCTCCGCGCAATAGCGGCTCCAGCCATTGGCGTTTCTGTTCTTCCGAGCCATAACGCTCGATCGTTTCCATATTGCCGGTATCGGGTGCGGAGCAATTGAATACTTCGGGCGCCCAACTCACGCGCCCCATGATTTCACATAAAGGTGCGTAATCGAGATTGGACAAACCTTCCGGCGCACGCACGGATTTCGGCAAAAACAAATTCCATAATCCCTGCTCGCGTGCTTTGATTTTTAATTCTTCCACGATGCTGGTGGCAAGCCAGCGCGTTCCTTTTTCCTGGCCGTTGCGGTCGACTTCTTTTTTATACGCTGTCTCGTTTGGATAGATGTGCTCATCCATGAATTTCAGCAGTTTTGTTTGCAGCTCTTTGCAGCGGTCTGAGTATTCGAATTCCATGATGTGCTTTCTTGTTCAGGGTTGACGCGAAATATTTAAATACGTCGTTCCCGAGCAGGGTGAAGCAGGGGTTTCATGCGGCACGCCGCATGCCTGCGTAACGGCACAGGCATGCATGCCTGTGTGCGCCCTGCAAGGGGGAATCCATGGGGCGGTAAATATGTCATCCTCAGTATGGATTCCCGTTTGCACGGGAACGACGGTGATATGGTTTGTTGGTCCTGTTCTGCAACCTCTATTCGTGAAATCAGTAGAAGTAAACTGTCAGTTACCCGCTGACGCGTAGCGCCAACCTATCTCCGCCATTGGCCGCGCTGCCTTGCCGTTCTTCAATGCTTGCTCGCTCGCTGCTGTGCCATCGACATAGCGCTTCATGATGCCCTGCAAGATGCCAGCCATGCGGAACATGTTGTAAGCCAAATAAAAATTGAAGTCTTCAGGGCGAATCGTTTTGCCGGTACGTTCACAATATTTTGCGATGTACGATTTTTCGTCAGGTATGCCGAGTGCCTTCAGGTCCAATCCACCGATGCCTCGGAAATCTCCCGGTGCGATATGCCAGCTCATGCAGTGGTAAGAAAAATCCGCAAGCGGATGTCCGATGGTCGACAATTCCCAATCGAGCAAAGCCAGTACGCGCGGTTCTGTCGGATGAAAAATCATGTTATCCATTCGGAAGTCGCCATGCACAATGCTGCTGTCTTCGCCTGGTGGAATATTATTGGGAAGCCACTCGATCAGCTTGTCCATCGCTTCGATTTTTTCAGTCTCGGATGTTTTATATTGTTTGGACCAGCGATCGATTTGCCGTGCAAAATAATTGCCGGGTTTGCCGTAACCGGACAAACCGATCGCTTCATAATCGAGCGTATGTAATTGTGCTATCACGCGATTCATCTCATCGTAAATTTCAGCGCGCTGCGCAGGCGTCATGCCGGGAAGAGATTGATCCCATAACACGCGGCCTTCGATGAAGTCCATGATGTAGAAAGCCCGGCCAATCACGGATTCATCCATACAGAGCGTGTACTGCCTGGCGGTCGGAAATCCGGCTTTATTGAGTGCATCCATCACGCGAAATTCACGGTCGATCGCATGCGCAGAAGGCAGTAATTCTGTACTGAGTCCCGGCTTGGTACGTAATACGTAACGTTGTGATTCTGTTGTCAGTTTGAAGGTTGGATTGGATTGCCCGCCTGAGAATTGTTCTATCGATAAATTGCCGGAGAATCCATCAACGTTCTGTTGCATGTATTTTTGCAGAGCATCTACATTGAACTTTTGGCGATCGGAAATGGGTTTGGTTCCTGTAAAGTCATCGTGCATGACGTTCCCTTCTCTGATTGCAATGAAATCTAATTATGTTTCATTTTACATCAGAGAGTTGATTGCTTTTTTGTCACTGCATAAAGGCGGCTTGCATGTGAATAGCGAACATTCTGGATTTGATTTGATTTAATTTAAGTTCGTCTATACCAGACTAAAGTATTTAAGATATTTACTTGGATAACTAAACAAGTAGAAATTGTTATTTGCAACTTTAAAAACAGAAACCGCCCTCAGGCGGTTTCAAATTGACTTCACTATCGATAAAAATAATGCAGTGATAGAACCGCTACCTCGCTGAGCTAACGAGGTAGTCCTGCGCTATTAATTTAATGGTCCACAGGTTGCGGAGTTAGTCCAGGTTGTGCCGCACTTGTACAAAGTGATCGACGTGTTGTAACCGTATTTTGCCCCCATTTGACCATATTGCGTGACATTCAAACGACCTGCGATGTAATGATTCGTCACAGTAGCAGTGACTGCCTGTGAATAACCTGTCGTCGAAGTCGTGGTTGTCGTTGCCGTCGTTGTGGTCGTTGCTTTGGCTGTCGTGGTTGTCGCGCCTGCAGTTGTTGTTGTTGCTTTGGCGGTTGTGGTTGTCGTAGCAGCGGTCGTTGTAGTCGTGCTGCCCGCCCCATTCATCGGATGCGCTTTGAAAAAGTCTGCGGCGACTTGTCCAGCATTAATACCTTTGTTGATGATCCACGGCCCACGTTTGGCTGCACCCGGCCACCAATGGCCGCGTGTTGCATCGTCTTTCACAGCGGTGTCCGATGAACCAGAAGGATCCCAAGGGTCAGTAGTCAATTGACTAATGCCGGCACTGGCAACTTGCGCGGCAGAAGCGTCATGAATAATGGTTTCCAGTAAGGTGTTGCCATTGCCGTCATTGCCGTATTTGTTCCATGTGTATGACAATCCATCGACAGATCCTGTTGTGCTGGAAATCGGTGTCGTGCTGATTGCCTTGCCGTCTGCACTTCTTAATCCGGTAAATGCATCGATGATGCTTTGGCCTACTGAGATCGGAACCGTACAGTCTTTCTTGTTGTGCATGACGAGAACCGGTGGTTGGCGCAATATGCTCTTGCTCATCTCGGTGCGCATATCGGTTATGACAGCTGAGACTGTACGCACCACGCCCAAGTTATATGTGAGCACGGTGTCGCATGGCGTTGTGCCTGTGTATGTCGCGGCTGTTTCTGCGTAGCTGACACCTTCAACGATGACGGATGAGGCGATGACGTCAGGATAGGTGACTTGCATGATAGTGGTCATTGCGCCGCCGGAAGAAATGCCGGTGACGTGTATATGATTTGTATCAATATTGAAATGGCCCTTCATGTAATCGATCATGCGTTTGATGTCGCCTGGTTCGCCGGCATCACGGTGGATATTGGCAGCCAACCAGTAACCCCAACAATTCGGATTGCGGCCATCATTATCGTTTGAGCTTGCATCGTTGTTTTGGAAGGGATACAAAATAATGGCGTGATCGCGCTCACCAAACTGCTCGAAGCCTACCAAATCGGTCATGGTGCGATCGGTGATACGGCACCCATGTAACACAACATAGAGTGGTGCAGCTGTACCACTTACATAAGTAGATGGCACGTAGTAATCGAAATTGCGTTCTGCGGAGCCCGATGCGGACGATGCAGCTTGAACAATATGGTAAGTAAAGCCTGATGCGTAGGTTGGCGTGCAATTGAATCCGGCAACGATAAACACGCTGATAAATATCTTCAGCAATGTGCTGATTGGCATTCTAATTCGGAATAATTTTTTCATTTTGTGTCTCCCCACTGTTTTAATTAATTTATGTCACTGCTTAAAATAAATCGGCGCTCCAGCCTTGTGAGCTGGAGCGCCGATAATGAACTTCTTTTTTACTTTCTACGGATTATGGGCAAGTAGAGTCAATCACGTAGTAATTGGTGCTCTTGAAGCGCAGTTTGGTCGTGTAGAACGTGTTATCCAGCCCCATGTTCTGATTCGAACCATTTGCATAAGCAGTACCGCCACTGTCATGTGCACGGCCGGCTGTCACATGCGTATAGTTGCTGGTGTTGTAGCAAGCGCCTGCCACGGTCGTGGTAGTCGTTGTATGTGCTGTCGTTGTGGTGCCGCCGCCTGCTGTGGTCGTGGTCGTACCGCCACTGCCTACGCGCAGGTTATTGGCCCACCAGAAACCCGTGATGTACACAGGGTAGTTGATGCGGGTGTTATCCACATAGTTGGTATTTTGGCCGCCAGGACCTGCAGGCCAGGCGTGGCTCATGCCTGACACGCTGATCTCGGTTGTACGCAGGTGACCATTGGCATCGGTATAAGGTGTGCCGGTGCCGTTGCCGGAACCACCGGAAACCGTGAAGGTCGAGCCTTTGGTATAGCTGCCGCCGTAGATGCTGCGCATGGCTGCCGTCGCAATCGGTCCATAACCTTGAGCAACGATAAAGTCAGAGGTGCCCCATACCGCGTTGGTGATTTGCGTGTTGAAGCTGCCGGAATTGCTGCCAGCCCAGCCCTTGCAAATGCTCGCTGCATTGGCGGAGGTATAACCGGAAGGTACGGTACCGATCTGTCCTGTAGTGGTGCCAGGCGTAGGGCCGGCATTGATGCCCATACCGGCGAAGATATCAGGTGCGATGCAACCCATGACCATTGTCATGCCGCCGCCGGAAGACAAGCCGGTGACATACACTTGGTTCGGATCGATCGAATAGCTGCTGTTACCCTTGAAGCGACTGATCAAATCCAGCAGGATGCCGACATGGCCGGAGGAGCGGCTTGGGCTGGTATTGGCATAGTCCCAGCAGTGATTGCTGTAGACGTTGCCGGTTGCATTCGGTGCCAGAATAACAGCGCCCGTGTTTTCAGCTGTTGCTGCCCAGTTGTAGCCGCCATCGCTGCCATTGATGACATCGTTGGTAGCAGTTTGGTTGCAACCGTGTAAAACCAGAATCAATGCGCGCTGGCCATTTTTTGTGGTGGTGGAAGAAGGCCAGTAGAAATAACCGGTCAGGTTACCGCCATTGACCGAGTCAGCTGCCCATGTCTGTTGTCCAGACCAAGCACCTGTACCAGCTGTGACGGCTTGTGCAGAAAACGGAGTAATTAATGCAGCGGCAATCGCCGTGCTTGCTGCGAGAGATTTAAAACTTAACATGTTTGTCTCCATCGTTTAAAACGAAATGTGGATTATTGAGCTTTATTTTTTAATGATTATTTTTTAATAAAACTAATGCGGTTAAGACTCCTTTGATTAAATAGCGTTATCATTAAGACCAATGAAGAGCGTCGCTACTTTTGATCTCAGTCACTTTAAGCAATGACGCTATTGCATAAAATTGCTGCTTTTACTTGGCAACATATTAAGCAAGTGGGCTCATCTTAGTGATGGCTTTACGAACAGTAAACGGGCCATTCGGCCAGTCCTAAAACATGCTGCTAAGCAGCATTAAAAATATATAAAAAGTCACATACTTGTCTAAAAGACTAAGCCATGACAAGCTCACGTAACTTCGTCAGGGGCCGTTAAAAAAATACAGATTCAGTGCCGATTGGTTGAACAAACTGAGCGAGCAAACTGAACAATGCAATGTGGAGGAAGCAGAGGAGATGGACTCATTACGACACGCGGATGAATTGGGCGTTGACCCAACCGTCCTGCTGAGTATTTTCGAACGTTCGACAGAAGTGCAGGATCCGGATGCCTTTCTGGCTTTGATGAATAACGATGTGCAGGCAGTCATGCATCAAGAGATCATGGTGTGCGGTGTTGGTGGCATGAGCCCCAACGGCAATTATGCGCACAAGATTTTGCAGCACAATTATCCTGATCAATATTTTAATGAACTGGCTACACCCGATGGCCGCGTTGACAGTCCTCTGATGCGACGTTGGCGCAGCACGGTAGCGCCGGTTATTTTTCAAAGTGGCCGGGATGATGCAGAGTATCCTCAGGAGTGGGTCAATATCTTCAATAAGTATGACTTGCGCAATACTGCGGCACATGGCGTGCTCGATGTACAACGCAATTTTGCGACCTATTTTATTTTTTCACGCATTCCCGGTGAAGTAGGCGAACGGGAAATATACCTGCTCAAGATGCTGACGCCGCATTTACATTTGGCCTTGGTCAGATCACTCGTAACCGTTCCGGAATTTACATGGCTGACTGGAACGCCGCATGAAGGACTCAGCGAACGTCAAAAAGAAATTCTTCACTGGATCGATGAAGGAAAGACCAACTGGGAAATTGCTCAGATCCTCGGCATGACAGAAAAGAACGTCAAATATCATATCGAGCAAATTTTCTTGAAGCTGAAAGTCACAAGCCGTAACAAAGCGGTTGCCAAGGCGATGCTGCTTGGGATTCTTCGATAGAGTGCGTCATTCAATCTGGCGCTGCTTCTGTGCTATTTATTTACATCCCGCGAGATTTTTTATATTGATTAAGTAGCGTTTCCATTGTCGTCTCGCGTGATGTACTTTGCAGTTGTGATAGCGGAGAATAATTCACAAAGCGCACCACCCAATCATGCTGAGCTTCGCCGACATCCAATGCATTGATACAGCCGGCCGTTTGTGCGAGGTTGCCGAGAAAGAGCCGCTGTCCTGTTAACGCATAAGACAGGATCGCGCGATTGACGCCGCCATGAAGAACCAGTAATACCGTATCCCATGACTTGTCGGAAAGTAGTCGATCGATGCCTGGCAATATGCGATCCAGCATTTGGCCGATGGATTCACCACCCAGGAATTTTTTATTTTCAGCGACGACACCTTCAAATGCGCCGGTGAACGCTTCTTTTAATGCGCTGTCGGGTATGGTCGATAGCCTGCCGCCTTGCAGCTCTACCCATTCCGGCCATTGCTCTATGTTGATTTGTTGTCCGGTTTCGGCCAGTACTCTTGTAGCGGTCTCAACGGTACGCGGCAATCCGGAAACGATGACGCGGTCGAATATTATTTTCTCTTGTGCGAATACTTTTCCAGCCGCAGATGCTTGCACGCAGCCTTGCTCATTAAGAGGGACGTTTTCAGGAAGGAATGGCTTGCCGTTTGTGTCGAAGTAAGTGACGCTGCCATGCCGCATCAAGTAAATGCGCCTTCTTTTCTGATCAGTCATGCCAGTCATTTGAATTGCGGCGTTCTTTTTTCCAGAAAAGCGCTAATGCCTTCTTGTGCATCACGGTGGTAAAGACTTTCAATAAAAGTTTGTTTTTCAATTTCAAATTGCTGCGTAAGGGAATTGCCGGCAGCTTCTCGTACAAGGGATTTGATTCCCTCCATGGCATTGGGAGATAACCTTGCCAAATCATCGGCCCATGCGATTGCAACGTCGAGTGCGGCGCCATCGGCGACGACTTTGTTGATCACGCCCAGATCAAGCAGGCGGGACGCACCGATTGGTTTACCTTCGATCAGGATTTCGGTTGCAATTTGCCGCGGCAGCGATTGCGCCAGGAACCAGGAAGCACCGCCATCAGCCGTCAAACCTGCTTTGACATAGGACATCACGAATTGGGCAGTTGTACCAGCTACGATCATGTCGCACGCGAGTGCGAGCGAAAAGCCTGCACCTGCAGCAGCACCTTCAACCGCCGCAATGACAGGCTTTGGGCAATCCCGGATGGCTTCAATCAAGCCATGCAGATTGTCGATCGTATTCGTGATGACAGATTGATCCTGCTCTCGATATTTAAGAAGGTGGCTGAGATTACCGCCGGCACAAAAGAAATTGTCGGCGCCGGTCAGAATGACAGCGCGTATCTGATCATCTCGCTCGGCTGTGGTCAAGGTTTCGATAGCGGCGGCGCACATCTCTGCGTCGATCGTATTTTTTGCCCCCGGGTTTGATAGCGTCAGAATCAATGTTGCATCCTGTCGAGAAGCTTTGAGTTCAGCGGACATATTATGTATGGACTTGGGTTGAGTGGTAATACACGTCTCTAAAAGTGACCATACTATACTGAAAAAAATATTTTAATGCTTTGGCGATGAGGCTATGCAATCCCAGCATCAATAAAAAAGGCAAGACTTCGTGAAAAGCCTTGCCTTCAAACTTGCCAACACCTCGTTATTGTTACCAACTTCCTTTTATGCAAACAGGAAAATCAACGATTAAGTTTAGCCAAATTTGCTCTTACATGGATTTGCAGACAGTGTATTGATTGTCGTCGGTATATGCCGCAGCAGCTGCACCAGGTGCGGTATTTGCGCCTGCAGCTAATGATTGAGTCGCGAGTACGCCACCTTTGTTGGAAACGGTATCGTCCATCTGGGTGTCAATTGCGCGCGCCGATTTGCCTGGCACTTGCGATTGGCAAACCGAGAATACCGCTGTGCCGGCTGTTGGAGTAACGCCCGTACCTACCCCAGTCAATCCGTTAAATGCATTACGAGGCAAAGCGGCAACACCTGCATCTGCCGGATTACCTGCGATAAATCCCGCAGCTTTCAGTTCTTGCCAGAACTGAACCGTTTCACCGCCAGCAGCAAAAACGTTCGCTTGCGTCGCTGCAATGACGCCATTGTTATTTCCAGCGACTGTGACGCTAGTCCATGCGCCGCCTCGTGCTTGTAGGGAGGCAACGCTTGGTGCACCAACACCAGAACCACCGTCGTCACCCGGTAATGCATGGAAACGGTCAATATAGGCATTGTAGGCAGCTGTGACACCATTAAGGTCGTTAATGGCATTCTTGATCTTGCCGTTTTCGATCATCTCCTGGCCTTTCAGCACACCGCCGAGCAACAGGCCGATAATGACCAGCACGATTGCGATTTCGACCAGAGTAAAGCCGGATTGTTTGTTTTTAATTAATTTCATGTGTACTCCAATATCCAAATAAGAATGAAAACCAGTGTGACTTCAATACCTCTGCAAGTTACCACAAAGAAACTGTGCCGCAAGTGTCTATAAAATTTACATGTGGAAAGTTTGCTTCAATGGGATGCCATTCAATGGCAACCGAATATGGAATTGCAGGTGACCGCCTTCGATTTGATGCACATGCAAAGAACCTTTGCACATTTCCAGCATTTGTTTGGCTTGGTACAGGCCGATACCCAAGCCGGCCGGATCGCTGCTCCAGAAGGGTTCAAACAAGCGCTCCACTTGCTGCGCCGGCGGCGTATTGATTGCGCTGACTGATATATGAGCATCGCGCTCGTCGCTTGTAATGCCAATTACGATAGAAGGTTTGATCTGATTGTCACGTAATTGCATGTCGCTGTAGTTCTTCAGGATATTGTCGAGTGCACTATCGATGGTATTTTCTGGGACAGTAACCTTTGCACTTCCATTGATCTGGTAGTCAAGGTGATAGAGGCGGCACAGTTCATCCAGCTTCTCATGCAACAACAGCGTGCGTATTGGCTCGACCATGTGTTGTCCCATCGTCAGGGTGCGCACAATGCGATCGGCGCGATGGCGGATGAGTGGTGTCGCAGTACGCAGATGATCAAGGACTTGCTGTTCTTTTCCCGCTGGCACGGTGCTCAATTGGTCGGCCATTAATTGAATGAATTGTGCAATGTTTTTCATGTCATGCTGCAAAAACAGATTGAGCTTGGCCAATTGCGCAATCGTCGCGTCGGTTGTCCCCGCTTTAATCAGCATGTCGGTGCGTAGTAACAGCAAAAAAGTTTCAATTAAGGTTTCGTTGAAATAACGTTGCTCTCCACGTGCGTCTTGTTGATACAACGTGATGGACAGTTTCATTTCCGCTACCTGAATTTCCCGATAAAGGCTCCTGCCGTTGATGTGACCGGTTTGTTCTTGTACTGGTACACCAAACCAATCCAGTCTCCACGCTATCCCGCGGATCCCTGCTTGCGAGAGCAGCGGCCATGCGGCGCGCAAAAAGATGGGCGCATCAAAATTATGTTCGGCATTCAGATGAATAAGTGCGAGATTGATCCGGCTGGCTTTGCTCGATTTGCGCCATAGATAGAGTAAAACGATCCCGATGGTGAGTCCGATCAGGATGAAAGAGAGGTAGATTTGTTCAATCATCGATTCTCACTCATCACGTTCGATGCCGAATTTTTTCATGAAATAGTAAATATTCTCGCGTTTGACTCCCAATCGCTTGGCGCTTTGATACACGTTGAAGTTGGTCTCTTTCAGAATTTGCCGCACCAGGCGTTCTTCAGCATCGGTTCGCACGCCTTTCAATCCTTCGCTGATTTGCGCATTGATCGCGATGCGTGTGACGCCTTCAAGCCCCAGTTCTTTTTCCTTCTGCAAAAAGAGCAGGGCACGGCGAATCGCATGCAAGATCGATTCCGATGAGGCGGGCTTCGACAGAAAATCAAAAGCGCCTTCACGAATCGCTTCCAAAGCGGCGGCTTCCTGATCCTGCCCGGTGAGTACAATGACTTTCACCGCCATGATTTCGGCCTGTATTGCTTTCAGGGTGGCTATGCCTTCCGTGATGTCATGTGCATTAGGCGGCAAGCCTAGATCGAGAATGACAACAGAAATATTTTGACCGGCATGCAGTTTTTCGATTGCATCCAGTCGTGATTCCGCTTCGCTGACTTTGAAATCGTGCAGCTCCAGCATGCTGCGCAACATCGTCCGAATTGCCTGGTCATCTTCGACCATCAGAATATGATTGATGATGGTCATGATTTGGATTTCGAATGACGTTCCAGTGCATTTAATTTTTCTTGCAGAAAGCGGATTTCGTTTGGATCGTTTATTTGTCCGCTATTCAGCAATCCGCCAATCAAGACCTTTGCGCTTTCCAATTCATTCATGTCTTGCAGGATGAAGATTTCCATTTGCTTTGCCCAATTGGGAACATCTTTCCCAGTTGCGTTGAGACGAATGGCCTGTGCATAGCTACGTGCCAAGGGCAAATCCTTCAGCCGATGTTTGGCGATAACGGATGCATGCGCCAGCCACGGCCAGCGGCGATTGGGGTCGATTAAAAACTGTTGGTAAATAAAATTGAGCATCGAACGTTGTTTGGCTTCATCACCGACTTCAGCATAGATTCTGCTTGCTGCGAACAATGGATATTGCGCGCTCGGATCGAGTTCAAGCACGCGGGTCAACCATCCCTGCAGATGTTCATAATTCAATTTGCGATAGGGAATATCCACGCCAGATTGACTGTCAAATGATTGCACATACAGCATGAGTATCTTGGATAGCGCAATTTGTTCGCCAAAGCTGGCAATATCAAGAGAAAGAAGAGAAGGTGGCGCTGCCAGGTCTTCTGCTTTTGCCTGTGGGGCCGACATGCTGAGGTGCCATCCTATTTGCAGTACCAGTCCCAACAGAAGCAAAAATAATGCAGATCCTGGAACGAAAGAAATAGGGCGTTCACGCATAAATGGGTTCTAGATATTCTTGCGATACAAATCAAACAGCGACGCACCACTAAGCAGAGTCAGAAATATCGCACTCTGCAGCGCTACCATCAATAACATGGACCAATTACCTGTGTGATATACCAGCCATTCTGTCTTCGTAAATTGATCGAGATGCGGCAACAAGGATGAGATAGTGTTGATGACGGCGTTGATAACTTGTTGCGAAAGAGAGTGATCCATTCGCAAGTTGCCTCCTATCGATTGCAGCGCACTGATTGAACGTGCCAAAAGATAGAATGCCATGACAGCACTCAAAGCCGTCATGATTTGATTGAAGGTCAATACACATAACAGACTGAATGCAGCAACGATCCATAATTCGCAAAGAAGTGAACACATCCAAAACACTGTTTGCATTGGCGGCGTCAGGAATAAAGTCAATAGTCCGAACAGTAGTGCAGGTATGGCAGCAAGCAACGCAAATCCTGCAAGTTTCCCAAACAGGTAACCAACGCGTGGCAATGGCAATGCCAACACCAGTTCCAATCCCTTGTCGTTGAATTCACGCACCATGCTGGTAACGACGAATGTAGCGATTAAAAAAACGGCGGAAAAACGCAAGAATGCTGCCAGTAGCGCAATTTGAATTTGCCGGCTTTCAGTGAGGGCGAGTGCATTCAAAAATCCGCTGATGCCGATGCCGATCACGGCGACCACGACGATTAGCCACATCAAGCGGTTGCGCAGGGCTTCGAGCAAAGTGTAGAAAGCGATGGTTCGTATTTGTCGCAACATGGGTTAACGTGGTTAAAGATAATTCAGGCGGTATTACGGCCCTGGAGGCACTCCGGCTGCAGTCATCCTGTTGATGATCACCAGGGACGACAGGTAGGCCACTTGATCGTCAAATTCACCCAGCGTACCGCCGGTGACAGACTTTGCACGGCTGACAAAAAGGTTATTCTGGTTGGTATTTTCGTATTCGTCTGCATTGGTTGCAGGTGGTGTTGGAGCAGGGCCGGCAGGGGCAGGAATAAGGATGCCGGTTGAGGTTATTGCTCCCTTTCCATTCGGTCCGAAAGAAAGAACCACTGCCGGTAAGTTAATTGCAATCGGTGTACTACAAACACCGCCCGGCGCTGTTTGGCATACGCTGAGCGTTCCAGTATCAGACAGCTTGAAGGGAACATTATGATTCGAATAGGCAGGCGTCACTCTGTAGTGGAAACGATGTCCCCATGCGTCGAGATCGGATACGCCCAGCGTAGTCCATGGAACATTACCTTCTTGCGTGACGCACGCACCGCCGGCGGTCACATCTTCCAGTCCATCATTAGGAGTGTTGGGGGCGACTCCGGCTCCGGCTGCAGTAGTCTTGTCGGGACAAGGTAAATATTTATTTTTGATGGCAAAGCCTATCAATGCCTCTTTAATGTCTTCCAGCCCTTTTTGCGTGTCATTGGATCGTTTGATGTCGATTTGTGCTGTGAGTGCCATTATGGCGCCACCGAGTACAAGACCGATTATAAATAGGACGACGGCCAACTCCAGGACCGTAAAGCCATTTTTTTTATTCATTTCATGTCTCCATCATCATGCGGAATGATGTGATAAAGATTTATCTTGCATCATTTCCCGATTATTTTGCCGGCGCCTTTGTTGCAGCGGCATTTGCATCGTCATAGACATCGATAATCTTGCCGCTGCTTGCATTGAATGTTTGTCCCGCTTTCAAATATACACTTTTACCGGAGGGGAGTTGTATTGAAACCGTGGATGGATTACGGTCCGACTGCACGATCGTAATGCCTTGAGGATTTTCGTGCCCATGTTGCGGAACTTGATTGACCCATACGGTTGTTTTGCCATTATTTTTTTTGACAAAACCATCCAGCATGATTTGGTCGCCAATTTGATTTGTAATGGGTGTGCTGGACTCGATGCGATTTTTACTGTTGCTTTGTCGAGCCTTATCGAGTTCTGCTCTTTCCTTTGGCGTGGAAAACAGCCGCCCGATTGGTTGTTCAGCCGCTATTGCTTGTGCAAAATACATAGACGAAACAACCAGCAGAAAAAAATGAATGCGTATGTGAATACCGGTTATATATTTCATGTCGCTCCTCATTATCTTGCGCCTGTGCCCGGCACGCCATCTTGAGTGTGCTCGCCTACGCTGAGCAAGTAAAGCGTGCATTCAGCGGTGAGGCGCGGTGCCAATGCCGTTTGCATGGCGGATTCGGCACGCTTGATTGCACATGCTTGCGTGGTAAAAAACGCATCGCCTTTCAAGTCGGTCAGAAAATTAAACAAATCCATTTCATGCAGCATGTCCATTTGTAATACGATCTTGCTGCTGCGTAGTTCAAGGTCGGCAGTCAGGATATCCGGTTCTAATTGAAATGGTTGCTGCGCCGAGATTTCGTAATTAAGTGGTAAGAGTTTTCTGCTATCGTGGATATGTCTGATGTGTTCGATTAGATCCAGCCGTTTTTCTTCACCAAAAAACCCGCGTGCACGCAGTTGCAAAAATTTCGGCTGGTAATCCCGGATTTCTTCTTTTTCGGTGGTTGCTTGTGTAAAGCGTCTACGCACCTCGTCCCGTTGAGACTGCAACTGTATTCCTGTTCCTTGCAACTTATGCAAAATCATTCTGCTGACGCCAACTAAGGCAGCACTAAATACAATGCTGACGCCAAGAGTAATGAGTGCTTTGCGAATAAAATCAATGTCATTTCGCGTCACCGAAATAGACGATGACGGAATCGCTGCGTTCTCCGCATTTTGCTTTTGTGACGGCGAAGGTTTGTTTTGATCCATAGTCAGGGAGTCCAGATCAATTTCATGATGAAGTTCGCTTTGGCTTTGTCATCGTCTATGCCTTCTTTGCCGTTGAGGGTGACTGTTGGACGGATATCAAGCGGTGCTTTCTTCACTTCCACTTGCAGTTGCTTGTTTTTTGTTAGCGCAATTGTGAAGCGGTTGACACTATCAAGTGCGCTACGATAATCGTTTTGAAACGGATCGATAGCTCCTTCAATTATCAAGATTTGATATGGCTGTTTGGGAATGCCGATGAGTCCCATTGGCGGTGCAGTTTCGACGGCGGTTTTTAAAACAGGCGGCGGTTCCGTTGCGCCGGATACTGGCGCAGTTTCACTTAGCTGCCATTGCATCTGATTGATCCTGATTTCCGGCAAGCCACTTAAGGCTTGGCTGACAATGCCAAAAAGTGAGGCTGGTTCCGGGGTGTTTTGAGAAATCATTTTCTCAATATCCACCGTATCTTTCATATTCTGAGGTTTTGTCACCGTATTGGGCATGCTGCGGATAAGTGCCGCATACTGATTTTCAGTAAGATGAATGTTTTCATTTAATTCGCTGTTTTTTATTTGCGCATCGAGAATCGCAATGCCAGTCATGCCAGCCCATATTATGCCGCCTATTAAAGTCGCGGCACTCAATCCATAGATAGCCGTTCTTGTCTGCCAGAGTTTGTAGAATCGTTCCTGCTCAAGCAATGCATAGTGCCGCTCGGGCGCATTGTTGCCTAGTACGGACAAGAAGAGCGGGTCACATATCGACATGCCGGCCATGGACTTCAAGCCGAGAATGTGGGCTGCTTCATCGAATGCAATAAAACGATAAAGCACTGACGATGTATCTTCACACACCGTTTTCAATGCGTCCAAATTATCATCATTGGCAATGATGGCGATATTGATCATTGCGCCGATTGGCAACTGCCGTGTGCTGGCCAGGAATTGACGGGTCTTGGCCAGTTCTTGCGTGACAGATTCGGCAATGGCGCCAGGATCCATGTTGGAGAGAGGCGTAATACGGCTGAAGATCAGGCTGCCGCCTTGCAGATAACTTTGGCGCAAGCCGCTCGACTGGTGAGTAACCAACAGCAATGGGCCGCTATCAAGTTTGAATTTTTTGAATAGAACCGTGCTGAGTAAAGGAAGCGAGAAAATTCCCGCTAGAGGCACATTCTTTTCTATTAATGCATCGACCCAAGGTTTTACCAAAGAAGGATTGGTCAATGCACTGAACAGCACATGATCATCTTTGCGTCCCGTCTTTTCACGTCCCTGAATCATTCCTTGGCGGAAGGGCGTGTCGCGATAAATCTGACCGATACGCCGCCTGATCAATGTACGGCGTGCATTGCCTGTCACATGTGGCATGGTATCGCGCTGAAACGACTCTTCAATCAGATCGACCAACACATATGCAACGACTTTACTGTTGGCGGCCAGATACGTGGAAAATTCTTCTTGTCCGAATATGTCGTTCTGGAATTCGCGGACAACGGAAAGACCTCCCTTTGCCCAAGTGTAGGCTGTGAGATTGTTATTATTTAAATAGAATAGCTGCTTGCTCACACTTTACTTTCTAAAACTGATTTTGATGACCAATAATTCAAGTCCTGATCTTGCTGATCGTGCCATAGATTGGCCCCAGAACCGACAGCATGATCCATCCTAATATCAATCCGAGAATGACCGTCATGACCGGCTCAATCAAGGTTTGTACTCTCTCGATCATTTCGTTGACTTCACGATTATAAAAATAACCGACATTGTTTAATGCAGTGTCAAGCGATCCGGTGGATTCACCAATTTTCAACATGCGGATAACCAGCGGCGGGAAGATGCCTGTATTTTGAAATGCTGCCGTCACGCTTTGTCCCTCCGCAATAAAAACGCCAGCGCGTTGCAAGCCATCAGCAATCACCAGATTACCGACAATGCCTTCTGACAGCCGCATGCAGTCCAGAATCGTGATACCTGACGCATACATCAAACCAAAGAAAGTGGCAAAGCGTGCCAAAATGATTTTGTGCATGATCGGACCGATCATGGGTATGCGCAGTTTGTAATCATCCGCCTTGTAACGCGCTCGCGGGCTACTCTTGATCCATGCGACAAGGCCGATAACGGTCAATATCGGCAGTGCAATTAAAAGATACCAGTAGTTGATGATAAAAGCAGAAACGGCGATCAGCGCTACGGTATGGATGGGCAATTCGCCGCCCATGTTTTTGATAAATCCGGTTAATTGCGGAACAAGATAAACCATCAGAAAAACGGTCACACCCAATACCACTGAGCCGACAAATGCGGGATACATGATGATCTTCTTCGTTTGTGCAGCAAGTTCATCTTCCCATTTCAAACTGTCGCTCAGATTTTTAAATACGATGCCGATTTTTCCGCTCTGTTCACCGGCCATGATCAAGCTGGTAAATGTTTGAGTAAATATTTTTGGGTGACGGGCAAGTGCGGCCGATAGCTGTGAACCACCTTCAATGTTTTCAATCAGATCAGCAACGATTTCCTTGAGGCGCGGTTGATTGGTGCTGTCGCGCAGGTCGGCCAGTCCATCGAGTATCGGTACGCCGGCGGTAGTCAACTGCTCCATGTGAAAGCAAAAATTGATCAGGTCTTTTCTGGTGATGCTGCGGGACCCGAACGAAAAACTTTTCTGGCCAGCGAGCTTGCAATCGATTAAATCGAGATCCATGCGCTTCAGACGCAATTCAAGATCCGGCACATTTGCTGCGTCCATGCTGCCGCGAATTTTTTTTCCGGCAAGATCAATCGAACTGTAGGAATACATCGCCATCAGAGCAACCTGTCAGTCAAGTCCACAACGCGTGAAATTTCATCGAGAGAGCTACTGCCGTCCAATACGCGCCTTACGCCATCGTCGACCAATGTGCGGAAACCATTGGCCAATGCAGCAGCGCGTAATTCTCGGGTGGTGGCGCGGCGCGCAATCAAGTCATCCAGGTCGGAATTGATTTTCAGCAGTTCCATGATGCCTTGCCGGCCTTTGTAACCTTGATGCGCGCAATGATCACACCCTTTGGCTCGATAGATCGTCACTGGCGGATGGTCATGATCCAGGCCGAGCAAACGCCTCTCAACCTCATCCGCCTCGAATGGTTCTTTGCAGTGATCGCATAGTCTGCGGATTAGACGCTGTGCAACGATGCCGATGATATTGCCGGCCATGATGTCGGGCAAAATGCCGATATCCAGCAAGCGAGGAATGGCACCGATTGCGGAGTTGGTATGCAATGTGGAATAAACCTGATGTCCTGTCATCGCGGCACTGAATGCCATTTCGGCTGTTTCAGTATCGCGGATCTCACCGACTAGAATGATGTCCGGGTCTTGCCGCATCATTGAACGAATACCGTTGGCGAAACCCATCTTTGCCGATTCGTTGACTGATGTCTGACGGATCATGCTCATCGGATATTCAACAGGGTCCTCCAGCGTCATGATGTTGAAGCTGTCGGTATTGACATGATTCAGCAGCGAGTAAAGCGTGGTCGTTTTGCCGCTACCGGTCGGGCCGGTAATCAGAATGATGCCCTCTGGACGCGCGATCATCAGTTTGAGCAAAGTCAGATCATTGTCTTCAAGCCCGAGTCCATCAAGCGGCACGATGCCTTTCTGCCGGTCCAGAATACGCAGCACAAAGTTTTCGCCATGTGTCGTTGGATGCGCGGAAGTACGGAAATCGATTTGTCTTCCTGAAAATGTAATCGAGATGCGACCATCTTGCGGCGCGCGCGTCTCGGCAATGTTCATGTTGCTCATGACTTTTAATCGCACCGCCATTGCCGGCCAATAGTTTTTGTGCAAGCTGCGGATTTGCCGCAGGATGCCATCAATACGATACCGAATGCGAAGAAAAAATTGTTCCGGCTCAAAGTGAATGTCGGATGCATTGTGTTGTACTGCATCTGCCAGTAGCGCATCGATCAGACGCACCAGCGGCTGGCTGTATTCATCGGAGACGGTTTGCAGGCTTTTGTAATTGATTTCGCCTGTTTCAATTTCCTGCAGAATACCGTCGATCGATAACTCGAAACCATAATACTGGTCGATCGAGCGCATGATTTCCGATTCGCTCGCCAGCATTGGTGTGACAGCAATATCCTTGCCCAGCATCGCACTGATCTGGTCGATCACGATGATATTGCTGGGGTCTGACATTGCCAATGTCAGGTTACGCTTGTTCTTGTCGAATTCGAGGGGAAATACGCGATAACGCTTGGCAATATCCTTGGTGATCATTTTGATCGCAGTCGCATCGACCACCATGCCGGTCAGGTCGGTACTTTGCTGGTTGAGGTTTTCGCTCAACGCTTCGCGCACAGTGGCTTCTGTGACGAAGCCGAGGCTGATCAGTAGTTTGCCGAGTGGCACGCCGCTGCGTTTTTGTTCGGTCAATGCAATGCGTAGTTGGTCTTCGCTGATCACGCCTTTCTGGATGAGCTGCGTACCTAAAGGAAGTTTCCGCTTTTCTGCCATGGTTTACTGCCTATTCATTGGTTGCGTCAGAAGTTCCAGCGATCAAAATTAAGGGCGAGGGTGAGTCAAAATAACCGTGTGGGCATAAGCGTTGCCTACCCTGCTAGCTTCCAGGCGCCGACTGCAGTTGGTTGATGCGGTCCTGAATGGATACGTTGTTGAAATTGCCCGGCTTGTTTTGTGCAAGTGTCAAAGCACGTTGATAAAACTCCAGCGCCAATTTTTTTTGGTCCAGCCGATCCAGGCTGATCGCCAAATTAAATGCGTAGTCAGGATTGTTCGGTGCTGCACCATATGCACGGAAATAGGCTTGCTGTGCATCAGACCAGCGTGACTGCTGTGCATATAAATTACCGAGGGTAAACATCAGTGCACCTGATTGCGGATTTTGTGCAAGTGCTTTTTTCAGCCGGCTTTCCATTTCTGATGCATCGCCTCCCTGCAGACCGGTGAGACCGGCAATTGCATCAGGATCGGATGGGTCGAGTTCCAGCAATTTGAGATAGAACGATCCGGCTTGGGTATCTTGTTTTCGACTGATTGCGATGGCGGCCATGCCGAGCAAGGCATCGTGATTATTCGGTTCGTGCTGCAAGACGGTTTGGTATTGCTGCTGTGCTGCAGTCAGATCGCCGCTCATGAAGAATTGATAGGCCTTGCTGAGCGCTGGATTGATGTGACTATCGGTTGTGGTTTGTCGGATATCGATTGCTTCTGCTCCTGCTTCTGACACTGGCGCACGTTTCCGTTGTACGGATGCTTGTTCACGCCCCGATTTGCTGGAAGCAGTTTGTGGAATTTGCATTGGTGGTGGAGCGGTGGGTTGCTCGGCACTTTTCTGTGTTAGCGCAGCTGTTTGTACTGGAGCACCTCCATTGTTGGCCTCTCTGACTGGTGTTGCCTCAGGCGTGACAGCTGGGGTGGGGATGGGAGAAGGTGCATCGTGTATCGGCAATGTTTTCACCAGCATGGTGGAATTCTGCGGCGCTAGTTGCAGGTAGTAGTAGCCACCGCCTAAAAATAATGTGACCACAAAGATGCCACCGACAACAATCCATAGCGCACGCCGGTTGGCATTAGGTTTTTTGGATGTAAAAACGGCTTTGGCTTTCTGCTGCTCCGCCAGAGCTTTTCCAGATTCCATCGCCGCAGCCTTTTGTAACTCGAGTCGCATTTTTGCGCTGAGCTGCTGCGATACAGCCTCGCTGTCCGAGCGGTTATTATTATCGAGTTGTGAACTTTGCTGATAGTCGCTCGTCTTGTTCTGCGAACTATACGACGCATCAAAATTCGATGTGACAGGTTCAGGCTCGTTGAAATTTGTTACAGGGACTTGAGTTGAATAGGCCGGTTCTGACATTGCCGGCTCCGGATCGGTCGATCGAGTATTCTCGGTGGCGACTGGCGACAATTCCATATCCAGCATATCCAGGTTGACTGCTGATGATGGCTGACTGGGTTCCTCATGCGACGGGCTGATCTCGTCATTCTGAATTTTTAGCGGATTTTTTTCTTCCGCAACGTCGGTCGATGGAGAGTTGCTTTGTTTCTGCTTGGCGTGCTCGGCTTTCTTGAGCGCTTGCATCAATAAGCTCATGACCCGTCCACCTTTGCAGGCTCAGCTTTGGATTTGGGGTGTGTTTCCGAATAGGGTTCTTTATTGAGCGGACCGGAATTATGCAAGAACTCGCGGAAATTCTTGTAATCGCCATTGATGCTTGCATCCTTGACCACAATAGGCCGCATGAAAATGACCAATTCCGTTTTCGTCGTTTTTTCATTACGATTGCTAAAGGCTGCGCCGACAAACGGAATCCTGTTCAGGCCCGGTATCGAGTCCTTCGTATTGTTGATTGAATCCTGCATCAATCCACCCATTACGGCAACCTGGCCACTGCTGATCTTGAGCATGGATTCCATTTCCCTGGTCTGGATGATAGGGACATTGCTAACGACGGGGACGGCAGCATTTGCCAGAGCAGGATTAGGATCCTGCACATAGCCGATGATGCGGGAAATACTGGGGCGTACATTAATCGTGACTTCATCGGTATCCGCTATTTGAGGTGTAACGCTCATGACGAAACCGACCGGCACAGTGTGCAATTCAGAGGTGTAAGTCGATGTCGGCAAAGCACCGGCTGTTGTGGCAGGGGTGTTGTTGACATTGATCGTGAAATAGACACTGGTATCGACCACTTTAAGCAAAGCAGTCTGATTATTCAGCACACTGATTTTCGGGCTCGATAATACTTTGACCTTGCCGAACGATTCCAGCAATTGGATGGTAGCTGCAATATTCCCGATGACTGAGGCAGGGTTGGCATATTGCAGTGAGAATAGACCGGAAGTTGAATTGGGTGCCGATACGTTGTTTGGCAGCGGCGAAGTGGAACTGGATGAAAGAGCTGAACCTGTTTGCGTTTGTCCGATGTTAAATCCCGCATTGTAATTCGGGACGCCGGTCACAGGATCGCGCGTGAAATTGCGCAGGCTTTGCCAATTTATCCCTTGCTGGTATTGATCGCTTAGCTGTACTTCAACTACAGTCGCTTCGATCAATACCTGACGCTTGGAGCTGGATAACACCAGATCAAGGAACTCCTGGATTTTTTCATGTTGGCGACCTGTAGCGCGTACTGCGATAATGCCGTTTTCCGGATTGGCGATGACCGAAGCGGCTTCACGGAAGGTGCTTTGGCGTGATGAGTTGGCAGTCGGTAGAGAACTGGAAGCCGGAGAAGGGGACGCAGCAGGAGCTTTGGCGCCCGCCTGATCACTTGCAGAGTCGGATTGACTGCCAGGTAATGTTTTGTCAGTCTCACGCAAAATATCCTTGATATTTTGTACCAGCGTGCTCCAGAAATTATTGTCAGACTTATCTGAAACGGACGTCGTCGAGTTATTGTTGCCGGCCCCGCCGGTTCCGGCGTCAGTACCGGTCGAAATTTGCGTTGCGATGCTGTTGCTGCTTGTAGTGCTACGTGCAACGTTGACGTAATCCACTTTGTAATTGCGCAAGAACGGTGTGTCCGGAATGACGGTCAGCGTAGAGCCGTTCAACTCATAACGCATGTCGACTTGCTTTGAGATGCGCGACAGGATTTGCGGCAGGGTTTGGTTAATGGCATTCAAGGTCACTTCACCTTCAATGCCGGGATGGATATCGACATTCAGTTTTGCGTCGCGTGCGAGTGCAAACAGCAATGATTGCACAGCCACTTTATAGACGGTCACGCTATACGTTTCAACTTTGGGTGTTGGCTTGGGCGGGCTGATTGACGTGCTTTGCTGAACCGGTTCGGGGATGGAGCTTGTCGGTTGCGATGTATCTTTGATATGTCCTGTCGATGGTGCCACCGGCTTCGTCGTACAAGCCGAAAGAGTAAAACAAAATAAAAGGGTGGCAGCAACTTTAGTCATCAATTTTGCACAATCAAGGTTTCGCAGATGTTGCGCTTCAGGAATTCTAAGTCAAAATCATGATTTCAACTAATCTTCATTGGTAAAAGTCGTCTCCAAGCTACAGTTTGCTCTATTAAGGCCACAGATCATCGCTATGTGACTTGCTGATTTCCCCTCTTATTCCTTGAATGGTCCTGATTTGTAGCAGCCGATTGCCCAGCTGAGCGGTAATTTTGGCGCGTGTTTTGGTGGCTTCATCATGTGTTTCAAAACTGCCATAGAGGATGCCGAACCGTGCCATACCGCCAATTCGACTCGGGTAGAGATGCACCGGCAGGTTGCCGATATCGGTCTCGATTTTTTGCACATACTGCGCTATTTGCTGGTGATCCTCTGCGTCCATCAATGCCAGCTGGAGGCTGTAGTGCTTCATGTCTTCATTCTGTAACCAGCTCTTTGAGTCGTTTAATTTTTGTAGAAGAATATCTTTCGTCGCTGTGGCGGCCGGTGCGGCCGGCGTGCCGGGCGGATTTGCTTTTGTTCGAGTTTCATTTTTGGGCAAGTCGGGGGTTGCGGCTACAACTGCAGTGGCAGATTCCGATGCTGGTGCAGTTGCGGGAACTGTCGTCGATGCCGATGCAGCTGAGGCTGGTGCGCTGGCCGCAATAGGTGCAACAGGCTGAATGGAAAGTGAGCGAGCTGCAGGAGTGGCCGGGGCTGCGATTTTTACTTGCGGCCAGAAAGTTTGCCAAATCACGATGGCACTTGCGGTGATTGCAATCGAGAGGGCGCCCGCCAGCATCATCTTGCGGCGTCTTCTGGTGGTGGCCGTATAGGAAAATTCGCTATCTTCAATGGCAGCTTTGACATGCTTTCCTTCGATCGAGTGAGAATTGTCGGCGAAGGCAGCCAGCAAGGATTTGTCTGCCAGGATGCTGATGCGCCGCACAATTCCTTCCGATACTGTGCTGATCAGTTTGATGGCTTTTTTTGTAAAGATATCCGGGCCGTGATATCCGGCAGTACGCATGCGGAACATCAGAAATTCAGGGATGACTTCCAGTTCCATCGGCGGCACTTTGAAGCTATGGGTAATGCGTTCCTTGAGCTGACGCATGCGAGGCAGGTTCAGATTCTCGTCCAGTTCCGGTTGGCCGAACAGGACAATCTGCAGCAACTTGTGATGGGCGGTTTCCAGGTTGGAGAACAGGCGAATTTCTTCCAGCGTGTCGAGCGGCATTGCCTGAGCCTCCTCGATCAGCAGCACGACTTGCTGGCCTGCGACATGCTTGGTGATGAGTTCATGCTGCAGTATCCGGATCACTTCGTCAGGCCGTTTTCCGCCCGTCGCCAGACCCAGCTCTCCCGCAATTGCATACACTACCTCTTCGCGGCTTAATGTCGGATTGACCAGGTAAATGATCACCACGTTTTCCGGCAGCATATTCTCAAGCATACGACACAACATGGTTTTGCCGCTGCCGACTTCGCCTGTCACTTTGATAATTCCTTCACCGTGCGTGACCGCGTAAATCAGCGCTTCCAGTATGGCGCCGCGCTTGTTGCCGGCGTAGAAGAAAGCCGGATTCGGTGTGATTCCGAAAGGAGATTGGTTCAGACCGTAATGAGAGAGATACATGGCTTCCCTATTGGTGTGTCGTCGTGCTTCAAATTCGATGCCATCAAGCGATGCATTTCATGAACGCCTGCTCAAGCGTGTTTGCCTCGAAACGCTGCTTGCATTCCGCCGGCGAGCCGATAAATCCAAGTTGTCCATTATGCAGAATCGCCATGCGGTCGCAAATTTCTTCTACGTCGGCCAGCGCGTGCGAGCTGAAAAACAGGGTACGTCCTGATGCACGCAGTTTCAGTAATTGTGCTTTTAACAGTGCGCGCGCCTTTGGATCGAGGCCGCTCATCGGTTCGTCCAGCACATAGAGTTCCTTGTTTGCGAGGAAGCAGGCAGCCAATCCCAGCTTTTGCGTCATTCCTTTGGAATAGGAGCGCACTGGACGTTTCAGTGCCGATGCATCGAGGTCCAGTGCCTGTAGCGTCATGTCGACTTCGGTCGGGTTGTAGGGCAGCCCTTGCAGCTTCAATATGTAGTTCAGAAAATCCAGACCGGTCAGGTAATAAGGCGGTATTAAACGTTCGGGAAGAAAGGCCAGCGGTTGGCGTGCTTGCGTAAGACGATGGCTGAGACCAAAAATTTCGACATCGCCCTCATCGGCTGCGCAAAAATCAAGCAGGCACTTGATGAGCGTCGTCTTCCCCGCACCATTCATGCCGACCAAACCGAAAAACTCTCCTTTTGCGATCTCGAGATTGATCCCTTGCAGAACGAGCTTCTTGTCATACCGCTTAACGATATTGTTGAACCGTAGTGCGGTGGTTGTCATATTGGCATAATTGTTTGCAGAGATGAATGGCGTTTCATTCAGATTTTTCGAATCATAAATCAATTCAGCCTGCAAAGGTGTCCAAATAATTCAACATCCGTTTCATTCTTATGCATGCAAACACGACAAAGCGGTGAATACATGTGCACATAAATAGTGTTGTCGCATAGAATAAGTGCATCTCAAATCAGGAGTCGTATATGGCAAGACCGGAAAAGGTTCGGCTAGGTGAAATCCTGGTGCAGCAAAAATTGCTGTCCGAAGAACAATTGACGTTTTCGCTGGGTGAACAAAAGCGCACAGGTCGTAAACTTGGGCGCGTGTTTATTGAAAACGGATTTGTCACCGAAGACCAAATTGCCGGCGCGTTGGCCAGGCAACTGAATATCCCTTATATCAATCTCAAGTTTTTCAATATCGATCCTGAAACGGTACAGCAGTTGCCGGAAACCCAGGCACGTCGTTTCCGTGCAATGGCGCTGGAAATACGCGACGGCTCTCTGTTGATCGGAATGGCGGATCCGACGGATTTGTTTGCTTACGATGAGATTGCCCGCCTGGTAAAACGAAACATCTTGCTTGCAGTCGTGAATGAGACCGAACTGCTGCAAACGATTGACCGCATTTATCGCCGCACCGAAGAAATTACCGATTTCGCTCGCGAACTGGAGCAGGATCTAGGCGATAACCTGGTTGATTTCGGTGCTTTGGCAGCGACGACGGGCCTCGAAGAAGCACCGGTCGTCAAGCTCTTGCAGTCGGTTTTTGACGACGCAACACAAGTCCGCGCCTCGGATATCCACATCGAACCGCAAGAAAAACGCTTGCAAATTCGTTTCCGTATTGACGGCGTTTTGCATTTGCAAACCGAAGCCGATATCAAAATTGCACCATCTTTGGCGTTGCGACTCAAGCTGATGTCCGAGCTGGATATTTCCGAAAAGCGTTTGCCGCAGGACGGCCGCTTTGCCATCAAGGTAAAACAGCAGCAGATCGACGTGCGTATTTCCACCATGCCGACTCAGTATGGCGAATCGGTCGTGATGCGTCTTCTTAATCAAAGCGGCGGCATTCTCCGGCTCAATTCAATTGGCATGCAGGCCAACATACTGAAAAAATTCCGTGCGATCGTGCAGCGCCCTAATGGGTTGGTACTTGTGACGGGACCAACCGGTAGCGGAAAAACTACCACTTTGTATGGCGCCTTGGCAGAACTGAATACAGCTGAAAGAAAATTGATCACGGTCGAAGATCCGGTTGAATACCGGCTGCCCGGCATCAATCAGGTACAAGTGAACGACAAGATTGAGTTGACATTTGCCCGCGTGCTGCGATCAGCACTGCGTCAGGATCCTGATGTGGTATTGGTCGGTGAGATGCGCGACCAGGAAACGGCGCAAATCGGCATGCGTGCAGCATTGACAGGTCATCTGGTCTTGTCCACCCTCCATACCAACGATGCAATGAGTACACCTATACGCTTGCTGGATATGGGCGTGCCGAGCTACATGGTGGCGACTTCTTTGCAATGTGTGCTGGCACAGCGTTTGGTGCGTCTCATCTGTGAAAGTTGTGCGCAGCCTTATGAACTCAAACCGGGTGAAGCGGAATGGCTGAAGTCCGAACTGGGAGAATCGGTCAACACGCATCGTTATATGCACGGACGAGGCTGTTCGCATTGCAACGGGACCGGCTATCGGGGCCGAACCGGTGTGTATGAGCTGCTCGAAATGACATCGGCGGTAGCAGAAGCGGCCGGCCATGAAGACCCGGCACATTTCATCAAGGTGGCACAAGCACAGATGGGCGGAGAAACCTTGCGTCGCCATGCGGTGGCATTGGTTGTGGAAGGCAAGACGACCGTGACCGAAGCAATGCGTATCAACCATCAATTCGACGATTGATCTTTTAGGAACCTGACGTGCCATTTTTTGCCTATAAAGCGCGCAATGCCCGCGGCGAGCTGTTGCAAGGGATCCTTGAAAGCACCGATAGCGGCGCTGTCGCCGATCAGCTTTTTACGACCGGCGTAACACCGATCGAAATAGTCACGACCAGGAAGCCGGTAACGGATGGGGATGGTGGCTGGTGGGTGCGCTTATTTGAAGAAAAAGTTCGCCCGATCGATGTGCAACTGTTTAGCCGCCAGATGTATACATTGCTGAAAGCCGGTGTCCCGATCATGCGAGGACTGGCAGGACTGCAGGAATCGTCAATCAATAAATCGTTTGCCAGAATCATCAAAGACATCCGCGAGTCGCTCGATGCCGGACGAGAATTGTCTGCTGCCATGCGCCGTCATCCGACCGTATTTTCCAATTTTTATATCAGCATGGTGCGCGTAGGCGAAACGACCGGCCGTCTGGAAGAAGTATTCCTGCGTTTGTTCGATCATCTTGAATTTTCAAGAGAAATGCGTTCTCGCGTTAAGTCGGCGTTGCGCTATCCGATGTTCGTGATTATCGCGATGATCGTGGCAATGACAGTGATTAATCTGTTTGTGATACCGGCATTTGCCAAAGTCTTTGCAGGTTTCAATGCGGAATTGCCGTTGATGACACGGATATTGATGAATACATCAAGCTTTACCGTGAACTATTGGCCTTTGATTCTTGTTTTGGTGGTGGGTGCCATTATGGCGTTCATGATGTATATCGCGACACCGCACGGTCGCTTCCGGTGGGACAAGGCCAAGTTGCGTTTCCCTATCGTGGGCAAGATCATGTTGAAAGGGATACTGGCTCGCTTTGCACGAAGTTTTGCGCTGGCCAGCAAAAGCGGCGTGCCGGTGGTACAAGGATTGAATGTGGTGGCTCAGACCGTCGACAACGCCTATATTTCTAGCCGCATCGAGCAGATGCGCGATGGCGTCGAGCGTGGAGAAAGTATCTTGCGCACAGCGGTCACTACCGGCGTATTTACGCCGGTAGTGTTGCAAATGGTCGCCGTCGGCGAAGAGACCGGCGAGCTGGATGATTTGATGGACGAAATCGCCGAAATGTACGAGCGCGAAGTGGACTATGAGCTGAAGACCTTGTCGGCGCAAATTGAGCCGATACTGATCGTGGGCTTGGGCATACTGGTGTTGATTTTGGCGCTTGGCGTATTCCTGCCGATATGGGATTTGGGCAGAGCCGCGATGCATCGATGAACGAGCAACGATTTAAAAATCGATGAGCCGTCAAATGCCCAGAGAAGTAAGAACACAAAAAACATTCTGCGCGAGGCGCTTAAGCGGGTTCTCATTGCTGGAGCTGATGGTTGCTGTGATGATAATCAGCATTGCCGGAATCGTATTGTTGAATCGGCTCTCGTACTATCAGGAGATGGCTGAAAAAGCCGACATGGAATATACGATCAGTGCGCTCAAAAGTGCGCTGAGGATGCGGATGGCTTCGCTCATGATCGACGGGCGTGCGCAGGAAATTCGATCATTGGCTCTTGAGAATCCAATGGATTGGCTGGAGAAAAAACCTGCCAATTATTTAACTTTGCAACTCCCGCGTGATCCGCGTTTTACGCTTGAAGGAAACTGGTACTTCGATTCTGCCAATCGCGTGCTTGCCTATCAGCCAAAACACAACAACTACTTTCAGCCGGACAGCTCCGGGCAAAAGCGGATACGCCTGCAGGTGACGTATTTGCGCAACGAAGCAGTGCCTGCCAATGACAATCATCCCAATCGGCCAACCGATAGCGTTGCGGTCACGTTAATTGAACCCTATAAATGGTTTTAATCGATCGATAGCGTCCCATTCGATAGGTAGAAAATGCGGGGACAAGATTAGGATTTATTAATGTGTATTACCTTTAGCTGCATAAAAACCGAATTTCAGAGCGAAGTGCAATTGATAAACATCGTTGCAAACCGAAATAATTTATTGCAAAAGTATTTGCATAAAGTAATATGTATTGTGATGCAGTAACTTACAGTGAACTAAATTGAATTGATTGAAGAGAAGGTTAATAAATGCGCAAAATTCAAGCCGGTTTTACATTAATCGAATTGGTAGTGGTCATTACTATTTTGGGTATTCTGGCTGCAATTGCATTGCCTAAATTTGCGGCGCTACAGGCAGATGCGCGACTGGCCAAAATGAACGCCGCCATGGGCTCTGTCAAGGCAGCAGCGGCAATGGCGCATGCGGCATTATTGACAAGTGGCTTCGACGCCAGTTTTTCCGGCACGCCTGTTCCGGCGATTGTGATCGAAGGTACATCGGTGAGTTACACAAATGGTTACCCAACTGCCGCGACAATTATTGATTTGGCTGGTATCAGCAGCGCAAGTGGTGACTATGCGACCACCGGTTTGACGGCACCTGCCATTGCAGGCTCAGATGCTAATCACGTCGGTGCAACCGCAGCGACTGATTGCACCATTGCCTATACACCGCCAGCAGCAGCGAACACCGCACCTACCTATCACGTAAATGCAACAGTTGCCAACTGTTCGTAACGTTATTTTGGTGAAGAGAAAGTACTTCTGTTATAGTCGGACATGTATAAAAGTTGCTCATTGTTAAGTCATTATTTCAATTATTAAAGGAACAGATCATGTTAAATAATCAAAAAAACCAATCGGGCTTTACCTTGATCGAATTGGTCATGGTCATTGTGATTTTGGGAATTTTGGCAGCGACTGCATTGCCGAAGTTTGTGGATTTGAAAGGTGATGCAAATAACGCTGCGGCAAAAGGATATGCAGGAGCGTTGAATGCAGCAAATAACATCAATCTTTCAGGCTGCGCTGCTAAGTCGGGTGTTGTTACACCCAATGTATGCGCAACAGTTGCGACGTGCTCAGATCTTAAATCATTACTCAATCCGGCTGTTACTTTTGTTAATACATTGCCTGCTAACACCGTTGCCGGAACCTTATACCTGGTTACTGCGAACGATATTGCGACTACCAAAACGGGCGTGACCTGCAATGCCGCGTTGGGTGATGGGACTGCTACCGGTACTGCATTTAGTTTTACGGCCACAACAGCACCGTAATTTAAACAATTTGAGTTAAACAAGGGCGGCTTTTGCCGCCCTTGCTTCTTGCGCTAAAGAATATGTTTTTTGCCCAGGATTTTTCTGTATGTAGACTGAATTCGTCGTCTCAACAGATTTTGGACTGCCGGAGATTTTGCAGCAGGTAAAAGCCATGCGGACTTCCATTTTATTTCCGCTCATCGCGAATCGATCATGACAAGCACACCTGTTTATTCGCTAGAGCGGCACAAAGGCTTTACGCTGGTCGAGCTGATCATGGTATTGGTCATGGTCGGCATTTTGGCTGCAATAGCGCTCCCTCGATTTTTCAGCCGTAGTGTCTACGATACCCTGGAATTTTTCAATCAAGTTCAAGCAATGCTGCGCTATGCGCAGAAAGTCGCGATTGCGCAAAATCGTGCTGTCTATGTACGTTTGGATGGCGCCAGTATTGCCTTATGCTTTGATGCGGCCTGTGGCTCGCAAGTCACGAGTCCATCAGGAAAAAACAGTGGCAGCACGGCGACTCTGGCAGCTTGTGGCGCTTCGGCCACATGGTTTTGCGAAGCGGTTCCGACCGGCATGTCATATACGGCACTCAATGCATCAGCGGTTTCCTATTTGACTGCGGTCGGCGCAAATGCCTCTTTTTATTTCAATGCGCTCGGCACGCCGTTCAATACCGGCGATGTGGCGCCGACTTCAACTTTTAACAAGAAGCTCACAATTACCATTACCGGCGATGCGTCCCGTACTTTTATCATTGAGAATGAAACGGGTTATGTCCACTAACGCACACAAGCGCGAACGTGGCCTCACCCTGATCGAATTGGTGATGTTCATCATGATCGTCAGCATTGCGCTGGTTGGGGTTTTATCGGTACTGAATATCACCAGTAAAAATAGCGCCGACCCGCAAGTCCGCAAGCAGGCATTGTCGATTGCGGAGGGATTGCTGGAAGAAGTGGAGCTGGCGCATTTTACGTACTGCGATCCGACCGATGCGTCGGTGGATAGGGCAAGTGGAGCGAATTTGACGGCAACGGGATGTGCAAGCATCGTGGAAAATGCAGGTCAAACCGGGCTTGAGCCGGTGGGTTCCAGGCCATACGATAACGTCAATGATTATGTTGATGCGTACGGCACGGCAAAGACCTATACCTCTGATGCCAATGGTACGAATTTACCGACAGGATATACGGCGACCGTGAATGTTGTGCCTGAAGCGTTGAACGGTATAGCCTCAAGCGGTACGGCAGCCAACGTAGAGGTGCTGCGTATTACCGTGGTTGTCACCAATACCTACAACAACGACACCATTACGTTGGATGGTTATCGTACCCGTTATGCACCAAACTATGTGCCATGATTAATTTTCCGAATCTCATGCCGCACCCGGATAGTCAATGTCGAGACGTGGTTGATATGCGCGTGGACACTGCAATCCGATATCGAACCGGCTTAAGAGTCGAACAAGGTTTTACCTTGATCGAGGCAGTCATGGTTATCGTCATCACCGGCATCATTGCGGCTGTTGTGGCGGTGTTTATTCGTTTGCCGGTGCAAGGTTATATCAACAGCGTAGCGCGCGCCGAATTGACGGATGTTGCGGACACCTCATTGCGGCGCATGGCGCGCGACATGCGATTGGCGCTGCCTAACAGCATTCGAATATCGGGCGGTAATTATCTGGAGCTATTGCTGACCAAGACGGGCGGGCGCTATCTCGCGGAAGAAGATAATCAAGGTACGGCAGGTATTCTTAATTTTACCAATACAGCTGCGACGAGCTTTACATTGGTCGGAACACCTCCGGCAGGTCCGCAGGCAATTACGATTGGTGATTCAATCGTTGTGTATAACCTGGGTCTTGGTGTTGCGGATGCGTATGGAGTAGGCAACCGCGCAACGGTTACAGGAGTCGCGGGAAATGCCATCACGATGGGGAGCAATCCATTCGCTGCACAAAACCCGCCTTTTAAATCGCCAACTTATCGGTTCCAGGTTGTCTCTTCGCCCGTAACATATTTTTGCGATGGTCTTGCCGGCGGCGGGACAGGCATGTTGACCCGTTATTGGGGTTATACGATAACGTCATCGCAGCCGAATACGCCTGCCTTGCTGACTGCAGCAGGGGCACAAAGCGCAATACTTGCCTCTAATGTGCAAAGCTGTATCTTCGGCTATACCAGTTTGCCTAATACGCACAGTGCTTTAATTGGCCTGACCATAACCTTATCCAATACGAATAACGATGCCGGAACAGTAGTACTGTTTCATCAGGTACATGTGGACAATACGCCATGACACGTCATCAAAGCCCGGCCAGGTTTGCTCTCAGGAGCATTAAAAAATTAACCCACCAAGGCTTCAGTCTGGTGACGGCAATATTTTTGCTTGTGATACTTGCGGGTTTGGGCGCGGCCATTGTCTACATTTCAGGCGTGCAGCAAATCAGTTCGGGACTGGATATACAAGGCGCGCGTGCTTATCAAGCCGCGAGGGCAGGTATTGAGTGGGGACTGTATCAGCAGATAAAAGCAGGCTCATGTGTTGATGCGCCAGGCACTTCATTTACGATGCCGGCGGGGACCACACTGAGTACATTTACCGTAACCGTGATATGTCATGCAACACCCGGTGCTGTAGCAACGCTGAATCGCTGGCAAATTACTTCCACCGCTTGCAATGCGCAGCCTCCTGCAATCAGTTGTGTCAGTGGTGTCGGTGGCGGCACAGGCTTTGTGCAGCGCGTGATGCAAGTGGACTTTTAAGTTTCGAAGAGCGCGGCACTGTTTCAAAAGATTTGAACAAAAGAGGTCACAGATGGGCAGCATAAACATAACCAACGCAAGCGATCGAATCTCGGGCCGGTTCCACGTCCCAATGTTCATTCGGCTGTCGGTTATGTGCTTCTTTGCCTTGGTCATGTCAAACGATGCATTGGCAACGACGGTTACGTTCAATACTTCCGGAAACTGGACTGCGCCTGCGGGCGTAACATCCGTAACCGTAGAGGCATGGGGCGGCGGCGGCGCAGGCGGCGGCGCGACAGGCAATCCGGCCAAGGGCGGCGGCGGTGCAGGCGGCCAATATGCCAGCAAAGTAGTGACCGTCGTACCCGGAAATGTATATGCCATCGCTGTCGGCACAGGAGGCAATGGAACCACAGCGAGCGGCACCGCCGGCGGTGACTCGACCTTCGCGACAAACGTTGTCGTTGCCAAGGGTGGCGCCGGAGGAGCGGTTGGATCGGTTAGCAATGGAACAGCTGCTGCCGGTTTGGGATCTACTACCGGAGGCGTCGGCACCACCGTATTGGCCGGCGGCGATGGATCGAATGGTTTGGGAGCAGGCACGGGTGGAGCGGGCGGTGGCGGCGCGGGGAGTGGCGGTGCCGGTGGTAGCGCCAGCGGTAATACAGCGGGCACCGGTACAGCAAACGGCGGTGGCGCAGGCGCCGCTGCCAGAACCTCCGGTGGTTCCTGCACCAATACTGCAACGGCCGCTGGCGGCGGCGGTTGCGGCGGTTATGCGACCAGCAACACTGACCGACTGGGCAATGACGGTGCCGCAGGTAGGGTAGACATCAGTTTTTTTCCACCCACGGTTACGACCGTTGCTGCCGGTTCGGTGACTGCTACGACAGCAACGCTGAACGGCACCGTCACCAGCAATGGCGCAAGTACAGTGGTCACGTTTGAATATGGGCTGACTACGGCGTACGGCACCACGGTAACCGCTGCGCAAAGCCCGTTGGCAGCCGGAGCAAGCGGCGCCGCCGTGACAGGCGCACTGACTGGTTTGGCTTGCGGATCGACTTACCATTTCCGTGTCGATGGGGCCAACTCCGGCGGTATTGCCAATGGCAGCGATCTTACTTTTACGACGACGTCTTGTCCTGCGGTGACATCGATTAATACCGCGAGTACAAACCCGACCGCGCCAGGGACTGCCGTCGCGTGGACAGTTGTATTTAACCGCAGCGTCACTGGTGTGGACGCGACCGACTTCACGTTGGTCACTACGGGTGGCATTTTCGGTGCTTCCATTACTTCGGTGACTGGCTCCGGCACGACTTGGACCGTGAATGCAAACACGGGAACTTATGGCGGCACCATCGGGCTGAATCTGGTGGATGACGATTCAATCATTGATTCTGGCGGGCTTGCCCTGGGTGGTACGGGCACCGGGAATGGTAACTTTACCGGCCAAGTGTATACCGATACGGCCCCTTTCTGCTCACAGCCATCCAATACCCCAATAGATCCGAATACCAATAAGCCATTGGTACTATCTTGTGTATGCGATACGTTTGCGCGCGCGACGCTGAATCCTTCGCCCATTTATAACGCCAACTGGATCGTTTCCACCAGTGATACGACCGGCATTGTGCCGAGCATCGTCAATTCAGGCTATTTACGCTTGACGAATAACACAGGGAACAATGCCAAGGCGGCTACTGTGCCCGGTATTTTTCCTGCAACGGGCAATTACATCTCAGTCGAATTCCAGCAGTATGCGTATAACGGTAGCGGCGCTGACGGTATCGCTGTGACACTGTCCGATTATGCGACGGCCGCTGTGCCGGGTGCTTTTGGTGGCTCGCTTGGTTATGCACAAAAGACCGGTGCCGCTTGTAATACTGCCTCGTGTCCAGGATTTGCCGGTGGCTGGATCGGTGTTGCGCTTGATGAGTTCGGCAACTACCAGAACCCGACTGAAGGGCGGATCGGTGGGCCAGGTGCTATCGCTGAATCAGTCGGCGTGCGTGGTTCAGGTTCAGGTGTGGCTGGATATAATTGGCTTGGTGGCACCACGGCGTTAAATCCCTTAATTGACAATCGCGCCTCTACTACAGCCTCTCCCGGTAACTATTATCAGGTCATTGTTGATGCACGTAATGATGCATCAGGAACGACGGCAGTTGCAGTCAATCGTGACACAGGTGCCGGCTATACATCGCTCGTTAGTATTCCGAACGTTTATACCGCAGCCGCCACACAAGGATTTACGCAATCTCCGGTTCCAAGCAATTGGCAAATTTCCTTTACCGGTTCAACCGGCGGATCCACCAATATTCATGAAATCAGCGGCTTGCGCATCTGTGCCCAAACCGTTGCACCGCCAAGCGGCGGTACGGCAAGCGGATTCAATGCGGTTGATGAAGCGTATGGGACACCGCCGGCAGTCGCGGTTCAAAATTACCAGACTGGCCATATATACACGAAACTGGTTGGCACACCGTTCAAACTCAATGTTGCCGCAATCAGTAACAGCCAGATTCTGACAACTTATGCAGCGTCTTCAAGCAAGTCGGTCACGCTTAAGCTGGTTAATAATTTTGACGGCGCATGTGTGCTGGATAGTACGCAAGCCAATTATTGCAGTGCTGCGTGCACCGGCAAGACTGCCGTTACCGGAGGAAGCCAAACCTTGACGTTTGCTTCCGGTGCAACCGATAAAGGCCAGAAGCAATCGGCCAGCTTCACCATCAACACTGCTTATAATAATTTGGTTGCCATCATGAGCGATGGCACCACGACCGCTTGTTCTACAGATGCATTTGCAGTGCGTCCGACTGGTATTTCATCCGTGGCTTCGTCGAATGCGACCAATACGGGCACGACAGGCACACCGATTTTCAAGGCCGGCTCAGACAATTTCAATTTGATAGCAACGACGACAGGCGTGGCGGGTAGTCCGGGTGGGTATAGCGGAGTTCTTAAGATCAATAGTGCGAGAATTCAGTCTACTGCGTCGACGACTGGCACTTTATCGCCAATCACGTTTCCTGCTTCTGTTTCAGATCCTAATCCTGCCACAAATGCCGTAACTTCTACGGCTACAGGCACGACATTTACTTACAGTGAAGTAGGCGGATTTCAGATAACTGGCGGGTTTAACCCGGCGGTTGATACCACGTCGCCGCGCGGCGTATATGACGGCGTGCTGACAACGACCGAGTGTGCATTGCCGGTAACGGCTGCACAGTGCGATGCGCTTAAAGCAGCGACATGGACTGGAGTGGATAGCATCAGTTCCAAGGGGGATTGCATTGTCGATAGTTATTCGAATACAAAAGACGCCAGTGGCAAATACGGTTGCAATTTCGGGAATGTAACGTCATCGGGCACAATTGGGCGCTTCGTGCCGGATCACTTTGTAATGACTCAAGTCAATCCTTCGACTCCTTTATTAACGAATCGCAGTGAGCTGAGCTGTAGCAGCACGCCAAATTTTTCTTATATGGGTGAGCCGGTCAAGCTGCAATTCGTATTGACTGCACAGAATGCGTCCAATGCGACGACCAAGAACTACACAGGTACTCTGGCCACACTGGATTTGACCCAGCCTTCGAATTTCGGTCTTGGCGCAGTCGATTATTATTATGGTTCCACCGCACGCAACATTATGCAGATCACAAAGGCTAATCCCGGTGTTGTCACAACATCGGCTGCGCATGGCTATACAAATACTGATTCGGTTCTTATCAAGGGCGTGAATGGGATGATTCAGCTAAATAACAAGATTTGGCCAGTGACCGTAATTGATGCTACGCATTTTTCGATCGGTGATACTTCAGCAAATACAACCTATGCATCAGGAGGCATTGCACTCAAAAAGGCGTCGCCCGGAACCGATTTAACAACGCGATTGACAGCCGATAGCAGCAGCGGCTCCTGGAGCAATGGGGTATCAAGTGCTATCTCGCTGATTTTCCACATGGCTCGGCTGTCGCTGACTCCGGATGGCCCGTATTATGCTGAGGTTGGTATCGCTCCGGTGGATGCTGACGGTATCAAGTTGGTTAGTTACGACATGGATATCAGTCTGCCAGTCGGGAACGACCACACCTTTCTCGATAAAACATCGCTGCGTCATGGGCGTCTTCTCATCTCGAACAAGTACGGTTCAGAACTGTTTGCGCTGCAAGTTGAAGTCCAGGCACAATATTGGGATGCAACGTTACCATGGTATGTCAACAACTCAGATGATGGCTGTACGCCACTCTCGGCTGCTAATTTCGTTTTAACGCCAGGTTCGGGTGCGACGGTCACGACCACGGTGTCAGCCACCGGCACGTTGGACAACACTGGTGCTGGTAAGATCAAATTGACGAAACCGTCCCCTACACCTACGGCTAAAGGGAGCATCCTGCTTAAAACAAATCCATCAGCTACCCCTTGGCCGATTGATGGTTATTTGCCAGGCTCTGCAATTGAAACTTTCGGTATTTATAAGGCCGGTCCGGTTATTTACCTGAGGGAGATTTATAACTAAACCGACATTTCTGTCGCGCGAAATTGCCATTCTGGTTTGCCAATTTTTTTATTCGCGTAGAAGTGTCTTTTTTATATTAGAGAGCTACGAAAATTGATTGACAACAATGAGTTATTAACTTAACTTCAAGCAACTTCTCGTTTAATTAATAGCATGGGTTTATTCACAAAAACCAAAAAAAATGCGGGGTATTTGGCTATCGGGTTTACCGACGATGGCATTTGCGCCGCGCAGATCAATCGCTCGACTTCAGGCATGCCTCAAGTCGAGCTTTTGGCTTCGTATTTATTGAGTGAGCCGATTACTGAAGCCGCATTGGAAAAACTGGCGAAGGATTTGCAGGTGGGTCGCTATGATTGCGGCACTTTATTGCGCGCTGATGAATACCAGCTCTTGTCGGTTGATGCGCCAAACGTGCCGCCAAATGAGTTGAAGACGGCAATCCGTTGGCGTCTCAAGGACATGCTCGATTTTCACATCGACGATGCAACGATTGATGTGCTGGATGTACCGATGGACAAGAATGCTGCAACGAGAAATCATTCGATGTATGCAGTTGCGTCACGCAACCAAATGATCAGTCAGCGTCAGGCACTTTTCAGCACAGCGAAAATTCCGCTCAGCGTGATTGATGTTCCTGAAATGGCGCAGCGTAATATCTCTGCGTTGCTGGAGCCGGAAGGGCGTGGCTTGGCGTTATTGTCGTTCGACGCGCATGGCGGTCTTTTGACGGTAACCTTTGCGGGTGAATTGTATTTGTCACGGCGTATCGAGGTGCCGTTGGCGCAGCTTCAACAAGCAGACATTGAGCAGAAGAATGTCAGCTATGAAAAAATCACATTGGAATTGCAAAGGTCTCTGGACCATTTCGACCGGCAGTACCACTTTATTACGCTCTCCAAATTGGTGCTTGCCCCACTAGGCGATGCGAGTGCCGATTTGCAGCAGTATCTGGCGACCAATCTGTATCTGCCGATTGAAACCTTGAATTTGGCAACGGTACTGGATCTTTCCAAAATGCCGCAATTGAATCTGGCTGAATCGCAGCAGCGCTTTTTCCTGACGCTCGGTGCAGCGTTGCGGGTAGAGGAGAAAGTGCTGTGAGCCAGCAGATCAATCTTTTCAATCCGATTTTTCGGAAACAGAAAAAATATCTTTCTGTCGTTACCATCCTGCAGTCCTTGGGCTTGATTCTACTCGGAGGATTGCTACTAAGCGGGTATGCAACTTACCGTTCTTCACGTTTGGCAGCGGAAGCCATCGTCGTCAGCAACCAACTGACGATGGCGCAGGCGCAGCTAACACGTGTCGATACGGGCTATGCACCGCGTCAAAAGAGCGCAACGCTAGACGAAGATATCAAAAAAGCCGATGCACAATTAAAGTCTCTGCGAGCAGTGTCGGATATTTTGCAGAGTGGTGAACTGGGCAACACAAAAGGTTACGCTATTTACCTGCGTGCATTCGCGCGTCAAATTGTCGATGGTTTGTGGTTGACCGGATTTAATATCTACGGTGCGGGGACTGAAATCGGCTTGAGCGGGAGATCACTGAGGCCGGAGTTGGTTCCGGTTTATATCGGCCGTCTCAAGAGCGAATCCGTCATGCAGGGGAAATCGTTCTCCGCACTACAGATGCAGGTGCCGCAGATTGTGCAAGCTGATAAAAATGATTCTGCCAAAGCGCCTACAGTGGCTGCAGGTTTTATTGAATTCAATTTGCAATCAACCGGATTGGCGAAGCAGCAAGCTGGGGAAGCCGGAGTGGCAAGTAAATGAAGGAAAAAATAAAACAAATCGCGGAACGAATCGATGCGTTAAGTTTGCGCGAGCGTGCTTTCATATTCTTGACTGCCGCATTGCTGATAATTGTGTTTTTGAATGTATTCCTGCTTGATCCGCAGTTTGCAAAACAAAAGCTGTTGGCTGAGCAAATCAAGCAGGAGCAATCGAAAATTGCCGAAATCCAGGCGCTCATCCAGCAAAAGATGGCAATCGGCTCGATCGACCCTGATGCAACTGGCCGGGCGCGTCTGAATAACCTGAAGCAGCAATATCTCGCAACACAAAACGGCTTGCTGGATATGCAGAAAGGCTTGATTGCGCCGGATAAAATGGCTGGCGTGCTTGAAGATATTTTGAGGCGCCACGGCAGATTGCAATTGATGTCATTGAAGACGTTGCCGGTGACAAGTCTTAACGATGCAGCAGTCGGTGATGAAAAAAACAGCGCTGAAAAAATCGGCGCAGCGGCAGGTAGCGCCATTAAAGACAAGACAGTCCCTGCATCCGACGAAGGGACAATCTACAAGCATGGCGTAGAAATCACCGTGCAGGGTGGATATCTCGACATGTTGAATTACATGAATGAGCTTGAGTCGATGCCGTGGCAGGTTTTTTGGGGCAAGGCAAAATTGAATGCGGATGAATATCGGCAGGCTACGTTGGTCTTGACGCTCTATACATTGAGTCTGGACAAGAAATGGTTGAAGCTTTGAAAAAATCAATCAAATCGCTCATTGCTCAAGCCGTGTTGATGCTTTTGTTCCCGATTGCTGCGAGCAATGCCTATGCGGAGCAGTTGCGAGATCCGACCCGACCGGCCGATATGCTGGGACGCGGGCAATCGGAAGTGGCTGCGCCAGGACCGGTGCTGCAATACGTACTTATTTCGCCGCAGCGCAGAATTGCAATCATCAGTGGAAAAACATTGAAGGTCGGCGATAAATATGGCGATGCACACGTGGTCGGCATTAGTGAAACAGAAGTCGTTTTGCAGAACGGCAAAACTCAACAGACATTGAAATTATTTCCTGATGTGCATAAGCGACTGACTTCGAGCGGCAGCAGCGCGAAAAGCGATCACTGACAATAATAAGTGGAAGAGTGCGTATGAAAAAAATTATGATAGTCATCACAGTATTGAGTGTAGTAGGGTGCTCAACGCCTGTTGAAAAACACGAGACTTCTGACTTGATTAATGCAGAGTTGCTCAAGGCAGCCGATGGAAAATCTTCGGCTAACCAAGCCGCTGTTTCTGCCGCGTTGTTGCCGCCATTGAACATCGAAGTACCTAAAGCGCGCCCATTGCTGGAAGAGCGCTTTAACCTATCATTTAATAACGTGCCCGCCAGTCAGTTTTTCATGGCTATCGTTACCGGTACGCGCTACAGCATGCTGGTTCATCCTGACGTGACAGGCACAATTTCTGCGAACCTGAAAAACGTGACAGTGCTGGAGGCATTGGAAGCGATACGTGAGCAGTATGGTTACGATTACAAAATCGATGGCACGCGTATTTACATTAAGCCGCTGTCTTTGCAAACCAGTATCTTTAAAATCAATTATTTAACGGGTAGCCGAACTGGTACTTCGGATATTAGAGTGACTTCCGGTTCGGTAAGCGATTCGGGTGGATCTAATTCAAATGCACCAAACACACCATCTACCACACCGGCTACAACTCCATCCGGTGCAACGTCTCATTCGCTTACCAGCAGCAAAATCAGCACGACATCTACCAATGATTTTTGGGGAGAGTTGAAAGCATCCTTAGAGGCAATTGTCGGTAACAAGGAGGGCCGTAGCGTCGTAATCAGCCCGCAATCAGGAGTGATCGTGGTGCGGGGTATGTGGGAAGAGCTGCGTAATGTCTCGGCTTATCTGAAGGCGACCCAACTGTCCGTTGATCGCGAAGTAATTCTTGAGGCGAAGATTCTGGAAGTGACGTTGAGCGACGGTTTTCAATCCGGTATTAACTGGGCCGCATTCAGGGCTGGTGCAAATTCTCGTGTGTCCGGCGGTGTACTGGGCCCAGGCAGTACATTGCAAACCAATGGCAGTTTGACTTCAGCTGTGACGGGGCTTAATACTGCTCTTAATGGCGGAAGTGTAACATCATCGCCGGGGCAGAATATAGCATCGACTGTGCCAGGCGCATCAGGTTTGGGTACTTTATTCGGGCTGGCTTTTCAGACCAGTAATTTTGCAGCATTGATTTCATTTTTGGAATCGCAAGGGAAGGTGCATGTATTATCAAGCCCACGCATTGCGACCGTCAATAATCAAAAGGCCGTGTTGAAAGTTGGCACGGACGATTTTTTTGTGACGAGCGTCACGACAACCAATACAAGCAATGGCACCCAAACCACATCCAGCCCAAGTGTCACGCTGCAGCCGTTTTTTTCCGGTGTCGCGTTAGACGTGACACCGCAAATCGATGAAGATGGAAATATTATTTTGCATATCCATCCTTCTGTAAGTCAGGTAAGCACGAAGTCGACGGTTGTGGACTTAGGCTCAACGAATGGTTCTTTGACATTGCCTCTTGCATCCAGTACGGTCTCGGAAACAGATAGTGTTGTGCGCGGACAGGATGGACATATCATTGCGATTGGTGGACTAATGCGCCAATCGACGACATCTGAACGATCACAGGTCCCGGGCGCCGGAGAAGTGCCGGTGTTGGGCGCATTGTTCCGCAATACCAATCAGGTAACGGAAAAACGCGAGCTTGTAATTTTGCTTAAGCCAACCGTTATTCAAGGTGACAGCAATTGGACGCAAGATATTCTGGAGAGTCAACAACGTATCCAGAATTACGGAACGAAAAACCTGTCTGAACAAAAATAGGCATGTACAAGCTTCACTTTGGATTGCGTGAACTGCCCTTCGGCATTACCCCCGATACCAGCTTTTTTTTCGCATGCTCCAATTATCAAGAGGCTCTGAATACACTATTGATCGCCACCGCCAACGGCGAAGGCTTCATCAAGATTACGGGTGAAGTCGGCATCGGGAAAACCATGTTGTGCCGGAAGTTTATCAATACGCTCGACGACGGTTTTGTCACGGCATACATTCCCAATCCGAATCTTGAACCGCGTACCTTGATGTTTGCATTGGCTGATGAGCTTGAACTCTCATTGGCAAAGGATGTGGACCAGCACCACTTGTTAAAGGCTATCAACCATCGCTTATTGGTGTTGGCACGTGAAGGCAAACGTGTCGTACTCTGCCTGGATGAAGCGCAGGCAATGCCGATTGAAAGCCTGGAAGCGCTACGCCTGTTGACCAATCTGGAAACCGAGAAGCGCAAGCTGTTGCAAATCGTTTTATTCGGCCAACCCGAATTGAACGAAAAGCTGCAGCAGGGAGAGATCCGCCAGCTCACCCAACGCATCGTCTTTCACTATCATCTCGGCGCATTGACGCAAGACGATCTGGAGTTTTACATTTCGCATCGATTGAGCGTGGCCGGATTTTCCGGAAGCCGTTTGTTCGACAAGGATGCTGTTAAGGCATTGCATTCGGCAAGTGGCGGCATTCCTCGCCTGGTTAATATTTTGGCGCATAAATCCTTGATGCTGGCATATGGCGAAGGCAAGCAGCAGGTAAGCTCTTCGCATGTGAAGCTTGCTGCCAAGGATACGCTGGCGTCGGTGAGGAATCATTGGCTTTCACGCTGGTCCGTGGGTTTTGCGCTTCTCGTTGCAAGCGCCAGTATCAGCTGGATATATTTCAAATGAGTTTCAAATGAGTTTAATTAATCGCATGTTGCAAGACCTCGACTCTCGTGGCACCGAGAGTGTGGGGAAGGGCGCGATGTATGCGCAAATCAGGTCTGTGCCGGAAGCGCCAAAAACCTTTTCGCTTCGATGGATCTGGCTGGTTGTGCCCGCCGTATTGGTCATCGCGATCATCGCTTGGCAATGGATGCCGCATTCTGCGAAGATCAATAAGACGATTGCATCGAATAAGATGATTGAAGCGCCAATACAGACATCAAGCCAAGCTTCAAATCAAGTATCCAACGCGGTCGAATCGTCAGTGCAGACTTCACTGATCGACCTCAAACTTTCCTCCGATCTTAGCTTGACGCCGTTACAGGGGCAGCAGCCGACATTGCAGAGCCCTATCGACAAGAACGATAGCAGCAATTCAGCGGAGGTTGATATTGCGAGACCGCCTCTTGCAAATAATAAACAAGTTGGTTTGGCTGATGATAAAAAAAGTGCACTCGACAAATCAGTAGAGATTATCCAGAAATTGAATACAAATTCCACCGCAGCAAAATCAATCGCGGTACCGGCTTCGATTCCTGTTACGCCTAAAGAAAACGTATCGGCGGCGCCAGCAAAAGTAAGTGAGGCTGACCCAATCATCATCCACAAACAGGTCAATGAATTAACTGTGCAACAGCGCGCAGAAAATGAATACAGAAAAGCGCTATTGTTGATTCAGCAGAGCAAGCCTGCAGAAGCGATTGCGGGAATGGAACAGGCATTGCAGCTGGATCGGCAAAAGGTATCGGCACGTCAGGCTTTGGCCGGCTTATTGATCGATGCTAACCGTCAGGATGAAGCGGTACGCCGATTGCAGGAAGGGTTGGCAATTGATCCGGCACAAGCGGGATTGGCAATGATTCTCGCTCGCTTGCAAGTGGAAAAAGGCGAACTCAAACACGCACTCGAAACCTTGGAGCATACGTTACCTTATGCTGCTGAGCGTGCTGATTATCAGGCGTTTTTAGCGGCATTACTGCAGCGCGATGGACGAAATAAAGAAGCCGTTGAACACTATGCTGTGGCATTGCATCAAAACCCGCAGAATGGAATTTGGTGGATGGGGTTGGGAATCTCGTTGCATGCAGAAAATCGTTTGCCGGAGGCGCGCGAAGCTTTCGGCCGCGCGAAGTCGTCGAATGTACTGACACCTGAACTTCAAGTTTTTGTCGATCAAAAACTAAATCAATTGAAGCAATGATTTTTTATTTATAACTCATTTCCTAAATAGGCATATGCGTGCCGTCGATTAATTCGAGGGCGCGAACAATCCGTATGTGTTGCTGCCTTGGCGTAGTGCGCGATATCTCTCCACGCGGCTGGAGATAATCGATATCAGGTTTTCAGGATCGATTGGTTTCGTCAGAAAATTGTCAGCACCGGTTTCGATCGCGCTGACCTGACGATCTATATCGCCGTCACCAGACAAGAAAATAAGCGGGATATTTACGTAAGTATTGTTCTGCCGGATCAATTTGGCAATTTCGGCGCCTGTACAAGACGGCATGTACATATCCATCAAAATCAAATCCGGTTTGAAGTTATGCAGTGCTTCCAGAATTTGTGTCGGATCGTTCAATACTTTTACCTGCATTGCTGCAAGGCTGAGCACGGCCTGATAAAACTCGGACAAGAGTACATCGTCGTCCACGGCTAAAATGTGGTATGCGCGTATCTTTCTGCGTGAAATCTTGTCGTCAATCCGATCTGATAGCGCAGCGGTATCCACCGGTTTTATGAAGTAACCATCGACGTCGGCACGTACGGCTTCCAGCCGTTTTTCAAAATCGTCTTCGCTGGATAGCATGATGACCGGGAAAAATGCCTCATCAGCTGTCGCACGTGCTTTCATGGCTGCTGCTGCCAATTGGCCCTGATCAGCATCGCAATCGAGAATCAACACGTTTGGTTCCTGTTCTGCAATTGCTTTGGCAAGATCAACAGCCTGATGGAAGCTCTTGATCTCGTAGCCATATTGATGCAGTGCCGACACGAAGGTATCAGTCGTCGTGTTGTTGTCCGCCGCGAGATAAAGCAAAGAGCGATTTTCCTGTTCCGTATCCTGGTTTTCCATTTCCACCTATCCTATATAAAGTTCGGTGCGCCGTTAAGGCGTATTGTGTAATCACAATTTGGCTTCGTCGCCCCATAATTGTTGCATGCTGAAGCGCAGGGCAGCCTTGTCTTCGTCCAGGACTTCACGAATTGAAAAAAGTTGTTTGGCCGTGTCGCGTTTAATCGGGAACGATAGTGGCGCGCCGCGTGGTCCGATCAATGCATGGACGATAGGTGTGGTTGTCGTTTCGCCTCTTCCGGTTACCACGCCAATTTCCCCGTTTTCCAGCTTGACGAATGTACCAGTCGGATAGATGCCCAATTCCCTGATGAAGCAGGTCGTCAATGTGGGGTCGATATTTTTTTTGTCGGCCAAAAGAATATCGCGCAGTGCTGCGTTCGGTAGCAACGATTTACGATAATTCCGACCTGACACGCGTGCACAATAGCGGTCTGCAATCGAAATGATTTTTGCACAATCCGGGATGTCATGATTGGCTTTTCCCAACGGGTAACCGCTTCCGTCTTCGTTTTCATGATGTTGCAATACATACGAAAGCCAATCCGGATTATCAATGCCGACGCTTTTCAATAAGCTCACGCTTTCTTGAGGATGGTCATGTATCAGCTTCTTATCAGCTTCACTAAGAGGATCCGCTGAATTTTGCATGGCTTCTTGCTGGCGCAGCATGCCGACATTCATGGTCAGTGCTGCTGCGGTGATGGTCAGGATTTCATTCGGCGATTTTTTCATCGACGTGGCTACCAATAAGGAAACCAACGCGGTATCTATGCAATGACGCACCGGGTAACTTCCTGCTTCCTGGTTAAGCAAGATGCAGGCAAGTGCCACATCGGGGTTTATTTTTGCAGCATAAATAAGCGCATTTGCGACTTCAATTATTTTGTCCTTTGCATCTGCCTCATTAGTCAAATTAAATAGCAGACGCTCCAGCCGCTTATTGGCGAGATTGATCAAGCGTAGAACAGATGGAAGTTCCTGGATTTTTGCTGGCTTGGGCTGCGATTTTTTTTCTAGGGCTTTCGCGTCTACGAACAAGCCTCGTTCGACCAGTGCTTCTACTTGATGAGCGCGTTCGACAACATAACCTCGGCTCAGTAACAAATGGCCACCAGCATCGAAAACATCCCATGGCAAGGCTTCGCCGATGACGATGTCCGACATGTTAATGCGATGTTGATCCATCACACTTCCCTTTATCGCTTCAGGCGATTATTTTTTATTTTGTTCCAATAAGACTTGTATGGATTGCCTTTATATAGGAATAGAAACCCTTCTCCCCATAATGGCAATATATATCGGACACTTTAAAGTGTCACTAGTTGATTGATGGCTAATTGCAACGTTTCTTCTTTCTTCGCGAAACAAAAACGTACGATCGAAGATTCCTTGGTCATTTGATAAAAAGCAGAAACGGGGATTGCAGCGACGCCGATCTCGGTTGTTAACCATTTGGCAAAATCCAATTCAGGCATGTCGGATATCGCGGAATAGTCGACGCATTGGAAATAAGTGCCTTCGGATGGCAAAAGTCTGAAGCGGCTTTTTTTCAGTCCGGCGCGAAAAAAATCGCGCTTGCGCTGATAGAAATCTGGCAGGTCCAGGTATGGCTTGGGATCCGTCATATAAGCCGCAAGCCCCTGCTGCATAGGAGAATTGACTGAAAATACGTTGTACTGGTGGATCTTGCGAAATTCGGCGGTTAGCACCGCTGGTGCCGCGACATAGCCGATTTTCCATCCGGTGACATGGTAGGTTTTGCCAAAACTGGACACTACAAATGCACGGTCGCCGAGGCCGGGATAGCGGCAAACCGATTCATGCCGCATGCCGTCGTAGACCATATGCTCGTAGACTTCGTCGGAAAGTATCAAAATGCCGGTCCCGCGCACAATCTCTTCCAAGGCTTCCAGATCCGGTTGATGGAGTACTGAACCGGTTGGATTATGAGGCGAATTAATGATGATCAAGCGTGTCTTTTTTGTAACAGCAGAGGCGATTTTGTCCCATGGCACCGTATAACCGGTCGTGTCGATCTTCATTGGTACCGCGATCAGCGTGCCACCTGCAAGCGTAATGGCAGGCATATAACTATCGTAGGCTGGCTCGATGATGATGACTTCATCACCCGGATGCACACAGCATAAGATTGCTGTGGTCAGCGCTTGCGTTGCGCCGGCGGTGATGGTTATCTCAGTCGCGGGATTGTAAGTGCGGTGGTAGAGCGCTTCGATTTTCTGGGCGATTGCAGCACGCAATGCCGGGGTGCCGGGCATTGGCGGATATTGATTGGCACCATTCTTCATTGCGTTGTTGACGGCATCGATCAATGCAGGTTCACAGTCGAAATCCGGAAATCCCTGGCCGAGATTGACAGCGCCTTTTTCAGCGGACAAGGCCGACATGAGGGTAAAGATCGTGGTGCCGGTATTCGGCAATTTCGAAGCAATTCCAGGATGAGCAATGAATGAGTCCATGGGGCGATACGTCGGGCTAAAATTGCATTCTAGTGCAGTTCAGGTTCATTTGAGGTGTTGTCGTTGCAGCTGCCGAAACTAGAATTCTTGGAGCGCCTAACAAAATGCGTTCTACTTGATCAAGTAAATGCGAGAGTCCAGGCTTCTGGAGACATGATCTTGAACATACCTGCCTTGGCATTTTTCCTCGCCAGTTTCAGTAAGGCCTTGTCTTTTGTGATCAACACTTCTGCATGAGCATCCCTTGCCAATTCCAGAAATTTTTGATCGTCAGGATCGCTGCATAGAGGCAAAGGTGCGACTGCTTGAGAAGTCGACTCCTGCACTGAAATGCAGGTGATTAACGCATCAAATTCAGCCGCACTTCGCAGTTTGGAATGTGCATCCAGCGGCAAGTGAGGGTAATCCAGCACAATCAGCCATTCCATTCGGCAGTCATTGCGTGTCACGGCCTTGATCGAGCCATTCTTGAGGGCGTCGTGGAGTTTGATCCAACGGGGATCATTAAATACGAATAAATCCAGGCATACGTTGGTATCCAAAACGATGCGCATTTTTCAGACTCCATCAAAAATCAATTGAGTTCCAATTAAAAAGCCCCGCATAGCGAGGCTTTTTAAAATCAGGGTGCATGGAAAGTTGGCAAACGATTTACCAAAATTTCCACCATGCGCCATTCTGTGCCTGAGCACCTGCTACATATCGGCTATTCGGGAAATTCTTTTTCAGGATACGCTCTGAGTCGTCGCGTAAATTCGGCATTCCCAATGCATCATACGAACGGGCCATGATATATAGTGCTTCTTCATTCGCCGGGGTTTCGTGATATTCCTTGATGGCGTACTGCGCGCGATTGGCCGCAGCCACGTAGGCCCCGCGTCGATAATAATATTTTGCGACATTCACTTCATATTGTGCAATGGAATCAAGCAGGTATTTCATGCGTAACAATGCATCATCGCGGTAAATACTATCCGGAAAGCGTTCGGTCAATTGTTTAAAGGAATCAAACGCTTCACGCGCGGCCTTGGGGTCGCGTTCGGTTGGATCCTGTTTGGATATGGTATGGAATAGTCCAAGCTTGTCGTTGAAATTAATCAAACCGCGCAAGTAGTACATGTAATCGACGTTCGGATGATTAGGATGCAATTTGATAAAACGTTCAACGGCCGCCAAAGCTTGCGCCTGATCACCTTGACGATAGTGGACATAGGCGATTTGCATTTGTGCCTGTTGCGCATAGGTGCCAAACGGATAACGCGATTCCAGCTTCTCGTAATACTGTATCGACTTGTCATAGGCGCCACTCGCAAATTGATCGTTTGCCTCCGAGTATAATTTGGAGGCAGACCAATCTTTTGTTTCGTCTTCCAGATCGGGGAGCAAGCCGCAAGAGGACACTGATAAAACGAAAAGAAGGGCGATGAATTTCAGCAATTTTTTTTGCATGGTCTTTTGCAAGAATCTAAATCTGTAACAAGTATTGAGCAAGTATGTAATCATGCTTGCCGCGTCAACCCCAGAAGGGGTGAATCTTTAACGCAACTATACTGACTAATAGTGCCAAAACGGCGTGTAACGTTTCTGGGTTTAATTAAACAAAGGGCTGATTATAGCCGATGGGACCTGTAGTGAGAGTAACACCTGCGATGAAATTGAATGAACCCCTTCCGGATGATGATATTGAAGATGCTGAAGGCGAGGGCAGTGCTTTATTCGATATGCCTCCGATCACATTGAAATTGTCCCCGGAAGTGTGTGGAGATCGGCTGGATAAAGTCATTGCCAAGCTTGTTCCGCAATTTTCCCGAAGCCGTTTGCAGCAATGGATCGAAGCAGGATTTGTGTCTGTAGATGATGAAACTGCGAGGGCAAAAATGACCGTTTTCGGGGACGAAACGGTGCGTATCTTGCCGCAGCCGGCCCCGGAAGATGAGGCATTCAAACCGGAGCCGATGGATTTATCCATCGTGCATGAAGATGCTGCAATCATTGTGTTGAATAAGCCAGCCGGCTTGGTTGTACATCCAGCCGCAGGTAATTGGTCTGGTACGTTACTGAATGGCTTGCTGCATCATTACCCTCCTCTGACTGGCGTCCCTCGCGCTGGGATCGTACACCGCCTGGATAAAGACACGAGCGGCTTGATGGTAGTGGCGAAAACACTGGAGGCGCATACCGACCTGGTACGTCAACTACAAGCACGCACCGTCAAGCGTGAGTATCTGGCGCTGGTGTGGGGTACGCCGCAAGCCAGCGGAAAAATCGATGCTTCGATAGGCAGGCATGCGCGTGATCGAATCAAGATGGCAGTGTCGGAAAATCTGAGCGCCAAGCCGGCCTTTACTCGTTTTCAGCGTGTTGCGACTGGTGCATTGGACGGGCGTCCGGTGAGCTTGATGCGCTGCCAGCTGGAGACGGGGCGTACGCATCAAATTCGCGTGCATATGCTGTCGATCGGGTTTCCGCTGGTTGGCGATGCATTGTACGGAAAAGCACATCTGGTGCCGGCGTTTCCGCGCCAGGCGCTACAGGCTTGCCGCTTGGGCTTGATTCACCCTGTTTCAGGCAAAGAATGTGAATGGCAAATTCCGCTTGCGGCGGATTTTGCCGATTTATTGGTGCGCGCAAAAATTCAATTATAACGATATCGTTTTATGGACCTCATCATTCCCGATTGGACCGGCATACCCGCCAATATCGGCGCGTTGACAACCACGCGCCGCGGGGGATTCAGCCGGTCGCCGTATGACGATGGTATGGGTCATGGCGGATTGAATCTGGCTATGCACGTTGCGGATCAAGAGCATGTCGTTCAACAAAACAGGCAGCTATTAAAAGCGATTCTTCCATCTGAGCCAGCTTGGTTGACCCAGGTTCATGGGGTCGCTGTGGTAGACGCTGCTTCGATAACAGGAGCACCTGAAGCGGATGCCAGTATCTCCACCGTGCCTGGTGTGGTATGTGCGATTCAAACCGCAGATTGTCTTCCTGTATTGTTTAGCGATGTGAAGGGGCAGGTCGTTGGTGCGGCACATGCCGGTTGGCGTGGCTTGTTGCATGGCGTTTTGAATAAAACGCTTGAACGCATGCAAACGGCAGGTGCTGAAGAGATTATTGCGTGGCTGGGACCGGCTATTGGACCGCAATGCTTTGAAGTCGGTGCAGAAGTCATGCATGCATTCATTGAGCGCGATCAGGATGCACAGCAAGCCTTTAGGCCAGTGGTAGCGCAACCGGAAAAATATTTAGCGGATATCTATCAATTGGCACGACTATTGCTGAACAAATCCGGGGTTAGCAAGATATATGGCGGCGGTTTCTGTACAGTGACAGACCGCGATACTTTTTATTCCTATCGGCGTGACAAGACTACAGGACGCATGGCGTCCCTGATCTGGATTAAGAGCACCTAACAAAATGCGCCTGGCAGCGTTGCGCCTCTTTGCCGTACAGGCGTACTGTCTGCATCGGCGCGCCTTGCCAGGCGCATTTTGTTAGGCGCTCTAAGTAATAGATAGAAAACCACTATGTTTTGATATCGAATTCCTCTGATTCAATAGTCGTTTTTTGTATTTGATTGGACAAGTCATTCTTTGAATTTTCAGTGTTTTCAGCATTAAGCCGCGCGCGTTTTCGCCGCGGGCTGCCGATCAAGTATAAAATGATTGTCAGAGGGACAATGCAATAAAATAGAAAAGTCATCATGCCGGCAATGACGGAATGCTCCGTCAATGACATGAGAAGCACGACATATATCCAGGCGATTGCGACGATGTACATAGAATTTGAATGATAGAAACCACATTAATATACGCTAATAACAGGCTCAAACATGAATACACCAAACCCGCAATTTTTCAATCCTGAATGGATGTCGCAGCTCTCCGGCCAAACCGGTTGGCATAATCCTTTTAACGGACAAATGGGCGGCATGACCGCATTTACCGATAAATTCAAGGAGCTGGGTGTGGAAATTCCCCATGCTGTTGCGAACCAATTGCAGCAAGACTATATGCAGGAGCTTTCGGCTTTGTGGCAGCAGACAATGGCTTCGGATGAGGTTGCACCGCCAGCGGACCGGCGCTTTTCTGCACCGGAATGGCAATCAAACAAACTGTTTTCGTTCAACGCTGCAATGTATCTGCTGAATGCAAAATTTTTGACCGCAATGGCCGATGCAGTGCAGGGCAAACAGAAAGCCAAGCAAAAAATCCGTTTCGCCGTACAGCAAATGGCCGATGCGATGTCGCCGGCGAATTTTTTCGTCAGCAATCCTGAAGCGCAGCAAAAGATCATCGAGACCAAAGGCGAGAGCCTGACAAAAGGCATTACTCAGATGCTGCACGATATGAAAAAAGGCCGCATTTCGCAAAGCGATGAATCGGCTTTTGAAGTGGGCAAAAATATCGCGACAACTGAAGGCGCAGTGGTATTTGAAAATGAATTTTTTCAGCTGATCCAATATCGCCCATTGACGGAAACAGTCTACGAAAAACCGCTTTTCATTCTGCCGCCATGTATCAATAAATTCTACATTCTGGATTTGCAGCCTGAAAATTCCTTGGTGCGCTATGCGGTGGAGCAGGGCCATACCGTATTCCTGGTTTCATGGCGCAATCCGGATAAAGAGACCCAGCACGCCACCTGGAAAAATTATATTGAAGACGTTGCGATCAAGGCGATTCATCTGGTTCAGGAGATCTCGGGCCAAGAGCAAATGAATGCATTTGGTTTTTGCGTCGGCGGCACCATCATTTCTACCGCTGCAGCGGTGTTGACTGCTCGTGGCGAGAAACCGTTTGCCAGCCTGACATTGCTGACCGCATTGCTGGATTTTAGCGATACCGGCGTCATCGATGTGTTCATCGACGAGATGCAAGTCGCATTGCGTGAACAAACAATTGGCAAAGGCGGCTTGCTGCCGGCGCGTGATCTGGCTTCAACCTTCTCGATTTTGCGCGCGAATGATCTGGTATGGAATTACGTCAAGACGAATTATCTGAAAGGGGAAACGCCACCACCTTTCGATCTTTTGTACTGGAACGCGGATGGCACCAATTTGCCTGGCCCGATGTTTTGCTGGTATCTGCGTAACACGTATCTCGAAAATAATTTGAAAGAGCCGAATAAGTTGACGGTGGCCGGTCAAAAAATTGATCTCGGCAAAATCAATGTTCCGACCTTTATTTATGCATCCTATGAAGACCACATTGTGCCGTGGACTTCGGCGTTTGCTTCAACAACTTTATTGAATCGTAAAAAACCGGAGCAAAACCGCTTTGTGTTGGGTGCCTCCGGTCATATTGCGGGCGTCATCAATCCACCGAAGAAAAAGAAACGTCACTATTGGACCAATGATACTTTGGCTGCCAATCCTGAAGAGTGGTTTAACAACGCCACTCAGCAAGCAGGTAGCTGGTGGCCTGAATGGGCGGCATTCCTGGAGACGCATGCCGGCCCGAAAGTAAAAGCACCTGGCAAATACGGCAACGCCAGCTATCAGCCGATCGAACCTGCGCCAGGCCGGTATGTGAAAGTCAAAGCCTAGTAGACCTCCAGCTAATTTCAACTGGTATAAGTAAAACCGCTCTAGTAAAAATCGCTGCAGTGCAGCATGTTTAAAGATGAAATTGATAAGTATCGCTGAACTGTTGTCTTTTTGCTGTGCAGTATATTGGATGCTTTACAGTAATAGTTGCGTAAATCTTTGTTTATCCGCAATATAATGCACTTTAGTGAAACAAACTCTTGTTTGTTTTTCCTCAGTTTGATTTGATATGCGTTGCGACGCAATAAATTGGAAATTTCGATGACTAGTGAGAAAACAATTTCTGAACGCTTGATTAAGAAGTATCCGAATCGCCGTCTGTACGATACGCAAACGAGCTCTTATATTACGCTGACCGATGTCAAACAGCTGGTGCTGGACAACGATGAATTTACCGTGGTGGATGCCAAGACGAATGAGGATCTGACACGCAGCATTTTGCTGCAGATCATTCTGGAAGAAGAATCGAATGGCGCGCCGATGTTCTCCAGCATGGCGCTGTCGCAGATCATTCGCTATTACGGCCATGCGATGCAAGGCATGATGGGTTCCTACCTGGAAAAGAATATCCAGGCATTTATCGATATTCAAAACAAGCTGACGGAAAATTCGAAAGGTTTGTATGAAGGCAAGCCATTCAGTCCAGAGATGTGGGCGCAGTTCATGAACGTGCAAGGCCCGATGATGCAAGGGATGATGGGTAATTACATCGAACAGAGCAAAAATTTGTTTATGCAAATGCAAGAACAAATGCAAAATCAGACTAAAACCATGTTTGGCGGCGTATTTCCATTTGCGCCACCCGTTCCTCCGTCTGACAAGCCTAAATAACAAAACCATCCGCATCTCGCTCCCTCACTTGCAGTGCGCGTATTCACTTGCAAGTGGATACCGTTGCACAGGCAGGTGGCATTCGCCACCTGAAATCCCTGTTTCACCCCCGTCCCTCTCCCAAGAGGGAGAGGGTGAGAACAGACGTAATTCGCTGAATCGAATTACGGGAGGATCAAAGTGAAGAGGGTACAATAGCGACTTTGGTGCGACATCGTGTCGTGCTCTGTGGCATCGAGCCACTGGGAGGAGCATCGTGTTCCCCCAAGAGGATGCCGGTCCCCTCTATAAAACTAGGCCCTTAGAGTGAGAAACCATTGGATTTTCAATGACAATTTCTCAGATGCTGCGAGCAGCATCAACAGACACGGAGTCCAAGCAGTTCAAGTTGGGCTACCGACAGACTATGGATTTTTCTTAGCCAATGCTGTATCAGCCCGCCTTGGATTTGCCCAAAAGGCGGCAAAGTGTCGCGCAAATGCGATATTGCGATCTTTATGCATTTGATAAAGATCAAACTTTCGTCACTTTTTATCTTATCGGATAAGAGGTTGCGCGAGCCGGAAAATATTCGGCTCTGTACTCTGGGAATTTACCTGCAGTGGAGCACAAAGCTCTGTCATATCTTGTTGTGCCTGTGTTTTCTTGCAGCTGAGATTCATGGTGCCACAACCGAGTGTACGGCCATTCGTCACCTACTCAAGCATGCGTCGCCGGTAACGGCGGGGTATGAAGCCTTGAGAACAATGTACTCCCGCGCAAGCGGTATCCATGTCACGCAAGTAAATGGGTAGACACTGCCAGCAGCAAGGCGGTCGAGAGGCTAGGTGAATGCCGCATGGGCAATGTAATGTGAACTGTTGCCTGAACCCCCGTGACTATTGAAAGGCTAAAGCTGCTGTTGGCCTTAACCAAACGGTGAGTGGTCGGTTATTCCTGTCAAAGTTGGGAATACGTCGTCATCAGACCACCGGGGGAGAAACAGACCCTAAACGGCTAGTCGCGTCGCAGTTGGACGCGTCGGTATGGCAGGGAACGTGGTAAGCCCGATCATCCGCCACCTGTCCAGAACATCGGAAAGGTGGCAGGCAACCCGCAAGGGAAGCTGTTGGATGAGCGGGTAGAGGAGGATGGAAAAAGCGAATGCCGGGTTGTAATGATCCGGATAGGGATTGCAGGTTTATCCTGACCTGAAAGGGTGCCCACTTCCATCTGGTGTAACAGTCGTTAACGACTGTATTGACTTGAGTAGTGAGTCGTTTTTTTCAATCGCCCCGAAGGGACGCAGTTTTCCCTTCGGGGGGAACGTGCGTCCTCGGCGGGCATTAACTATCCGAGGTTCAGCATGAGAGTAATTGATCTGAATGAGATCGGTTCTGCGACCTCGCACGCCCCGACGGATTGGGTTTCCATTGATTGGAGACGCGTCCAGCAGAACGTGCGAGTCATGCAGCACCGAATAGCGAAGGCAGCACAGGAAGGCAACTGGCGCAGAGTGAAAGCTTTGCAACGGTGGCTGACCCGCTCGTTTAGTGCGAAAGCGCTGGCAGTCAAACGAGTGACGGAGAATCAAGGCAAACGCACTGCTGGTGTGGATGGCGATCTGTGGGATAACCCGCAGAAGAAGTTCGCGGCAATTGCGGAGTTGAAGAAACAGCGGTATCGACCCTTGCCGTTACGGAGGGTTTATATTCCGAAATCGAATGGTAAGGAACGCCCGTTGGGCATTCCTACCATGCATGACAGAGCCATGCAGGCGCTTCATCTGTTGGCACTCGATCCGGTATTGGAATCGGTGAGCGATCCGAATTCTTATGGATTCAGGAAAAATCGCTGCACCGCCGATGCGATGGCCCAGATATTTGTGAAAATGTCCCAAAAGGTTGCGGCCCAATGGGTATTGGATGCTGATATTGAAGGCTTCTTCGACAACATAAATCACGACTGGATGGTCGACCATGTGTGCATGGACAAATCGATCCTTCAGAAATGGTTGAAGTCCGGGGTAGTCAACCGGGGACAATTGGTCGCCACCACGGCAGGAACGCCTCAGGGCGGGATCGCGAGTCCCGCTTTGGCAAATTGGGCGTTGAATGGTTTGGAAATGAAACTCATGGAGCATCTTGATGCGAAATGGGGCGTGACCAAAACCAAGAAACTGAAAGTCGGTGTCATTCGATATGCGGACGATTTCATCGTAACCAGTGCTTCAAAAGAGCTGCTGGAAACTGAAGTCAAGCCGTGGATAGAAACATTCCTTGCAGAACGAGGATTGCAATTATCCGCGAGTAAAACGCGTATCGTCCACATTGATGACGGTTTCGACTTTCTAGGGTGGAATTTCCGGAAGTATTCGGGAACACTGCTCATCAAGCCAAGTAAGAAGAATGTGCAAACGTTCTACGAAAAGGTAAGGAGAGTCATCAACGACTGTGTCGGAATAAAGCAAGAGGAGTTGATCCGAATGCTGAATCCGATATTACGCGGCTGGGCGCAATATCATAGCCCAGTCGTAGCCAAGCAAGCGTTTTCGCGCATGGAGTGGCTGATTCATTGGCGACTCTGGCGCTGGGCGAAACGTCGGCATCCGACAAAGAACGCTAACTGGATTCGCCGGAAGTATTGGCGGTCAGTAGGTGAACGGAATTGGGTGTTTGCGACGGATGTGGATTTGAACAATGGCAACAAAAGTGTGATGGAACTGTACTCGTTGTCAAGTGCTCCCATCGAACGGCACAAGAAAGTCAAAGGGGCGTACCACCCCTATGATGCGAATTGGGAACAGTATGGTGAGACGCTTCGACAGGAGCGCATGCTTGATAAGATGCGATACCGGAAGGAGTGGGTTAAACTGTACGCCGACCAACGAGGCTTGTGCGCGTTTTGTGGATGCGAGATGGACTTGGACACTGGATGGCACGACCACCATATTGAGTATCGTATGATGGGCGGCTCCGATGCCCTTGGAAATCGCGTGTTGCTACACCCGACTTGCCATACGCAAATTCACAGTCTCGGTTTAAAAGTTGTTAAGCCGGCTTCTGTATAGAAGCTTTTTGTTATGCTTGAGCCGTGTGCGGTGAAAGTCGCATGCACGGTTCTTAGGGGGGAGAAATCTGGAGACAGATTTCTCCTACCCTACCTTTGACCCTCTTTTTTTATGTCTATCGTTTCCCCCACAGCACCAAAAGTTGGTTTCGTTTCATTAGGCTGCCCCAAGGCGCTGGTCGATTCCGAACAAATTCTGACTCAGTTGCGCGCAGAAGGCTATGATACAGCCAAGTCGTACGACGGCGCCGACCTGGTTATTGTCAATACATGCGGATTCATTGATGCCGCAGTTCAGGAGTCGCTCGACGCAATTGGCGAAGCGCTGAATGAAAACGGCAAGGTTATCGTGACCGGTTGCCTCGGTGCCAAGAAGGATGCTGCAGGCGACGACATCATTCAAAAAGTCCATCCTAAAGTGTTGGCTGTAACAGGCCCGCATGCATTGGGTGAAGTGATGTCCGCCGTCCATTTGCACTTGCCGAAACCGCATGCGCCGTTTCTGGATCTTGTGCCGGCACAAGGCGTAAAGCTGACGCCAAAACATTTCGCGTATCTGAAAATTTCCGAAGGCTGCAATCATCGCTGCAGTTTTTGCATCATTCCCTCAATGCGCGGCGATCTGGTGTCGCGCCCGATTGCCGATGTGATGCTGGAAGCGGAGAACTTGTTCAAGGCCGGTGTAAAGGAATTGCTGGTCATTTCGCAAGACACCAGCGCCTATGGCGTCGACGTCAAATTCCGGATGGGCTTCTGGAATGGCAAACCGGTCAAGACCCATATGACGCAATTGGTTACGGCATTGGGCGAACTGGCGGCACAGTATGGTGCATGGGTGCGTTTGCACTACGTCTATCCTTATCCGCATGTCGATGCAATTATTCCGTTGATGGCTGAGGGCAGTGTGTTGCCTTATCTGGATGTGCCATTACAGCATGCACATCCGGATGTATTGAAGCGCATGAAGCGCCCCGCCAATGGCGAGAAAAATATCGAACGTATTCAAGCATGGCGCGCGATGTGTCCTGACATCACGATACGCTCCACGTTCATCGCCGGTTTTCCAGGTGAGACGGAACAGGAATTTGAATACCTGCTCGACTTTTTGAAAGAAGCGGAAATAGATCGCTTGGGTTGCTTTGCGTACTCCCCGGTAGAAGGTGCGACGGCGAATGAATTGGATAATCCGGTGCCGGAAGAATTGCGCGAAGAACGTCGCGGCCGTGTGATGGAATTGCAAGAGACGATTTCCAAAAAGCGCTTGCAGGCGAAGGTCGGCAAAACCATTCGCGTGTTGATCGATGAAGTCAATCGTGACGGCGGCGTCGGACGTTCTGCAGCAGATGCGCCTGAAATCGACGGTGTGGTGTATGTGAAGCCGCCTTATGAGCCGCACAGGAAATTGAAAGTCGGCGAATTTGTCGAGGTCGAAGTGACCGCGGCAGACGCACATGACTTATGGGCTGCGGCGTAAATCATTGCCAGGAGATTGCAGGTGACTGATAAAAAATCTCTCCAGACTTCCCTGATCCATAGCGATTACACGCCACCCGCAGGGTTTGGTGCATTTCCCACGCCGATCCATCATGCTTCGACCGTCTTGTTCAAGAATGTCGCAGCCATGCGCTCGCGCAATTGGCAAGACAAGTCGAGCTACACCTACGGTTTGCATGGCACACCGACTTCATTCACGCTGGAAGCGCGTTTGGCCGAGATCGAAGGCGGCACGCATTGCCTGTTGGCGCCCAGCGGTTTGGCAGCAATTGCGATGGTCGATATGGCGCTCCTCAAAAGCGGCGACGATGTACTGATTCCGGATAACGTCTACAACCCGAATCGTGAATTGGGTAATTGGCTGGCGCGAGACTATGCAATTACTGCACGTTATTACGATCCATTGATCGGCGAGCGCATTGCCGATTTAATTCAGCCCAATACCAAACTGATCTGGACCGAAGCACCTGGTTCCGTGTCGATGGAAGTGCCCGATATCCCTGCAATCTGCCGTGCCGCGCATGACAAGGGTGTGCTGGTTGCGCTGGATAATACCTGGACAGCAGGCGTTGCATTTCGCGCCTTCGATCATGGTGTCGACATCGTGATGCAGGCATTGACCAAGTACCAGTCCGGCGGTTCGGATGTTTTGATGGGCGCTGTCATCACACGCGATCAGTCATTGATCCATCGTATCGAGCTGGCACATATGCGGCTTGGTTTGGGCGTCGGCATGGATGATGTCTACCTGGTGCTGCGTGGTTTGCCTACGCTCAAAATGCGATTTGACGCGCATGATGCCGGTGCACGCAAAGTGGCGACATGGTTGAAAGGCCGCAAGGAAATTTCAAAAGTGTTGCATCCGGCATTTGCCGATTGTCCTGGTCATGCAATCTGGCAGCGCGACTTTACCGGTGCCGGCGGATTGTTTTCAGTGCTGTTTGATGCGCAGTACACGGAAGAGCAGACGGATCGTTTTATCGATAGCCTGAAGCTTTTTAAAATCGGGTTCAGTTGGGGCGGCGCTGCCAGTTTATGCGTGCCGTATCGTATTCAACACATGCGAAAAAATTGGACGGATAAAGGACAATTGATTCGCTTTAATGTCGGGCTGGAAGATCCGCAGGATTTGATTGCGGATATTGAGCAGGCGTTGCATGCATTTTGATTGCCGCAATCAGGATTTGGTTTGGCATGCATGATCAAATAATTCAACGTTTTTCTGAATCGAGACAGTCCGTATAACATCAAATAAATAAAAAACCTCGGGAAAAAATATCATGCCCAATCAAAATACTGTTCTCATTCTTCAGGGGGTGCGCACTCGGTGCGTATCAAGCAGGCGTGTATCAGCAACTGCATGAGAAGCACACGCCAGTCGATTGGGTCATCGGCACAGCAATTCATGGTGCTGTTATGGCAGGCAGCCTAGTGCCTAAAATTTTCAATCAGTGCTTTGCAAAAGATAATCTGTAATAGAACAAATAGCTCAAGAGGACATCTTAGATGAGCGCCAATTCAATCAATGACTTAGATAAAGTCCTTCAGCCGTTGTATTACCCTTTGCTCGAAAAAATATCCTGTACTCTTGAGATCGAAGCTCTGTTGAAACACATAGGAAAGGACATAATCGATTTAGGATTGGTCGATGCCATGGCGATCCTGCTCAAGGATCCTGTGGAACCAGTGCTGTCTTACGAAATGATTCAGCTCTCCGAGAAGCTGGCGGCCGTCAGTCGGTCATATTTCAAATTGAAGGTTAATCTGGCCGACAACGACGAGAACGCCATAGCGTTTCGTGAAGACAGGATGCTTGAACTGAATACAAAAACGATCCTGAACGCGCATCCGGATATTCAGACAAGATTTGTGCGTTGGCAAATGCATTCACTGCTCATTTTTCCTTTCCATCATCAAGGTCAAGCTGTTGGAACATTAATGATATTCCGCACACATGCGACAATTGAGGAATCCGTTGTCATTGCCATTCGCAAATTTGTAGAGTCCTTTTCGACTCAAATCGTCAATAGTGCTGCGCATAGTCGGCTTGCCGAAAAGGCACAAGCTGTTGAGCTTGCAGTTTACGAACAGGCCATGTTTCTGGAATTCATCTCGAAGATGAATAACCTCACGGCATCTCAGCAGATTTTTGAATTGATTGCAGACGAATTTCTCCGGTCTTATCCATTCGATTTGGCATTTTTCAGCATGATAGAGGGCAAGCATCTTGTCCCTCAATGTTTCCGTGCGGCCGCTCCGGAAGTCGAATCGATTCGTGATGTCTCCGAGAGCTATTATCAGCGCCTCGGAAAATTTGAGATGCGGATCGAAGAGGGCACCATTCCTTTATGCGGGGTCAAAAACCTGCCGGTCTATGTTATTGATGCGCAGCAGGTCTTGCATCTTCCCATGGCGCAGCAGGACAGAAGTGCTCTTGACATGCTGATCGCGCACGGTACTCCAATGCGCACTTTGCTCAACATTCCGATCTGCCGTAACCAGAAACCAATCGGTGTCCTGACCCTGGAGAGTATGCGCAGCATCGTTGATCTTGCGCCCACTCAGATTGACTTCATGATACTGCTTTGTTCCTTCATGGGCACTTCGATCGAGAATGCAAAGCTGTATATCAGTGCAGCGGAACAGGAACGCGCATTGAAAATCGCCAAGGAACAGGCTGAGCAGGCATCACGCATGAAATCAGCGTTTCTGGCAAACATGAGCCACGAAATCCGTACCCCAATGAACGCCATTATTGGTTTGGCGCATTTGGCTTTGCGGACAGGACTAGATAAAAGGCAACGTGACTATATTGAAAAGATCCATAGTGCAGGAATTTCGCTTCTTGGCATCATTAACGATATCCTTGATTTTTCCAAGATCGAAGCCGGCAAGGTCGATATAGAGCACATAGACTTTAATCTTGAAACTGTGTTGACCAAAGTCGCTACTGTAACGAGTGCAAAAGCGAGCGACAAAGGCCTGGAATTCATGTTCCAGATTTCCTCATCGGTACCTTGCACCTTGATCGGTGACCCGCTACGGCTCGGTCAGGTGTTAACCAATCTCATCAATAACGCCATCAAATTTACCGATAAAGGAGAAATTCATATTACTTGCCGCGTGCTGGAAATCAACGAAGATGATCGAATTAAACTGGAATTTCAAGTGCGCGATACCGGCATTGGTATGACACCAGAACAATCGAGCAAATTATTCCGCGCCTTTAGCCAAGCCGACGAATCCACTACACGAAAATATGGAGGCACAGGTTTGGGCCTGTCCATTTCCAAAGGAATGGTCGAACTCATGGGAGGCACCATTGGGTTGACCAGTGAAATCAATCGCGGTACGGCCATGCATTTCACCGCCTGGTTCGGCAAAGGGGAAGAACAGGCGCAGCGACATGAGATGCCACATGCACTCAATGGCTTACGCATCCTGGTGGTCGATGACAATTCCGTCGCCTGCGAAATCATGGTTGAGGCGTTGGCCTCGTTGCCAGTAGAAGTCGACCAAGTCACCAGTGGTATTGAAGCATTGGCAGCAATCAGTACGCATCAAGGAGGCCATGCCTACGATGTTGTGCTAACCGATTTACGCATGCCAGGGATGGACGGGATTGAACTGATGCGTATCGCCAAGCTAGAGACCAAACTACAAAAATTACCAATGTTTATCCTTGTCAGCGCGTATGGTGCCGATGAGCTGATCCATCGTCCTGACAGTGCACTAGCCAGTGGTTTCTTGCTGAAGCCGTTTACCCCTTCAACGCTGGTCGATACTTTGATAGAACTCTACGCAGTACGCCCTAGCACCATCCATGTACAAACCGGCAGTCGGATTCCACGTTTTGAAGATCTAAATGTTTTGTTAGTGGAAGATAATGATGTCAACCAATTGATTGCATGTGAATTAATGGCGGCCGCTGGTGTAGATGTGGAAGTGGCTGGTAACGGTCGTATCGCTGTTGATCGCTTACAAGCGGTTGATCCTGATTGTTTCGACATAGTATTCATGGATATACAAATGCCAGAGATGGATGGGCATACTGCTACGCAAACCATTCGCCGCAATCCGCAATTAAGGGCATTACCCATAGTTGCCATGACAGCGCATGCCATGTTGGATGAGCGTGACCGGTGTCTGGCATCCGGAATGAATGATTACATCACCAAGCCGATCAATCCAGAAGAACTTTATCGCGCCATCAGGAACTTGTACCCAATGCACGAAAATAAATCTGTTATTGATAGGTTGCCGGACTCGTCCTCCACTAAATACAGTGATGGAATGATGAACAGGAATGATCACGATATTCAATGCATCTCAGAACTGGCCATACGAGTTGAGGAAGGCATTCGAGCAGGCGAAGCGGTAACAACGCTTGCTCCTTTATTGGAAAAATTGAAGTCTGAAATGCTATCGTTGCAAAAAGCATTGTTGCATGCATTGCCAAGCAAGATAGAAGGCGGAGCAAACGCACTTTCTGACGATATAGATCGATTGGCTGCGCAAGAATTATTGCAACAATTCGCCGAGCTACTTAAAAATCCTGACGTTAATCCGACAGAGCTACTTGAACGCTCGGAGAAATTATTGAGAGATGCAGTGGATGGCGCCACATATCAAGAAATCGTCCATATGGCGCATCAATTGGACTGCTTGGCTCCCTGAATTAGGGATCCAGGATATACAAAGGGCGATTCGCGTCTTGATCGAACACTTACCGCCTGAAGAACGCAAGATGAAAGGAAGAAAGCATCACAACCATTGATCCAGTTGGGATGCGACTATACGATCAATGTCGTTCATCTGATCATGAAAGCGATGCCGGGAGATCACTACTTCAGGCATGTCGATATCAGCGAATCCATCGCGCTGGCGGGCTGGCAGCGCCACTTTACTGGCATCGGTGGTTTATTCTCGGTAGTGTTCGATACTCGCTACACGGAAGAACAGACGGATCGTTTTGTCGATAGCCTGAAGCTTTTTAAAATTGGTTTCAGCTGGGGCGGCGCTGCCAGTTTGTGCGTACCGTATCGTATTCAACACATGCGAAAAAATTGGACGGATAAAGGACAATTGATTCGCTTTAATGTCGGACTGGAAGATCCGCAGGATTCGATTGCGGATATTGAGCAGGCGTTACGTACGCTTTAATATTTGCGCAGCATTCTTTTTCCATAGAGTTTCCATACTCCGCTGACCACCAGCGTGGCCATTCCGATTCCTACGCCGGATAAAATGATGGCGTTCAAGTGATCGTGAATCAGCGGGATATTTCCGAAAAAATATCCGCCCGGGACCAGCACGATGGCCCATATCGCGGCACCAAGAAAATTAAAAATCTGGAATTTGGTAAACGTCATCTCCGATACGCCGGCGATGAACGGTGCGAAGGTACGTACTACAGCGATAAATGGCGCCACGACAAGTGTGACGGCGCCGTACTTTTCATAGAAGGCATGGGTCTTTTGCAGGGCTGCTTTGTTTAACCATTTATAGTTTTTGCTGAATACTTTGTGGCCGATCGATTTGCCGGTCCAATAGCTGAGCATGTTTCCTAAAAATGCAGCGACGAAAAACACAGCAGTCAGCGCCACGACATTGATATCACCGGCCGCACTCAACGCGCCGCAGACAAACAGCAGCGGATCGCCTGGCAGAAAAAATAAAGGAAGAATACCGATTTCGCAGAACACGATCGCAAACAGCATGACATACACCAGCGTGCCATACTGTTTAATGAACATATCGAGAGATTGATCGATATGGAATATCGCGTGAAGAAATTGGATGGCGTGCATCTTATAAGAACCGGTCCAGAATTTTCCGGCTATGTTTGTCCAGATGCAGCATGTCGCGGATCAAAAAATGAATTCCATGACTATCTGCGATGAGTAATGTGTCTTGCCCGATGCGGCGGATATCTTCTTCACCCTTCAGCACGAAATGTGTAGTGCCGCGATCCGTTTTTACATGCCAGGTGCATGGCGTCGCAAAGCTGGTGACTTGCGTGATGTGCTGAATTTCCGGCATGAACTCGCGTCCTGCCAGTTCGCCTTCGATTAGCTCGCGAGCATGTTGTGGCAAGTCCGATAAATTGTCGATCCATGCAACTTCTTTTCCATCAGCGCAGACCATTGCTATGCCGTCATGCGGTGCTTGAATTGGAAAGGCACGCACTGGGTTGACGCCTTCAAAAATTTGTCCATCCATATTAGTCAATACGAGATGTCCAAATGGATTGCGTGTAAGCTGAAATGAAGTTGTAGTCATTGCGTTACTCTCGCTTAATCGTCGACAAGGGTAATTTCGGCATTGCGCGCTTGTGCTTGATAGAGACGGAAATAGGCGCCCTCACGCGCCATCAATTCATCATGGCGGCCTTCTTCAACGACTTGGCCGCGATCCAATACCACCAATCGATCGGCGCGGTGCAATGTAGACAAGCGATGCGCGATCGCAATGGTCGTACGGCCATGCACCAGGTTATCCAGCGCTTTTTGAATTTCCTTTTCTGTTTCAGAATCGACCGATGATGTTGCTTCGTCGAGAATCAGGATGCGCGGATCGATCAGCAATGCACGTGCGATCGAAATGCGTTGACGTTCGCCGCCGGACAGTCCTTGACCACGCTCGCCGACCATCGAGTCATAACCTTGCGGTAGCCGCAAAATGAATTCGTGCGCATGTGCTGCACGCGCAGCAGCGATGATCTCGGCGCGGCTGGCATGCGGTTTTCCATATGCGATATTCTCGGCAATCGTGCCGAAAAAGAGAAAAGGCTCTTGCAACACGAGACCAATGTTGCGCCGATAATCAGCGACCGGAAATGAACGAATGTCGATACCATCGACGCGGATCGCACCTTCCGACACATCATAGAAGCGGCAGATCAGATTGACCAGCGTGCTCTTGCCGGAGCCGCTATGGCCAACCAGTCCGATCATCTCGCCCGGTTCAATGGTCAAGTTAATGCCGCGATTGACTGCGCGATTACCGTAACGGAAACCGACATCGCGGATTTCAATGCGGCCTTTGACTTGTTCCACATGCACCGGCTGCGCAGGTTCCGGCACGCTCGATACATGATCCAGAATATCGAAAATACGCTTGGCGGCGGAGGCTGATTTTTGCGTGACAGATACGATGCGGCTCATCGAATCCAGTCGTCCGTAGAAACGGCTGATATAGGCAATGAACGCGGTCAGCACGCCGACCGTGATCTCGCCGCGCGACACTTGCCAGATGCCGAATCCCCACACGACCAGCAAACCGATTTCAGTGAGCAAGGAAACAGTCGGCGAGAACAACGACCAAATCTTGTTCAATCTGTCATTGACTGCAAGATTATGTTTGTTGGCATCACGGAAGCGCGTCGCTTCACGTTTTTCCTGCGCGAAGGCTTTCACAACACGGATGCCTGGGATCGTATCAGCCAGCACATTAGTCACTTCGCTCCATACGCGATCGATTCTTTCGAAGCCTGTTCGCAATTTGTCGCGTACCACATGGATCATCCATGCGATGAATGGCAACGGCAGCAAAGTAACCAACGCCAACCATGGATTGATGGAAAACAGGATCACCGACGTCATCACGATCATCAATACATCGGTAGCAAAATCGAGCAGATGCAATGACAGGAAAACGCAAATGCGGTCGCTCTCGCTGCCGATGCGCGACATTAGATCGCCTGTGCGTTTGCCGCCGAAATATTCAAGCGACAGGCGTAACAGATGCTCGTACGTAGTCGTGCGCAAGTCAGCGCCGATGCGCTCGGACACCAACGCGAGAATGTAGGTTTTTGCCCAACTAAGCGCCCACGCCAATAATGCCGAGCCTAGCAAGCCCGACAGATACAGCATGACCAAGCTGTGATCGATGTGTTGCCCGTTTTGAAATGGGATCAGCACCTTGTCCATCAATGGCATCGCGAGATAAGGCGGCACCATATTGGCTGCAGTACCTAATAATGTCAGGATAAATCCGGCCAACAGCTGTCCGCGATATGGCTTGGCAAAACGCCATAACCGGAACAAGGTCCAGGTTGATGGTGGTGTATGAATCACTTTGGTACAAACCGGGCATTCATCCTGATCAGGTTCAAGCGGCGCCTTGCAACTTGGGCAAATGTTTTGATCTTCTTGCACGGGTGGCAAACCGGTGATATGACTTTCAAGGTGCAATGCAAACTGATCGATCAGTCGGATGGCTAACAGGTTCTGTCCGAGTGTGAATCGCCAGCTGGCCAGACGACCCGTTCCATCGATAATTTCCAGATGCCCCACACCCGCATGATCGTGATGTTTCAGTTGCAAGCCTTTTCGATAAGGCCAGTCGCGCCAAATTGTTTCGCTGGGAGCGCGTGCCAGAATGCGCCTATTCGTGACAACTACCAATCCTTTAACGAAGTGCAGTTGTGCGTCTAGGTCAACCTCAACAGCGGTGACAACGTTCTCGTTTTTATCGAGTCGTGATTTGACCTCGGCACGCCATTCAGCTGGGATCTCGTTGTGCGAAATATCGGAAGCAAGATTTTCAGTTGTCATCGTGAAGCATTTTCCGGCTTGATTCTATGCGGGTAAAAATCATTGTTTAAAAAGATTGGATAATGTACGGCATTACAGATGACAGAACAGATCATAATACGTGTTTCCCGTATAACAACCTGCAATATAAATACATTCGACGCTTGGCAAAAAGTCACATAAGCAACTATTTGCGGTAGTATTCTGTCGAATGAAACAATTCTGACAAAAACCTGACCATGAAGATGTACTGCATTGCGGCAAGTATATCGCAAGAGCACACAAATCCCTTGTCATGATCAATTGAGCTCGATACAGCGAAGGCCGGTAAAACTGAATAAAGACGCGTCAATACGGCGTTGTTGAGTAAACAAAAAATAGAAACATGACGAAAAAGAAAGCTATCGAATTTCTCCGTGTGACGCATTTGCGCGGACCTAACATCTGGACCTATCGCGCTGTCATCGAGGTGTGGGTTGACATCGGTGCGCTGGAGGATTTTCCCTCCAATAAGATTCCCGGATTTTACGAGCGTTTGACGGGCTTGCTTCCGACACTGGCGGCGCATCGTTGCGGTATCGGCCAGCCTGGTGGATTTTTGGAACGGCTGCGCGATGGCACCTATGCAGCACATATTCTGGAGCACGTTGTATTGGAGCTCCAGAATTTATCCGGCATGCGTACCGGCTTCGGCAAGGCGCGTCAGACTTCAGAACATGGTATTTACAAAGTCGCTTTCCGTACGCGTCAAGAACAAGTAGGGCGCAAGGCATTGCATGCGGCACGTGACCTGGTGATGGCAGCGATTGAAGACCGTCCGTTTGATGTCAGCGCTGCAGTCGCCGAATTGCGCGATATGGTTGACTCCCTCTGCCTGGGTCCGAGTACAGCGCACATCGTTGATGCCGCCACTGAGCGTCGTATTCCCTCCATTCGTTTAAATGACGGCAACCTGGTGCAGTTCGGTCACGGTGCGCGTCAGCGCCGCATCTGGACTGCTGAAACAGACCGGACCAGTGCTGTTGCAGAAAGTATTTCCAGCGACAAGGATTTGACCAAGTCATTGCTGCGCTCTTGCGGTGTACCAGTGCCGAAAGGACGCATGGTCACCAGCCCGGAGGATGCATGGGATGCTGCGCAAGACATCGGTCTGCCGGTAGCGGTGAAACCTTACGACGGCAATCATGGCCGCGGAGTCTCACTGGATTTGAGCAGACGCGAAGATATTGAAGCGGCATATCATCTCGCCAATCGCAAGGGTAATGGCGTGATTGTCGAACAATTCATTCCCGGAAACGAGCACCGCCTGCTGGTTGTCGGAACAAACGTCGTCGCAGCGGCACGTGGTGAAACAGCGTGGGTAACAGGCGATGGCAAGTCAAATATCATTGCGCTGGTAGACAGCCAGATCAATACGGATCCGAGGCGTGGAACAGGAGAGGAGTTTCCTCTTAATACGATATCACCTGAAATTGGCGCTGAAAATATCCTCGAACTGGAACGCCAAGGCCTCACTGCCTATTCGGTGCCTGCTGCAGGTGCTAAAGTTTTGATTCAACGTAATGGCAATGTCGCTTTCGATGTGACCGACAAAATGCATCCCAGTGTCGCTGCAGTTGCCGCGTTGGCTGCACGCGTGGTTGGGCTGGATATCGCCGGTGTTGATTTGGTTGCCGAGGATATTGCCCGTCCATTGGAAGATCAACGTGGTGCGATTATTGAAGTCAACGCCGGCCCCGGACTTTTGTCGCATCTAAAACCGGCGAATGGTGAGCCACGCCCTGTCGGTGAAGCAATCATCGATTATTTGTTTGCACCGGATGACTGCGGGCGTATACCGGTTGTTGGCGTCACAGGTACCCAGGGCACGACCCTGATTGCTCGATTGATTACGTGGCTTCTCCACACAGATGGAAAGTATGTCGGCCTGGCTTGCAGTGAAGGCTTGTATCTGAATCTCAGGCAGGTAGTAAAAGGCAACAGCATCAATTGGGAAGCAGGACAACGATTGCTGATTAATCGCTCGGTGGAAACGGCCGTATTCGAGAATGACTACCGCATGATTCTGACTGAAGGGCTGGCTTACGATAAATGCGCTGTCGGTGTCGTGACCGACCTGAACGGACATGAAGCACTAGGCGAGTTCTACATTCACGAACCGGATCAGTTGTATAACGTTGTGCGTACTCAAGTCGATGTCATCTTGCCGGATGGTGTCGCAGTATTGAACGCGGCTGATCCGCATGTCGTGAACATGGCCGCACTGTGCGACGGTAAGGTTATTTTCTATGGATGTGATCCAAAACTGGAAGCCATCGAGGGGCATCGCTCGGATGGCGAACGCGCGGTATTCATGCGCGATCACAATATCGTATTGACCGAAGGGCATCAAGAGACTGCATTGATCCCGCTGTCTTCTTTTAAAGCCGATAAATCTGCACAACCGGAAAGCATCATGGCGGCTGTAGCAGCTGCATGGGCGCTTGGCATCACGCCGGAATTGATTGTGGCCGGCTTGAAGACGTTTGATCTGCATCCCGGGAAAACAAAATATTAAACTTGGCGCATACAAGCCAGATCCAAGACTACACAGGACAAGTTTTATGGAAGTATCACGCATCCGAGCTCTCCGCGGCCCCAATCTCTGGAGCCATCACACAGCGATTGAAGCGATCGTTACCTGCACGCAGCAAGAATGCTCGATCGTGGCGGGCCTGCCTGGATTCAAAGCTCGCTTGCGTGCACGATTCCCACAGATCAGTCCGTTGCAGCCGCGTGGATATGACGATGCGATTCCGATGGCGCATGTGCTTGAGCTGGCTGCGCTTGATTTGCAAGCGCAAGCCGGTTGTCCTGTCACTTTCAGCCGCACGACACAGACATTGGAGCCGGGTACTTTTCAAGTTGTCGTTGAATACACCGAAGAAGCAGTCGGCCGTCTGGCGTTTGAGTTGGCGCAGGAATTATGTCGTTCAGCATTGGAAGATACGCCATTTGATCTGGCCGGCGCACTCGCACAATTGCGTGACCTTGATGAAGACGTGCGTCTTGGCCCAAGCACCGGTTCAATTGTCGACGCAGCGGTGGCGCGCAATATTCCATACCGGCGTTTGACCGATGGCAGTTTGGTCATGTTCGGTTGGGGCAGTCGCCAGCGCCGTATTCAGGCCGCTGAAATGGATAGTACGAGTGCAATTGCCGAATCCATTGCGCAAGACAAGGAACTGACTAAAAAACTGCTGGAAGCCGCCGGTGTGCCGGTGCCTTATGGACGACTTGTCGAAAGTGCCGACGATGCGTGGGCCGCTGCACTTGAAATTGGCTTGCCGGTCGTCGTCAAACCCAAAGATGGCAATCAGGGCAAGGGCGTGACCGTCAACGTCATGACGCGCGCGCACATGCAGATTGCCTATGATGCGGCACGCGAATTTCGTGACAACATCATGATCGAGCGTTTTTTGCCCGGCAACGATTTTCGTTTATTGGTGGTTGGCGACAAGCTGATCGCCGCAGCACGCCGCGATCCGCCGCAAGTGATCGGCGACGGTGTGTTGACTGTGCGCCAATTGGTGGAAAAGGTAAATAGCGATCCGCGCCGCGGCACCGGACATGCGACTTCCTTGACCAAGATCCGTTTCGATGAAATCGCTTTGGCTCGCCTTGGTGTGCAAGGCTTCAGTGCCGATTCGGTTCCTCCTTTGGGACAACGCGTCATCCTCCGCAATAACGCCAACCTGTCGACCGGCGGCACGGCAACCGATGTGACGGACGATGTGCATCCCGACGTTGCGGCACGCGCAGTAGAAGCAGCGCAGATGGTTGGCCTCGATATTTGCGGCGTCGATGTGGTGTGCGATAGCGTACTCAAGCCGATTGAAGAACAACGTGGTGGTGTCGTGGAAGTGAATGCTGCGCCGGGCTTGCGCATGCATCTTTCTCCTTCTTACGGCAAAGGACGCCCGGTGGGCGAAGCAATCATCTCCAACATGTTTGCTGAAGGCGATGACGGCCGCATCCCGGTTGTCGCAGTGACCGGTACCAACGGCAAGACCACGACAGTTCGCTTGATTGCACACTTGCTGGCGCAAAGCGGATTGCGCGTCGGCATGACCAATACCGACGGTGTGTATATCGCGGGTCATCGCATTGACAGCGGCGATTGCAGCGGCCCGCGCAGCGCTAGAAATGTACTCCTCCATCCTGATGTCGATGCAGCAGTATTCGAGACAGCACGTGGTGGCATTCTGCGTGAAGGCTTGGCGTTTGATCGCAGTAAAGTCGCCGTGATCACGAACATCGGCACAGGCGACCATCTCGGCTTGAATTACATCACGACAGTAGAAGATCTGGCCGTGTTGAAGCGCGTGATTGTCCAAAATGTCGCGGACAATGGCGTCGCCGTGCTGAATGCAGCCGACCCGATTGTTGCCAGCATGGCCGCCAACTGCCGCGGCACTGTCACTTTCTTTGCAATGGATCGCCACCATCCGGTGATGGCGACGCATCGCGCACAACGCCGCCGTATTGTGTATGTGGAAGATGAGGCCATCGTTGCCGAGCAAGGAAAATTTCAATACAAAATTCCTCTTGCCGATGTATCGATTACGCGAAATGGCACGATCGGTTTTCAAGTTGAAAATGTGATGGCATCAGTAGCAGCGGCGTGGGCACTTGAAATCGGTTGGGATGTGATACGGGCGGGACTCAAGACTTTCGCCAACGACAGCGATAACGCGCCAGGACGTTTTAATATTTTTAATTATCGCGGCGCTACATTGATTGCCGATTACGGCCACAACCCCGACGCCATTCTGGCTTTGGTACGTGCAGTCGAAACCATGCCTGCCAAACGCCGTTCGGTCGTCATCAGTGGAGCAGGGGACAGGCGCGACGAAGATATTCGTCAACAAACGCACATTCTCGGCGATGCATTTGATTCGGTCATCCTGTATCAGGATCAATGCCAGCGCGGCCGCCAGGATGGTGAAGTCGTTGCGTTGCTGCGTGATGGTCTTGCTAACGCAAAACGCACAACTGTAGTTGAAGAAATCCAGGGTGAATTTGTCGCCATTGATTCAGCGATGAGCAAGCTTGAAGCAGGCGATTTATGCTTGATTCTGATTGATCAGGTCGAAGAAGCGCTTTCCCATATAGCACAGAAGATTGCAGCTGCATGAAGCATGAGGCAACGTTGAATTGCCTCATTCCACCGTATTTTTTTCAAATGCCAGGTTCTGAGACAGAGGCTGCAATGCAGGCGTATCGGATCTTGATACTCGATATGGATTCGATCCGTGCTTGTTAACTTTGACCAGGCGCGCATGCAGTACGTGTCGTTCCAGGTCGTCGGCCTTGATTAATTTCAGCAATACCTTGTCAGGCACGATCGTATAACGTCTCTTGTTATAGCGCATATCGATCGCGCGCCAGCCCTGTGCAATTAAAAACTTCCAAAGTGCGTCTGTAATCGGATACTTTAAGCGTATCCTCAATTTTTCTCTGACAATATTGCTGCCGATGGACGGTTTTTCTCCTGGCGGCGGCAACTGTCGTTCTCTTCTGATTCCTGCGAGGTTTCGCAATTTATCTCGTAGCTTGCTGATCAGTCTCATGATTTTTGTTATGTAAGTAGTTTCTTATTTGGTTCGAACCGCATTTATATTTTATGCGTGTTAGTTATTCTATAACATTGTGGCAATGATAATTGTAATTCTACATTTCTAAAGTGTGACGTAAACATGCTTTCAAAAAAATTGATATATTAAGCAGGGAGTTGCATGAATGAATTATTAAATCAAGGAAAAATTTGTGAACTGAATTGCTCCACTCCAATCAAAAAAATTTTAACTCTATATACCAAAATTTAAATATGAAAACACTTTGTGCAATACTTTTTGCCTGTTGCTCTGCTGTTGCTGTAGCCGCCCCAGGTACATACAAGGTTGATCCTGAGCATACCTATCCGCATTTCGAAACAGACCACTTCGGCGGTCTGTCTGTATGGCGCGGTATGTTCAAAGAAACCTCCGGCACAATCGTATTGGATAAAGAAGCCAAGACCGGTACGGTTGATATCGTCATCAATCCTGCATCCGTTGACCTTGGGCATGCGAAGCTCAATGAGCATGTGGTAGGGAAGGATTTCCTGGATACTGCGAAATTCCCGACTGCAACTTACAAAGGCAAGTTGATCGACTTTGTCGCTGGTGCACCGACTGCAGTGGATGGGAAGTTCACTTTGCATGGTGTGACCAAACCGCTCAAGTTGAAAATCAATTCTTTCAAGTGCATACCGCATCCGCTATACAAACGCGAACTGTGCGGCGCAGATGCATTCGGCACATTCAACCGTGACGAATTTGGCGTGGGCTATGGAAAGGAATATGGTTTTAAAATGGATGTCATACTGCGCATTCAAATTGAAGCATTGAAGCAAGATTGATCAACACTGTATTTTTAAAGCCCGCCTCTAGTCAATGCGGGCTTTTTTAATGCGCACACCTATTGAAGTGTCGAGTTAACGATCTTCAGGCGAAATATTTTTTATCTTCTCGGCAAAAAGCTTGTGAGCATCGACATCAACAGGTCTGTATTTCACAACAGTTTTCGCCGGATATTTTTCAAGAAAATTATCTCCTCTTAAATTTCTTGCTGGTCTGATCGGACGAGCAGAAAATCCGCCACCGCAATTTGGGCAGACGTTGTCCAACACATGCTCAACGCACGTGACGCAAAACGTACATTCAAAACTGCAAATTCTTGCGTCTGTTGATTCGGGAGTCAATGGCTTATTGCAATGCTCACAGGTCGGTCTCAGTTCCAGCATGTTGTTACTCCCCATCGAATAGACAAGTAATCGGAGCGCTTGGCCCATCGGTTATTTTCGGACTGTAATTGCATCGTATTGTATGTGCAATTACATGCCAATGTGTGTACTGATAAAAAATCAATCGTGACATGCTAAAGCTCAATGGACTGCTCTGACGTGCAGGAACTATTCAATTTCAATTTAAACAAAACGAAAGTGGTTCCTTGATTCCTGCACGTTGAAATTATTAGGCATGTAATTAATTCCTCCATATAGGAAACCTCAAAATAAAATTTTTGATTTGCCAGCTTTGCTGATGAAAAACCCGGAGACAAGAATGGAAAAAATTTCGCGAAGATCATTCTTTAAAGTGGCAGGGGCAACAGTTGCCACCACAGCGACCCAAGTGCATGCATTAACATCAGACAAAACGACCAACAAGGCAATATCCTCCCCCAAAGAAACGTATACCTTTTTCAAATCGCAGGAATCAGACTTTATCGTAGCAGCAGTCGAACGTTTAATCCCGTCTGATGAGAACGGGCCGGGCGCGATTGACGCGGGCGTGCCGTCTTATCTCGACAAGCAACTCGGCGGTGCATGGGGCGCCGGCGAACGTTTATATCGCAGCGGGCCATGGCACGAAGGCGCATCGACGCAAGGTTATCAATTGCCATTTACGCCGGCAGAATTATTTCGCCATGCGTTGCGCGGCATTCAAATAGATTTAAACAAACGCGGCAGCAAACCATTCAACAAGCTCGATACGCAGGCACAAGATGCATATTTAAAAGCGCTGGAAAGCGGCGATATTGATTTGGACGGGGTGCCATCCAAAGTGTTCTTCCAGTCATTACTGGACTTGACCATCGAAGGATATTTCAGCGATCCGGTCTATGGCGGCAACAAAGACATGGTGACCTGGAAGATGATTGGGTTTCCCGGCGCTTATGCAACGTACTACACCACGGTAGACCAATATGGAATGAATTTCACGCGTGCGCCGATGAGTCTGGCCGAGAACGGCCGCGGCATGATCCATATCCATCCCAATATTCCTGCATCTGACAAATATCAACGGATGGAAAAATAATCATGACGACCAAACTGCCTGAAGTTGACGCGGTGCTCCTCGGTGTAGGACTGGTTGGCACCATGCTCGGCAGGGAGTTGACGCGTGCCGGGTTGAAGGTGGTTGGACTGGAGCGTGGTGAGCCGCGTTTTACCGTGCCGGATTTTCAGGGGCCGCAAGTGCATGACGAATTGCGCTATTCGATCCGCAAGGCGCTGATGCAGGACAACACCAAGGAAACGCTGACGTTTCGCAATTCCGCTGCAGAGACGGCGCTGCCAATTCGACGCTGGGGCAGCTTCCTTCCCGGCACTGGCCTGGGTGGTGCAGCGGTGCATTGGAATGGGCAGACGTATCGGTTTCAGGATACTGATTTCAAAATGCAGTCGCACACGATTGAACGTTACGGCAAGAATTTTCTATCGAGCGATATAACAATTCAGGATTGGGGTGTCTCTGCAGAGGATCTGGAACCGCACTATGATCGCTTTGAATATTTGCTGGGCGTCAGCGGCAAGGCAGGCAATCTGAAAGGCCAAAAGATTGCCGGCGGCAATCCGTTCGAGGATGTGCGCATGCGCGATTATCCGACCCCGCCGATGAAAGAACCATACGGCTCTGCATTATTCCGCAAAGCGGCGGCCAATCTTGGCTATCATCCATATCCCCAACCATCATCCAACTTGAGTCAGCCTTACACCAATCCGGAAGGTTTGACGATGAACACATGCATGTTTTGCGGCTTTTGCGAACGATATGGCTGCGAACATTTTGCTAAGTCATCGCCGCAAACCATTTTGCTGCCCGTTTTATTGAAAGATAAAAATTTTACGTTGCGCACCAATGCGCAAGTCCTGCGCATCAACCTCGACAGCACGCGCAAGCATGCGACCGGCGTCACCTATGTCGAAGCATCGGGACGTGAAGTCGAACAGCCGGCGAAGTTGATCATTGTCGGCATGTTCGCATTGAACAATGTACGCATGCTGTTATTGTCAGGCATCGGCACGCCATATGATCCGCAAACGAATCGAGGTGTGGTGGGGCGTAACTATGCTTACCAAACGACCAGCGCAGTTCAGGTATTTTACGATGAGAAAACCAACATCAATCCGTTCATGCGTTCCGGCGCAAACGGCACGGTGATCTCGGATTTTGTCAGCGACAATTTTGATCATGGTCCTCTCGGGTTTGTCGGCGGCGCCTATATCGGCGAAATAATGTCGCATGGCAGACCGATCGAATTCCATCCAACGCCGAAGGGCACGCCGGCATGGGGTGCCGATTGGAAAAAGGCAGTGGTGCGTCATTACAATCATACTGCGGCGCTGACGATTCATGGCAGTTCGGTGGCGATCAGACAAAATTATCTGGATCTGGATCCGACTTATAAAGATGCATGGGGCAATCCGCTATTGCGCATGACATTTGATTTTCCGAAAAACGATTTGGCGATGTCGGCGTTCATTACGCAAAAAGCAATGGACATCGGCAAGGCGATGGGTGGTGTGCAAACGGAAGGTGGGCCGCGCAAGGGACCGTACAACGTTACGCAATATCAAACCACGCACAATACCGGCGGCACGGTGATGGGTAACGATCCTTCGACCAGCGTGGTCAATCGTTATTTGCAGAGTTGGGATGTGCCGAACGTATTTGTGATCGGCGCGTCGAATTTCCCGCAAAATGCTTCATACAATCCGACCGACACGGTTGGTGCACTGGCCTATTGGGCTGCCGATGCAATTATCAAAAAATATCTACCATCTCCCGGACCATTGGTGCATGCATGAACGCGATCGATACTTGCTTTATAACGTTACTCACAGCAGCAAGCGCTATGGTTGCTGCGAATGCATATGGACAATCGGCTGCGGATAGCAACAGCAACGCCGCTGCCACTTGTGCCGCTTGTCATGGCGCCAAAGGCGAAGGTAATGCGCAGTCCAACGTCCCACGTATCGCCGGCCAACCGCAAGCTTATCTTGTACGGCAACTTGCTGCTTATGCAAACGGTAGTCGCAATAATCAAATCATGACGCCGATAGCAAAACAATTATCCGAGCAGAAAATCAATGCATTATCTGCCTACTATGCATCGCTTGCAGCACCACCATTGAAGGCATCGAAAACATCTTCCGCGTCTGCGACAAAAGTACAAATGCGCGGAGAAGTTCTTGCAATGATAGGCGATAGAAACATTGAGGTGCAGGCTTGTGCCAATTGCCACGGCCCGAACGGTGTGGGTGAACCACCGGCGTACCCCTATCTCGCCGGACAGCATAGCGGTTATCTGAATGCCGCCCTGCGCGAATGGAAGAGCGGTGCACGCAACACCGATCCAAGTCAGCAAATGCCGATGATTGCCAAGCGCCTAAGTGATAGCGATACTGCGGCACTGTCGGCTTATTATGCGGCGCAACCTGCGCCGGCACCGGCGTCGCAGCGTATCAATGTGCCCAAGGGATCGGCAGCACGTCCAACAGCATCCGGCACAACGCACCAAACCGGAAGCACGCCGACAACTGGCGTAAGCACAGAGCAGGGTGAGCCAACATCCGGCAGTAGCCAAGGTCCTGGAGGCGGAGGCGCTGCATCTGGTGCTGGACCTTCCGGCACACCGAAAAATAATAGGTGACGACACAGAGCAAGAATGCAAGGCAGGCGAACAGTCAACATTTCCATGATGATTACAAGGAGGTTTCATGAACAAGCGCCGTATCGTAATTCGTTCCATTACTACAGCTGCGGCCGTATCGGTTGCCGGCATTCCGTTGAAGTTATTGGCAGCGATTCAAAAACTTGATCCCAAGGATCCGCAAGCAGTTAGTCTGGGTTATACGGATAACACGACTACGGCGGATCAAAACAAGTACCCCAAGCATGATGCCACTCAAAAGTGCAGTGGCTGCCAGTTTTATCAAACCGCGCAACAGTCAGGAAATATTGCGCCATGCACGATTTTCGGAGGGAAAGGTGTGTCGGCGAACGGCTGGTGCAGCGCATATATGAAGAAACCGGCTTAACCATATCCGCAAGGCTGACATCTGTAGTCTGTAAGCGGGCGTTGAACAGGTACTTGATAACTGATGGCTTTAGTGAAAGCAATCAGTCGTTGACTTGCGTCTGCCTATATCCGATATCAATCGGCGGCAGATAATTAAAGTAAATCGTTTCCTTCCGGCGGTTTTTTGCTGGCTTGGGATTTGTCGTCGTTTTGTCCTGCTTCTTTTTTCTTTCCGTATTTCTCGCCTAACGCACCAATGCCCAACAGAATGCCTATTACGGCAACCAAGGCTAATACTTCCAAAGCGACTTTCATTTTTTCCCCTTTAGTCAATTCTTCAACATGTCGCCATTGCGAAATTGGCTAAATGATATATCGAATTCCACGGTTAGCTATCAATATTTGATCCATATCAATCACTTCACGCCATCACTTTATTTACTATGCCACAAGAGAATTGCTTCACTACTGCTTTTTTGGATCGTTATCTGAAAGTAGTGGCGAAGAACTACCTCGAACATGAAAATCAATTGAATCAAGAGTACTACCTTGCTGGTTCAGTAATTCCAGATGATGTTTCCCAAACATGGGACGCCATGAATAAGTGGTATTCGCAGCAGCCAGCACATTTCCGTCCAATCGCCATAACAGATCCTTACCAGCTTGCGCCTGAAAAAATACGCGTTGCCGATCTTCCGGAATATCCGGATCAATAGCAATGATGCTGTCGCGGCCAGGATAGCGAATCTTTGGCACGCGTTCCGCATCTGCAATAATTTCTATTTTTGTGATTTCTGTCCCGTCGATGAACCATTCTCTGCGTGCTGCCTCTAATTGAGGCACGTATTCGATCTCTTTTTCGATCACACCATGCGGTGCTTTGGGCGCGTTGCCGGGCAATCCTTTATGTAAGAAGTCCATCACATCACGCCATATCGGCGCTGCACCCGTCACGCCGGAAACGTCCCACATCGGCTCGCCGTCAAAGTTGCCGACCCATACACCAACCGTATATCTTTCAGAAAATCCGATACACCAGTTGTCGCGCATGTCCTTGCTGGTACCGGTCTTGACGGCAGTCCAGTAGGTGGTGGCAAGTTCGTTCGACAATCCAAAGGTAGTGCTGCGTGCTGCACGGTCGGAAAGGATATCGTCGACTATAAATGCAGCACGTGCATCCAGTAAGCGTTTTTTATTTTGTGATGAGCGAGGCGTCAAGCTGAATGTACCGGCCATTCCGCCATCGGCAAGCGTACGATAGGCATTGGTCAGTTCCAGCAGACTGACTTCTGCGGAACCCAGCGCCAATGAATAACCGTAATAATCTGCCGATTCGGTCAGGCTGCTCAAGCCAAGATCTTTGAGCCTGTTGTAAAACGGATCCATGCCAAGCAATACCAAAGTGCGAACTGCCGGAACGTTGAGTGAACTGGCGAGACTGGTTCTGACGCTGACACGGCCTTTGAAATCCTTGTCGTAATCTTGAGGAATATAGAGCCCGGAAGGTGTCGAGATATCGATGGGTGAATCATCCAATACGGATGCGGCAGTCAAGTTCTTTTTTTCGATCGCCAGCTCGTATAAAAAAGGTTTAAGCGTGGAACCTGCCTGACGCAACGCCGCCACACCATCAACACTATTGCTGCCGGAATTGCCGACATACGCAAGAATGTCGCCGCTACGATTGTCCAGCACCACGATGGCGCCGTCGTTGACATTGCGGCCTCTCAGCGTCATTAATTGCTGGCGCAAGCTGTCTGAGGCAAAGCGTTGCAAGCCGATGTCCAGCGTGCTTGTTACTTTCTCCGCAGGATTTTTTAGCAGCTTTAGCGCAACATGCGGCGCTAATGGATAAGTTGCGCGTGTCATTGTTCCAGCCAGTGCACGGCTGGTCGTCATCTCAATGACCGTACAGGAGGTCGTCAGTTTGTTTTCCTTGGCAAGACTGCATGCGCGTTTCGCAACGAGCTTGGCAGATGCATTCGGTGCACGGATCAAGCTTCCCAGTATGACGGACTCGATCTCGTTCAAGCCGGATGGCGACTTGCCGAACAAGTTTTGCGAGACTGCACCGATGCCTTGCAGTTCCCCACGGAAGTTGACGAGATTAAGATACGCTTCGAGGATTTGCTGTTTGCTCCAAGTGGTTTCCAATTCTCTTGCCGCTTGGATCTGATCCCACTTCTGGCCCCAATCGCGTTTTCCTTTTTTCGGTTGCAGTTGCTGATCCAGCATCGAAGCCAATTGCATTGTAATCGTGCTGGCGCCACGCGGATTTTTTCGGAACAAGTTATCCCAGGCCGCTTTGCCGATGGCTTCTATATCAACGCCATGATGCTGGTAAAAACGCCGGTCTTCCGCTTCCAATATCGCGGCTGATACAGCGGGAGAAATGTCCTTGAAATTCACCCACGGCAAACGGCGCACGGCCATGTCGATACGCAATGTCTGAATACGTTCGCCGTGGCGATCCAGCAGTTCCGCTTCCGACGAGCGGTAAGATGCCTTGACTTCATCAGGGGTTGGCGTTGCTATCGCAGCGAACGATAGCAACGCAAGGCTTGCGCAGACAGTATTACGGATTGACATTGACTTTTTCATTGGGAATTTCGCCAAACATTTCAGGCGAATACATCGCCTCTATCCGTGTTTGCGGAAGAACGAAATCACCGGCATTGTTCAGCCGCACCGTATATTCGACCGTCCATTTTCCTTTCGGTACAAACTCGTAGTAAGAGCGGAATGCTTCAAATGTGCGCTCTTCGAATGCCGGCCAAACCCAGCCTTCGCGCTTCTCTCCGGTACTCATGATTTGCGAATCGCGTCCAAGGCCCGATCCCAAAATGCTGGCACTGGCAGGGATCGGATCGTCGACTACAACCCATGTCATGTCTGCTTGCGCTTCCAGATCCAGATGGACGCGATAGACATCGCCGCGCGACCATACGCCTGGTTTTTTCTGTTCGACCGGCGTGATGGTTTTGACGACTTTATAACCGCTGGAGAGTGGTGTCTTGAGCGGGATAGCAGCCAGACTTTGGATCGTCACCCATGGCTTGCCGGTACCGATGTGATTGATGTTGAGCTCATCACGATCCTTCGGCCATGGTTGCAGGAATGTGCCGCCATCTTCCCGTTTGGCCCAATCCAGCGTTTTTGTTTTGGCATTCAACGTGACATTGGTATTGCCGGTGACTGGAATCGACTCGAATTTTTCCGAGAATTTCTTGATGGCGAGTACGCCCCATGCGTTGGCGACGGTAGTGTTCCAATGGCCTTTATGCTGTCTGCCCAGCGTGCCTCTGACAAGTCGCCCGATGTCTTCATGCCAGCGATCGTTCTCCAGCATCGTGAGCAAGATACGGTTTGCGTTGACGTCGGTAGAAATCATCAACCACCACAAGTCATCAATGCGCTCAGTGGAGAAGCCCATCGTCGTGCCCTGGAAGTTCAAGCGCGAACGCAGTATCTGTTCCACCTGTGCCAGTTTTTCATCGCGTGCAGGCAAGGAGTCGGTGCGCTGCAAGACCAGATACCAGTTGATGACTGCCGAGGTCGGCCACAAATTCGGCTCGATGGAGAACGATTGCAGCATGTCTGGCGTGACTTTCTTGGAACGTGAAAGCGCTTCCAATGCGGTCATCTTGCGAATCGCGACATCCGCAGTAGCCAACTGCGAGTAGCGGAAAATGCGTCCTTGCACAAAACCGATCAGCGCTTCTTCCATCCGAGTCTTGCTATGTTCCGGGATCTCGTAACCTGCTTCGTCCGCAATAGACAAAATGTAAGAGGTGAGGGTGTCGCTGCCATATATCATCAGCGGGAAGTATTTAACCAGCCCGTCGGAGTCCATATAGGCAGGCAGGGCCGCCATGTGTGCATTCCATTGCTTTTCATCTTGAAGAGCGACCGCTTTGGATGCCGTCTGTTCGAAACAGGAGTACGGATAATCGCTCATGTACTCTTTGACGCCAGGTAATTCATTACCCAGGCGTGGTTTCAGCAAGGTCTGAATGCCGCCGCGGCCGGGCAATGCATCGGCCGGCATTTGTACGCTCATGTTGATCGGCTTTTCGATCTGCATCAAGGTTGCCTGATACGTGCGTACCGGTATGGCGAACGTGACTTTCTGCTTGATGCGGATCTTGTCACTCACTGAACCATCGCGCGATTTGGCCGATACATCCCATACCTGCGCATGCACGCCAAGCGGTACATGATGGTCCCAGCCGACTTCCTTGGCCTGTCCGGGCTCTATCGTGATGCTTTGTGTCGGCATCTTGAGCGATGTCGGTTTTTTATCGCTACCATCACTGACCCATGCATCGAGATCGACTGTAAGCGCAGCGTTGGTAGTATTGCGCAATGTGAAGCCGGCACGATAATTGTCATCTTCGCGAATCAGGCCGGGCAGACCAGACATCAATATCAAATCCTGCGTGCTGCGAATATCGATATTTCCAGTGCCGAATAGATCTGCGTTTGCATTCGCAATCGCCACGATACGGAAGGCTGTCAACGAATCATTCAATGGTACATCGATATCTGCTTCACCCTTTGCATCCAGTACCACACGTGCTTTCCAGAACAGCAGCGTATCGAACAGCTCACGTCCCGCGCTCTTGCCGCCACCTCCGCCGCTTGGTACTGCTTTACGGCCGAAGTGCCGTTTACCGATGACTTGCATTTGTGCGGTGGACGTCTGAACTTGCAGGCTGCGCTCCTGCATCATCGCTTCGAGCAATTTCCAGCTGTCGTTGGGCATCAGTTCCAGCAGGCCGACATCGACGGCTGCCAGAGCGATCTCTGCCCCTGCTGGTGCCGGACGGCCATCTGCACGTACAACCTTGATGTGTGTCTTGGCTTTTTCGCGAACCCGGTAGGCTGGTTTATCTGTTGTCACTTGCACCTTCAATTCATGCGCCTGCCATCCAACTTGCAAACGGGCGAGTCCCATTTTGTATGCCGGTTTGCCCAGATCGACCAGTGCGGTAGGCTGAATGCCATCGACACGTCCACGCACGACAAACGCAGACACATACACATTAGGTGCGTAATTGTTTTTCACCGGTATGGAAAATACCGGCTTTTTACCCGACAGATGCTTGACGTAAGTATCGATGATGCCTTCTCGTTCGACTGTCACCAAAGCAGTGGCTTCGCGGAAGGGCATGCGTACCTGGAAAGTTGCTTCTTGCCCTGGTTCGTAACGTTTCTTTTCCGGCAGCACATCGATGCGGTCATTGTCGTTGGCGTTGAACCACCAGTTATCTTCACCCGCCACCCAGGTTTCGGTGTTGGCAAATACCGTATGTCCTTCATCGTCAGTAGTCTTTGCACGCAGTATCAGGTTACCTGTGGTCGGTGCTTTGACTGTGCAGAACAGCATGCCTTTGTTGTCGGTTTTACCTTCGCACGCGGTGCTGAGGCGTTTAACCTCGCTGATGTTTTCGTACGCATAGAACCCACCAATCAAGCGGCGCCTGTGCGAGTATGTCTTGCGCTCGAAGAAATCGACCGCCACCGGCGCATTGGTAGCAGGCTTGCCGTCAAGCTTGAGTACGATTGTCTGAAACTTGAAAGCGTCCTTGCTGACAGCCCAGCTATCCGGCTTGATGCCAATGACATATTTGGATGTCCACAATGGAATGTGTGTCGAGACGGCCAGCGTTTCGCCATTGGCATCCTGGTATTCAAGTTCCGTCAAGACGTCTTGCGGCTTTTGTGAGCTGGGTAATTTGTCGATCGTAATGCGTGCTGCGCCGGCACCATCGAGTGTCAAGATACGCGTTTTGACACCGTTTTTTGCATTGGCTGTACCGCTGGCATCTTCTTCCTGAACATCCTGCCCCTCTTCTCGATATCCCTCATCTTCATCGTAGGATGCCGATTGCGTGACAACACCTTCCTTGACATCGCCATTGCTGAAAGCAAAATCACTGTAGTCGGCGAAGGACACGTATTTATCCTGCATTACTGTGCGCAGCTTCACCGGTGCATTGGATGCGCCACCGCCGGCGAGATAATTTAATTGCACATCCAGATCGAACTTGGAAGCGCGGACGAGCGGTGTTTTCGGCCCTTGCAAGATCGCCTTCATGGTCGGAACGCGGAACGCTTCGACACGGAACGAGCCGACAGAGTAGGGGCCGACCGTCAGGCGATACGTCCCCTGTTTGGCATCTGCCGGAATTTTCCATGTCGATTCTGCGGTGCCTGTGCTTGACCATTGCAATGGCAATTCATACTGCTGATCTGTTCCCTCATGAGTGATGATCAGTTTTTGGTTCGCGCTGTCGGCAGCGTTGCTGACTGAGCTGTTTGGTGCGGAGAAACCTATTTTTTTCCTGTGATAGCTTCTTGTTCCGAGCATTGGATCGTCAGCATTGACGAATCGAATCCCGTCCATTGTGTGCTTGCGAAGAAAATGTTTCATGTGCACGGTTTCGCCGGCTCTTAACAATGTGCGGTCAAACACTGTATCGGCCATGATGTTGTCGGCATCAAAGTTCGTGGTTGGAACATTAAAGCGCCATGACTCAATACCGCCGGTCCAGTCCGATAATGTGAAAGTCATGTCGTCATTGCTGCGCGCGCTAATGAAGTAATTCCGGTTGTAATTACACAAAGCAGCCGGTAATTTTTGCGAAATAGCCGCGACACCGGATTTGTCCGTCACGCCTTGCCATAACAACGCCCCGTTGCAATTGCGGACTGCCACTTTGGCATTGGGAACCGGCTCGCCCTTGTCCAGTGAAGTGACCCACACCAGCGACGATTCGGCGCCATGCTTGAAATGCGCAGCAAGATTGGTGACCAATGCAGCCGATTGGATATACGCGGTCCGGCCGGTTTCGGTAATGGCTGCTCCCAGTTTGGGACTTTGCAGCTCGACAACATAAAAGCCGTTTTTCTTCAAAGGGATGCCGATGACTTCAAATGCCTTCTGGCCGCTCGGCTTCGGCAAGGCAAAGCTATCTGTTGAATCCAAGCTGCTGAAAATCGATTGTTTGATGTGGTCATTCCAGGTTTCACCAACCGACCACTGATCGTAGCCGCCGCCATTAAGGCGTTTCATCCACGCGATAATTGCGAGGTCCTCGTTTTGCTCGATGATCGAATCTTCTTTTTTTGCGCTTGCCGGTTCTGTTTTTACCAACGATCCCAGCCAACCGACTACCCGCATCACTTCGCCTTTTACGCTCAAAGTATGCGATGCGACACTTGCTGATGTTGCAGGCAGAACTGCTTCCACGTTACGAACGGTAACAGGCAACAAGCGGTCGCCTCCAGCTTCAATAATGCCAAAGCGGGAAGGGAACTTGACCAATGGCGGTTGCTCGTCTGTACGTACCGTCAACGGAAAACGATCGCGATTGATCAGGCTGCGGCCTGCGTCGTCTTTCAGTTGAGGTGGAATGGCCAGCTTGAATGTGGCGTTTTCAGGCAACGCGCCTTTGAACGAAACATGGTAGACGTAATCGTTTTTAATCTCTTCCTTGTCAATAATCGGGCGGTATACTTTGCCGTCACTGCCTGTCAGCGTGATGGATCTTGCATCCTTGATGTTGATCGGCGCTGTGAAATCAAGTGACATCGGCAAGAAAGGGATGCACTGTCCGTTGGCATTGGTTCGGGAACAGCTGAATTTGGCACTGAAATCCGGCCTTGTCCTGTAGGCGAGCTTTTGGTCTTCGGTTGTCGCGATACCGCTTTCGCTGGTGACGCCTGCGCCCCAGACAAGACTGACATTTGCATCTGCAGGTAGGCTTTGCTTGCATTGCAAAACAACGATGGGTAGTTTCTCGATGCGGTTGTTGTTCAGTCCCAGTGTCGTAACCCAGACGCCGCCACGCGCTTTGAAATAGATTGTCAAATAACGGTCGATAAATTTTTTGCGCAAGGCGAGAAGCTCATCGCGCTGCTTGCCAGTGATCAGCCGGACGCCGATTTTTTCATTAACGCCGGCTGCAGAGCAGTAAACATTACTCTCAATCGTGTCAATTTTTGCCACGGTATCCAGGCCCAGGATGAAGATTTGATTTTCATCGAGATATCCGGCGCCTTCCGATGGCACGGATTCAATAACTGCAGGACCACCCGTTGAAAAAGTATATGGCTGCGTAGCTACAACGGCTTTCCCGGCCAAATCCTTCAAATCAGGTTTCAAAGAAAAACTGCAACTGACTCCGGCCGGCAGGTCGCGATCAAAGTCATAACTCCAGTTCTTGCCATCCACCCAACGGCCGGTGCCATGCTCTGGGCACGTTACCGTAAAAGGATCTTCTAATCGAAGGTCGCCGAATGGCACAACCTGTTCGGTGAATCGTGCCTGTACTTGTCGCACACCTTTAACCGTACCTTGCGGGGAAAACGATTCAACCGTTGTATCGGCCAATGCAACGTGACAGCAATTGGCCAACAATACGAATCCCAACACTTTATAAAAAGCGTGCATGCCATCTCCCTGAGTGCAATGTTGTTGAATGTTATGAGCAGATTGGATCGTCCTGAAGTCTGCCTTTGAATGATTGTAGTGGCAAGACGAGTTTGCGGATGTTTCGATTTCGCCATAATTAATGGCTACATCGCTTATGAAAAAGCTTTGATTTTGGATCTAAAGTATTTGATGTTATTTATTAAATATATTATTTAACTTTTTGATTTTTAAATAATTAAATATTTCAAAATTGGATTTTGAGAATGCTCTTGTTGGCTTGCTTGAGTAGTCTAACAGCTCGCGGATGAGTGTTGTACTTCAGGCAGTGATTCGCATATTTACACAATAGCCGAAGGCCAGCCCAACAAACGATGCATGCTCTTGTAGCTACGATCGATTTGTTCAAAGGCAGTTGGCATCGGCCTTTCAGCGTATCTCTCCAAGATATCCATGTCTCCTGGCTGGTATGCAGCTGAGATCTGTTTCGTGGATATTGCTTCTTTTTTATAACTTGGATTGATCGATTTGACAGATACTGATTTTTTAAGCGCTGCGGTTCTCATTTGAATATCGCCTTTGAGTATGTCTTTCTGAATTAGTTTATCTACTGCTCAACGTATCGGTTGCATTCGGCAGTGTGAACGCCTTGCGCCCAACGTGCCTTGATTCTCATCAAGGGCAATTCGTTGTTTTGCTTGGCACATCCCGCGCTGGAAAATCTACATTGCTTCGATGTTTCAATATCATGCAAAAGCCTGACACCGGTGCCGTCCATGATTTATCGTTGGAGTATGGCTTATGGATTGCAGGATAAGTATCTGCCTGGCTGGTGATTATGATCAAAGGCAGGGACATCGATGAAAATTCCTAAAACACTTCAAGCCGATCCGCTCTGGTGATCATATGCATCATTTACAGGCGCTATGCAACAAGATGGTGCGTATTTTCGATCGCTGATCACCATTATCTATCGTGAAATAGCGCTTACAAAACAAACTCTTGATATGCAGCATGTTTACAAACCAAACGCATCATTGGCTCGCTTTTTGCTGTGATGAAGTACATATGACATTCATATCCAGCAGTAATTTGTTTTTTTAATTAATCAGCCGTGTACTAATCGCGGAATTAGAAGGGGGGGAATTATGGCTTATTTAGTGCCGTCGGAATTTGTCAAAAAGATGGTAGATGCAGGTGAATCAAAAATCTACATGTCAACCAGAGATACGTTGATCAGGGCATATATGGCCGGAGCGATCCTCGCATTGGCTGCCGCATTTGCGGTAACGATCAATGTCCAGACCGGTCAACCGTTGCTTGGCGGCGTTTTATTCCCGGTCGGTTTTTGCATGCTGTATTTATTCGGCTTTGATCTTCTGACCGGCGTGTTTGTTTTGTCGCCGCTCGCATTGATTGATAAACGCCCGGGTGTGACTATCGGTGGTGTTTTAAGAAACTGGGGATTGGTATTTGTCGGCAATTTCGCCGGTGCGCTGACTGTGGCAGTTCTGATGGCAATAATCGTCACCTATGCTTTTTCGATTGAGCCTAATGCGGTGGGTAAAGCGATTGGCGTGATCGGTGAAAATCGTACGCTGGGATATGCAAAATACGGTGCAGCAGGCATGTTGACCTTGTTTGTTCGTGGCATGCTGTGTAACTGGATGGTATCGGCCGGTGTGGTTGGTGCGATGATTTCCACTTCGGTGAGCGGCAAGGTGATTGCCATGTGGATGCCGATCATGCTCTTCTTTTATATGGGCTTTGAGCATTCGGTGGTGAATATGTTTCTGTTCCCATCCGGTTTGATGTTGGGCGGTCATTTCTCGATCATGGATTACATGATCTGGAATGAGATTCCGACTGTGTTGGGTAACCTGGTTGGCGGCCTTGCATTCACCGGACTGACTTTGTATGCCACACATGTGAAAACTGCGCCTAAGCGTGCGCTCTAATTAATTGGCGTTACAATAAAAGAGCTCCAGTCCGAACAGGGACTGGGGCTCTTTTTATATCAAATAGGACTTACGTAAAATCGCCGCAGCCGCGTTGTCGCTCCTAGTCGTACGTGTGTACTGCCGTCCAACCTCACCCTCAATCCCTCTCCAGAAAGTGGAGAGGGAAGCTATTTGCCCCCTTCTCCCGCAAGCGGGAGAAGGGATGGGGACTCAAAGCACTGCTTTGAGGGATGCGACGTCTTGCTGCAACGATTTTACGTAAGTCCTAGTAAACATGACCAATCAATTAAAAATATCCGTCGGACAGTATTCCGATAAAGGGCGCAAGGAAACCAATCAGGATTTTCACGGCGTCTACATCCCAAAAGAACCGCACCTGAGTTCAAAGGGGGTGGCGATTGCTCTGGCCGACGGGATCAGTAGCAGCGATGTAAGCCATATCGCCAGCGAATCCGCCGTAGCAGGTCTTCTGGACGATTATTATTGCACCTCAGAAGCGTGGTCTGTAAAGACTTCGGTAGAGCGCGTATTGGTCGCAACAAATTCCTGGTTGTATTCACAGACCCAGCAAAGTCAGGGCCGTTACGATAAGGATCGTGGCTATGTGTGCACGTTGAGTGCGATGGTGATCAAGTCTACGACCGCTCATATTTTCCATGTGGGCGATACACGCATCTATCGATTGCACAACAAGGCTCTCGAGCAATTGACCAACGATCATCGCGTTTGGGTATCGCCGGGCCAAAGCTATCTTGGTCGAGCGATGGGTATCGATGGGCAACTTGAAATCGACTACAAAACTTTTCAGCTTGAGAAGGGCGATACCTTTCTCCTTGCCACTGATGGTGTCTATGAACACATCGACGCGCATTTCGTCATCAACACTATTAATGGATGTGGAAGTGACCTGGATAAAGCCGCCAGGCTTATTGTAGAAGAAGCATACAGGCAGGGCAGTGAGGACAATCTCACCGCTCAAATTCTCAAGGTGGAAGAACTGCCGAGGCCGGAGGTCAACGAGATTTATAAGCAGTTAGCCGAGTTGCCCTTTCCACCAATCCTTGATGCAAGAATGGATTTTGACGGATACAAAATTATCAGGGAGGTGCATGGCAGCAATCGCAGTCACATTTATCTGGCTGTAGATAATGAAACAAACGATGTAGTCATCATTAAAACACCATCAATCGACCTTCAGGATGATCCGGCTTATGTGGAAAGATTTTTGATGGAAGAATGGGTTGCACGGCGCATCAATAGTGCGCATGTGTTGAAGCCTTGCTTGCAGACCAGAAAACGCAACTTCATTTATCTGGTGACGGAATTCATCGATGGCCAAACCTTGGCTCAGTGGATGATCGATAATCCTAAGCCTGACCTGATAACAGTACGTGGCATTATTGAGCAAATTGCCAAAGGACTGCGTGCATTCCACCGTTCGGAAATGCTGCATCAGGATATCAGGCCGGAAAATATCATGATCGACAGCACTGGCACGGTGAAGATCATTGACTTCGGTTCAACCAGTGTTGCAGGCATCATGGAAATTGCATCGCCCATCGATCGCAATCATTTGCTGGGTGCGGCCCAATATGCAGCACCAGAATACTTTCTAGGAGAAAGCGGTTCAACATGCTCGGATATTTTCTCTCTGGGCGTGCTTGCTTATCAGATGTTGACGGGCAGGTTGCCATATGGCGTAGAAGTGCCAAAAATCAGAACAAAAGCCGCACAAAGAAACCTGACATATACCTCTGCCCGTATTTATGATCGTGAGATTCCGGCCTGGATCGATGAGGCAATCTTGAAGGCAGTGCAGCCTAATCCGGAGAAGCGTTACGAAGACTTATCCGAGTTTGTATTCGATCTACGCCATCCGAACAAAGCGTTTCTTAACAAAACACGCCAACCGCTCATTGAACGTAATCCGGTGATTTTCTGGAAAAGCGTTTCTTTTATTCTGGCTGCTGTGATTATGGTGTTAACTTTTAAATCAGCCATGAAATAATTGATTACGAGAGGAACGTAAGGCAATTCGATGCATCAAGCCTGCCGCTTTAATTGCACGGTTTATCGCTGAATGAGCTCTAATTTTTTTCTGACGGTATTTTTGTTTCTAATGTCGTTATGCGTGGTTTGTTTTCGGCCTGATTCTTTGTGGCCGTCATTTTTTCTGCGCCCCATGGTGTGGTGATTTCTAATTGTCCCCACGGCGTGTCAATTGAGAAGGTTGGCCTTAATTTATCTGCATTCATCGCTACCCATATCAGGATGCAATTGATGGATATAAAAATTATCAAGACTGCCGCATTGAAGATTCCTCTTGCCCTTGTTTTTTGTTCGTCGTTCGTGTTGTCCCTATTCTCATCTGTCGAAAATGCTTGTACTGTCCGATATCCTGTAACCGGATCAGTTCGTGCATTCGGTGAAGTATCTTTTTCTTTTCGATCATCCGGTCTTTGACGCATCATTCAGACTTCCTATGGTAGATGGGAAAATTTCATTATTTTTTTGAATAAATGACTGGGCAAGGCAAAAAGGTCGCTTATTATCACGGCCGAGATTTGTTTTGGGGATCCCATAAATATGGTATTTGAGGTTAATTCTTGTTACTTTTGAGTAGTCTGTGTATAGACCGGAGACATAGGTAACAACTGTGCCGGGACATAGGTAACAACTGTGCCGGGACATGGGTAACACATTTAATCGCATCTTTTTATGTGATGCAAGTCGATCGTGCCAAGGTGATGATGCGCGAAGTACAAATCGAAGTGACCATCTCTGTGTCGAATCGGCCTTGCCGCAATACGGTGCGTGTGCAGCGTATTGGAAACACGAAATCGACGTCCATCCAATATGATTTTTCCATCCCATCCGACCGTGATCACGATATCGCTATCCGGATAGACAATCTCCGGTAGGCGCTCCGGGTAACTAAACGGACTTGGCCGATAGCGTTTGACCGGTGTTGCCATGGCAATGGCTTCGTGTGGACGCTCATGGTTATACACGGCGCGCCAACGATCAAATGCGATTTGTGTTTCCTCCAGATCACGAAAATAGCGCCCCTGCAGCACTTCGGCTTTCAACGTCCGGTGAAAGCGCTCTTCCTTGCCATTGGTTTGCGGATGGGCAGGACGGCTATGGCTGATGCGGATGCCGAGCTGGATCAGCCATAGCGCCAACTTCGTCAAGCCACGTTCATGTTTGGACGGGCATCCCCAAGGGGCGCCGTTATCGGTATTGATTCTCAACGGCATGCCATAACGGCGAAATACTTCGACTAACGCCTGCTGCACCGTCTCATGGTTCGGTCGTGCACAAGCCTTGAGCACGATGTTGTAACGGGAATGGTCATCGAGCACGGTCAGCGGATGGCAGGTCGCCTTGTTGGTCTCGAAGTAGCCTTTGAAATCCATTTGCCATAAATCATTGGGGGCGGGATGCTCAAAGCGCTTCCAGGGTGTGCTTTGTTCACTGGCTTGCTGACCGATAAGGCAGTGACGATGCAGGATGCGCGTGACCGTGCTGGGGGTGGGAACCTCTTGGTGTCCCAGATCCAGCAAGCGGCGATGAATCTTGCGCCCGCCCCAACTAGCATGCTCGATGCGCAACGCGATCACCAATTCTTCCATTGCTTCACACGTGCGGTGCGGGGTGTGCAGTGGGCGTCGCGATCGATCTACCAATTTGGCTTGGCTATCTTGCGCTGCACGTTCAAGCCATTTGTAACCGGTCTTGCGGCTGATGCCAAAGCGCTTGCATAGTGCGCTCAGATTCACGTCTTCTTGCCGCGCTAATGAGATAAATTCTTGACGAAGTGTGGGCATATCAACAGGGTTCCAGGGCATGGTGGCGAATCCTTTGGGCATCAATCGAATGAGTCCAAAGTGTTACCCATGTCCCGGCACAGTTGTTACCTATGTCTCCGGTCTATACA
>DATBRC010000038.1:0-17035 GCA_036560485.1 Burkholderiaceae bacterium
CCGTACCTCACGTACGGTTGCGCTTCTCGGCCCAACCTTGGCCGTGTATAGCCAGGCTAAAACTGCTCTAGCATTCGTAAATTTTTGTAATCTTGATGTTCTTCGAAGTAAGGGAAGTTTTTTAAATAAAGATTGTCAAATATCTGAACGCTGATTGTGTTTCATGAAATCATCGTATACAGGCTTATTTTTGATTGAGTTTTTATATTGGCTGCAATAATTTGAGCTGATATTTTTATTCATTGCATATGAATTATTTAATTGGAGCGCACAATGTCTTACGTTAGAAATAAAAATTCCATATTGAATCCTTTCATGGCTTGGAGCGAATTGGCTGTCAAGACCGGCGAGATGATGATGGCGTCTGCACAGGTAATTCAGCATCGCACTGGCAGGATGGCGGCTGCAGGGCCTACGCCTAGTTTGAAGGACCAGCGTGAATTCAGATTGATGGGTCAGGAAAAAGTAGAGGCAATGGCTGAGTCCACACAAGCGATGGCCCTGCAAATGATGACGATGAATCCGCTGCTTGGAATGCGTGCTTTTGAATTAATGATGAAAGGTTCAACAGCAATGTTATCGCTGGCGACAAGTACGACAATAGGTCAATCTTTAAATCATCAAATGAAACTTGCCAAGGTTTTGACGGAGTCGGCAACGGCCAATTCTGAATTAAGCCATTCCGCTATGAAGATTGCACACCATGGTCTTAAACCAATTCATTCGCGTGCAACTTCAAATGCGAAGAGGCTTGCAAAAATTTGAACCCATCTTCCGGGGAAGGCAGCTTTTATTCTTTCGATGGGATTGCGATGTCGGATACCACTTCAGGTATTTTTGATTCGATCGTAATGGCGACCCGCCGGTTTCGCATACGGCCCTCTGGTGTCGCATTGTCGGCAACGGGACGTTGTTCGGCATAACCGATTGCGGTCAGCTTGCCGGCGGCAACACCATTTTCGATGAATAGGCGCACGACGCTGGAAGCACGGGCGCCCGAGAGTTCCCAATTGGATGGAAACTGAGCGGTGCTGATCGGTATATTGTCCGTAAATCCTTCGACCTTGATCGGGAAATCTGTCAATGCAAGTATTTGCCCCAGCGCGGTCATCGAACGAACTGCGCTGTCTTCCATGTGTGACTCTCCCGGCTGAAAAAGAACGCTGGCATTGATTTCAACGGTGATTCCCATGGCGCCTTCCGTCACATGCACTCTGCCGTCTTTTACCAATGGGCGTAACGCTTCGATGATGGCTTGCGCGATACTGCGCATTTTTACCTGATTCTGACGCTTCATTTGTTCCAGCTTGATTTCGGATGGTGTTTTAGTAGGCGGTACGATGGGCTGTGCCGGCAAGGTAGATGGCAACACGCCGGCAGATGCACCTGGTATCGCGTGAAATGCGGCATTGATTGAATTGGCCAGCACCTTGTACTTGCCTTCATTCACTTGCGAGATCGAGTACATCACCACGAAAAATGCAAATAGCAGTGTGATGAAGTCAGCGTACGAAACCAGCCAACGTTCATGGTTTTCGTGTTCGTCTTCAGGCTTGCGTCGAGGTTTTCTCATGGCAGTACAGTACTTTTCCGAGCTTATATAAAATAACCGCGCATCCGGGATTCGACTATGCGCGGGTGCTCGCCGCTTGCGATTGCGACAAGTCCGTCGACATACATTTCGCGTAACGAAACCAGCCGTGCAATATTGGCGAGGAGTTTTTTCGCCATCGGCAAGAAAAGCAAATTGGCCATACCCACGCCATAAATTGTGGCGACAAAGGCGACGGCAATGCCGCCGCCAAGCTTGGCCGGTTCAGTAAGATTTTCCATCACATGAATCAAACCAAGTACTGCACCGAGAATGCCGATTGTTGGTGAATAGCCGGCCGCGGATTCCCATATTTTTGCGGCTTGTTTCATCCTCGCTTCGTATGCGGAAATCTCGATATCCAATGCTTCGCCAAATTGTTCCGCTTCGAGGCCGTCGATCACCATCTGCAGTCCTCTTTTTTCGAAGACGCTGTCGAGGCTATCCAGTTCCGCTTCCAGGGTCAGCATTCCTTCCTTGCGTGATATCTGGCTCCAATAGACCAACCTTTCAATGAGCGTATCCGGATGCATGTCAGGCGGGAAAAATACCCATAAAGACATTTTCAGGCCGGCGATAAAAGTCGAGCGAGGGCTTTGCAACGCAACTGCGCCAAGGGTGCCACCAACCACGATAAGCATGGCAGTCGGCTGCATCAGCGAGGAGATATGTCCTCCCTCGAGAACTTGGCCTCCAATAACGGAAGCAATCCCGACGACAAGCCCGATGAGGCTGATGATGTCCATAGGTATACTTTTGTGTAAGCCTGTATTTGCTATTGCTTTTATTCGAACCGAGACATGCAAACGGCGAGATACCAACAGCAGCATCACTTCTAAAGCGTTATTCAATACCGGGATTGCAAAACTGCTGCCTGGGGGCAGTAACAAGATCGCGCAAACGCATATTGTTCTCTTTGAACGAGAACGAATTGTCCCAGACTGGCAGTCCCGCAATCGTGAAGCACTCAATATAAAGCGCTCGGTAGACCGGTAACTTTGCGTCTCCACCTTTCGATGGATTTGCCTTGTTTCAGCTGACTAGTAATACATGGTTTTGATAGTAGGGTAAATCAAAATTAAAATCAAACTTATGTTGGCGTGTTGAAAATGATGAAGCGGCATTGCCATGTAAAGATGTAATTTATTCAACAAGATTTTGTCATGAGAGGGTGCCGGGTGATTTGCAAGTGATGACTTATGATTAACTGCCCTGTTGAGGAGACCTCATTCGTTGGCAGGTAATATCTCTCATCGTTTTCGCGACATAATGCCTTGGATTTCAAGCTGACTTTATTCATAGTAGAAAAAGAGAGCAAGGCTGTCGCTTTAAGAGAGTGCTGCTATTGTGTTCTTTCGCTTTACGTTTTAGCATCAGTAGTTCTAATAATGTTTCCAACATACTTCAGGGAGATTTATATGGGTGGTTTTGACAAGACTGACGACCCGCGCCGCAGGTTGTTGATTAGCGGTCTGGCAGCAGGTGTATTTTCCAGTGTTTTGCCAGAGAAAAGTGCCCTGGCCGACTCAATCTTCGGTTCACAACCTTCCAGACTTCCTCCTGGTCAGTCGATTTATCGTCTCTATGGTGATGTGACGGTGAATGGCAAGCAGGCTACCATGTCGACGTCGATTACAGCCAACGATACGATTCAGACCGGGAAAAACAGCGAAATCGTTTTTGTAGTTGGCGGAAATGCGATGATTTTGCGTGCGGAGAGCCACATCACCATACAAGGTGAGAAAAAAGAAGAGTCTTCATTTTTGATTTCTGCTCTGCGTATTTTGTCCGGCAAGATTCTTTCAGTGTCGCGCAACAAGGGCATGGCAATCAGAACGCCTACCGCCACGATTGGTATTCGCGGTACCGGTTTGTATGTTGAGGCTGATCCGGAATTGACGTATTTCTGTACGTGTTATGGCACGACGGATGTGGTGTCCAATGTTGATCCTTCAAGCAAGGATACGGTGGTGGCAACGCATCACGACAAGCCGCTCTATATCACGGCAAAGGCAGCACAATCAGGAAACAATGTAAGACCAGCAGGGTTCATTAATCATACTGACCAGGAATTGATGCTGGTTGAAACACTGGTGGGGCGTACGCCGCCATTTGTGTTTCCAGGAAATAGCTATGATGCGCCGCGGCGTGGGTATTGATTTGACTTAACAGGTTCAAGATACCGGCTATTTAAAAAGGCCGTTGAAAACACATACGAGTGTTTTCAACGGCCTTTTTGTTTATTCGTTAAGTACGTTTGCAACACTCCTACTTACTGTGGCGCCCCATTCAAGATCCAGTTCAAGAACAAATCATAGTTAACGCGCCCTGGGTCTCCAGGTGTCAGGCTTGCGTCGAAACCAGTCAGTGGCGCTCCATTAGGCGTACCTCTATGGTGATGACCGGAGGGCTTCCGTAACAACGGACTGGCAACAATATCAGTGAAGTTGATGCGGCCACGTAATTCAGTATAGAACCACAGGTCATCGGTGGCATCGACTACGCTGTCGCCATTACGATCATAGTTTACATAGAGGATCGGAGGCCGAGGAAATACGGCGGTCGTCGTATGGCACGCCGTGGTGCAGCCAGCAGTTTGCAATACGTTTTTAATATCGCTGAACTGAATGGCGGCCGGATCTGGCGTAAGTGCATTGTTCACAACTAGTGTAAGCGAGGCCGGCGTGCTGAGCACCGAGCCGTTGCTGACGATCAGTTGCAGGACGTAGGTGCCATTTGCGGTAGCTGTAAACTGCGGTGTGGCTGATGTCGGATTTGTGAGCGTACCCGCATTGCCGGGATTGGTCGTGATGGACCAACTATATCCCGTTGCGTACAAACTGTTTGTTGCCGACAGAGTGGTTGGTCCGAATCTGAGTGTGCGGTCCGGCCCCGGATCCGCAATCGGTCGCCCAGGCTGCAGCACGCTAGCGCCATTGAAGGTCGTATAACCTAATCCTTGCAGCCAATTAGCCAAGGTGGAATATTCATTGGGTGTCGCCCAGAATTTTTCCGAAACGATTTTTGCAAGCGGCATATTGCCGCGGTCGAATACATGGATCTTGACGCGATCGGAATAATCCAGAAATTTCGTGTAGCTGTCAAAGTCGAGATCGTTTTGATTACCGGTGCCACGCAACGTATGACAAGTGATGCAAGCAGGGTGCAGCGTGTTGCTGTAAAGGGTAGTCTGACCGGCTGTCAACCAATTGCTTGGAACATATGTGTCGGAGAATACGGCATTCGGCAAGCCATCGCCGCCATAGGCAGCTTTCAAAGCTGTTGCAGCGGTACCTTGCCATTCGTTTTGGGCGTATTGATTGGGGGCCGTGATGACATTGCTGACATCCTGGCGGCAGGCGTCTTCCGGATTCGCCGTCATGGCTGGAATCGGGTAAGTGCACAACACCATTTGGTTAATCGTCTTGATGGCTGGTTCAAGATCGGTACGGGTATAGCCCGCAGTCGATGAATAGCCAAAGCTGTCCGCATTGAGCATTTGCAATCGCGCTTGCGTGTCGCCGCGAGCCTGTGATTCGGAGTTCATTACAAGCGGGAAAAGTGGTGCGGGCGGACTGCCTGTTGGAGGTGTGAGCGGATCGGCACGGCCACCGTGGCAGCTAATGCAAATGCCGGGCATAGCCTTGTTGCCGCGGCCATCCAGATTGGCAACCAAACGGCGTGCGTAGGGAGGCGTCGGGTCAAAGGTATAAAATTTTGCGAAGCGCCATGTGCCGCCCGGCGCAGGGCTGAATTCAATCGCGTTGGTGCCGACATGCCATTGCGCATCCTGCACGACTGCCGCATCCAGATTAAGAGGCGTGTAGGTATACCCCGCACCAGCATTGACTGCATAGTTTTCTACATACACGGCAATGGTGCCATCCGAATTTTGCCGCGCCTTCATGCGACGACCGTAACCAAGATCCTTTTGATCTCCAAAGGTAGCAGTGACTTCGCCCAGAGAGCCGGTTGTCCCTGCAGCGAATCCTCCTGTAGCGAATCCATTGGCGTGTAGCCAACCGGGCAGCGTATCCTTAGCATTGGTTGGATCAACCGCAGCGTAGTAGGCTGTCGCATAAGCTACCGTGTTCGTTTGGACTGTGCTATCCGCTTGCACTTGCGGATTAGGAAAGAGCAGGAAGCTATTAGGTCCGGTAGTCGGTGCTGGTGCTGTCTGGCCAGGCGTGACATCGCCCGAACTTCCGCCGCCACCGCATGAGCTCAGCAAGAGCGTCAAAACAACCGAGCTTGCACTAAAAAATATTGATCTGACATTCACGATGAAATCCTTTAGAAACTGAACAGATAGACGATGGAGAGCTGGTTATCGAAATAATGCTTTGCCGGCCATCCTGCAACGCTAGGCGATTTGCTGGCGGCTGAACGCACTCTTTGCCAGGAAATATCGATGGAATCTTTCGGGCCAAACGGCAGGTTATAACCTAAAGTAAAGAGCGCAGTTGATCCATCAAAACGATAATCATAGAAATCATTGCGAGTAAATACGTCGTCCAGTGTGAATACTTTAGCGATGTCGATGTTCTGCAATGTATGGCTTCCCGACGATACCAGGTCGCCGCGGCGATATTCGGTGTTCAGATACAGTGTGCTGTTTTCCGTCGCTGCATAATCGACATTGAATTTGAATGAATTGTCCCGTGTCTGGAACACGGCACTTCTGCCATGCCGTTCATTGTGTGCCAATGCGCTGAATATATCGATGCGATCGGTGAGCGGCTTGCGTAACGAGATACCGCCGGAGTAGCGATAGCCGTCACGCAATGTGGATGCATAGGCTTCTCCAGTAGCGTTGGCAAAGATTCCGAAAATCGGCGAGCCGAAATTGCCTGATGCGCGATACTGATACTCGACCTGGCTGCTTAGATACATGCGATCAAGTCCAGTGTAGGTATGGAATTTCTCGCCGCCGAGCGTGCTTCCCACGACGAGGCGCGTATGATCGGTGACCGGTAACAGCCAGCTCTTCACCAACTCGGCGTTATAACTGCTATCGGACATTCTCTCTGCAGCGGTGCTTGAGCGGTTGATGTTGTCATCAAAGGTATAACCGGCATCCCCTTTTATCTTCCAATCCCTGAAAGAAAAACCTGATGTCGCCAGCAGCAATGGTGGCGGCGCTTTGCCGTCAAGTTCCTTGGTAAGTTTGAACAGCATCGCTTGACTATTTTCATGCATGGATGAGCGTTGTATTTGATAGTCGAGACTTAATCGTAGTCCGTTATGCAGAATGAAATCGCTGCCTAAACCAAACAGGATCGAATTCTGATTGGTCGTGGTAGAGGTGATAGCGTAAGGCGTGGCAGGCAAATCGGCATATGCAACGGACGTTTGCTGCTCGCCTTTGAAATCATGCTGGAATTCGATACGCATGCGCGGCGATGCCCAACCGTAGTTCATCTCATGTGCAGTTTCTATGCGCAAGCCCAATGAAAATGCAACACTCGGGACAGATTGGCTTGCATAGGTCAGGGCAAATTGACCGGCTCCGGTTTCAGTGGCTTGCTCCAAACGGTCAACCGCAAGATCCAGGCGCCCATATGGCGATAGATGCAATCCCTCAGAGCGATATTCATATCCCGTTGTCAGCGATGTGAATATGTGGTCACCTGAACGATCGGCATGGGCAAAATCGGCAGCCGCCGGCACATAGCGGTCAGTCTTGTAGCGTAACGAACCATAACCGAGAACAGTGTCGATGAAAATCGCATCGGTTGGCTGGTAGCTGCCATAAGCTGCAATGGTCGTACTGTGCGCCTTGTCGTTGGTACCGTCCGTGCCGATTGTTGTTTTGTCGCGCCCGAAGCCGACGCCCATTCCGACTGCAAACTGATTATTGATACGTTTGTCGACGCCGATACTGATGCCATCGGTTGTAAAGTCAAGTCCGTTACTGGTGCTGGTCTGGTCGCGTGTACCGAACCGCACGCCGCCGCCGACCCAGTAATCAAAGCCGCCAGGCAGCGTGGAAGAACCATCATCGGTGCCGGTGCTGGAGGCCAAATTGAGTGAGGAGTTTTGTATTGCACTGGCCGCTTTTGACAACGACTTGCCCAGTGTGGCCGATTGATCCGATTGCGCTCCGTTACTGCTTGCTGAAAGAGCAGTTGCAAGTACAACCAGAGGGTTTTGTTGCGTAGTCTGATTGGCCAAATCTCGTACGCCGAACCGCACACCATCTCCCATCAAACGGTTAGCAGCGCCAGGTGTGTTTGCGCCTTGCAATACATTGAGTGATGAATTCTGCACGGCTGTGGCAGCACTTGTCGATGGCTTTACAGCGATGGGAGGCGGGTTCGGTTTGGAAGCATTGCTTATTACAGGCAAATCGCTTCCCATCGGATCTGTAGAAACCAATGCAGCGGGTTGATCAACGGTCGTATTTGTCTCGCCTGTAACAGGGCTATTTGACTTGACAATGTTCGGTTGTGATTCACCGGTTGACCGAATGCTGCGGTCATCGTTGGCTGTTTTGTCAGGGACAACGGCTCGCTGGCTGTTAACTGTTGTATTAATGGTGGAGGCCGCAACATCATTGTTACGAGTAGTGATGTTGTGGCGATGCAGCGATTCCAGTCTGCCTGTGAAGTTGACTATCTGAGCATGTGTGAATCGTCTTGCGGTATCAATTTGCGAATTGATTAATCCGGTTACTGCAGGATCCTGAGCTGGATTTGGGCGTCCCGTTACAGTCACGGTTACTACACCTGCAGTCGTTGAAGTGCCGCCATTGCCATACGCCAGATACGAGAATGAATCAGCGCCGAAATAATTATTTACAGGCGTATAAGTCACAATTGTTCCGTTCAACGTTGTCGTGCCATGTGCTGCTTGCGTCGATATGGAAATGCCTGAAATCGAAGACCCTGTAATAAATGGAGCCAGATCCAGTGAAGCGGGTGTGTTCAGTGTGACAGCCAAGGTGGTTGACCCTGCGGTCGGTACCAAGGTGCCGATGGTAACGTCGATCGTTGCTGTCGCTGAAGTGCCGCCGGGACCCGTTGCAGTGTAAGTAAAACTGTCTGTGCCGGAATAGCCCGTCGTCGGTGTAAACGTGATGGTGGTGACTCCTGCAGCCGGCGTCGGTGCAGTTCCATGAGTAGGTGTTGCGACGTTGACTTGCGTATATTGTCCCGTGACGGACAAATTGATGGGCGTTGCAGTATTGTAAGGCACGTTGGCCGTGACATTTGCGACGGTAGGTGCCGAAAAGTTAATCGCCATCGTAACCGCCAGATTTGCAGTGGCGGTCGCATTGGTGGCACTTACGGTAGCGTTGTAAGTACCGCCCGCTGTTGGTGTGCCGGATATCAGCCCCGTGCTGGTATTGACACTTACTCCTGGCGGCAGGCCGCTGGCAGCATAGCTTGTGGGCAAATTACTTGCGGTGATTTGATAGCTGAATGCCTGGCCTGTAGTGCCGCTTGCAGTATTGGCACTGGTAATTGCAGGCGCCGTCAGTGAAATGGTAAATACCAGCGTTTTGCTATCAGTAGTGGTTGCGTTGGTCGCCGAGATCGTACTGTTGAAGGTGCCATTCAATGTCGGCGTTCCCGTAATGGCGCCGGTTGTGGTATCGATGCTCAATCCAGGCGGCAAGCCGGTTGCATTAAAGCTGGTCGGTGTGTTGGTTGCCGTGATTTGATATCCGGCAAATACAACACTGGTTGCACCGCTAGCGGTCAGCACGCTATTAATTACCGGTGCCGTTAGTGAGATAGTGATGACGAGAATTTTGCTATCGATGCCGGTCGCGTTGGTCGCTGTGATCGTGGTGTTGTAGACGTTGTTCGTTGTCGGTGTGCCCGAAATGACACCCGTTGACGTATTAATGTTTAGACCAGGTGGCAAACCAGATGCGCCAAAGCTGGTCGGACTACTGTTTGCTATGATTTGGTAACTGGTAAAGGCAACACCGGTCGATCCGGTCGCTGTCAGAACGCTTGTAATCGAAGGTGAGGACAGCGCAATGGTAAAGGCTAGCGTCTTGCTATCGGTGCCGGTCGCATTGGTCGCCGTGATTGTGCTGTTGTAATTCCCGGCGGTTGTCGGCGTTCCCGAAATAACTCCTGTAGATGTATTGATGTTTAATCCAGGCGGCAAACTGCTTGCGTTAAAGCTGGCCGGTGAATTGGTCGCCGTGATTTGATATCCGGCAAAGACAACATAGGTAGAGCCGTTGGCTGTCAGTACACTGTTGATAACCGGAGCTGACAGCGAGATGGTAAAGGCTAGCGTTTTGCTATCGGTGCCGCTCGCATTGGTCGCCGTGATTGTGCTGTTGTAATTCCCAGCGGTTGTCGGCGTTCCTGAAATGGCACCGGATGCATTGATGCTTAAGCCTGGGGGCAAACCGGATGCGCCAAAGCTGGTCGGGTTATTGGCAGCCGTGATTTGATATCCGGCAAATGCCACACCGGTTGCTCCGCTGGCTGTCAATACACTATTGATCGCCGGTATGGGCAAAGAAATCGTAAACACCAGCGTCTTGCTGTCAGTAGCTGTCGCGTTGGTTGCGCTGATCGTGCTGTTGAATGTCCCGTTCAATGTCGGCGTTCCCGTAATGGCGCCGGTTGTGGTATCGATGCTCAATCCAGGCGGCAAGCCGGTTGCATTAAAGCTGGTCGGTGTGTTGGTTGCCGTGATTTGATATCCGGCAAATACCGCACCGAGTGACCCGCTTGCTGTTAGTGTGCTTGTTATGACAGGAGCAGTAAGCGAGATGGTAATAGTCATCGTATTACTGCCGGTACCCGTTGCATTGGTGGCGGAGATCGTAAAGGAATACGTTCCGTTCAATGTGGGTGTACCGGTAATCATACCGGTTGTGGTATCGACGCTTAGTCCCGGCGGTAAACCCGTGCCACCGGTTGCGTCAAAACTTGTGGGATTGCTGCTTGCAGTAATTTGGTAACCCGAGAATGGTGTTCCCGTCGAGCCGGTCGCTGACAGGCCACTGGTGATCACCGGCGCCGACAACGAGATGGTAAAGGCCAGCGTTTTGCTATCGGTGCCGGTCGCATTGGTAGCGCTGATCGTGCTGTTGTAATTCCCAGCGGTTGTCGGCGTTCCTGAAATGGCGCCGGAGCCATTGATGCTCAGCCCAGGTGGCAAACCTGATGCGCCATAGCTGGTCGGACTGCTACTCGCCGTTATTTGATAACCGGCAAAGGCGACGCCGGTTGATCCGTTTGCTGTCAGGACGCTCGTAATGACCGGCGCCGACAACGAGATGGTAAAGGCCAGCGTTTTACTATCGGTGCCGGTCGCATTGGTAGCGCTGATCGTGCTGTTGTAATTCCCAGCGGTTGTCGGCGTTCCTGAAATGGCGCCGGAGCCATTGATGCTCAGCCCAGGTGGCAAACCTGATGCGCCATAGCTGGTCGGACTGCTGTTGGCTGTAATCTGATAACCGGCAAAGGCGACACCGGTCGCTCCGCTTGCCGTCAATGTACTGGTAATGACCGGCGCGGACAGCGAGATGGTAAAGGCCAGTGTTTTGGTATCGGTAGCAGTCGCATTGGTAGCATGGATCGTGCTGTTGTATGTGCCACTAGCAGTTGGTGTACCGGTAATCGCGCCCGTCGACGTGTTAAGACTCAAGCCAGGTGGTAGACCGGAGGCACTGAAGCTGGTCGGTGAATTGGTCGCCGTGATTTGATAGCCGGCAAATGCCACGTAGGTTGCACCGTTTGCCGTCAGCACGCTGTTGATGACCGGCGCCGACAGTGAAATGGTAAAGACAAGAGTTTTACTACCTGTACCGCTCGAATTGATGGCGGAGATTGTACTGTTGTATGTGCCATTTGTAGTTGGTGTGCCGGTAATCGCGCCCGTCGACGTGTTGATGCTCAGGCCGGGCGGCAGACCGGAAGCGTTATAACTCGTCGGAAGATTGGTTGCCGTAATCTGGTAACCGCCAAATACAACACCGGTCGCTCCGCTCGCCGTCAGTACGCTGTTGATGACAGGAGTTGGCGGGGCCGATATCGAGATGTTGACCGTCACATTTGCTGAGTTTGCGCACGGACCGATTGCCTTGTATGTAAACGAGTCGGTTGCAGAATATGCTGCTGAATTGGAAGTGTAGGTGAACGACGATGTGCCGTTCGTTGTCAGCGTTCCGCCATGCGACAGGCCCGTTACTATCGAGATGCTGGAGATCGGTCCGCCGGTGCTGTTGATGGCTATGCCTGTGGCTGTATTGTATGCAGGTGAAGACGTTGTCGGGCTGGTTGAAATATTGGGCGCGGTTGGTGCTGTGACTGTGATGTTGACGGTTCTTCCGGTAGATGATCCACCGGGTCCTGACGCTGTGGCGATGAAACTATCACTGGTGCAATTGTTCGATGTATGGGTATAGGTCGCGGTATATTCACTGATCGACGTACCTGCTGAAGAAGTACTCGCTACTGACGCTCCCGTGGTGACAGTACCATGTGCAGGAGCTGAAAAGCCAATTGAGTTGAACATTATATTTGGCGACGCATCATGCGTGAGCTTAAGCCCTGTTGCCGCTGTCGTTCCGTGATAAGCAACAGCAACGGTAGGAGCAGTGATTAGCGAAGCGAGGTAAGCAGCTATATCAGCACGATCCGAAGCATTCACCGGGGAGGAGCCATTTGTGCCATCGATTGCTGTGATCTTGTATGCAGCCATCCATCCGCCAAAATTGTTGGCAATCGCATAGTTCAGAAGGGTTGAATTTAATGTGTTGGCTGCGTTTAACTGTGGTTTACTGGGAGGGCTCCCATGGCAACCAGTACAGCCTTTACTTGTGAAAAGAGTTGCGCCATTGGCAGCAGAGGCTGCTTGCGCCTCGGAACTAAATGAAAGAATGAATGTCAATAATATTAAAAAAGCGGTGATGCTTCTTAAAATATTCTGTTTGATCCATTGAACAAATTTGGCAATCCTGACTGATGATTGATCCGTTATGCGACCGTTTCCCATACGGGTTGCGGTATTTTTAGTACCACTATAAAAGTAATGCATCGTATTTCCCTGGAGTGATCAATGGCCGCAGTATTTCCTGCTGTCTATTTATATTGTTTGGTAAATCGGACGCAAATAAATCCAGTTACACAAATACAAGCTCGTGTATTCTCGATTAATCATGCTTTCCTAAAAAATACATGTTGGCATGCACGTTTTATGCCGGTCAAGAACTTCCAAGCGGTAATATTCCCGAAATCGGATATATCGTGGTGTTGTGGCAAAAAGTCGCCGCATCTATTTCTAGCCTGCAATCTTATGCCGTAAAAAATATTAAAAACTTAATATTTTTTGATGTCTGCAATGGGCGCTATTTGGTTTTGTATGTTGTGACGCCATCCCAATTCGCTCTCGGTCCTTCTGACTTGTATTGCGCGATGTTATCCATGTAAAGTTTGTATAACGCATCTTGTGGATAAGCTGCCTGTAATTCCAGGATGATTTTTTCGGCTTCATCCCAATTTTGCGCACGGAATAATGTCAGCGCGTTATGCCATTGGGTCAGCGCTGCGCGCTGACTCGCCGTCAGTTCCGAATTGAGTGCGATCGGCTCAAAAATCGCCACAGGTTCATTCTTGCCTTTTACGCGTACGCGATCCAGTTCTCTAAACGCATAGGTAGGTGCAGCTGCTTTGGTTGCTTCACCCACCACAATGCCTGCACCGTAAACTTTGGTGATGCCTTCCAAGCGTGACGACAGATTCACCGCATCGCCCATTACGGTATACGCACGGCGGATTTTGGAGCCCATGTCACCCACGCGCACCGGTCCCGTATTCAAGCCAATGCCGATTTTGAGCGGAGGCCAGCCGCGCGCCAGAAATTCATTATTGAGTTTGGCCGCAGTCTGTTGCATCAAAAGCGCAGAGGCCACAGCGCGCGTTGCGTGATCAGGGAAAGAGACCGGTGCACCCCAGAACGCCATCACACAATCGCCGATGTATTTATCGAGCGTGCCTTGATGGCTATCGCGAATATTTTCCGACATCGCGGTCAGATAGATGTTGATGAATTCACGTAGCTCGTTCGGCTCCAGGCTCTCCGAGATGGTAGTGAAATCACGCACGTCGGCGAACATTACGGTGAGTTCTTTGAGTTCGCCTTCCATCGTGTAGGTTTCCGGATTCTCTGCCATTTGTGCGACCAGTTCCGGCGCGACATATTCGGAAAAACGATTCGCGAGCGCACGCCCTTTACGGAATTCAAACCAGTATCCCCATGCGATGTTCAGCATGAACAGTGCGAGAATCAGCAGGAGTGCAGTCGCTATCGGCAGGATCGAATTGTGGGCTTGATACATCCAGAGATTGAATCCCGCAACGGCGATTGCCGTTCCCAATGTAAAGAGAATCGAAAACAAAGGCGTCAGTTTTGACAACACGACAGTCAGCACGATACCGAGCAGAATGATTTGGACAAGATCAATCCCGGCGCTATAGCTAGGTTGTTGTTTGAATTGCTCATCCAGAATTGACGCGATGATGTTGGCGTGAACTTCCACTCCAGGATAGGCAGGGTTCACCGGCGTTGAACGCAAGTCGTACAGGCCGGATGCAGTCGTGCCTATCAAGAAGATCTTGTGTGCCAGCTCAGCAGGCTCGATCCTTCCTTTGATAATATCCGCCGCGGAAACGTAACGGAACGCACCACCATCCGGGCCGCCATGTCCTCGGAACTGGATTTTGGTGGCAAGGCCGAGATCAATCGGAATGGTGCGTGGTTGGACCGGCGTATTCAGGCTCAATGACTCAAGTGCCCCCGATTCACGTAGTTGAGTTTCTGTCAGATGAGAGTCGCGCAAGACAACAGGTCGAATCTTGGTTGCGCCCAACGCAACGCGTGCAGTGGCTAATGCCAGCGATTCATAAAAATTGTCACCCATTTGCATCAGTAATGGAGTGGAACGCAATACGCCATCCGCATCAAAGTCGGTGGCATTGATAAATCCCCCTGCATTGGCGGCACGTTGCAATGATTCCAGGTTGGCTATATATCCTGTCACCGACTGGGTATACAGATTGCGCCCTTCGAGATCGGCTACAGAAAAGGCAGGTGCGGGTAACATGCCTTTCTTTTGCTGTCCGGAGAATGCATAACCAAGCACGACAGGACGAGACTGGAGTGATTTTGCCAAACGGGCGTCGAAATCCAGCGCCGGTTTGAGTGCGCGTATGCGTTCGCCGATGTTCGGTATGTTTTTCAACTCATGGTTTGCCAGTGCTTCAAGCTTTGCATAGCCGGAGCTGGTATCGGGTTCGCTAAACATGACGTCGAAACCAATCGACTTGGCTTGATACCGGTCAGCCAGTTTATCTACCAGAGTGGCAATGACATCCCGGCTCCAGGGCCAGCGACCGATTTCAGACAAGCTCTTTTCGTCTATATCGACAATCACGATGCGATCATCGAGTGTGGCCGGCATCATGTTCATTCGCATGTCGTAGAGATACAGCTCAATGCGGTCAACCAGCGCGATCGGTCTTTCTCTAAAAACCTGCGTGCAAGCCAGCAGCGTCAACAGCAAACATAACGACCAACGCAAGCCATTTTTGGACAAAAGACGCCGCATGGAATTACCTCAAAGTCAAAAGATGTGAATAGAAGAGAGGAGATCGAAGCTCAAGGCACATAGCCAGGGATTTTGCTTTCATCTACTTCGTCGATTTGCGATGGATCCATGAAGCGCCGCGCGTATTGCAGATAGACTTTGCTGCGCACGAACACATCGAATAAATCGGGATCAATATGGTCGCGTTGTTTGAAACCACCGAGAATCTGTAACGATTCGCTGAGCGTCTTGCCCACCTTGTATGGCCGGTCTTTCGCAGTCAGTGCTTCAAAAATATCGGCAATGGCCATCATGCGTGCCTGCAGCGACATCTCTTCACGGCGCAAACCTTTCGGATAACCTTTGCCATCCATGCGCTCATGGTGGCCGCCAGCGTATTCAGTGACGTTGGACAGATGTCTTGGCCAAGGCAGCGACTCCAGCATTCTGATGGTGACTGAAATATGGTTGTTGATGATCTGCCGTTCTTCGTCATTCAAGGTTCCGGCGCGTAACGACAGATTTTTCGCTTCGTCTTCATCGAGAAAATTGCGTTCCACCCCATCCGATCCGATCCATCGGTATCCAGCAATTGTACTGACGCGTTGCTGATCTTCCGGTTTCATGAATTCACCGCCGATATTCGCTTTGCGCAGAAACGCCCGATCATCATCGAGGTGTGCCAGTTCTTGCTGCAGGCGCTGGTCAATTTCTGTCAATAATTTCTGGTCGGTGTTTGCACCAAGAGCACATTTTTCTTTCAATGCGCGAATTTCCGCATCGCGCTTGAGCACTTCAAAGCGCGTATCAACCATATGGATACGATCGAAAATGGTTTCCAGCTTGGTCGACTTTTCCACTACATGCACAGGTGTGGTGATTTTGCCGCAATCGTGCAATAGTCCTGCCAGCCATAATTCGCGGCGATCGCGCTCTGTCATTTTGAAATCGGCGCAAGGTCCTTCGTCGATTTCATGTACTGCTTGCGCCAGCATCATTGTCAATTCCGGCACATGTGCGCAGTGGTTGCCGGTATGCGGCGATTTCTCATCGATGCCGATATTGATGATTTTGACGAACGATTCAAACAGGTTTTCCAATAAAAAAATCAGTTGTTGATTCGTAAGCGCGATCGCAGCCTGTGACGCAAGCGCTTCGATGAAACGCTGATCCGTTTCGGAAAACGGGATTGTCTGTTTTGTCTTGGAATCTGTTGCATTGATCAGTTGCAGCACGCCGATCAATTCACCTTCATGATCTTGCATCGGCACAGTGAGGAAGGATTGCGAATGGTAGTGATATTGCTCGTCAAATTTACGCATGCCGGAGAAGTTGAACATATCAACTTTGTATACGTCCTGGATATTGACGGAGGTTCTGGCATTGGCTGCATACGCGGCCACCGCGCCCAGATTTCTTTCTCCATGCTCATTGAATAAGGGAATGTTCGGAATATTCACTACCTGACCGCTGGCGCCGCCCTGATACATGCCGAGCGTGTCGTTGATTGAAATATGAAAGCACAGGCTTTGCTTGTCGTCGCTGATTCGATACAAGGTTCCGCCGTCGGCATGCGTAATGTTTTTTGCGACTCGCAAGATATGTTCGAGCAGTGTGGGAACGTCATGATTTCTGCTGAGTTCTACACTCAGTTCCGTCAATTGCTCAAGCCGTATCGCAATATCTGTTTGATTGGTGCCGATCATTTTTTATTCCCCCTGATGTGCATATGCACATCGAACTAAATCTTAAACGAGATCATCTTATTGTTTTAGTTAATCCGTTTATACGCACTACAGCACATTAAATACTCATGCATCAAAATACAAAAACATCAGACCGGGTCAACGCTTTAAAAATGCGATCGTTTGCTTCTGATG
>DATBRC010000039.1:0-23728 GCA_036560485.1 Burkholderiaceae bacterium
CGGTGAGCATCACAGGTTCAAGATTGGCCGTGTACAGCCAGGCTAAAACTGCTCTAGTTGAGTGCCTGAATGGCGATATGATCTATTTTAGACATTGCACTTTGTGCTGAAAAAAATGGCGGATTTCTCCGCCATTTTTTATTTGAATTACGGCCAGGATTTAAGCCAATCCCGACAATAGATATACACCTGTCGCGCCAATACCCGCTCCTGCTATTCGCACGACCTTCGCTGCCATCTTGTCGCCGGCTGACAACCCAACTGTCAGTCCAAGTAAATGCAATGCTGCTGTAGCCATGATAAATCCTGTTCCATACTGCAACGCCGAAGTGCCATTTGGTAATTCCACACCATGCACATACCCATGTGCAAGGGCAAACAACGATACCAACATAGAACCAGCCCACACCGGCATGTTGACAGCAAAAGCAATCAGCAAGCCTAATACCATCACTGAGGTGGCAACCCCAATCTCCACACCCGAAAAATGCACCCCGGCGACAGCCACTACAGCCCCCACGGCCATCATCAATGGAAATACGATTGGTAACACCCAAAGTGCAGGACGTTTATTCTGCGCAGCCCAGATGCCGACGGCAAGCATTGCCAATAAATGATCAATGCCTGAAAAGGGATGTGCGAACCCGCTCTCAAAACCAATCACCGAATGGCTGGCGCTCACATGAGCAAATGCCGGCGTCATAAATACGCCGATCATGCCCAATATGACGAACAGGACCGTGTTTTTAAGTAAAAACAAAAACATATTTTTCTCCATGAGTTTCTTGAAAATATTTGAATTGTTAAATACTGGAAATGAATCCATACCCTATTCACTTTATAGAAGCATGTAATTAACTCAAAGCAAATTTCGTGCGCACAATCGACAGGCCTATGACTAGCCGGAAATATTCAACAATATTTTTGCAAAATTAATTTTTTGAATGTTAATTCATTTAATGAAATTTCTGTAACAATCATGACCCATCCCATAAATATGGGATTGACCATTCGTCATAACTAAAAGAAAGTACCGTTTTTACCAAGAAGAAATATTGATGTTGCTCGATATCCGCACGCTCATATTTGTCCTTACTGTCAGTAATGCGCTCATTTTTATCCTGATTGGCTCGACTTTCATCAGTCGCCGCAGAGATACAGGTGGCGTATCGTGCTGGCTATGGTCGTATGCCGTCCAGACCTTAGGCTGGGCTTTGCTGCTCTTGCGCGGCATTGCACCTGACTGGCTCTCCATTGTAGTAGCCAATACATTATTAATCAGTGGTGCTGTGTTGGTATTCCGAGCAATTCGCGACTTTCTTGAGCGTCCAATTACATGGCATATCAGTATCCTGACCATCTTATTATTTTTGACCGTATTCAGCGGCTTGTATGCATCCGGCAGCAGGCCCACCACATTAGTGATCTGGGTCAGCTTGATGGGTGGCGCATTAGGACTTGCATGCGCCATGGCATTGATGAAGGATATTCAATGGCGCTCGGCACCCGCGCGCTGGACAACCGGCTTATGGTTGGGTGTCAGTGGTGCCATATTAATTGCAAGGGCGATCGCAGTATTTTTATCACCGACGCCCAATTACTCTCTTTACACACAATCGATCGTACAAATCATCGCTTTCATCGTCGCATATAGTGCAATGCTGGGTGCAAGTTTTGGTTTTAACTTGATGCTGCAAGAGCGCACGACACATACTCTTCAACAAATCGCGCAACAGGATGAATTGACCGGCGTGTTCAATCGCCGTTATCTGCTTGACAGGGTCAAACATGAATTAAGCCGAATGAGAAGGCGCAATAGCGACAACCTGGTTTTAATGATGCTCGACATCGATAATTTTAAAGTGGTGAATGACCAATACGGACATGCTGCAGGGGATGCGTTACTGAAAAGCTTTACAGCACAACTATCCGAAATATTGCGCACGCCAGATGTGCTGGGACGCTATGGAGGGGAAGAATTTTGCGTGCTACTGCCTGACACCAATCTGGAGAAAGGGCTTCAGGTCGCCGAGCGGCTGCGTATGGCAGCCAAGAATGCGCGTATTTCTGTTGGCAACGAGATTTTGCAACGTACTGTCAGTATTGGTGTTGCGCACGCTAGCGGAAATGCGTTACCAGAACTCGACAAACTCTTTCTGGCGGCGGACCGCGCCCTCTATCAAGCAAAACAAGATGGGCGGGATCGAATTGCTTGCGCTGTGGACACCTCAACAACATATGAGATATCCAGTCCATTTAATACGATCAATATCTAAGCAACCAACGCCTTGCGCGATCGCATCGCCATTACATTGAGCTGACTATTTTGCGAGAGCTAGGAAGAAATTTAGCGATCGTAGCAAGCAACTCATCTTCACCTACAGGCTTGCCGAGATAAGCATCACAGCCGGCCCAATTGCCACGAAATTTATCGAATGTGGATGACTTGCTGCTCAACATGACTACCGCAGTATTCTTGGTGGATGAGCTCGACTTGATCAGCTTGCACACTTGATAGCCGTCCATTCCAGGCATCAAGATATCCAGGAAAATACAGGTATACGCTTTAGCCTGCGCCATATCGATTGCAGTCTCGCCATTTTCTGCAAAATCCACATCGAAACGGAACGGTGCCAACTTGGCGCGCATAAAAGCACGCACGGTAGCACTGTCATCCACCACTAGCACAGTCTCGGTTGGATTGGGTTCTATAAATACAGGCTCCTGCGGCGCATCCTTATCGATGGAACGGCGATACGTGCGGCCATCCCATTTGCCGTCAGTTGAGCCTTGACGTTTTGCTCTTTCCTGCAACGCCGCCTGCATCACCATATCGAGCTGCTCAAATAAACGCATCCAGTGAATCGGCTTATCGACAAACGGCCAGCCGGTAGAAACACGCGTCCGTCCCACCAATACGGCTGGGGCATGAACATTCGGCGGATCATTTTGCAGTTGCTTCAATGCTTCAGGATTATCTGCATTAACCAGATGAACGTCGGTACGTTCATCTGGGCTGGAAGGCTCCGCATAAAACATCGGACGCCGGCCGGTCAAACGAAAGGTCGACGTCAGCATCGCCTTTTCAGCATCAGAAAAACCAACCATTTCAAGTACGAAACGGCGGCTACCGGTTTGTGGCTTCACGGATTGTTGTACCTGATTCATAGTGGGTAATGACCTATTGGAATGATTACGCAACTTTTTTGGCTATCTCATTGATGAAATGATAACAGATCTTCTCGAGAAATATCCCAAAGTTTGCACTATTTCACTATTGCACCCGATACATCTGCCTGCTGCAGGGTATTCCCAAACAGTTTACTGTTAAACGTGAAATAACCCAATAAGAAAAGTATCAGGGCGATGATGAAATGCTTCAAGAAACGTTTATGGTCCAAAGCTGTCTCCAATATGAGTCACTAAAACACAACTTCGTTAAATGACATGTTCACGCCGGAATTGTTCAATCGCCACTTCATCATATCCCAGTGCACGCAATACTTCTTCGTTATGTTCTCCCAAACCAGGCCCCAGCCATTTGGTCTCGCCTGGCGTCTCCGACATCTTCGGCGTGATGGCAGGTAATTTGATCGGCGTGCCATCCTCGAATGCATGCTGCTCAAACATGTTACGCGCCAAAAAATGCGGGTCGGTCATCATATCCTTGACCGAATAAATTTTGCCGACCGGTACATCGGCCGTCTTCAGAACCGCGAGCGCACTATCAATTGTTTGCGTGTCGCACCACATCTGGATTGCTGCATCGATTTCGGCAGTGCGCGGCACGCGTCCATCATTGCGCGCCAGTTGCGGATCATTGGCCAAGTCCTCACGTTCGATGGCAATCATCAAACGCTTGAAAATCGCATCGCCATTGCCTGCGATGACGATGTTGGCGCCTTCCTTGGTTGTGTAGGTATTGGATGGCACGATGCCCGGCAATGCGCCGCCTGTACGCTCGCGTATCACGCCGGCGTGATCGTATTCCGGCACCAGTGATTCCATCATGTTGAACACTGCCTCATAGAGCGCGACATCTACCATCTGCCCTTGCCCCGCAACGCATTGTTCGCCCGGCTTGCCATTCCACCGGCCACCGGTCACATCACGATGGCGCAGCGCCATCATCGCGCCGATCACGCCATGCAAAGCCGCGACCGAATCGCCAATTGAAATGCCAATGCGCATCGGTGGCCGATCCGGATGGCCGGAAACATAACGCATGCCGCCCATCGACTCACCAATCGCACCGAAACCCGGCAAATCCTTCAACGGTCCGGTTTGCCCGTAACCGGACAGGCGCACCATGATCGTGGCGGGATTGATTGCCTTTAAATCTTCGTAACCGAGGTTCCACTTTTCCAGCACACCTGGGCGATAATTTTCGATGATGACGTCGGCTTCCAGCGCCAATTGCTGCGCGATCTTTTGACCACGCGGATCTTTCATGTTAAGCGTGATGCTCTTCTTGTTGCGTGACTGTACCGACCACCACAATGACGTACCATCTTTCAGCACGCGCCATTGACGAATCGGATCGCCACCATCTGGTGACTCGATCTTGATGACATCTGCGCCAAATTCAGCCAGCATGCGCGAACAAAATGGACCTGCGATCAGAGTGCCCAACTCAAGAACTTTAATGCCGGATAACGGACCAGGTTTTGTTGTCATGTTCTGATGTAAATAAAAACTTATGTCGCACGTCGATCGAGCATCGCACGCGCAATCGTCCCTGCATCCACATATTCAAGCTCACCACCAACCGGTACGCCACGTGCAAGGCGACTGACCTTCAAGCCGCGTGCCTTCAGTGTCTCACTGATGTAGTGTGCGGTTGCTTCACCTTCATTGGTGAAATTGGTGGCTAATACGACTTCAGCAACCACGCCATCAGTTGCACGGCTGATCAGTTTTTCAAGATGGATATCTTTGGGACCGATGCCATCCAATGGGGACAGGCGTCCCATCAGTACGAAATACAAACCTTTGTAGGTCAAGGTTTGCTCGATCATTAGTTGGTCACCAGGCGTTTCGACCACACATAATAATTGCGCGTTGCGCTCCGTATCGAGACACGTTTCACAGATTTCATTTTCCGTGAATGTATTGCACTTGGCGCAATGATGGATTTTTTCGACCGCCTGCAACAGCGCGCGTCCTAACAGCGCGGCGCCTTCACGATCGTGCTGCATCAGGTGATAAGCCATGCGCTGTGCAGACTTAGGACCGACTCCCGGCAAGCGACGCAACGCTTCAGTGAGAAAATCGAGACTGGAAGGTGATTTCACTGAACAGCTGAAAAATTAAAACGGCATTTTAAAACCGGGAGGCAACGGCAGACCAGCTGTCATTCCCGACATTTTCTCTTGCGATGTCGCTTCTGCTTTACGTGCTGCATCGTTGAATGCTGCTGCGACCAGATCTTCCAGCATATCCTTGTCTTCCGCCAGCAAGGATGGATCGATCGACACGCGCTTGACGTCGTTCTTGCATGTCATGACAACCTTGACCAAGCCTGCGCCGGATTGGCCCTCTACTTCAATCGACGCCAACTGCTCTTGCATCTTCTTCATGTTGTCTTGCATTGCTTGCGCCTGCTTCATCAAGCCTGCCAATTGGTTTTTCATCATGATCGTTCTCCTGTTTGCGTATTAAATGGGTTTGATCGATCCTGGAACAATCGTGGCGCCGAATTCGCGCATCATCGTTTGCACAAATGGATCGCTATGCATGGTTTCTTCCGCCTGCTTCTGGCGTGTCGCGCGGTCGGCTTGTGCCTGCGCATTGGCAGTCTGTTGTACCACGCCGATTTCAGTTGCAATCTTTACCGTTTTACCGAAGTGCTCAGATAGTGTGGCAGCGAGTTTGTCGACACTGCCCGCTGAGCATAAGGTTTCAACGGGCACGCGCAGATTGAATTGAATATTGCTACCGCTGCTGTCGCATTGAACCAACTCGCTTTGCTGCGCCAACTGCTGTACTACGCCACGCACATTCAATGCGGCTGCGAGTGCCGGCCAATTACCATCCCAATTCAGAGCAGGAACTGGCTGCATAATGGCTGGTCGTGCAGCTACTGCAGATACTGGCGGCTGTGCCGGTGTTTCAGTTTTTTTTTGAACTGATTCGCCTGAAAAATCCGATACCGGGCGCGCTCTGGCTTGCGGTCTTTCTTCATCCCAGGAAGGTGGCATCGTTGATGATGCATGCGTCGATTTCGCAGTTGGACCTGCCTTGCCATTTCCATTATTGCGCGCTGCATCGAGCGCTGCACGCGCTGGGCTCATGCCAGATGGTGCAGCATTTGCTGATATCGGCGCGCGTCCGACCGGTGCACTTGTTGTAACGGTTTGTGGTGCTGCACTCAATCGTGCTGCTGCAGGTGACGGATTAGAAACGGCTACCGGCTTCGATTCAATTCCGCCCATGCCTGGACGAAACGCGAGCATGCGCAACAAGGTCATCGAGAATCCGGCATATTCATCCGGCGCCAAACCCAATTCATTACGGCCATGCACAGCAATTTGGTAAAACAGTTGTACTTCTTCTGCATCGAATGCAGATGCCAGTCGCATGATGTCTTCGCGTTCCGGCAAATCATCCGGCACGGCGGATGGCACCGACTGCGCCAGCGCAATCCGATGCAACAACGAGCCAAGATCCTGCAGCGCACCGTTGTATGACAAACTGCGCGTGGCCATTTCGTCGGCCACTGCCAATAATCCGGCACCGTCTTTTTGCGCCAACGCATCCAGCACACGAACCAAGTACGATTGATCCAGCGCGCCCAGCATGCCCTGCACTGCTTCCAATGTCACCTTGCCGGCCGCATACGCAATCGCCTGATCGGTCAACGATAACGCATCACGCATCGAACCATGTGCACCCTGCGCCAGCAAACGCAACGCAGGCGTTTCGAATTCAATCTTCTCTTGTCCAAGAATATTATCCAGATGCGACACGATATGACCCGGAGGCATTTGCTTCAAATTGAATTGCAGGCAACGCGACAACACGGTGACAGGAATTTTTTGCGGATCGGTGGTGGCAAGAATAAATTTAACGTGCTCGGGCGGCTCTTCCAGCGTCTTCAACATCGAATTGAAAGCATGGTTGGTGAGCATATGTACCTCATCGATCATGTACACCTTGAAACGTGCATTGGATGGCGCGTACACCGCCTGCTCCAATAATTGCGCCATTTCATCGACGCCACGATTCGACGCAGCATCCATTTCAATGTAATCAACAAAACGCCCTGCATCAATCGCAACGCATGCTTCACATACTCCGCAAGGTTGCGCAGTAATATCACCTTGGCCGTCGATGCCTTGGCAGTTGAACGACTTCGCCAGAATGCGCGACAAGGTGGTCTTGCCGACGCCACGTGTGCCGGTGAACAGATAGGCGTGATGCAGCCGCTTGTTCTCCAACGCATGTGTCAAAGCCCGCACGACGTGCTCTTGCCCAACGAGCGTTTCGAAGCTCCTGGGGCGATATTTTCGGGCGAGAACTTGATAAGACATTAAGGAATGTACCGCGATCAACGAAAACGCAATTTTACCTGAATCCCTTGTTGTTATTGAGCCTATTCATATGAAACAGTTTCATATAAGAATTGACTGAACTATCAGTACTTCAATATCACTGGCTGTTATAGACTGGTGAATATTCTGTTGGCAAGGAGACGCATCATGCAATGGCAAACCCATCAAGTGACCAACCAGGTTCCCGACCTGCACGACTACAATATTTTCACTACTGATGTTGCATTGGCTGAAGGTATCCGGCGTGAACAGGCTGGTTGGCATGAGACAGACCTGACGCGTTTCGGTGCAGAACTGGGCAGCAAAGAAGTATTGCATTTGGGTGAATTGGCGAATCGTCATTTGCCTGAATTGGCTACCCATGATCGTTTTGGAAATCGGATTGATTACATTGAGTTTCATCAAAGCTGGCATGACTTGTTGCGCCTTCTTCGGCGTGAGAGTTTACATGCATTGCCGTGGATGCAGCCGAAACCCGGCGCACATGTTGCACGCGCTGCCGGCTATTTTTTGCAATCGCAAGTCGAAGCCGGATCGCTCTGCCCTACTACGATGACTTTCGCGTCCATCCCGGTTTTACGGAATGAGCCGAAACTCTTTTCTTCATTGAAAGAAAAATTATTTTCGCGTGAACATGACCCACGCGATTTGCCGATTGAACAAAAAAAATCGATTTTGCTCGGCATGGGCATGACGGAAAAACAAGGTGGTTCCGATGTGCGAACCAACAGCACCGTAGCGCGTCCGTTGGATGGCACAGGACGCGGCGCTGAATATGTTTTAACGGGACATAAATGGTTTTTCTCCGCGCCGATGTGCGATGCGCATTTAGTGCTGGCGCGAACCGATGCCGGTCTCTGCTGCTTCTTTATTCCGCGTTGGCGCCCTGATGGCAGCAAGAACGCCGTGTTGGTGCAACGCCTGAAAGACAAATTAGGCAACCGCTCCAACTCCAGCAGCGAAGTGGAATTTCAAGATGCATACGGCATCATGGTGGGAGAAGAAGGCCGCGGCATTCCTACTATCATCGAAATGGCAAACCATACTCGTCTGGATTGCGTGATCGGCAGTGCCGGTTTGATGCGCCACGCATTCGTGCAAGCAGCACATCATGCGCGGCATCGAAGTGCTTTCGGACGACATTTAGAAGAACAACCGTTAATGCGTAATGTGTTATCCGATCTCGCATTGGAAAGCGAAGCAGCCACCTTATTGATGCTGCGCCTGGCACGCGCTTTTGAATCACCAAACGATCTGCTAGAACGTGCATGGCGTCGCATCGTCACACCTGCCGCCAAGTTCTGGATCTGCAAACGCGCAATCGAATTTACCGGTGAATGCATGGAGGTATGGGGCGGCAACGGCTACGTCGAAACTGCACCGATGGCACGCATGTACCGCGAAGCACCAGTCAATTCAATTTGGGAAGGTTCGGGCAATGTGATGTGCCTCGATGTGTTGCGTGCAGTTGAAAAAGAGATGGATGGTTTTTTATTGCTGTTGGATCAGCTGAAAAAAATTGCCACTACTCACACCGATTTGCAGCAATTGATAACTGCTTTGCAAAACGATTTGATTACGCCGCCTGATCAACGAGAAATGCTGGCACGTCGTTTTGCGCAACGACTCGTGTTAGCAGCGCAGGGAGCATTAATGCTGCAACATGCACCGGCAGCAATTGCAGATGCGTTCATTACCAGTCGTATCGATGCGGAATGCGGCCGTGTGTATGGAACGTTATCAACGTCGAATCTGCAGCAAGACATCCTGGACCGTGCGTGGCCAATATAGATTGGCGGGCAAGACAAAACCATATTGGAGAGAAGAGCGAAAAGGCGAGCCTGGTCTGCGGCACTTGTGGGATATGGCTGTGGCTGCTTCGTTCCCGACCTGACCAGATTGACCATGCCACAATGCGCAGGGGCCCGCCGACACGAATTCTACCAGCAAAGCATGCTGCCTGCTTTGCTATCGACTCGAATCACAGTCCGAATCACAGCCCCAGTTCTTGCCAGATGCCATCGACCTTGCGCTTCACTTCATCTGTCATTGAAATTGTACGTCCCCACTCGCGATTGGTTTCCCCGGGCCATTTATTGGTTGCATCGATTCCCATTTTGCTGCCAAGCCCACTCACCGGCGATGCGAAGTCTAGGTAATCGATCGGCGTGTTATCCACCAGCATGGTGTCGCGTGTTGGATCGACACGCGTCGTGATCGCCCAGATCACTTCTTTCCAATCGCGAATATTCACGTCTTCATCGACGATGACAATGAACTTGGTATACATAAACTGGCGCAAGAAACTCCACACGCCGAACATCACACGCTTCGCATGGCCTGGGTATGATTTCTTCATCTGTACAACCGCCATCCGATAGCTGCAACCCTCAGGCGGCAAATAAAAATCGGTGATTTCAGAAAACTGCTTTTGCAAAAGCGGAATAAACACTTCGTTCAATGCGACACCCAAGACTGCAGGTTCATCAGGCGGCTTGCCGGTGTAAGTCGAGTGATAAATCGGGTCGCGCCGCATCGTGATGCGGTCAATCGTAAAAACCGGGAATTGATCCTGCTCGTTGTAATAGCCTGTGTGATCGCCAAACGGCCCTTCCAGCGCATGCTCATAACCACTGGGATGGGAAGCATCCGGATAGATATGCCCTTCCAATACAATCTCAGCGGAAGCTGGCACGCGCAACTCGCTACCCATCGCCTTGACCAGCTCAGTCCGGCTTCCTCGCAATAGCCCGGCAAACTGATATTCCGACAAACTATCTGGTACAGGCGTTACTGCTCCTAATATAGTTGCGGGGTCAGCGCCCAGAGCAACCGCGATTGGATAAGGCTGTCCGGGATTGGCTATACAGTGTTCTCTAAAATCCAAAGCCCCGCCCCGCTGAGCAAGCCAGCGCATGATGACTTTATTGCGACTGAGCACTTGCTGACGATAGATACCTAGATTCTGTCGCTTCTTGTTAGGTCCTTTAGTTATAACCAAGCCCCATGTAATAAGAGGAGCGATATCGCCCGGCCAGCAATGTTGAATCGGCAAACGTGCCAAATCGACATCATTACCTTCCCATACTATGTCCTGACAATGCGCCGATCGCAGTTCCTTGGGCGCCATGTCCCATAGTGACTTAACAAGTGATCCAAGGCCCAATACATCCTTGAAACCTTTAGGTGGTTCAGGCTCTTTCAGCATTGCCAGTACATGTCCGATATTGCGCAGCTCACTTACATCTTCTGCCCCCATACCCAATGCAACCCGGCGTGGGGTGCCGAATAAATTGCCCAAGACCGGTATGGAATGTGAGGTGGGCTTGTCGAAAATCAAAGCAGGTCCGCCAACTCGTAAAGTACGATCACATATCTCTGTCATCTCCAGATAAGGAGAAACAGGAATAGCGATGTGCTTGAGTTCCTCCATTTGTTTCAATTTGGAAATAAAATCGCGTAAGTCAGAATATTTCATGATTTTTCACAATATTTGATATTGAACTTTATTATTTAATCAACTATAGCAAGTCTTTGATTTTATTGAATTTTGTTGCATTGCAGCGTAAAAAATCATACTTAAAAGTAATAGCTTCTCATTTTTATAGTGTTGACTGGGTATAAACAGCCCCCTACAATTCGAATCACTTGAGGAGGAAAGCAGCATTCAGATGGTTCGAATGGTATGCATATAGGCCAAATCAATTCACGGGGTTCGGGGCCCCACATGACATTTTAAGGAGTGTTTTCAAAAGGCGTCTGCCTATCCCCGAAAAAAGTTGTTTGCCACTGACACCGTGCCACGAGGCAGCAGTCAGCTAAGAGCCAACAACTCCGAAGTCTGCCATACGCACCTTGCGATAGCAGACTGTGTTTCTGATTAACGACATAGACGAGTATCTACCAAGATCCGCTTGGGGAGAGTTCGTGTGTGCCGCGACGATTCAGGAGTAATTATGTTTAATCGATTTATCAAGGCGATAGCTGGTTTTGCCAAAGGAAAATTGAACCAATACGCAGCGCCGATGGCGTTTTTCCGGGATATGGTGAACGGTTTTCTGACAACAGCTCATCACGCCGTGATGATTACAGGTGTAGCTGCCATTACAGTATTGAGCATCATGTATTTCAAGCCAGACTTTACCAATGACTTGAAGGCGTTTTTACCCTTTACCTCGGCGATAGCAGAAGACGACTCTGCGCCTGCTTTACCCCACATGGTCAATTTGATGGATGTACCAGCAAAACCGCTTGCATTGGCAGATACCTTCAATACAGCACTGCTGGCCAATAATACGGAATCCAAATCGGCAAGGCTTTCGCATCAGCAGCAATTGCTTGTGAGTGACTGGATATCCAAACGCTATCACGTGGCTGGAGATGCGACTTATATGCTGGTTTCCGCCACCTATCAAACGGCAGATGAAATTAAACTGGATCCGTTATTGATTCTGGCAGTGATGGCAATTGAATCAGGCTTCAATCCATTTGCAGAAAGTCCGGTAGGTGCGCAAGGCTTGATGCAAGTCATGTCCAAACTGCATCACGAAAAATTTGAAGACTTGGGTGGCGTCAAAGCCGCACTGAATCCTGTCGCCAATATCAAAGTAGGCTCGCTTATATTGAAGGACTATGTAACACGCGGCGGATCGGTTGAAGCTGGGCTAAAGCTCTATGTAGGAGCAGCAGATCTTGAAAACGACGCAGGCTATGGCGCCAAGGTATTGGCTGAATATCGCCGATTGAAAGAAGTCTCTCTTGGCAGGAAAGTGCCTATTATCACAACTACCAGTGCCAGCAAATCAGTTCCCAAGCCCGATGATGTTGATAGTTAGAACGATCAATCCAAAACAATTCATCCCTCTGAAGAAAAATCCCTTTCAAGCAACTAGCATTTTTTACAAAGGGCAATCGCCCTTTGCTAGCGGGGCTATAAAACACTCCGCAATTGATGATTGCAGTTCAAAAGCACTAAGAAAAATATCCAGTCAATCTTGAAACCGCTTCCTTGAGATTGCCCATTGAAGTAGCATAAGACACGCGAATGTATTGCCGCGCCGTGTAAGTGCCAAAATCCAGTCCTGGCACCAATACCACGCCGGCACGATTCAACATATCAATCGTCAGTCGATCAGCATCGTCAGACAATGCTGTGCAATCAGCGTATACATAAAAAGCACCATCAGGCATCACCGGCACTTTAAATCCAAGCGACTTCAGTGCAGGGACAATGTAATCACGCCGCCGCCTGAATTCTTCTTTGCGCGCTTCATAAATAGCAATTGAGTCCGGCGCAAAGCAAGCCACACCAGCGTATTGCGCGATGGTCGAGGCGCAAATAAAAAGGTTCTGCGCCAGCTTCTCGATCTGCGGCACCATCTGCTCCGGCACAACCAGCCAGCCAAGACGCCAGCCTGTCATATTGAAATATTTGGAAAAACTGTTGATGACGATGATGTCGTCACCCAATGACAATGCAGAGAACGGCGGCGCATCGTAGGTCAAGCCCTGATAAATCTCATCGACAATCGCAAAGCCGTTTTTCTTGCGCACAGTCGCGACGATCTTGCGCAACTCATCTGATGCAATTGAAGTGCCGGTCGGATTGGACGGCGATGCCAATAACACGCCACGCGTCACAGATGACCAGTGTTCACTCACCATCGCATCCGATAATTGAAAGCGATGCTCCGGCCCGCTCGGAATCATTTTGGCTTGTCCATCGAATGCAGCAACAAAATGCCGATTGCATGGATAAGACGGATCGGGCATCAGAACTTCCGCGCCTTTTTCAACCAATGCAGCACAAGCCAGCAATAGCGCACCTGATGCACCGGCCGTGACAATGATGCGAGACGGTGCGATGTCCAACCCATAAACGCGATGGTAATGCGCAGAAATTGCCTCGCGCAACGCGGGCAAACCCATGGCCGACGTGTATTGCATCTTTCCGTCTGCCATTGCGCGACTGGCTGCCTCGATTACCAGTGGAGCAGCGGTAAAGTCCGGCTCACCGATGCCCATGTGAATAATGCTGCGCCCTTGCTGCTCCAGTGCAGCCGCCATTTTGGCAAGTTCCATCACATGGAACGGCGCAATGTTATCGAGACGTGATGCGAAATGAGAGATGTCCACAGGGGCGCAATGGGAGAAACGAGTTGCTTATGTTTTTTTGGCGGAAGTCATCTCAACATCGCGTACTTTGACTGCCAGCTTGTCGAGGACGCCGTTGACATACTTGTGACCATCGATACCACCAAACGATTTGGTTAATTCCACCGCTTCGTTGATAACGACTTTGTATGGAATCTCAATGTGATTCTTCAGCTCGAATGCGCCGATCAATAATGCCGCGTGCTCGATCGGTGACAGCAATGCAATCGGCCGATCAATCAAAGGAGTCAATTCCGCACGCAATGCAACGGCGTCTTTGATCGTGCCATTCAACAGCACATCAAAATGCTCAGCATCGGCCTTGTTAAAACCATGCGCTTCGCGAATGTGCGCCTCGATTGCGCCGACATCTTCGTTGTTCAACAGCCATTGGTACAGGCCCTGCAATGCAAATTCACGTGCGCGATGACGCGGCGTACGGTTTTTATTCGGATTGGCGTGCAGTTCTTTTTGGGTCATTTTATGCAAACACCGCTTGTCTTGCGTGAGCGCAGGACAAACGAAAAAAGTTAAAAAACGGCTGTGTGACGCGCATCTTCATACGCCACATTTTCTCAAAGTTATTCTTCCATCGTTGCGTCTGCGAGTTCTTCCAGTGCCAAAGTCAGGTTCGCCATTTCGACTGCAACGCGCGCAGCATCAGCGCCCTTCTCTGCCATGCGCGCCTCTGCCTGCTCATCATTTTCCGTGGTCAGCACCGCATTGGCAATTGCAATCCCGTAGTCCAAACCGACTCGGGTAATGCCTGCTCCGGATTCATTCGATACCAATTCAAAATGATAAGTCTCACCGCGAATCACTGCACCGAGTGCGATAAGTGCATCAAACTGCTGGGTCTCGGCCAATTTCTTTAACGCTAATGGAATTTCCAAAGCGCCTGGCACGGTCACCATCAAAATGTCATCGTCAGCCACGCCCAAATGCTTGAGCTCGGCCAGACATGCCGACAACAATCCATGGCAAACATCTTCATTGAAGCGTGCTTGCGCAATGCCGATGCGCAAACCTGCGCCGTCAAAATTCGAATCGTAAAATCCTACGGTCATGGCTTTCCTTTATGCGCTGTGCGCAAAATTTATATCGCTGGGTTCAATTACCCGGTTTGGCTTGATACCCGACCACTTCCAAATTGAAACCCGTCATCGACGGCATTTTTCTTGGGCTGGCCAATAACTTCATTTTGCCGACCTTGAGATCTTTCAGAATTTGTGCGCCGATACCGTATGTACGAAGATCCATGCTGGAAGCACGCGGTTGAGGACGAGCGTCCGGATTATTCAATGCAGAAAATTGGGCAAACATCTGATCAGCCGATTCTTCACAATTCAACAGTACCATGACACCGCGCTCGGATGCCTTAATCGCCATCATCGCCGATGCGATATTCCAGGAATGGGTTGTTGCCTGCGTTTCGATCAAATCCAGAATGGACACCGGTTGATGCACCCGTACCAGCGTCTCTTGCTCGGATGATATATCACCATGCACCAATGCCAAATGCGCGCCACCGCTTGGTTTGTCCCGATAGGCAATCGCCTGAAAAGGTCCATGGACAGTATGCATCGTGCGCTCGGCAATCCGTTCGACGATGCTTTCATTTTGGCTGCGATAGTGAATCAGATCGGCGATCGTGCCGATTTTCAGTCCGTGCTCTTTGCCGAATTCGATCAAATCCGGCAAGCGCGCCATGGTGCCGTCATCCTTCATGATTTCGCAAATGACCGCAGCCGGCGTCAAGCCAGCCAACTCGGCAAAATCACAACCCGCCTCAGTATGGCCGGCACGCATCAGTACACCGCCTTTTTGCGCCTTGAGCGGGAAAATATGTCCCGGCTGAACAATGTCAGATGCCTTCGCATTCTTGGCAACGGCAACCTGAATCGTCTTGGCGCGATCAGCCGCAGAAATCCCCGTCGTTACGCCTTCCGCCGCTTCAATCGAAACAGTGAAATTGGTGCCGTATGACGTGCCGTTATTGGTCGTCATCATCGACAAATTCAATTGCGCACAACGCTCTTCGGTCAACGTCAGGCAAACCAATCCACGCCCGAACTTGGCCATGAAATTGATTGCTTCCGGGGTCACGAATTCTGCTGCGAGGACGAGATCGCCTTCATTCTCGCGATCCTCTTCATCCACCAGGATAACCATGCGGCCCGCGCGCAGTTCAGTGATGATTTCTTGCGTAGTTGAAATAGACATAAATAAATCCTTAATAGTTCGCTATTTTAAAGGATTTACAGGGGTACCGACTTGTGGAAATCGGCTATTGAGCAGATAGCATGCGTAAACATGCTTTATTCTTGAGAAAATCTGTGAATTACTTAATCGACAACATCCGCTCAACATAACGCGCAATCAAATCAATCTCCAGGTTCACCTTGCCACCAACTTTGAGATGCTTGAGCGTCGTAACTTGTATCGTGTGCGGAATCAGGTTAATTGAAAACTCGCACCCGGTTGCCACATCGGTCACTCGATTGACGGTCAGCGATACGCCATTGACGACGATGGAGCCTTTATAGGCAAGATATTTTGCGAGGTCCTTGGGTGCTTCGATTACCAGCTCCCACGATTCTCCGATGGCCTCGAATTTACGGACAATGCCAAGCCCATCAACATGCCCTGACACCAAGTGTCCTCCAAGCCGCTCAGCCAGTGTCAACGCCTTCTCCAAATTCACTTCGCCGAGAGTATCGAGTCCAACCGTGCAATTCAAGCTTTCACGCGATACATCGACTGTAAAGCCGGAATCGGTTTTCGCCACAACCGTCATGCACGCGCCATTGAGCGCAATGGAATCTCCGATTGCAACGTCTGTCATAGGCAACCCGCCGGCATCAACATTTAACCGTATACCTGCATCGGCTTGATTGCCTAGTGGTGTGAGGGAAGTGATTTTGCCGACTGCGGCGACGATTCCAGTAAACATGATGTTTGAATTTGGCTAAATGAAACGAGCAAGGATACGCAAATCCGCAGCAATTTGCTTGACCTCGTGGAATGATAATGTACGCTTGCCATCAAGCGAATCGAGCGCAGGCAAATTGAACAGTCCCTGCGCATCGCCCAACAAGCTTGGGGCAAGATAGAGCAACAACTCATCGATACATGATTCCTGAATCAATGAACCATTGAGTTTATAACCGGCTTCAACATGCAATTCATTAATTTGGCGCTGACCCAATTCCTTCATCAAGGCAGGTAAATCAACTTTGCCCTGTGCATTCGGCAAGAGAATAATCTCGGCTCCGCGCTCACGCAAACGCGCTTCTTTTTCCGAATCGGATTTCGCTGCAACAATCCAGGTGCCACCGCCTGCCAACACGCGCGCATCCGGTCTTGTTTGAAGATTGCTGTCAACAACGATGCGATGCGGTTGACGCGGCGTATCCACTGCGCGCACATTCAATTGCGGATCATCCTGATTCACCGTGCCGCTACCGGTCAAAATCGCACACGCACGTGCGCGCCACCAATGACCATCGTCGCGCGCTTCCTGTCCGGTAATCCATTGACTTTGCCCGTTGTGTAATGCGGTCTTGCCATCCAGGCTTGCAGCTGCCTTCATCCTCACCCAAGGTTTGCCGCGCTGCATGCGCGAGAAAAAACCGATATTCATTTCACGTGCTGCGGATTCCATCACGCCACACACAACTTCGATTCCTGCCGTCTGCAATTTTGCAAACCCTTGTCCAGCGACGAGTGGATTAGGATCTGCTATAGCAGCTACGACCCGTACAATCCCCGCTTTGATTAAAGCATCGGCACACGGTGGCGTACGACCATAATGGCTGCATGGTTCCAGCGTCACGTAGACAGTCGATCCCCGCACATCGATGCCACGGCTTGCCGCATCATTGAGCGCTTGCACTTCTGCATGGGCTTGTCCAGCCGGCTGCGTATAGCCGGCACCGATAACGATTTTGTTCTTGACGATGACGCACCCAACCCTGGGATTAGGTGACGTCGTGAACAAACCTTTTGCGGCCCATTCCAGTGCAAGGCTCATGCCCTGCAAATCATTCAGGATTTCCACGAGTTTTAATTTAATTATTGATAAAGGCAAGATTAATCATAACAGGTACTTTACTACCTATTTGGAATCTGCGGAACCCGTACAGGTGCTATCGTTTTCCGGATTACATGAGCGAGGCCGCCCAACAAAATTTAACTTGATTCGTCTAATTTGTTTTTCCAGCATCAAGGTTATTGTACCGAATTGTGGTGTTTGGCTACTGGCATTCGTACGTGTACGGCCGGTCCCGTTATAGGCAAGATACTCCTTGCTCGAATCGGTAAAATTGGATCTGATCATCAGATCCTTCGATATCGGGCCATGCGAAAAAATGACTTCCTCACCTGCATCTGCAATTTGATTATTGTTTTTATCGATAAAGATGATCCATCCCTTGGACCAATCACCACCATCTGATGGCACCAAGTCAACGCGCACGCCACGCCGAATCGCTTCTGAACGAGCCAGATTAATCGCCATGAAAAAATCATTGGCCGCTGTCGTAATTTTCTGGTTTCTAATTACGGCACAGAAACTAGGAACACCGATCATCAACAAGATCATTGCTATGCTCAGCGTCACCATCAATTCAGTCATCGTGAAACCTGCAAGACGGCATAACGATACATTAGGTAAACGAGGAGTCATGACGTTACCAGCAGTTCTTTGCATCGGCAGATTTCATGCCGCTGCTGGTGAACGTCAAAGTTCCGCATTCTGCGTCCGTATATGATGAATCAACTTTTTCTGTGCCAGGTCTGGCTACCAATTTGATGCAAGTTTGGATCGTTTCATTCTGACATGCGTCGCCGCTGATTTCATATGCGCTAGCCTTAGGCGTATCTGCAGAATGCCATTTAAAATATTTTTCATTCGCATTTATCGATGCTGATGTAAATGCAATATAGGTAGTGTTTTGTGAATAGTATCGTTCTTGCTGCTGCATTATCTGCATCAGAGCAGCTCTACCTTCAGCACGCTTCGCTTTTCGGACTGCAGATTGATATGAAGGATAGGCAATCGTCGCAAATATTCCCACAACAACGATAACAATCATGGTTTCAATTAATGTAAAGCCGTAAAGGTGACGCATGATTTGATAGTTCGATTTACTTATTACTTGCAGCATCACGCAATTCTTTCCAATTCAGAATTTCACGCCATCCAAAACTCCCGGAACCTGCAATGGCAGAATTCAAATCATCGTTACCAATTTTTGATTGCTCCATGATTCCCATAGGTCCACCAGTACCAAAATTGATGACTACATTTTTCTTCTTGTTGTTCTTATTTTTATTCTTGTCATTGCTTCTGGCATTGTCGAGTGGCGACTTGTCGTTTTGTGGGATTGTCGCTTGAAAGATCATTGGCATACTTAAAACTCCTATTTGCGATACATAGCCAATGTTATCGCCGCCGCTAGACAAGCCTGTTAAAGCGTCTAACGTATAACTACGGCCACTACCTTCACCACACTGTTTGATGCCGGGAAGTAGCGTATTAAAAAATAATTTTCCGGAAATGGTGATGGAATTTGTGATGCTTCGCTCGCCTGTATGTTCTGAATCCGAAAAATCCAGATACCATCCCTGCTTGCTTTCCGAAGTGGTTCCGTAGCTGAAATCGTTGCCGGCTATCTTGAGCACACCACTAAAATCACTAACCAAAGTACGTAACTCCAATTGACTCCGGCTTTTCACCACATCTTGTTTTTTGGTGGTGTCATAGATCCCGTAAAACGATTGCTCCTTGAATTCAGCGGGAATCGTATCGGCTTCCTCGATATATTTCCCAGTGCCGAACAAGACAACATATCCGCCGCCAGGAGCAAATACAATCTTGGGTTGTGTGGTAATCGGTTGAGAGACACCATGCCAATCTTTTGCTGTAAAAATTGGTGTGTCACTGGACAGTGCATGTGGCCAAGGTGCATTTCCGGTAAAGTCAAAGCGCCATAAATTGCCTTGCAAATCACCGGCATAAACGTACCGTACAGCGCCATTACTACCAATTGCCAAGGCAGGTACGCTCAATCCATTTTGCATTGCCGAATCCGTGATCGGCGTTTTAAATCTAAAGTAATTGACGTTCCGCTTCCATTTTTCTGATGGTGCTTTATCTAACGACAAGAGAAATAAAGCCCCTTCTCCTGATGCATCATATTTACTTTCGCCATCTGCTTTGTAATTATTCAATCCACTTGAAACGACAACAAAATATTTATATTCAGGCACTCCATCAACCGTGCCAACTTTAAATTTGGCGATCATCGGTGCCGCCATTTGATTTCCCATATCGGAATCATCAGCATCAGTAAACTCCCAGAGAACTCCCGCGCCACTGCCAAAATCTGATGGGTTAGTTACATCTAGAGCATAAACTCCTTGTGCACCACCGCCCATGCCCGCTGCCAAAATCGTCTTCCAGACTCCCTCTACCATAGTGTCCGATACAGCCAATGAGCCATCCGCATAAGGACGATGTGCATAATTCGGGTGTGTCAGCTGATTCAATGCAGGCAAAAGAATATTGGGAATATATGAAAATAGCTCTCGACCTGTCTCCACATCAAATGCATGTAACATGCCGTCATTCGCGCCGACATATACTGCACTGCCACGATTCTTGTTGGCGTCATAAAATTTCTGGTATCCGGATCCCTGCCCATTTAATGCAGGTGCTCCGACATATACTGAATTGCTGCTAACGATGTCTCCTAGAACACTATCCCTTGTGCGGAATAGGCCACCTATCTTCCCTTGCTCCAAACTACGTACTCCGCGCAAATAATTCAAGCGCTTCTCACCCAATCCATCACTCTTGCCATCAGTGGGCGATTTGTTCAGAGTGGCTTTTTGATTTGAAGACAGGTTATTCCATTTGAATTCGATCGTTTCGAGTGTCTTGTCACTTTCAATTCTGGATGTGTAAATCTTGCGATTGTCTGGTGTTGGATCCGGCATGTGTTGATTTACTCCAGTCAAAATATCAGCGGCATCCCAACTCGCCGCCGTTCCGATTTGTGGTATCCCATTTGAATCCAGCGTTAATGCATATTTTTTAAAGCTGCCACTCCACTTTGATGGATGAAAACTTGACCGGAAGATGAATCCGGTACTATTTGAAAGATCTATGGTCGATAAAGACACGCCGGCCAAATTACTCATTCCGCTATCACCATCAAATTTAGGGTTTGCATTTAAAGTGACTGCACTTGCACAGGCAAACAATGGCGTGTTCGGAATTTTGACTTCCGGCGTAGCACCCCAAGAATTCGAACAAAGGAGCCCGTATATCATCACCCGTATGAGCATGCCCCTCAATCTACTAAGTGTTAGACACATCAAGAATGTCTACCCTTCTTTACGGTAAAAGGTCTGCAGTACAACGCTTGTAGTATCTCTTGCGCCAAAACCTATGGCTGTCACGCGATAGAAATAACTCACTTGATCTGCGCTCTCTCCTTCGCGGTTGTACACCAATAATTCAATAATGTATTGAGGGAGTTTGCTCGGCAAAGTACCTTTGCCAACAGAGAATGACCTCCCTGTAAATGTGCCGTAAGGGACCGTATTTGAAACCGATGATTTGTCATCGATCAAATTTGCTTTCAGCCAAACAGGTTTCGTATCGTCAGACGAATGGCTGCAAAGACCACGATAAATATTATTTTCTCCAGACTGACAAAATTCTTCACCATCTTCTGGAAAACCAAGCGTTTTATTTTTTGAAAATATATGACTGCGTGATTTTTTCGAGTCTGGCGAATTTTCAATATCTAATTCGGCGTCTGCAAGCGCTGCTTCGGCTGCTTGGAATGCGATTTGACGATCTCTGTCATTGCGTGAAACTTTCTCTTCTTGTATCGCTATCTGTGCCGCGGAAAGACCAAGCATTGAAATCACAATTAATAAAATCATCGAAACGATAAGCGATGCGCCTTGCTGAGAAGTGATATGCCGATGTATGCATCTATTTATTGATGCATATCCAGATTGCGATTGAAAAAAGTCATTCATGTCTTATCTCCAGCGAACTGGCTGTGTAACATGATCGTGTTCTGAAATATTTTTCTGAGTCTGTTCCGCTCCCTGACCGGTATATTTTCTTCTTTCAGTACCGCGCCGTTGTCTGCTGCATTGGCGGTACTATATTCACTTCCAAATAATTCATATTTATTTGATAGAGCATCAGATCGAGATTTTTTCGAACCACGGATCAAGAGAGCGACTTTAATGGCCACTACTTTTTTCCAATACGTTTTTTTGCGTAATTCAATTTCCCTTGCTGTAGCATTAGGTCCTGTCAAGATGACATTCGCATCTAATTCATCAACGGCACTTGCTGAGATAAATTGATTTGGCAAGCCATCTGCATCCGTATCAATTCCATATAACACTTGGAATGATTCAACACCGCGAGCAATCGCTTCAGAAGTCCAACTGTTCTTTCCATGATATTTGCATCGTAGCTCTGGCTCCCCACTACTGTCTTTTGCGACATAAAAAATACTCCAAGCACGCCCTTCTTCTGCGGAATCTATTGATTGCACAGCGGGCACGCTGAATCCCGCACAATTTAGTACTGTCCCATCTCCATTTTCTCCTGTACCAGCCCCAAAATATCTCACCGCCAAGATGTCACTCGCATTAATAGACTTTTGTATTGGAGATTGAATATCAGGCATTGCACTATTCAGGCTTTGTGAATCCAATCCGGTTATATCTGGAGTATTTGTGGCGCCAGTCAGTATTGGCGCATCTTCTTTGTCCCAATTTGCGTAGGATGTTTGATGTACAGCGCGTGCGATAGCATCCATTGCATATCGTCCTGTGTCTTGCAATTGCGCAGAATCATCCAGTGTTGCATAGCTTGATTTACTGGCTAATAACAAGGTTGTACCTGCTAATATCACGATTAATCCTAAAACCATGGAAATCATCAGTTCGACGATAGTCAGGCCGATCTGTGCTTTTATTAATTTGCAGTCATTCTGTTTTCGCATTTTTATTGGCCTTTTGTCAGATGCCAACAACCAGCGCTATCAATGGTGGATAATTTTTATCACGATCATTTGAAATAGATTGCTGTGATTTTTTCTCGTACCAGCCTATCTTTATAACTAAAGAGCTATTCCCATTGGGCGTACTATTGCACTCCCAGCGATATCGGCTTGCGTTGCTATCCCATGGCTCTGCATCCCTACAAACCAGCATCCTACCTTGTGGCAAATTTTCTTTTATTTTCTTTTCCCATCCATAAATGGAAAAATTTTCCATTTCGATAGTGCTACAAATGTTTTTCGCGCTAAAGCATTGAGCGCTTGGCGCTGCAATTTTTTTCGCTGCTCCATAATCTATGGATAGATAAGGATTCTGTTCATCATTTAATTTAGTTACGCTGTTATTGGCACGTATTTGATCTGCCATATCAACCGCCAACTGCATTGCTAGAGTTTGCAAGCCTGATTGTTGTGCTGTTTGCATTGCAGTTAATTGCATCCCTGCGGCACAAAGAACTCCAATTGAGACTACAAATACCGATACAAGCGTCTCCAGCAAGTAGAAGCCTGACTGTATATTTTTTCTCATTTTCAGATCACCAATTTATTAATTAATCGCCAATATATCCACGTGTTGCAAGCGACACAAACAAAATATCGTTTTAACAACGCGCCTATTCAAGAGTTGAATTTAGCGATACTAAAAGAATTGGATTTTGATACCAAACGTTTTGCTGAACGGTACGCAGCGACTACAGTTTTTAATGAAATGCGTAAAGCCAGAAGGAGCAGTTAATAAAGACCAACCAAGCCGGCAGCCGGCAAGCGATAGAAAGCACCGCCGCAAAAGACAACACCCCCGGCTCATGCGAGGCGGGGGTGTTGGGGGATAAAAGCCTGACGATGACCTACTTTCACACTGGTTGCAGCACTATCATCGGCGCAAAGTCGTTTCACGGTCCTGTTCGGGATGGGAAGGGG
>DATBRC010000040.1:0-43141 GCA_036560485.1 Burkholderiaceae bacterium
CATCGGAACGTATGGTGATGTGCCGACGCAGACATTCACGCTTGCCAATACGGGAATTGATCATATCGCTTTCACCGGCAATTCATTCAATTTTGCAGGCACGAATTTGCCCATGATGGATAATTTTTCCTTTACTGCAGAGGTGCCAGAACCAGGAACCTGCGCATTGTTTTTAGCCGGCCTCGTCGCTCTTGGTTTCATTGGACGTCGCAGAAATGAGAAGTGCCAAGAGAAAAATTTAGCTTAATAAATGCAAACCAAAGTTTATTGAAAACAATCTGCTGTGTTAGAGCATATGGCCCGTTAAAACCATGGCTTGACCAGTTCGTAGGTCGGAAAAGCGTAGCGCCTTCCGACATTTTTAAATCGCGACGATCCTCATTTGTCGGAAGGCGCTACGCTTTTCCGACCTACGTGCTATTAACCGTGCAAACGTTTAGAAAAAGGGCGGCCATGGCTGCCCTTTTTTACATCTTGGACATTACCGTGGCCGCTATTTTCGGATGTCATCCATTTCCATGTTGCTCTCGGTATCGACTGAAATTGCATATTTCATTTCATCCGCGGTGAGCAGCTCATTCCAGATGAACTGGCGCGCAAGAACATCAATCCCTGCATCCGACGGATCCTGATTCATTTGCATGCGCAATGCAATACGCTCTTTCATTGTCGCTTCACTGGCATGCACGTCAAAAATAAAAAATGGAACATTGAGTTGATACGCCAAGTTTTCAATATGGATAATTGATTCGAAAATATTTATCCTTAGAATCCGTAAAAAAATCCTGATTTCATTTTAGATGAAGCAACAACATCAGAAACAAATACTTCTTTTTCTTTGATTGAAAGCAAAATTTTTTACCATCCCGCTTTCTGTCATCTTGCAAAAAATCACCGATACAAATTGTTTCAATTATTACGGAATCGCGTTTAATTTCGACTGGATTCACTCTCCGATTTGGCATTTAATATAGTCATGGTCCATGTGAAAACAGAAAACACCCAAGGAGTCAGCAATGAAAAAAGTTCTGATAACAACAGCCGGTTTGATAGCAGGCACTGCTTTAATGCTTTGCAGTTCATCTGCAATGGCGCATGGCGGTGTGGATTGGTCAGTCTCGATCGGTGTGCCGCTCTATGCGCCGCCACCGGTCGTCTACAGCGCTCCCCCGGTAGTGTATGAAGAACCTGTGCCAGTTTATCGGGCGCCGCCTGTCGTGGAATACCGTCCGCAGCCTTATTATCCGGCGTATGGTTATCGCGATCCGTACTGGCGCCAGCGCGAATGGCGCGAACATGAGTGGCGTGAACATCATCGCCATCATGATCACGACCGCGATTGAATGGTCGTGATGCAGATGGCTAAATGCGGAAGCTACCCAGTTGTTTCCGCATCGCCATCACAAAAGCAATGACGCCATTTTTTTGCCATCGATTATTTTGATATGGCGTCCTGTCACCTCGATCAATCCTTCATCGGAAAAATCATGGAACAGGCGCGACAAGGTTTCCGGCGTCAAACTGAGGCGGGAAGCAATCAATGCCTTGTTGCTTATCAGCTGAATATTGTCGTCTGACTGGCGTTGGCTTTGCCGCAATAGATAGGTCGCCAATCGTTGCCGCGCCGGCAAGGAATAGCTTTCTATGTCGTGCACCAATGCATAGAATTGTCGGCTGACGCAAGTCATCAACTCACGCGCAAAGCCAAAATTTTTCTTTGCGATCTGCAGCATCGCATCGCGCTCGGTGTGCAGCAACATCGAATCCGCCGTCGTTTTCATGAAAGCCTGGTGCGGCCGCTCCAGCAACATCTCATCCAAACCGAAACACATCTCTTCACCCAAAATCTCCAGCGTTTTCTCATTGCCTTGATTTGCATGAAAGGCAAGTTGCACTTGGCCATAGACAATCCAGAATGCGCCTTCCGCGTGATCGACAGGATTGACCACACACATATTCTGTTTTACACGCAGCGGACTGGGGTTGCCCGCAATTTCCTCCAGCTCTTTATCGCTGATCATCGAAAAATTTTGGATGATGCAGCTGCGCCGTTAAATCTGGGTTACTGATGAATGTAAACGCATGGTCAAGCAGGCTAACGCGTGTCGTCAATTACTGCGTCAATCCGCTCGCATCGAATCACCATTTATAGCCCCCATCATTTGCAAATTTTCCAATGAATCGCTAGCGCTTTTGGCAACTGCGAGTAATCGACGCAACAGTGAGCTTAATAATTCTCAACGAATGTGGAACTTGAGCAAATTTCCTCTATCCAAAAACAACTTTTCATGCTGAAATGCAACCTATAAGTGTACGCATGCGTACTTCATCTATTCAGAAAGCTTTTCCTCATGTTCAAGAATATTTTTGCGGCTCTTTTGCTGAGCTATGCCACCGTCGTCGCCGCTGTTCCATTTGGGTCGCAATCCGCGTTGGTCGTAGAAGAAGGCACCGGGAAAATTCTGCTTGAGAAAAATGCCGACAATGTCGTGCCGATTGCATCGCTGACCAAGCTGATGACCGCGATGGTTGTGCTGGATTCGAAACCGGACATGGAAGAGGTAATCAGCATCGATCCAACCGATGTGGATATGATCAAGCACAGTTCGTCGCGCGTGCCGGTCGGTGCGACGCTTCCACGCAAAGATGTTTTGCAGCTCGCGCTGATGTCGTCCGATAACCGCGCAGCCGCTGCGCTGGCACGCACCTATCCCGGCGGCAATGCCGCTTTCACGGCAGCGGTTCATGCCAAGCTGACCGCATTGGGTATGACGCATACCACGATTGAGGAACCGACCGGACTGTCCCCCAGCAATACATCGACCGCATCCGACCTGGTTAAAATGGCGACGGCAGCATCAAGCTATCCGGACATTACCCGCATTACCACCAACGCGCACGACCTGATTAACATCAAGGGCAGAATGGTTGAATACCGCAACACCAACCAGTTCGTCGGAAAAAAAGGGTGGGATATCCTGTTGTCAAAAACCGGCTTTACCAATGAAGCCGGCCGCTGCATCATCATGAAACTGCAGTCAGCTGAAAAGAGCGTGATCATGGTGTTGCTCAATGCGCGAGCAAATTCGGTCCGCTCTCATGATGCGCTGAATGTCCACCGCCTGTTGTTGAATGACATGGCTTCTATCGATCAAGCGCCAGAGCTCAAGCGGGTTGAATATTCGCCGAAGCGCAAGCATCGCAAACATCGCCATACGCATACGAAGAAAGTTTCGACCTGATGCGTGCCGTCAGGTTAGCCACAAACGATCGGCAATGATCCATGGACGATTTGAATGCACTTAATTCTCTAGGCTTCACGCTTCCCAGTCCTGCGTATATTCTCGGCTCCATTATTTTTGGAATAATCGGCTTTGCGGCTTACCGCTACGGCAAAAAAACCTCCCATGCCAATGTCAAATGGATCGGCATCGCATTGATGCTGTATCCGTATGCCATTTCAAATACCTGGCTGCTTTATATAGTCGGCATTGGATTGAGCGCTGCGCTCTACATCTTCCGCAACGAATAAACTGGAATCGCGCTTCTTATCGAGCGATCAGATTTTGAGATTGCCGGTCAATAGATCCGTGCGATTCAAATGGAAATAGGCTTCCAGCAGCGCGGTTTTATATACCACTCCCAGCAGGACCGGTTCTTCTACGCTTTGAACGGCAGGCAAGCGCTCTCCCTGATGCTGTAAAAACCGTTGCAACGCATCGTCCAACGACATTTCCGGCGTGACAACCGGGAGGAAGTCGCGCCTTAAAAAATCTTTCGCCTGCTTTGCGTTACCGGCAGGGTCATCCATCAAGCCCGATGTCAAATCCTGCAATGCGACTACGCCTTGAAAATGCTTGGCTGCATCGACAACATAAAGATATTTCACCGGATGCAACCGAAACATGTTGGTCATGTCGCTGAAGCCGGCGTCCATCGACACCACTGTGACAGCAGGTTTGATGAGCTCCCGCATATGCGTGCCACGCAAGCGCAAACGCGTTTGCTCGTCCAGATTGCGCCTGCTCGTGACTTCGTACATGGATGTGCCAGCTATACCGCGCGCAATAAAATAGGCGACGACGCATGCCAGCATGAGCGGCAACATGACCTGATAGCTTAACGTCATTTCGAAAATCATCAGGATGGCCATCAGCGGCGCACGCGTTGCGGCAGCGAGAAAAGCGCCCATTCCGACGATCGCGTATGCAAACGGAGCCGATGTCAGATCGGGCCATATAACATGCATTGCCTGTCCGAACAGGCAACCAATGGCAGCGCCGACGAAAAGAGTCGGTGTGAAAATACCGCCGACCGCACCGGAACCGGATGTAAACATCGTCGCAACAATCTTGAACACCAGCACCATCAGCACAGTCGACCATACCCAGGGCTCATGCAGCAATGAGTTCACCACGCTATAGCCGTTGCCCCACACTTGCGGAACCCATACCGACAGAATTCCCACCATCAATCCACCGAACCCCAGTCTGACCGGCAAAGGCAACGCGCTCTTTTTAAACTGCTGTTTAGCCATGTCAAGCAATAGCAGAAATTGCGGCGCGGCGAGTCCCGCCACAATGCCCAATCCGACGAATAAAACGACTTCGATATTCGGCACTGCCGGGAAGGCCGGCATTTCGTAAGTGGGCTTGTATCCGGGGAATTCACGCATCGTGATATTTGCCACCACCGACGCGATCATGATAGGCCCCAAACTATCCATCGCGATGGTGCCCAGGACGATTTCAGTCACGAAAAAAGCGCTGGCGATCGGTGCGTTATACGCAGATGTGATGCCGGCCGCTGCGCCGCATGCAACGAGAAGCCGCAGACGAGCCGATTCGAATTTCGTGACGCGGCCGATGACTGATGCGCACATCGCCGCCAATTGCACCATCGAGCCTTCACGGCCGATCGAGCCGCCCGATGCGATCGTGGACAATGACGACAAACTGCGCAACAAGGTCTGACGTACCGAAATCCAGCCATTGCCGACCATGATTGCTTCCATGTAGTCAGGAGGCGAATCAGTCATGTAACGTTTCGCGACAACCAGAAAGACCCCCGCAATGATGCCGCCGGCACATGGCAGGATGACACGCATTTGCCATGACAAAGTCTTGGCCATCTCAACAAGGGAAATACTGTGCCCGACCAACAGCAATTGCATACCGGCCAGGCTATCGCGAAATGCAATAGTCGCCAGCGCACCGACGAAACCGACCAATCCAGCCCATAGCAACATCGAATGCGCATCGGAAAAGCGTGGCAGGCGCCATAACAATAGTTTGTTTTTTAGAAGTGAAGTCAGCACGTTTGTTACGCTAGAAAGTGGAAGTTGCAACCAGATAACGTGCTGTGCAGTATAACCAACTCTCACGCAATCACTGCGTGTTTGAACATCTTTCCTTCAAATCGTAGGACCTACCGCCCTAAAACACCTGCTGAAGCAACCCGTTTTTTCCGGCAGCCTTTACCCGATACATGAGCTCGTCAGCGCGCATGATCGCATCATCCAGTGAAGGCGGCGCATTCAAAAAGACTGCAATGCCTGTGCTGAAGCTCACCTGCGGATACCTTGCCGCGACGGCACGTTGCAGCTTCTGCGTCAAATCGGATGCAATCGTGCCGATGCCTTTAACATTTACATCGGAAAAGAAGATGGCAAATTCATCCCCGCCCAAACGCGCGACAAAATCGCCTTTCCGAACATTTTTTCGCATCGTCTCGCCGATTAAACGCAACAATCGATCACCTTCCCCATGTCCCATCGTATCGTTGACTTGTTTGAAATTGTCGCAATCCAGATATAGCAATGAAAAGGGTTGTGCATGCCGCACACTGCGCGCAATTTCAACTTCCAGCGATGCATAAAACGCATGTCGGTTCATCAAATGCGTGAGCGCATCGGTGCGCGCCAAGCGCCGTTCCCGATCATAGGCTGCGCGTAAATTCGAGGCCAGAACGATCACGATCAGATATGAAAAGAAACGCCCAAAAGTATCTATGTAAAAATAAAGGTGCTTGTGTGGCGAAGATTCGGCCATCGAGTCGATCGCAACAAGAATGACAAAGGAAAAAGCGGAGAATACATATCCCCATTTCCGGCCGTTATTCCACGTCACCAAGAGAATGGGAATCAGGTAAAGCGAGGTTATTCTTAGTTCATCGCTAGAGAAGATGTCAAGCCATGCAAGCGCTAGCAATAACAACACCGAGAATAGCAGTGTAGCCTTGGGCGGAAGATTCATCGTATTCTGTACTAATGGAAGGTCTATGCATTTGAGAAATTTTCAGGCATCAAGTTCCATACGCACAGAAATTATGGTCGATTTTCACCGCAATAATTTTTCAGTTGCAATGTTTCAATTCGCTATCTTTCACTGTTCTACGGTATTCTGCATAGTGCATTGCAAAAATTGATAAGGATGTTCTATGGGCATTGAAAAAATCAAACCACAAGAATTCCTGGCATGCCTGCCTTTGTTTAATGATATGGCAACGCCAGAGACATTTTATTAGACGCTCTATTGAACTGGCAGCCCGCAAGATGAGACTGACTTCCTATACCGACTATGCTTTGCGCACCTTGATGTATCTGGCGATCAATCGTGATCACCTGACCACGATTCAGGACATCGCCGATCTGCATAACATCTCGAAAAACCACTTGACCAAAGTCGCGCATCAACTTGGCCAGCTCGGCCTGGTGGAAACTGTGCGTGGACGAAACGGCGGACTCAAGCTTGGACGCGAGCCCGATGACATCAATATCGGCAAGGTCGTGCGCCAAACGGAAACCGATTTCTACATGGCAGAGTGCTTTGACCGTAACAACAAGAGCTGCACCTACTCCTCCGGCTGCACACTCAAAGGTGTGTTGAGCAGCGCGACAGATGCTTATTTACAGGTACTGGACGCTGTGACACTGAAAGACCTCATCAAGAAAAGCGGCAGTCGCACAACCAATGGCGGTGCGCTCAAATCCATGCAATTCCATGCAACAGAAAAAAAACGCAAATAACGTTGCTATAAAACTTGTTTTGGCATTGTCCGACCATCGTTATTATTTTGCCGACTTTTTCTGTTGCAAGGTTTGATGGATCAGCTTCACAAAGTCTGAATCGACCATTCCAATTTTCTTGGTACATCCGACGACACACCCGTCGGCATCCAGCAGAATCAGCGCCGTCGTGTGGTTGCATTCACCATCCGCCAGCAAACGATATTGAATGCTGAGCAGTGCTGCGCTCTTGCACACGCTCTCTGTTCGTTACCGAACGGATACTTCGTATTTTTCAGTGCATGCTGATATTTTCGAATGCGCTTATGCCTTTCGACAAATAACACGATATGTTCGGTAAATTCACCTCCATCACTGCCATATAATCAATTTCCATGACCATCATGAAATAGCGCTTGGCAAACAGGAGATAGAAAATGAAACTACGCCACTTGTTTATTATGTTGCCCATGTTGTTTGGTTCGGCGACTGCAATCCACGCACAAGTCAGCGTCGGCATCGGATTGCCGGGGATTAATATCGGCATCAATATGCCGGTTTATCCAAGGCTTGTTCTTGTGCCCGGCTATCCGGTCTACTACGATCCGTATGTCAATGCCAATTACTTTTTTTACGACGGCATGTATTGGGTGTACCAGGACGATAACTGGTACGCCAGCAGTTGGTACAACGGACCGTGGCAATTGGTCGATCCATTTTATGTGCCGGAGTTTTTGCTGCGTATTCCGGTGCGTTACTACCACCGTCCACCACCATATTTCCGTAACTGGCGTGCCGACGCGCCGCCACATTGGGGCGAGCATTGGGGTCGCGACTGGGAAGCACGAAGAAGTGGCTGGAATCGATGGGACCATCGCGCTGCGCCACGTCCGGCGCCGCTGCCGAATTACCAGCGCCAGTATTCCGAAGGACGCTATCCGCGCGACGCTGAACAACAACGTGCCATCCGTTCCGAGCAATATCGTTACCAGCCGCATGAGGCTGTAACGAGGCAGCACTTCGAGCAACAAGGTAATCGGGGCGACGCGCATCTTGAACGGGGACAGCAAGCACCGCAGATGTCAGCGCCGCGCATTGAACAACGGCCGCAACCGATGCAAGCACCGCAAATGGACCACCGCGAACGCGACAGGTATGAGCCGCGTGAGCGCAATGGAGACAATCGGGGAGAAGAGCGAGGCGGAGAAAATCGAAGAGAAGAACACGGTCAGGATCGGCGATAACGGCATTCCATTCGTACTGAATGGGACAGGATGAACTGCGATAGTGCACTGTAATACTGCGATGCTAATCTGCCCCGTCTTTATTCTTCCGTTCGCATCAGTATCAAGGATAGATTTTGACGGTATTGGAATTTGCTCCGGCGCCTGAAACCGTAATTGCCGATCCCAGCGGAATATAGATTGTATTGCCGCTTCCGGTGATGGTTAAACTCGATGCGGTATCACCGCTTCGAAGCACCACGGTGTTGTTGTTGCCGCTAATGCTCATCACACCGCCATTCTGATTTGCGGTAAAAAAAACATTGTTGTTCGATCCGCTCATTGTAAAACTGCCGGCGCTGGAGAAGCTCACCAGAAAATCACCCGAAGATACACTGATCGTTATGTTGACACCTGTCAGGAGAATCGCAAGCGGATTCATGATCGGCGGGATGATGACTGCGGCATTGTCTCCCCCGCCACCACAAGCAGTCAGTGTAAACATCAAGGCTGTTATGACAGCACGCACATTGTTTTTCATGTGTTCCTTTTTAAGAACGTTCAACAAAACGCATGCTGTTTTATCCATCGTTTCATTTGCGTGACTTTCAAACAGAAGAAGTTGGAAAGTGCTTTACGTCATCGTTAAAACGCGTACATGAAGTTAACACCGACATGAGAACCGTCATATGACGGTGAACCACTGACATCGGTAGTAACGCCGTTGTTGGTGAAGGTCGTTGGTTTATATCTTTCAGACACATACCGGACATTCACCCACATATGTGGTGTAAAACCGTAACCGACTTCCACCAACGCGCCCGTTGTATTTTTGAAGTTGAGCGCTTTATCCGATACGCCATCGATATGGGACCTGTATTTAGGCGTTTGAACAAAGCGCGCACCGCCACCAAAACGCCATTTGTCTACGCCGGTATAAAAGAACGCCAATTCAATCGGCACCCGATCGAAAGTTGCATTGCCATTGCTGGCCGTCGTGTCATCCACGTGATAATTCACCGTTAATTGCGTTGCCAGCGGAAGATCTGTCGCCTGCCACAATACGCCGCCGCCGAGTTGAATCAAACCGCCTGCCTTGATATCTTCCGAGGTGCCATTCGTATATTGCGTTGTGGCGATCGTATCGCCACCGAAGGTGAGACCGGCGTTCAATACAGGATGCAATCCGCCACTTAGTTGATCGGCTTGGACCGGCATCGCGAGCGCAGATAAAACAGTGATTGCAAGATAACGTTGGACAGCTTGGTGCATTATTACTACTCCCTTTTTATTGTTGCGGTATGGTGTTTTGTGTCGGCATCTCATCGAAGATTTTCAAATGCATCTTGAATGGCCGATTACAACCGTTTTCGATGTTTTTGTCTAATAAACTGTATGTGAAACATGTAAAAAAATCTTATCAAGAGCGTGTTTATTGTTGATGCTAGCGATCGCTTTCCACATGATCATAAAAGTACAGAGCAACGTTTGCTGCCATTTTTGCAATGGAAAATGCATTTGATTTTCTGTTGCTATTTTTCACATGCCTCCCTGCGTTAACAATATTCAGAGCAAACCTGCTATCCTTTAATTTCCGGAAAGTAACGATTAAAAATCAAGAACTGCCGGCCGTTGTCAATCAGTCCGCAATTGCTTCGCTTCCAACCCGTACATACATTACAAATTAAAGTCCACAAGAGTACTGTGCAATTTAGGAGAATCGCATGTTAAAAAGCCTATTGAGTCGCCTGAGGTTATGGCAAAAATTTGTTCTGCTCGATACGCTTGGTGCGATTCTCGTTGCCGTCCCGCTGGTGCTGTATATCCAGGAGTCGAATAAATCGGTAGACACGGCAGCTTTGGAAGCCAGCGGCATCCAGACTGAACGTACGCTATTGAAAGCAATCCAGCTCGCTCAACAGCATCGCGGCCTTTCCTCAATGGTTTTGAACGGCAATGCCGAAGCAAAGGACAAGCGCGCTGCCAAGCAAGAGGAAGTTGCAAGAGCATTTGCAGAGCTTGATACCACCATCAAGCAAGCGGGCAATAAAAGTGCAGACGCTGTTTGGCAAAAGTTGAAATCTGATTGGCCGGCAATTGCCAACAAGGTTGCATCGCAATCGTTCACACCCAAAGAAAGCTTTGCTGAACATACTGCATTAATTGAACAACTGTTTGCGCTCAACGATCTTTTCCTCGACCATTTCGGCCTCAGTCTCGATCCGGAAATCGACAGTTATTATTTGATGGATGCCACGTTGATGCGTTTGCCCAAACTGACTGAAGCATTAGGCCGCTTGCGCGCCAAAGGCTCCGGCTTGCTGATGCAAAAAACCCTCACGCTGGAAGACCGCATCATGATAAGCGCAATGCTTGAAAAGGCAAACGAGCTCAATAGCGATATCAAGACATCGCTCGAAAAAGCGATTGCTGCGAATTCAACCCTGCAGGATAAATTTGGCAGCCTCAAGCAAACCGCTTTTTCTTCCGCTGAAAAAGGCGTGCAGTTAGTGCAAACTCAATTGCTTAAAGCGGAGCAACTCACGCTTCCATCCGCCGATTATTTTGCGCAAATGACTGATGTCATTGATGCACAATTTCAGTTGAATGATACTGCCCTGACCGAATTGAATAGCGTCCTTAACGCTCGCCAATCGCACTTGCGTGCTGAACAGTATGTTTTGCTCACTATCATTCTGGCGTTGATTGCGCTAACGGGGTTGGCGGGATGGATAGTCCTGCATGCGATTATCGATCCGCTAAACGAAGCAGTAGGCATTGCCAAAAAAATTGCGGTAGGCGATTTGACCAGCAACATACAAGTCAACGGCACGGATGAAACCGCCGAACTGTTAATCGCATTGCAGGAGATGAACCAAAGCCTGACGCGCATCGTCACAGACGTGCGCATCGCGACCGACACGATTGCCACTGCATCGGGCCAGATCGCCTCCGGCAACATGGACCTGTCGTCGCGCACCGAAGAGCAAGCCAGTTCGTTGGAAGAAACCGCATCGTCGATGGAAGAGCTCACGTCGACCGTCAAGCAAAATGCCGACAACGCTCGCCAGGCAAATGGCTTGGCCATGTCAGCGTCAGAAGTCGCCGTCAAGGGCGGCACTGTCGTGTCGCAAGTAGTGGACACGATGGGTTCGATCAACGACTCTTCCAAAAAGATTGTCGACATTATCGGCGTCATCGATGGCATTGCTTTCCAAACCAACATCCTCGCTTTGAATGCTGCTGTGGAAGCCGCGCGTGCCGGCGAACAAGGACGCGGCTTCGCTGTGGTCGCAACCGAAGTGCGCAATCTTGCGCAACGCTCGGCAGCAGCGGCCAAGGAAATCAAAACCTTGATCGGCACCTCGGTAGAAAAAGTCGATGCCGGCGCCAAGCTGGTCGATCAAGCGGGCGCGACCATGCAAGAGATCGTCGACAGCATACGACGCGTCACCGATATCATGGGTGAAATCACCGCCGCCAGTCAGGAGCAAACGTCAGGCATTGAGCAAGTCAACGTGGCGATTACACAAATGGATGACACCACACAACAAAATGCCGCGTTAGTGGAAGAAGCGGCGGCGGCCGCGCAAAGCATGCAAAATCAGGCAACCAACCTGTCAATGGCAGTCAGCGTATTTAAAATGAATGGCACCGGAAAAGCTGTGCATGCCGTCGCGAAAACAGGCGGTGTCAACAAGCCGGCACCCGTTGCAAAGCCAGCAGGAAAAATCAGAAGCGCACCGGTCGCACCAACCGCTCCAGCTGCAGCAATCAGCAATGTACCGGTTAAAGCGGATAAGCACCTTGTGATTGCCAAGACCGGCGGCAACAGCGACGATTGGGAAGAGTTTTAAATTTGACTGATCACTAATAGCACTATACGAAGCCATCGTCAGATGGCTTTTTTTGATCAACGATTGCGATCCGATGCTTTGTTTGCCAGATTGCGCCGCTCATGTTCAATCCTGGTGATATAACGCTGAATCATCACGCCCATTGCAGGCGACAAATTGGAAAACGACATGCCGACGCGATAGTTGAAGCGAGTTTGCCGCTCGCCGAGCGGCGTCACATGACGCACAATGGCTGCGCATTCAATTGCATTTTGCTTGGCCAGCATCAGCTTGATACGCGCGATACTCTGATTCGGTTCGACGTTCGGCACTCTCGACATCGCGATGCCCAGACCCATGACGCCCAGATTATGCGATGGCCATTCACCGATAATCAATCCATCCTCAGAAAAACATTTCACCATCAACGGCTTCGCCACCGGCAAAAGAATACGATAACTCTCACGACGCTGCAGACGCACGACGCGTGTCGGTAATGGGGCCCAGAATGCATCGCTGCCCCCCCAAGAAAACGGATGGGCATTTTTCGTCGAAAATTGCACACGAATCCCATTCAGGCGTGCAACAAAGACGCAATTTGTGCTATTGGGCAGCTTCTTGTTTGCTTTCCCATCTCCGCTGGGATCGAAAATAAAACAATCCGAGCGCGCTTCTAAAATCGTCGTCAGCATGAAATCACGCCCGCCATTGAAATACACGGTAACCGGCTCGCGCTGATGAATCATGTCATGGAGGACACTGAGGATTTCCATCTGACCCAGGAGGAAGAAGCGATCCTCAATCTGGTCGTCACTTAGTGATGCAGTCGTCATCTTTTCTTTAACCTTGGTAAGACAGGGTATAACGCTATGCCGTCATGTTTACAATTGCGCTTACCCGTCCGGCCAGCAAGCCTTCGTTCTCTATGTTGTTTACAAACTTGGAGTGAGGCCATACAACAACGCATCAATTTGCAAAAAATAAATTATTGAAACAAAGTCTAGCAGTGTTGCCATTATTCAGGACATCTTTACTATAATGCGTCCTGATAATGATATTAAGAAGAACTATAACAAAAATGACCTTTGTTCTCACCTTGCGTCGCCTTATCGCATCATTTTTAGGCGCATAAAGTGGTCTGCATAGTTGCTTTGTGTCATCCTTGGTATATTCTTAATGTGCTGTGGCAATAATGATTGATATTGCACAAGCAATAACGCATTTCCCACCATCACAAAAAGAGAAATTTCACGTTGATGTTGCGCCCTATTTCTACACTGCTGCTGTTTTTATTCGCGTCATTTTCGTATGCCGAAAATGGGAACGGCAACACGCGCGCAAACTATTATCGTGCCGAGGTTGCAAGCGCTTCGCCGGACTATCGCGAAGACAGGTCGCAAGTTGCTGCACCCAAACCAAAAATATATAAATACGTGGTAGGCGGCGTCACATCGTTTTCCGACATTGCGCCGACTAAAGGCGCGTATGTTGTTTGGAGTGCGTCTTGTTATGCATGCAATCTATCTTCCAATATCAATTGGCATTCGACTAAATTGCACTTGCAGGAATTTAGCGATGTCATTCGATTCGCATCGCAAAAATATGAAGTCGACCCGGCGCTGGTTCGTGCGGTGATTCATGCCGAATCGGGCTTTAATACGATGGCCCGTTCACGTAAAGGCGCCATCGGATTGATGCAATTGATGCCATCGACCGCACGCGTGGTGGGGGTTGATGCGCGTGTCCCCGAACACAATATTCGTGGCGGCGTCAAGTATCTTGCTACCTTGCTGACGCAATTCAAAGGCAACGTCAAATTGGCAATCGCCGCTTATAACGCCGGTCCTGCCGCTGTTGAAAAATATGGCGGCGTGCCACCCTTTGCCGAAACACAGGCTTATGTGGAGCGCGTCGGCATTCTGCATCAGCGCTATAAATCCAATAGCACTGAAACCCAATGACCACATTTAAAATGTGATCATGATTCTGTTCAAATAAAAGAGTCAGTTCTGATCCTTCAATTACCTGCCACATTTAAAATCCATGCAATGCGGACGATGACATGAGTCGTTTTCGCAATTGGCACTTGTTCGTCATTTGCGTACTGACCTGGAGCACGACCTGGTACGCAATCACCTATCAAATCGGTCACACCTCGCCTGAATACAGTGTGACATTGCGCTTTGCGCTGGCCGGTGTCACGGTGCTGTTGCTGTGCATATGGCGACGCGAACGATGGCTGCTATCGTTGAGCGACCATGCGATTCTCGCATTGCAAGGCAGCTTCATGTACGGGCTTTCTTATTTGTGCGTGTATCACGCCGAACAACATTTACCGTCAGGTTTGGTCGCGGTCGGTTATTCAGCCGCGCCTTTAACGAGTGGATTCGGTGCATTGCTGTTATTCGGTACGCTGATCACACGACGTTTTCTGTTGGGCGGACTGATGGGGTTGGCTGGTGTCGCGCTGATCTTCTGGCCGGAATTCGGCAAGACCGCAACCAATCACAGCAGCATGCTTGGGTTCTCTTCACAATGGGCGGCTTGTTACTATCCACAGTCGGCAGCCTGATCGCCAGCCGCAACCGTCAGCGCGGCATTCCATTCTGGCCTTCAATGGGTTGGAGCATGCTGTACGGCGCTGCCGGATCATTGATCGTCGTGTTGGCGATGGGCCAATCATTGACTTTGCCAGGTGCGCCATCGTGGTGGCTGTCGTTGATCTATCTTGCGCTGGCCGGTTCAGTGATGACCTTTGCCTGTTACCTGACGCTACTCGACCGCGTAGGGCCGGGCCCTGCAGGCGCGATCGGTGTGATGACGCCATTGCTGGCACTCGTCGTGTCGATGACATGGGAGGGATATCATCCCGATCTCTTCACGTGCATCGGCGCTGCGATGGCCGTAGCTGGAAATGCACTGATACTTCATCGTGCCGCACCTGTCGTCAAAAAAACATAAAGTACGCGACGCAAGCATACGTAACCAGCATGACTACAAATTATTCACCACCTGATTTCAACGCATTCAAAATATCGGAACGCTTCAGATCAGGAGCGAATTGCAAAATGAAATCGTAAGTATAGGAACGCAAATAAGCTCCCCGCCGCACCGCCAACCGCGTCACGTTAGACGAAAATAAATGCGATGCCTCAATCGCTTGCAAGCCGTTGGCGCGCTGCGCTTCAATCGCCATCGATGCAACAATGCCGACACCCAGGCCCAATGTCGCATATTGCTGAATCACGTCCGAGTCCATCGCGGTCAAAACAATATCAGTCGTAATGCCGGCTTGCCTGAATGCGTCATCAATGTGACTGCGCCCTGTAAAACCCACGTCATAGGTAATCAAAGGGTAGGCTGCCAGTTCTTCCAGGCTGATGCGCTTATTGGCAGATTTATGCGCCAGCAATGGATGCCCTTCCGGCACGACAATCATGTGATTCCATGTATAGCAGGGAAAGGAAATCAAGTCTTCAAACTGGCTCAAGCCTTCCGTCGCAATGCCAATATCGGCCTTGCCCGACAATACCCATTCCGCAATATGTTCCGGTGAACTCTGTTGTAATGCGATACGTACTTCCGGGAAAGCGGTGCGGAATTCACGCACCACTTTCGGCAATACATAACGTGCTTGCGTGTGCGTTGTCGCTACAGTCAGCGTGCCGCTTTTCTTGCCTGAATATTCCTGGCTCGCTTGCTGTAGATTTTCTGCTTCAAGCAATAGCCGATCGATAATATGCAGAATTTCCTTGCCGGGATCAGTGAGACCGGTCAGGCGCTTGCCGTTACGTTCGAAAATATCAACGCCCAATTCTTCTTCCAACTCGCGAATCTGGCGGCTCACACCGGGTTGCGAAGTAAATAAAGCATTCGCCACTTCGGTCAAGTTGAAACCGCAACGGGTTGCTTCGCGGATGGAGCGTAATTGTTGAAAGTTCATGATCCGTCCCTTATATACAAAGCGCGTTATGAAACAACTTCGTGGGTCGCGCCATCCACAAAAATATGCACCCGCTTGGGCCTGACTACCAAGGTCTCACCATCTTTTAAGTTCAACTGCACAAACCGATCGCTCGACATCACTGCTTCGATAATTTCGGCATTGTCGTCACGCTCCAATTCCAGTTGCGCCAAAGGGCCAATCGCATGCGAGCGCAGCAATTGCACCACAATGCCTTCAGCACCGGGCGCATAGCGATCAATTTCCAGATCGTGTGGGCGCACATAACCGATTCCTTTGGCATCGCGAGATTGCGCATGATCCGGCGCGTCGAAGGCAACGCCGCCTGTTTCCAGCACACCCTCGTGCACACGGCCATGGAACAGGTTGACGCTACCAAGAAATCCATAGACGAACGGCGATGCAGGTTGGTTATATACCTCGCTCGGCGAACCGATCTGCTCGACCTTACCTTTGTTCATCAACACAATTTTATCTGCAACTTCGAGTGCCTCTTCCTGATCGTGCGTAACGAAGATACTGGTGACATGCAACTCATCATGCAAACGACGCAGCCAGCGGCGCAACTCCTTGCGTACCTTGGCATCCAGCGCGCCGAATGGTTCATCGAGCAGCAACACACGCGGCTCGACCGCCAGCGCACGTGCCAACGCAATACGTTGGCGCTGACCGCCGGATAATTGCGGTGGATAGCGGTCGGCCAGCCAATCCAACTGCACCAGCTCCAATAATTTTTTGACCTTGTCGCGAATCTGCGCTTCCGATGGACGGATATTGTGCGGCTTGACGCGCAAGCCGAATGCGATATTCTCGAACACGCTCATGTGCTTGAACAATGCATAGTGTTGGAATACAAAGCCGACTTGCCGCTCGCGCACATGACGAGCCGATGCATCTACACCATCCAGAAACACCTGCCCGCTATCGGCACGCTCCAATCCGGCGACGATCCGCAACAACGTCGTCTTGCCGCAGCCGGATGGTCCCAACAATGCAGTTAATTCACCAGAAGGAAAATTGAGAGACACATTGTCCAGCGCGACGAAGTCACCGAATTTTTTATGAATGTTTTTGACTTCAATGCCCATGATCATGCCTCCAAAATAGTATGCGACGTTTCATCGCGCAAGCGCCATTCGATGAATGACTTGAGCGCCAATGTCACCAACGCGAGAAATGCCAGCAACGATGCGACTGCAAATGCTGCCGCGAAGTTGTATTCGTTATAGAGAATTTCCACCTGCAATGGAATTGTGTTGGTCTGTCCGCGTATATGTCCCGACACCACCGAGACCGCGCCAAACTCGCCCATCGCGCGCGCATTGCACAAGATTACGCCATACAGCAAACCCCATTCGATATTGGGTAGCGTCACATGCCAGAATGTTTTCCAACCCGATGCGCCCAGCACAAGTGCGGCCTCTTCTTCTTCGTTTCCCTGCGATTGCATCAACGGAATCAGCTCACGCGCCACAAACGGAAATGTAACGAAAATGGTGGCAAGCACGATGCCCGGCACTGCAAACAATATCTTGATGTCATGGTCACTCAGCCATGGACCGATCCAACCTTGTGCACCAAAAATCAATACGTAAATCAAACCGGAAATCACCGGCGATACCGAGAACGGCAGATCAATCAAGGTCAGCAAAATGTTCTTGCCGCAGAATTCAAACTTGGCAATCGTCCATGCTGCCGCGACACCAAATACCAGATTAAGCGGCACGGCAATGATCGATGTCAGCAAGGTCAGCTTGATGGCAGACCATGCATCGTCTTCGGTAATGGCAGCCAGGTAGACATGCCAGCCTTTCTTGAATGCCTCGAAAAAAACAGCAGCCAATGGCACAAACAAAAACAAGGTCAGAAAAATCAACGCTGTACCGATCAATAGCACGCGCACCCATACCGGCTCCAATGTTGCAGCCGGCGCATGCACCGGCTCATATCTTGCTGCAGAAACAATCGGCAATGTCGTTGCAGCGCTCATATCAAACTTTCTCCGCCTGACCGCGCTTGCGGGTCCAGCCTTGCAACACATTAATCGTCAATAGCATCAGAAAAGACACTACCAGCATCACCACCGCGATCGCCGTCGCACCGGCAATATCGTATTGCTCCAATTTTGTGATGATGAGTAGCGGCGTAATTTCAGACACCATCGGCATATTGCCCGCGATGAAAATGACGGAACCGTATTCACCGGTCGCACGTGCAAACGCCAACGCAAATCCGGTCAGCAAGCCCGGTAAAATTGTTGGAAGAATGACGCGTAAAAAAGTTTGCAGGCGCGACGCGCCCAAACTGGCTGCCGCTTCTTCCAACTCGCGCTCTGCTTCTTCCAGGACGGGTTGCACCGTGCGCACCACAAATGGCAAACCGATAAAGGTCAATGCGACGACAATGCCTAACGGTGTGAACGCAATCTTGATTCCAAGCGGCTCAAGATAGCGACCCAGCCAACCATTAGGTGAATACAATGCGGCCAACGCAATGCCCGCGACCGCAGTCGGCAACGCAAAAGGTAAATCGACCAATGCATCGATGATCTTTTTGCCCGGGAACCGATAGCGCACCAACACCCACGCAACAATGCCGCCGAACACGACATTCAAGGATGCGCCGATCAATGACGCACCAAAACTCAATTTGTAAGAAGCCACCACCCGGTCCGATGTCACGGCACTCCAAAATGCCGACCAAGTCATCGTGAAGGTTTTTAAAAAAGCCGCCGACAAAGGTATCAATACGATCAGCCCGAGATACAACAGCGTGAAGCCGAGCGAAAGATTAAAGCCGGGCATCACGCGAAAGGGAGTTGCTGGTGCAATTGATTTTGATGTAACTGCTTGCATGAATGCCTCGTTATTACGATTACGACTAACAAGGCTCGATAATTACAGTCATTCGTTATAAGTGGAACGAATTTTTTAGCATGTCGATAGAACAAAATCGAATATAGGTTTGCTTAATGATGAGTAGACTCTTAAACCACTTCAGTGATCGTATATGGCACGCTCACTACGGCCAACGATGGGTCAGGTATGTCCCACAAATGCCCTTGCGTATAAATTGCCTGCCCATCGCTCTCGTTAAGATGTCGCAAAGCTTCAAGCGCTTTTAAAGTTTCCAGACGCTTGAAAATAACCTGGATACCTCGCTGCTGCGCGACTTCCAGCAATTTCAAATTGGCTGCCATTGGTACAATCTCTCTCGCATCGACCTTGATCACATCCGGACGGATGCGCGTCAACAAGGCAAGTGCTTCCGCTGCATTTGACACATTAACGGCAAAGCGAAAACCATTACGGCGGTAGTTATCGGCAACGTACGACAATAGCCATCCTTGATGCTCTGTCACTGCAGGCAGCTGTAAAACAATTTTGTTGATCGGCAAGCCAAGTCCTTCCAGAATGCGGCGAAACGCAATGCCATGATTGGTACTGACTGCTGCCAGCAAGCGGTCATGAACAGCAAGATATAAATCTGCGTCAACTGCTTCCGGCTGCCGAAAAAAATTAATGGCATGCAGCATGCGGCAAAGCCGATCAAGCTCAACCGATTCATCATCGCTGGCAGCGTGATCCAGTATCTTCCAAAGCGATAGCCCGGCATCATTTTCGGAATAGCTGCGTGCAAACGCTTCATAACCGATGATCTGCGTTGAATCCAATACACGAATCGGCTGGAATACGCTGGTCAACGTGCAATTAAAATATTTTCCTTGCGCTCGTCCTTGTGCATCCAGCCACACACTGGTTTCATTTCCTGGTGTATGCGACAGGATGGCAAGATATTTATTCAAGACAGGGAATGACATGACGCGCCTCCGTTCAATCATTTCTTGCCGGGCTGGTAAATCTGATCAAATAATCCGCCATCGGCAAAATGTGTTTTTTGCGCTTTGGTCCAGTTGCCGGCGATTTCACTCAGCTTGAACAATTTCACTTTCGGAAATTGCGCTGCATATTTTTTCGCTTCTTTTTCTACCCCAGGACGATAATAATTTTTGGCGATGATTTCCTGCGCTTCATCGGTGTATAGATAGTGCAGATAAGCTTCGGCGACTTTGCGCGTGCCATGCTTGTCAACATTCTTGTCAACCAAGGCAACCGGCGGTTCAGCCAGAATACTCAGAGGTGGCGCCACAATTTCAACCTTGTCCGCGCCGAATTCCTTGATCGCCAGGTAGGCTTCGTTTTCCCATGTGATCAATACATCGCCGATGCCACGCTCGGCAAAGGTAACGGTCGACCCACGCGCGCCAGAGTCCAGCACCGGCACGTTCTTGTACAGCTTGCTCAAAAATTGTTTTGCCGTGCCTTCATTACCGTTCGGCTGTTTCAATGCATAACCCCACGCAGCCAGATAGTTCCAGCGTGCGCCGCCGGAGGTCTTAGGATTCGGGGTGATGACTGAAGTACCCGGCTTGATCAAATCATTCCAATCCTTGATGCCTTTCGGGTTGCCTTTTCGCACCAGGAAAACGATGGTGGACGTATAAGGCGAACTGTTCAATGGCAAACGTTTTTGCCAATCGGCCGCCAGCAAACCTTTGTCTGCAATCGCATCTATGTCATATGCCAATGCGAGTGTGACGACATCCGCATCCAATCCATCCGTCACCGAACGAGCCTGCTTGCCGGAGCCGCCGTGTGATTGCTTGATTTTTACGTCATCACCGGTTTTGGCTTTCCACTGCTTGGAAAATGCCGCATTGACGTCCTGATATAACTCGCGCGTCGGATCGTATGAGACGTTCAACAACGAGACTTCTGCCGCAAAGACGGATGGCGCAACGAGTACAGCTGCGCTTACTATTTGAATGATCTTTTTCAATAACATTGTTTTCCCTTTAGGCTTGTTCGGTTTCTCGAATAAGCAGGTTAAAGAGACGCACTACAAAAAAGAACGAATACTTTCGCACTTCGATATTCGCTTTTTGCATGAAACGTTGAGGCCGTTAAAACAAGCTGATTTCGCAACCACCTTAAACATTCCAACAAGCAATTACTTGGCCTTGGTACAAGTATTGATTTTCTTCGCATCTCATAGGAAAGAAATGACTGAAATGGTTTCTTTTAGCCAATTTGAAAATGAAATAACGATTTGAAGCTTATGCATGCCCAGGGCTTCGCATCTTTTTTCAGGAGGAGTAAGATGAGATTACATTGCTGACCACCTCAAAGGAGACATCATGGAAATCATGCGCAAACAGCTTTACCATGCTACGGTAGTGAAGAATGTGCAGCCGGAAGACCCGCCGATTGACGATCATTCAAATTCATTCCTGATCGAGCTGAATACTGATGATGGGCAATATCATTCTATCTCATTATCAGAAAATGCTGCCACGCAATTACAGCAGCAGTTATCGCAAGTACTAAGCCATTCTCATTCCTAGTCATGTGAGTCGGAGACGACGATGGATATCGAACGGCCATATTTTTCTGACTTGGGCGAGTGGACACATCAAGAGCGCGAATTTGCCGAACGCGCCGTTAACGATATAGGTGTTGAGGCATGGCATAATTTACTGGCGGTGCAAAGAAAAGAAGGTAATGAAGCCTTCATCAAGGCCACGTATCAGATCTGGCCGAATGGCATGCCACCGGAAATTAAACATGCGGAGGAAAATGAGTCCTGATCTCAAACCTGGAATTAGATTCGAATGGCATTACCTTGTTCCGGCACGTTCAACCGTGCCGAATTTATTTCATGACACCGCATTCTGCCGCGACATGCCGGATGTCCTGGCCACAGGATACATGGTCGGCTTGATGGAGCTGGCTTGCGTGCACGGCATCATGCCGTACATCGATTGGCCGCGCGAACAAAGCGTCGGCATCCACGTCAGCTTTTCGCATATTGCGGCGACACCGCCCGGCATGACGTTGACGATCAAGGGAGAAGTGCTTGAAGTCGATGGGCGACGAGTGAAATTTCGCGTGGAAGCGTGGGACGATCTGGACAAGATCGCGGAAGGTGAACATGAGCGCGCGATTATTTTGCCGGAAAAATTCAATATCAAATTGGCAGAAAAAATCGCAAAGATTCCTGTCTGAAGTTCTGAGCGTAAAATACGCGCATGAAAGAATTTGATCCCCATGCGCCACTCGTCGGCCCTGTGCCATCACCATGTACCAGCGTCTGTACCATGCATCCTCAGTCCGGTTTGTGTAATGGATGTTTTCGCACGTTGAATGAAATTGCGCAATGGAGTACTGCGAGCGAAGAAACCAAACGTGCGATATGGATTGCGCTTTTGGAGCGACGCGATCGCTCATTCGACTAAACATGATCAAGCCGCTTCACATCCATATCAAATCATGAGCATACCGATTCGTCTGCCCGATACCATGCGCATATTCGAGCGCGGCTGGCTATCTTCCAACAACATCCTGTTCATCGGCAAAGATGAGACGGCATTAGTCGACAGCGGTTATCAATCGCATGCGGACCATACACTCGCATTGGTACAGCATGCGTTGCAAGGAAGACCTCTGGACCGTTTGATCAACACCCATCTGCACTCCGATCATTGCGGCGGCAACGCGTTGCTGCAGCAAACGTATTCGTGCCGCACCACGATTCCCGCAGCGGAAGTCGACAAGGTGCGCTTCTGGAATGAAGATGAACTAAGCTTTTCCGCCACCGGACAAAAATGTCCGCGCTTCACCTTTGACGATACGTTAACCGCTGGCGACAACTTGTCGTTGGGCGAACTCTCGTGGCAAGCACTCGGTGCACCGGGGCATGATCCGCATTCACTCATTCTGTATTGTGCGGATGAACGCATTCTGATTTCTGCCGACGCGTTATGGGAAAACGGTTTTGGCGTGATCTTCCCTGAACTGGATGGCGGATCCGGTTTTGCAGAAACCCGGGCGACGCTTGAGTTGATTGCAGGACTGGATGTGCGGCTGGTGATACCAGGACATGGCGCGCCTTTTACCGATGTCGAGCGTGCACTCAAAACCGCATTCTCGCGCATCGATTATTTGTCTTCCGATCCGGTTTTCAATGCACAGAACGCGGTGAAGGTTTTATTGAAATTTTTATTACTGGAACGGCAAAGCCTGCCTTTGTCCGATGTGCCACAGATTATGTCGAATCTGCGTCTATTTAATGCTGCCAACGAACGTTTTTTGCATCAATCGACAGAAGAACTGGCACAATGGGCCGTCAAACAATTGGTGCGTGCCAAAGCGGCTCAAGTCGCGGGAGATGCATTAATCAATATCGATTGAAGCAAACCTTCTAAGAGCGTCTAACAAAATGCGGCTGGCGGCGTTGCTTCTCCTTGCCGTACGCTTGTACTGTCTGCGTCGGCGCGCCTTGCCAGACGCATTTTGTTAGACGCTCCAAAAAATAAGCAAAGGGAGGAAGTCCGCATGTCAGACTACAAATACGGTCGCAATGTTCCACCACATCGGCGCTGGCCGGTTGCCTGGTACAACCCGATGATTCTACTGAATGCCGCAAAAGACATGGCATCCACATCCGACGCGCTGCGCAATTTCGACAGGCGCGAAACCTACAGCGGCACACTTGAATTCACCGATTTAAGCCAGTCATCGCATGACGGCGATTTCTGGTGGGACTTCGCGTCCGATATGGGTGATGGCGGCAGCGCCACGTATGCGGTCGCACTGGCAGCCCAAACACCGATATTGACTGCTTACCCAGCGGGCAATTGCAAACTGCCAGTCGATCACACGATGCCGACCACCTTCCCTGCCGGACAATTACTCATCCTCGGCGGCGACCTTTGTTATCCCGGCGCTTCCGCAGAAGAATATCAATATCGCTTTATCGAAATGTGGGAAGGCGCACGTCAGGACATCGGCTCACAAAATACCCCAAAAAAAACCGTGCTGGCGATTCCGCAAAACCATGACTGGTTCGATAATGCGTCGACCTTTCAGCGCTACTTTATCAACTATGACAGCGGCCAGTTTATCGGCGCCGAGACGCCGCAAAAGCGCACTTATTTCGCCACCAAGCTGCCGCATGACTGGTGGGTATTTGGCCTGGATTGGGCATTGGTCGGCGACATCGATCGCAAACAATTTGAAGCGTACCAGGAACTCATCGACAACAATCTCAAAGCGGGCGACAACGTCGTGCTGCTTTATCCGGAACCGTATTGGACACGCGCACTCGGCGATGAAGCGCGGCCCGGTTATCCGAAACGTTATCAGCGGCTGGAAGCCTATCTGCTCGAAAAAAATATCCGCATACGCATCCATCTGGCAGGCGACCTGCACCATTACGTGCGAGAGGAATCGCCGTCCGATGAAGATGCATCAAGGCGTGACATGCTGATCACCTGCGGCAGCGGCGGCGCATTCCTGCATCCGACGCACACCAAGCGCGTGCTGCACGACAAAGTCATGGATCTGGAAAAAGACAGCGACGCGATGTTCCCCGATCTTGCGAGCCGCGTACGCATCGGCACCTCCAACAAAACGGTCAGCGATACCGAGCGGCGCTACACCCAAATAGTGTCCTATCCTGACCGCATCACCAGTGCCACGCTGGCGCTTCAAAACCTGTTTGCATTTTTTCGACTTGCCGGCAAAAGAGATAAACGCATCGAATTGTCGCGCTGGACCAGCAGCAATCTGATGTTCTCGCTGCTGCTTGGCCTTCTGTATTGCACGGCGATTTACTGCAATGCATTTGTCTTCACCGAATCATTCCGCGTGGACGGATTTATTCCTGCACAACAGATCTCACATTTAGACTGGCATCACTTCATTCGCATGTGGGGTCACGCATTGTTCTTCAGCCCTCTGGCCTTGAGCGTGCACGTCATTCTCATCGGGTTGTGCTGCGCGATCGCCAACGAAGACGGACCGCGCGTCAGCATCATCACCGGCATTCCGCATGCACTGACACATATTCTGACGGCTGCCACGCTGTACTGGATCGCCAGTCATTTTGTGGACAGTACGTTGGTTAGAGGCTTGATCGTGCTGGTCGCAGGCACGATCATTGGCGGCGTGTTGTTCGGCTCTTACTTCACGCTGATGTCCTGGTTAGGCTACCTGACCAACAACGCATTTTCTCCAATGTCCAATCAGAACTACAAAGGATTTTTGCGATTCAGGATTGATGCGTCCGGCGATCTGCATGGTTACATGATCGGCTGCGACAAGGTGCCGAAACGTTGGAAGCTGAATCCGGGCGATGGATTCCCGATTTGGCAGGAAGATGATCCGAGACGTCGATTGAAATGGCGCGTGCGGGATGGCTTTACGTTGAAGCGTTAAAAAACTTTTTACCGCTTCGACATCGATGCAAGCGGCGCATCAATACGAGTTCTCTTGCCACGTATGCTTGTCGAAATCATAGTCGTACGTCGTCAACGGCATGTAGGGTGCGGGATACACCAACACTGGTTTTCCTTCCCGCATGAAATATCGAATATCCCATTCACTCTCCAACGTCTTCTCATCCAGCCCGGCCTCTGCAAGATTGGCCGGATAAGCGCCCTTACGTATTTGATAGTCGAGCACAAGCTTCGCAACCTTGTCAGCTTCTTTGCTCGTACCTGATGCCCAATACGATTGCACTGCAGCACCCACGCTTAATGCGACCAACCAGATTGCCATCCGGATGCCGCGCTTCTTCCGCTCATCGGGCTTGCATGTCATGCGTATGAGGTTGTAGATCAACACAAATATGAAGATGAACCAAAGAGAAAGAACGAGGGGGCCGTAGCCTTTCTGCACAGTGAAGACGAGCGCGAGGATGACCAAAATTGATGTCCTGATGTAGTCTCGTGTTTTCATTTAATGAAGCCCCTAACGGTAGGGTGGGCAGGCATTTTTTCCCACGCGGTAATGGCGTAATCAATTAGCTGTTTTTGAAATTATGATTGGTATGGTGTTTGAATTTATTTGATACTGCGCTAATCAATTGACCATCGCTTGTAGCAAATCCATCTCAGTAATTAAAGGGAATGTTCTGAACATTGTTATTATATTTATCGATTTCCTTTATACGAAATTGAAGTTTTATCAATTGCAATGTCTTTTCTGATTTCATTGATAAATGCGAGCGCGAGTTTTCTAATTTCATCCCAATCATATTTGGCATTTCCATTAGCAACACAGAGTATATTTTCTATTAACGCATCATGAGTATCCATAATGGACTGCGAAGCTACCATACAAAGATAGCCATAAGCTTTAATACGCTGTTCATTAAACGAATGAAATGCTTCTTTGCCCTTCTCCAATGATAGATCACCCATTTGCCATTTATCGAAATCCGCAAGTATTTTAGAAACGATATCAATAACCGATTTATATGTTAAAACTTTTTCGCTGTGCTCCTTAAGAAATTGCTCTTTTAAGATGGACAACTCATTTCTTTCCTTTTCAAGTATTCGACTCGCCCAAACTTTTCCAAGCCAACTCGATAAACCAAACAAAAGTATCCCTGCAGAACCAATGGAAATTAGAATGGCACTTGCTAGCTCAAAAATTTTCATATGCTTATCCCTGAAAAATTAATTTGATATAAGGCGACATCTTTACGCCAAAATGCTGGTACATATATCCAGCTCCAAAACATACAATTCCGCTTTAAAGAATTTACACATTTAGTATGCGGACACACTATGGAATTAAGTAGTATTAAATTTCCGCAGCAGACAAACATATAAGTATTTTCATTCTATCAGGCATAACCATTATCAAATCGGAGCCAACCTCCAGCACGCTCGTTCTTTTTATCTCTATAATCATTACCTCAATCCATTCAATGAGGTCTGCATGGCACTGCCTGTCGCACTACAAAATCTGACCCTGCCGGTAATCGGATCGCCGATGTTTATCGCCAGCGGTCCGGCGCTCGTCCTCGCACAATGCAAAGCCGGCATCGTCGGCGCATTCCCTGCGTTGAACGCGCGCCCTGCTGCGATGCTCGATACGTGGTTGACCGACATGCAAACGGAACTGGCAGCATATCGCGCAGCAAACCCGCATACGAAAATCGGCCCGATTGCCGTCAACCAGATCGTGCATCAATCGAATGACCGGCTGGAACAAGACGTTGCCGTATGCGTCAGACACCAAGTACCGATCATCATTTCCAGCTTGCGTGCGCCGCCGCCTGAGATGCTGAATGCGATTCACAGTTACGGCGGCATTGTGCTGCACGATGTAATCTCGATCCGTCATGCGCAGAAGGCATTGGAAGCCGGCGTCGATGGTTTGATCCTGGTGGCGGCTGGTGCCGGTGGCCATGCCGGTACGCTGTCGCCGTTTGCGTTGGTCGGTGAAGTGCGTAAATTCTTTCAAGGTCCGGTTGCACTATCGGGTGCGATCGCAACCGGCGATGCAATTCTCGCTGCACAGGCAATGGGCGCTGATTTGGCGTACATCGGCTCACGCTGGCTGGCGACCAGGGAATCGAATATCGATGATGCGTATCGTCAGGCGATTGTCGAATCATCCGCAGCCGATATCATCTACACGAATCTGTTCACCGGTGTGCATGGCAATTACCTGAGAAAATCCATCGTCGCTGCCGGACTCGATCCGGATAATTTGCCGCAGGCCGACAAATCGAAAATGGATTTTGGCTCCGGCGGCGCCAGCAAGGCAAAAGCGTGGCGTGATATCTGGGGTGCGGGACAAGGTGTAGGATTGATGAACGATGCGCCGAGCGTTGCGGAAGTTGTGGCGCGATTGGGTGCAGAATATGCGGCTGCGAGAAAACGGCTTGCTATAGATTAGAAATCACCGTCGTTCCCGCGCAAGCGGGAATCCATACTGAGTCTGATTGACCATCGCCCTATGGATTCCCGCTTGCGCGGGAACGACGGGCATAAATTTATGCATTTACATAGTTCACAATAATGTCTCCTGCATTGGAAATGATGAATATGAAATCAACATCAACACAAAAGCCGAACGACACTTTATTTGCCGTACAAGCCAATTATCTTCCGTGGCTTGACTGGGTCATGCCTGGATCGCAATTCAAGCTCCTGCATGCCGATCCCACCAGCGGCCGCTTCACGCTGATGATCAAATTTGAAAAAGGCGTGGTCGCACCTAACCATCGTCACGTTGGTGCGGTCGAAGGATATATGCTGGAAGGCGGATTCCATTATGCAGATGATCCGACTATCCGCTTTACTGCAGGCTCTTATCTATTTGAAGCTGACGGCGCGGTGCATCAGCCGGTGAGTCCTGAAGGCGCACTGATGTTTGCGGTATTTCATGGCCCGGTCGAAGGCCTGGATGATGCGGGCAATGTGACCGGCCGTGTCGGTTGGCGCTGGCACGTCGAAACATGGAATGCAGCGGGCGGCAATTATCCATGCGAAATTCCACCAAAACAAAAATGAAAATCGCCAATCTCTTTCAAGACATACCAACCAATCTTCCTGACGAGATTGCAGAAAGTCTGGTGGTATCGAAAGATGTGAGGATAGAACGCATCGTATCGAAAGGCCATCAATCGCCACCTGATTTCTGGTATGACCAATCCGAGAATGAATGGGTGCTGCTGGTAAAAGGCGAAGCAGCGTTACGCTTTGAAGAGAATGATGAATTGCTCCATTTAACCGCCGGTATGCATGTGAATATTCCGGCGCATCAAAAACATCGCGTTGAATGGACAAAAGAAAACGAAGAAACGATTTGGCTTGCGGTGTTTTATAACAATACAAATCTATAGGTTCACGAAAAACACGAAAGACACGAAAAATAGTTTATGGCATTCTTCTTTCGCGTCTTTCGTGCTTTTCGTGGATAGAACGTTGTTCAGCTTTATATAAACGCGACCAACGTGCAATCAGTGCGACAACAATCCAATCACCGTACCAATTATCAATCCAATGCTGGAGAAAAAAGTGATGCCGAATCCAATATCGCGTTTGGCCGGCGACTTGTAATAACCGAGTGCATATACGATGCGACCAACGATCCAGATCGCGCCACCGATCGCCGCCCAACGATCGCTATGGAAATAAGCGCACATCCACAACACCGGCAAAAAGATCGCCAGTTGCTCGACCGTGTTGGCTTGTACACGCATCACGCTTTGAAATTCAACCGGCCCATCCATTGCCGGCGCAGGCACTTTATATTGTCCGCGCGCCTTGCCGACATTAAATCCCATCCATATATATAAAATCAGAGCAGCGAGCGTAATCCAGGCAGTCATTTGCATAGTGATTTCCTTTATCAAGTTTTATTGAACAAGAACGAACGGCAGCGGCTATTGTGCCTCAACTGGACGGAAAGCGATAATATCGCTCTATAGCCAAGCGATTAGAGAGGGTGGCATCATGAACATGCCGTTATCAGAAGACCAAATTAAAACATTCCAGCAAGACGGGTATCTTGTGTTGAGAAACTGGGTTTCTCCCGCAGCATGCGAAGCCATGCTCATCGTGACGCAAGAACATTTGTCAATGGCGATTCCGCCGGTCGAATACGAAGCGGACGTCGGTTATCCAGGTGCGCCGCAATCACTTGATGCGATGGGCGGCAAAACCATTCGCCGTTTGCGTGGTGCTTATCATCGGCATGCTTGCTTTCAACAGTGGGCACAAGATACGAATTTGGTCGACAGGCTGACACAATTGTTTGACGAGCCAATTTGTTTATCGTTGGCGCATCACAATTGCATCATGACCAAGCATCCGCAATTTGGCACCGCGACAGGTTGGCATCGCGACATTCGCTATTGGTCTTTTACCCGTCCGGATTTGATTTCAGTGTGGTTGGCGTTAGGCGACGAGAATGAGGCCAATGGCGGATTAAAAATCATTCCGGGATCACACCGGATGAATATCCAACCTGCGCAATTGGATGCGCTGGATTTTTTACGTCCTGATGTACAAGCAAATCAGCCTCTCTTTGCGCAAGGCATGCCGCTTACGCTGCATCAGGGCGATGTCGTTTTTTTTCATAGCGGCTTATTCCATGCGGCGGGAAGAAATACATCTTCCAACCTGAAGTCATCGGTCGTCTTTGTTTATCACGGCAAGACCAATCAACCAATTGCCGGATCGAAATCCGCAGCGTCAGGCGAAGTAGTTTTTGGGTAAGTCCGCGATTTATGAGAGTATAGGGAGTTGAAAAGCGGTAGCAATGCAACCATTCGTAGAAATCATGCAAGAAAAACCTAAAGCGCCAGTGACAGATGCCAATGATCTTGAATTGGCTTTTCATCTCGCAGGAGTCGGTCTCTGCATTTCTCGCGACCGAATCATCCAGCGTTGCAACAAGGCTTTCGGTGAAATGTTCGGTTACGATGCTGAAGAGTTATCGGGACGCTCGATGGAATGCCTGTATCCGTCGCACGCAGAATTTGAGCACATCGGCGCGCGCGGCATCGCGATCATGAAGGATAGCGGCGCCTATAGCGATGAACGGATCATGAAGCGCAAGGATGGTTCGCTCTTCTGGTGTCATGTAGTCGGACGTGCGCTGTACCGCGACCAACCGTTTGCCTGCGCCGTTTGGTCGTTTGAAGATTTGTCCGTGAAGCGGCCGGTGACAGTTGCATTGACCATGCGAGAAAGGGAGATTGCGCAGTTTCTGATTCTCGGCAAAGCCAGCAAAGAAATCGCTTCAATATTAAAAATCAGTACGCGCACAGTGGAAGCGCACCGCGCTCGTTTGCATAATAAATTTGGCGTCAGGTCGGCAACGGAACTGATGTCCAAGCTGGGCGGCTTCACTTGATTGGATTGAGTTCATATGACGACACATAACGCGATCGCTGGAATGCATTTTCATTCTGTCAGTTATACCGGACTGAAGCCTGGTCCTCGGGTAATCATAACGGGAGCCGTACACGGAAACGAAACCTGCGGTACAAAGGCAATCCATCGTGTCATCAATCAACTTGATCAGCATCTTTTGCACATCGAATCCGGCAGCATCACCTTTGTTCCAATTACCAATCCGCTTGCTTACGCGCGTGGCCAACGCATGGGCGACCGCAACCTGAACCGCAATTTGTACCCGACAGATTCTCCTGTGGACTTTGAGGACCATGTCGCAAACTGGTTATGTCCTTTATTGGGACAACATGATGTGTTGCTTGACCTGCATTCTTTTCATACGCAGGGACAGCCATTCGTGATGGTTGGCCCGGATAACAATCAAGGTGCCCTGGAACCTTTTGCCCATGCAACAGAAGAAAAAGCACTGGCGCGACATTTGGGTGTGCGTCGCTTCGTGGATGGCTGGCTTGATACGTATGCCAAGGGCGTCGCGCGCAGAGTGCGTGACGCGCATAAAAGCACCATGTCCAATCTGCTCAATACCGACGCGCGTTATGGCGTCGGCACCACCGAATATATGCGATCGGTCGGCGGCTATGGGCTCACGCTGGAATGCGGACAGCATAATGATCCGAATGCACCGGAGGTTGGTTATCGCGCAATTCTGAATACGCTGTCATTTTTAAAAATGATCGATGCCCCGATACCCACACCAATCTCCAACGGCGAATCGCTGCATCTTTGCGATGTTATCGACAAGATCGATGACAATGACAGGTTCAGCCGGGAGTGGGCAAGTTACGATCGACTTAGCGCGGGAGATGTGATTGGGACACGGCATGGCGGCGCATCAATCACTGCAAGCTACGACGGGTTTATTGTTTTCCCCAATCCAAATGCAGTAACAGGGCAAGAATGGTTTTATCTGGCCAAGGCCAATCCGACACTGTGAGAAAACCTTAGCGCGCCATAAAGAATTAAATCACCAAATCGCTATACAACTCATGCGATTCAAAAACATAAACTGAATTGCCGAACACATCGCTGCTGAAAAAATACCTCAGCAGCCATTTCGGGATTTTGTTGATGCCGAAATCGGTTGATCTCTCCACAATTGATATTCTGTTTTTGATGCGATAGCCGTTAGTCGTAAAAACCTTGTCGGGATAATCTACCGGCTTGAAATGCGCGCCGATCCCTTCAATCTTTTCATGCAGGCTGCGGCCATATCGCTCAACGATTTGCCGGTTGACCAAATCGCACACCAAGTGATGCGCGGGGAACAACCGGTGAAATGGTTCAATGGTTTCCTTGACTTCGTCTTCGCTTAGATAGATGAAAACACCTTCCATGATGATGATGACAGGCTCTGCTGTTGCAATGGGTGCGAGTTTATCTTTCAGCACATCAATGCTGAAATCGATGGGAATGCGCTCAAGTTGATTCGGACATTTGGTTGCCGGCAGCCGCTTGTCTTTATGCTGTACCACTGCCGGTTCGTCCAATTCAAACCACTTTCCACCATTCAACCGATAGGGCCGACTATCCAGACCGGCGCCGATTGTTATCACACAAAGATCGGGATTGACTAAAAGTTGTTGGCGCAACACATCATCGATAATGCGATGCCTGACCAGCATGCTGGCATTGCAATGCACTTCGTCCTTGAACATATCGTAGATGCGCACGCCGTATTCATCCATGAATACTCTTGCGTAGTCATCGCCACATATTGGTTGCGCTTGCCGGCTGTCCTCCATTCGCACGCCGCAACAATAAAAAGCCATATTGGTGATTGGTTTCACTGATTCATTCCGGGCAGTGTGAGGGCACGTCAAAACTGTAATCGATCACATTGTTATAGTTGATTAGATCAATTGACCTTACTTCCGATAAAACAGTTCGATGCATGCCAATAAAAACTATCGGTACATGCCAGCTGACCCAATTTTTGCGTGAGCGACAGTATTCATCAAATAATTGAACCCGACAAATAAATTTTGTGATCGATGTCAACGTGCGTAAAAATGGAATGGTGTTAAATATTTCATTCTGGAAAATATATTGATGGCCTTATTGTGTCGGGATTCCAACTCAAATTCCTCTAAAGCCACAGATTGTGTACACCATAATAGGTCAGTGTTGTGATTGAATGTAAAATATTGTGAACCAACAATTAACAATGCGTTTAATTGTTAAATCCTTGGTAAATTAGAGAAACATTCAAGTTTTCTCGCTTTATAAAAATTAGGGGCTGTAACGTGTTCAGGATTTCCAACCACCATGTATCTTCAATAGTATTTTCATTGCTATTCGTTGAGTTCATCACTCTGGTGGCTTCCGTTTACCTCGGTGCCGTCATCCGTTTTCATGACACCAATCCCATAAATTCCGGTCAGCTTGACTATTTTTTCCTGTCATCCTGTGCCTTTGCAGGTGTGATGCTGTTTAGCATGAGCACGCTGGGCATGTACCAAATCAGTTTTAAAGAAGGCATTCGCAACACGCTGTTGCGCCTGATGCCGTCGTTTGCTCTCGGCTTTGCGATCATCACGTTTGTTTTTTATCTGGTACCCAGTCTTTATTTCGGCCGTGGCATTCTCATGCTGGTCCTGTTCATTGCAGGCTGCGGAATTTTACTGGTACGCATTCTTTTCTTTAAATCTTCCGAATTCAAGCTTCTGGAATCGCGCATCATTTTCCTCGGTGTCGGCACGTTAGCCAAAGAGTGTAGCGATCTGGCCAGAAACAACCTTGCCTATCACAAATACAATATCGTCGGCTTCATTCAAACTTCCGACGAAGATGCATGCATACCTGATAAAGACATATTGCCGCTGTACGACTCTCTGATGGCAACGGCAATCAAGCATGACGCAAGAGAAATCATCGTATCGGTCCAAAACAAGCGCGGCGGTGCCTTTCCTATTCAAGAACTATTGAAATGCAAATTGAATGGCATCAAGGTGACCGATGCTGCTTCTTTTTTTGAACGCGAAGCATGCCAAATCCGTCTTGATTCGCTGGTGCCGAGCTGGCTTGTTTTTGGCGGCGGATTCGACCAGAGCTTCTTCCGTGTATTCAGCAAACGCCTGTTTGATTTGTTCGTCAGTCTACTCATTTCTCTCATTTCACTACCGGTCATGCTTTTGACCGCCATTTGTATTTATGGTGAAGATCGTTCGCCTATCTTCTACCGCCAGGAACGTGTCGGCAAAGACGGGCACTCATTCATGGTCTTGAAGTTCCGCAGCATGCGCAAGGATGCGGAAAAAGGCATGAATCCGCAGTGGGCGCAAAACAACGATCCACGCACTACGCGCGTCGGCCGGATCATTCGCAAACTCAGAATCGACGAACTCCCGCAGATACTGAACGTACTCAAGGGAGAAATGAGCTTCGTTGGGCCGCGTCCTGAAAGACCGTTCTTTGTCGAACAACTCTGTGAAGAAGTCCCTTATTACAACGAAAGACACACGATCAAGCCAGGCATCACCGGTTTGGCGCAGGTACGTTATCAATATGGCGCATCGGTCGAAGATTCAATTCAAAAGCTCCAATATGATCTGTATTATGTGAAAAACAACAGCTTGTTTTTGGACATCCTGATCATGATTGAAACGCTGCAGGTCGTTCTATTCGGCAAAGGGGTATAGCCCGCAATGTAGCGGCTGTCTGCTTGACTCGATTTGGCAGGGCTCCATTTCGAGACTGATCACGAATACACTTGCATTACACTGGCATACTTGCCCATGTTACCAATACCACCAATGGGAATATTCTGATGTTCACAAACATCGCTGCACTAAGCTATTCCATAGCAGCTTTAGCGTTCCTGACTTTATCGATACTATTGCTGACCAGTTGGCGCGGCCGTCTGCATGGAACGGTGCTGACGATAGTGAGTTTGCTCACCTGCGTATGGGCAGCGACGGTTGCCTATCAGTCTTTGCTGGGTTACCCCATTTCGTTATCGACCAACATCCTCGAAGTGTTGCGCGATGCGGGGTGGTCCATTTTGCTGCTGACCCTGTTGGGACATTTCCATCAGCCTGCGCCCTTTTCACTCGGTAGACTTCCTCGCTTGGCTCTTATCGTCATCGCATCCTACTTTATGATTTTGGCCGCAACTGTTTTCAGCTATTGGTTGGATGAACTTCCTTTCGTGATTCGAATCCTGACAAGCGTCATGGGACGCGTCGCGCTCGCGGTTGTAGGCATGCTGTTAATCGAACAGCTCTATCGAAACACGCCGGCAAAGGAACGCTGGAGCATCAAGTTTGCCTGCTTTGGCATTGGCGGCTTGTTCGTCTATGACTTTTACTTGTACAGCGACACGCTGCTATTCCGCCAAATGAATGGCGAAATCTGGGCCGCACGTGGTGTCGTCAACGCTCTCACGGTTCCGCTCATCGCCATCTCGGCATCACGCAATCCGAAATGGTCGTTAGGCATCGCCGTGTCACGGCGAGTCTTGTTCCATTCCGCCGCACTATTTGGTTCGGCCATCTATTTATTGGCAATGGCGGCGGCCGGTTATTACTTGCGTTTTTTTGGCGGCAGCTGGGGCACCTTGATGCAAGTGGCCTTCCTGTTTGGCGCCGTGATATTGCTGGCGGGTGTATTGCTTTCAGGCGCTTTTCGCTCCAAGTTGAAGGTCTTCATCAGCAAACACTTTTATAACTACAATTACGATTATCGAGAAGAGTGGCTGCGCTTCACGCGCACGCTTTCCGTCACAGGCCATGACCTTGGCGAGCGTGTGATACAGGCGGTTGCCGATTTGGTGGAAAGCCCGGGCGGCGCGCTGTTCATCCGCAAAGAGCAGCACAATTATGAGCTCGCCGCGCACTGGAACATGACGCTGACAGGCATATCGGAACCAGCCGCCTCACCATTTTGCCAATATCTCGAAAGCAAGCAATGGGTGATTGACTTGCAAGAGTGCGAAGCGGCGCCGCAAAAATACGATGACGTCAGCATCCCTGCCTGGCTGCGCAATACCGGGAAAGCATGGTTGGTTATCCCATTGATTTTGCATGGCAAGCTGTTCGGGTTCGTGGTGCTGGCCCATTCCAGAAGCAGGATCCAGTTGAACTGGGAAATCATCGACTTGCTGAAAATTGCAGGCAGCCAGGCTGCCAGTTACCTGAGCCAGCGCGAATCGACCAATGCGTTGATGGTTGCGCGTCAGTTTGAATCGTTCACCAGGATGTCCACTTTCATGGTGCATGACCTGAAGAACCTGATTTCCCAATTGTCGCTGCTGCTTTCCAACGCAGAAAAACACAAGGACAATCCGGAATTCCAGAAGGACATGTTTGAAACGCTGGACTTCTCGGTGCAGAAAATGAAGCTGCTGTTGCAAAAACTTGGCCGCACCGCTTCTGCCGAAACCCCCGCAGCTTTAGACATTGACAAATTATTGCGACAGGCAGTAGCGTTGAAGTCGGCGGTAGAACCCAAACCGGTTCTTGAAATAATCAATGCCGGCATGAAGATCGTGGCCAACGATGAAAGGCTTGAGCGCGTGATCGGCCATCTGATTCAGAATGCGGTTGAAGCCACGCCAAGGGATGGCAAAGTCACCGTGCGTCTGTATCAGCAAGAGAAAAATGCCGTGATTGAGGTGAAAGATACGGGACAAGGCATGACTGAAGAATTTATTCGGGAACGCTTGTATAAACCATTTGAATCCACAAAGTCTGCCGGCATGGGGATAGGCGTATTTGAAAGCCGCGAATACATTACCGAACTTGGCGGCCAACTTGAAGTAACCAGCGAGCCGACAAAAGGAACAACCTTTTGCATCAGTTTGCCGCTTCATGGCAATGTCGTTCATACTATCGAAACAGTCGAGTAAGACAAAAGAGGAACACCGTGACTCAGGACAAAAAAAAGCTGTTGATTATCGAAGATGATCCCGGCCTGCAAAAACAGCTGCGCTGGAGCTTTGACGCTTACGAGGTATTGGTCGCAGGCGACCGCGAGAGTGCATTGGCGATGGTTCGCCGACATGAGCCTGCCGTCGTCACGATGGATCTTGGACTGCCGCCGGATCCGGATGGCGCAAGCGAAGGATTGGCCACCTTGCAACAAGTGCTGGCTCTTGCCCCCGATACAAAACTGATTGTCTTGTCCGGCAATCAGGACCGCGCGAATGCAGTCAAGGCAATCGGCATGGGCGCATACGATTTCCATCAAAAGCCGGCTGACCCCGAAATGCTCGGCCTGGTGATTCAGCGTGCTTTTTATCTGCATACGTTGCAACAAGAAAATCGCAAAATGCTGCAGTTCCAAGTTGACTCGCCATTATCCGGCATCATCAGCCGCGACCCTGGCATGTTGAAGATTTGCCGCAGCATAGAAAAAGTAGCGCCCTCCTCTGCTTCGATCATGCTGTTAGGCGACAGCGGCACCGGCAAGGAAGTACTGGCAAAAGCGTTGCATCAATTGAGTCCGCGGCAAGACAAACGCTTTGTTGCGATCAATTGCGCAGCGATACCGGAAAATCTGCTTGAGAGCGAATTGTTCGGCTACGAGAAAGGCGCGTTCACCGGCGCAGCGAAACAAACGCTCGGCAAAATCGAAACGGCGAACGGCGGCACCTTCTTTCTTGATGAAGTCGGTGACTTGCCGATGGCATTGCAAGCGAAGTTGCTGCGCTTCCTGCAAGAGCGGGTGATTGAAAGAATCGGTGGACGCAGCGAAATCCCGGTTGATGTGCGCATTATCTGCGCGACGCATCAAAACCTGAAGGAGCTGGCAAATTCCGGACGTTTCCGTGAGGATCTTTATTATCGCTTGAGTGAGATCGTGATCACGATCCCGCCTTTGCGCGATCGTGTGAGCGATGCAGCCTTGTTGGCGCACCACTTTAAAAATAAATTCAGTGAGAAGGAAGGCCGTTCCGGGTTGAATTTCAGTCCGGATGCATTGGCGATGATTGAAGGATATCCATGGCCGGGTAACGTGCGTGAAATGGAAAATTGCATCAAGCGCGCAGTCATCATGGCGGATGGTTCTCTCATCACTGCTGAAGATCTTGGCTTATCAGCTGCACAAATCGCGGAAGAGCCGATCAATTTGCGTCAGATCCGCGAGGAAGCGGAATACAAAGCAGTGGTGAAAGCGTTGGCACGCGTCGATGGCAATATTGTCAAAGCATCAGAGTTGCTAGGCGTCAGCCGCCCTACTCTTTATGATCTGATGAGTCGCCTTGGCATCAACAATACAAACGGATAGAGCACGCGCATCCACCGGCCACATGAAATGCTGTGCTGGTAACGTGTGCCCGTATGTGACTATCTGCGTACTGCATCACTCTTAGCGATCGTACCCGTCAGAACATTCGTCTCCATGCCAACACTTGTCCACGAATTGATTTTTACTTCTGCTCAGCGCACACCAACCGCTGAGGCGCTTTGCTATCAGGCACAACACCTGGATTACGCGATGCTGGCGAAACAAGTGAAGGCGATTGCGTCAGGATTGCTCAATCTGAATCTGCAACCAAGTGAGCGCGTCGCGGTTTATCTTGAAAAACGCGTGGAAACTGTCGCCGCATTATTTGGCGCATCTGCAGCCGGTGCCGTTTTCGTGCCGATCAATCCGCTGCTGAAACCGGAACAGGTCGCTTACATCATGAGCGACTGCAATGTAAAAATCCTGGTCACTTCAACTGATCGTTTGGCATTCCTCGCAGATGTTTTATCGCACTGTCCCGACCTGCACACGATCATTGTTATCGATGCCGATTCTGAATCATCGATTATCGGCAATTTAAAAATCGTACCGTGGCACGATGCAACCAATTCAGCTACAACAATCTCGCCACACAAATGCATCGATACTGACATAGCTGCGATCCTCTATACGTCAGGCAGTACGGGCAAACCCAAGGGCGTGGTTTTATCTCATCGAAATCTGATCGTTGGCGCCGAAAGTGTCAGTACTTATTTGGAGAATACTGCAGACGACAGGCTTCTGGCGGTACTGCCACTCAGCTTCGACTACGGATTAAGCCAGCTCACAACTGCCTTCCACGTCGGCGCCGCAGCCGTCTTGATGAACCATCTTTTCCCGCGCGACATTGTCAATGCAGTGAGCGAGCAGCGCATCACCGGCCTTGCGGCAGTACCGCCATTGTGGATTCAGCTCGCACAATTACCTTGGCCTGAAAATGCATCTTTGCGCTATCTGACCAATTCCGGCGGAGCAATGCCTCGCCCGACTCTTGATGCATTGCGCCGCGTGCTTCCTTCAGCCAAAGTGTTTTTGATGTACGGCTTGACCGAAGCATTTCGTTCCACGTATCTGCCACCATCGCAATTGGACAAGCGGCCGGATTCAATCGGCCGCGCAATCCCCCATGCTGAAATATTGGTGATGCGTCCCGATGGTACGCCATGCGCCGTTAATGAACCCGGCGAACTGGTTCATCGCGGCGCGCTGGTTTCTCTCGGTTATTGGAATGACCCGGACAGAACGGCTGAACGCTTCAAGCCTGTGCATGAACAAAATGCTGCGACTCCCACCGCAGAGCTTGCTGTTTGGTCTGGCGATACCGTTCGCAAGGATGAAGAAGGGTTCCTCTACTTCATCGGCCGCAACGATGACATGATTAAAGTATCGGGTTATCGTGTAAGTCCTACTGAAGTGGAAGAAGTGTTGCATGCCACCGGCATGGTGTCTGAGGTTGCTGCATTCGGCGTGACGCATCCAACGTTGGGGCAAACGATTGCCGTTGTCGCATGTCCGACCGCAGGATACGCCGATATCGACAAGCTGCCGCACGCATTACTCAAGCAATGCCAGCAACAACTTCCTGCTTATATGGTTCCTGCCCATATTAAAATGCAGCACGAAAATCTGCCGCGTAACCCTAACGGGAAAATTGACCGCAAAGCCTTGCAGCTTGCGTTGGCCAGCCAATTTGATGCCACATCAAAAATATGAGCACGACAAAACCTACCCATGCCCCGCAGACGCAATTCTCCATTATCGACGGATGCCTGCATATCGGCGGCATGTCCCTGACCGCACTGGCACAACATGTCGGGAAAACGCCCTTTTATGCATATGATCACAACTTGTTGACCGCACGCGTGCAACATGTGCGTCACCATCTTCCTGAAGAGATCGGCTTGCATTACTCGATCAAAGCCAATCCGATGGCAGCATTGGTCCAGCACATGGCAGGTTTGGTGGATGGCTTCGATGTCGCTTCAGGCGGTGAATTACAAACAGCACTCGACACCAGAATGGATGTCGCACACATCAGCTTTACGGGACCGGGAAAATCAACGGCCGATCTGGAGCATGCCATTGCTGCCGGCGTACTGGTCAACCTGGAATCCGAAAGCGAGCTCAACAGAATCGCGCGCATCGCAGATGCGACAGGGATTGCGCCGCGCATTGCAGTACGTGTGAATCCTGACTTCGAATTGAAATCATCAGGGATGAAAATGGGTGGAGGCCCCAAACCGTTCGGTGTCGATGCGGAGCAAGTGCCGCAGTTACTCAAACAGATAGGTAATTTGAATCTGGATTTTCAAGGCTTTCACATTTTCAGCGGCTCGCAGAGTCTCAAACCAGACGCGATCATAGAGGCGGAATCCAGCACATTTGAATTGGCGATGCGGCTTGCCGAACATGCGCCACAGCCTATGCGTTTGCTGAACATTGGTGGCGGCTTCGGCATCCCTTACTTTCCCGGCGAGCGCGCGCTCGACTTAGGACCCATCGGAGACAATCTCGCTCAATGGCATGCACGCATTAGAGCAGCGCTACCTGATGTAAAAGTTGTGCTTGAATTGGGGCGTTATCTCGTCGGCGAAGCGGGCATCTATGTCGCGCGTGTAGTCGATCGCAAAATCTCGCGCGGCAAAATATTTCTAGTCGTCGATGGTGGATTGAATCACCATTTGGCGGCCTCCGGAAATTTTGGACAAGTGATCCGCAAAAATTATCCAGTAGCTGTCGGCAATAAAATGTCTGACTCTGCTCTTGAGAATGTTTCTGTGGTGGGACCACTGTGTACACCGCTTGATCTGCTGGCTGATTCAATGGACATGGCGCGTGCTGAAATTGGCGATCTGATCGTCATCTTTCAATCTGGTGCTTATGGATTGGCGGCAAGCCCTACTGCTTTTTTAGGCCATCCTGCGCCTGCAGAAGTGCTGGTTTGATACAGCATAAAAATGGTGCTACTCACGAAATTCTTTATGTGTTTATAGCAACTTTTCATCATCCGTTGCGCGCTTGCAGCAGATTTGTTAATTCGTAGTCACAATCATTCATGACACCGATAGTTGTTCCATAATCGGAAACTATCGTTAGGTACGCATTAAGTCCTCCACTAGTTGCCAGATCAAGAAATTTTGATGCCCTTGTGTATGGTATGAGGGAACTTCAATGAAGTTACTGAGCCTTAAAAATTTCCTGCTAGCTTTTTTTGATTGGAAAAATGCCCACATTAAATTAATGATAACCGAGAGAAATAAATATTTCCATACAGAAATCAAATAGTTTACAATATTTAACAATTGCCGTCGCAGATAAGCAATTCTTTGCGTTCGAATGACAGAAGAATTCCAGGAAATGTATCGAGGTCATCATGAAATATTCAACATCCAAACTTAAATTTAATTTACTTATTTCAGCCTCGGTATTTTCTATATTGACTGGATGCGGCGGTGGGGGTGGAGGTTACTCAGGCGGATCAGGTGGTTCACCAACCTATGCAACGACAACCACTACCATAAGCTCGACACCCACGACTACGAATCCCAATACAAATATAACAAATACAACCCCACTGCTTATGCCTGCTTCGGTGCCGCAGCCTGTCGTTACCGGCACAGATATCGTTGGCGTCAATCTCCAGAACACCACGAGTTCGCCTCTCGCAGCACATGTCTTCACCTTCGGCCAGATATTCAAGCAAGGAGATGTGCTACCCAACGACACGTTGGTTGCTCGCATCAATGGCACGGCATATCCAGTACAACTGGATATACTGGCGACCTGGCCGGCAGATGGATCGGTCAAGTTGGGGGCGATCACGCTGACAACACCCGCCATGATTGCCGGATCGACCGTAGGCGTGCTGCTCGCCAAAGCAACAGGCAGCGATCCGACTTTCGGCACAACCCCTGCTGTCGACTTGGTAAGTGCATCTGCGTCGAACAATCTCACTCTGAATGTCTCGTTCAGCGGCGTAAGCCCTTCACCCGTCGATCTCGCTGCAGCCTTGCATACGGCACTCACTGGCAGTCCGACCTACTGGCTGCACGGCCCCCTCGCAACCCAGGCGCGCGTCGATGTGCCGCACAGCGGATCGTTGCATATCACGGCTGATGTCACCGCTTATGCCGACGGCTCGCTCACTGCGGATGTCCAATTCAATAACGACTTTACGACTGTCTTGCCCTCAACCGGCGCGGCTAATCCGGCAGCTGCACTGCCCGCTCTTCAATACACGGCAACGATTAATTTACAGGGAACATCAACCAACCATACCGTTAGCCAGATTCAGTATACCGACTGGCATGTCGTGCGAAATACGACCGGCGCGCCTATGCTCAATGTGTCGTCCAGCACGGAACCTGCCATCAACGTGCAACATGATCTGGCGTATCTGGAACATAGCGGCGCGGTCCTGCCTTACGACCGGACTACTGGGGTCGCCAACGACTCAACCCTGTATGGCAGCGCGTTTTATTCGATCGCGTATGTGATGGGAACCACCGGCTTTGGCACGCCCTTTGCCTCGAATGGCTTGGAAAGGTATATGGGGCAAACCGGCGCGCGTCCCGACATCGGCTACACTACAATGTGGAATACCGTATGGCTGATGACGCAGGATTCGCGCGCAGCAACAGTCGCTCTGGCGCAAGGCGACTCGGGCGGCGCAGTGCCGTGGAATTTTAAACTGGCAAATGGGCACTGGCTGACCCCAGGCGACTGGCCGAATATTTTTGTTGGATACAATAATGGCCCACAGGGTGGGACGGATGGTATCGCCAACTATTCCTATACCAATTACCCCAGTAATGATCCGACAGCTTGGTATACCGATACCGGGCACCAGCCGAACCTTGCTTATATTCCTTACATCATGACTGGACAGCGGTGGTACCTGGATCGCCTTTATGCACAGGCGGCCTTTTGTGAGATTTCAATGACGCCGTTTAAATCAAGCCCCTATCAAGCTTCCGGGCGCTATGCGGGACAACTTACTTCGGATCCAAGTTTGGCCAATGCAGCAGATATCGTCATCACGCCCGGCAATCAATTGCGCGGATCCGCATGGGATATGCGCGAAATCCAGGAAGCGGCATTTGT
>DATBRC010000041.1:0-96568 GCA_036560485.1 Burkholderiaceae bacterium
AACCTCGCACGTTTTCATGTCGGTGATAAAGGTCGACTTTCTTTCATGAAAACCCACCAGCACGCCGCCCTTCTTGACGACATTTTTAACCGATATCCGGGCACGATAACGGTAGCCCCACGTCGGCCCGTAAATCGGGCGCAACATGGTTTCTGCCTTCACTTTGCCAATGTGTTTAAGGTTGTCTTCCAATACGCGCTGCTTGATCGCGACTTGTGCGGATGGATCCAGATGTTGCATCGCGCAGCCGCCGCAAATACCAAAATAATCGCATTTCGGTTTGACACGCATCGCTGATTCGCGATGCAATTCGGTCATGGTGGCGGCTTCCCATTTCGGTTTTTTACGAAAGGACTGGAAACTGACAAGTTCACCCGGCAATGCGCCTTCTACAAAGATGACTTTGCCTTGTGTGCCGTCTTCGTTTTGAAGATGTCCCACACCGCGGCCGTCCATGTCGAGGGATTCAATTTCGATCATATTGCGTTGCATACTGAGCTAAAGTTTCGGGATTAGATTCGACCCGATATATGAGATGAGAAAACAGAATGGAAATGCCAACTATATTTGAAGTCGAGTCTATCTATCCGGCGTTTGAGTGAACAGCATGATACTACTAGAGTCATTTCACAAATAAATCACAATAAGGCATCTCTTCCTACACCGCGCACGGTCAATGCACGCTTCAATTTAATCAACGCTTCCTGTTGAATTTGTCTTACACGCTCGCGCGTCACGCCCATCTCAGCTGCGAGCTCTTCAAGGGTTGCCGGATCATCGTTATCCAATCCGAAACGGCGCATAATCACGATACGTTGTTTGTCAGGCAGTTTCGCCAGCCAATCACGCATCAACACTGTCATTTCATGATGCTCAGCGCGCGAATCAGGACCATCGGCGGTATCACCCTGCAACATATCCATCAAGCTGGATTGAGGGTCATTATCCAATGGCGCATCCAGCGATGAAGCATGCTCTGAAAGCGCCAGGATATCCTGTACATCTTCAACAGGACGATCAACCAGATGCGCAATATCTTCTGCGGTGGCATCCTTGCCGTCGTGATGCTGTGCTTCCAGGTGATATTTCGCACGGAGAATTTGATTCAGCTCACGCACCATATGCACAGGCAGACGCACAGTGCGCGCCTGATTCATGATGGCTCGTTCAATACTCTGGCGGATCCACCATGTCGCATAAGTTGAAAAACGAAAGCCGCGTTCCGGCTCGAACTTGTCAATCGCTCGCATCAAACCGAGGTTGCCTTCTTCGATCAGATCCAGCAAAACGACACCGCGATTAATGTAATGCTTGGCGATCGATACCACCAGACGCAGATTATGCTCAATCATCGTTTGGCGCGCTTCGAAATTGCCTTGCTTTGCCAACGTCGCAAAATGCACTTCTTGGGTCACTGTCAATAACGGACGCGTGCCGATCTGATTCAGGTAATGCTGTGTCGTATCTGTTGAAAGTTCAGCTGCAAGAACGGTTTTTAACTCTTCAACACTACCGACGACTGCGATGATGCCGCTATCCACACCATCTGCCTCTTCAATCGCTTCCACAACAACACCATCCATGCCATTCAATGGCGAATCGAGCGGCTCATCATCTGCCGCTTCATCGTCCGAATGTTGATGGGGATTGTGTGCCATTTAACGATTAGGTAAGAATTTTGTGGGGTCGACCGGCTTGCCTTGCTGGCGAATTTCAAAATGGAGTTTGACTGCATCGGTGTCGGAATTTCCCATCTCGGCAATTTTGTCGCCTTTACTAACGGATTGCCCTTCCTTTACAAGGATGACTCTATTGTATGCATAGGCTGACAACAAATTATTGGTATGCTTGACGATCACAAGATTGCCATAGCCTCGAATGCCACTGCCGGCATACATCACCTTGCCGGAGCCCGCAGCCAATACGGGTTGACCGGATTTTCCTGCAATATCAATTCCCTTTTTGCCCTCATCAAATGTCGCGACAACTTTGCCATCCGCAGGCCACATCCATGCGATATTTTTATCGTCACTGTTAATCAAGCTGCTTGTATCAATTGATTTATCAACTGCTTTTTCATTTGGATTGGCTTCTGTCGGAGGTAACGCCGTCACTGCGTAGTTGGCCGCATCCGGTTTTTGCAATTCAAGCAAGGCCGTTTCAGAGTAGGGCTGCTTATTCCCTAATGGACCGACTTTATTCGGTGCAGCATTGGCTTGCACTGGTTGCGTAGCAGACAAAGATCGGACTTCAATGCCGGAAGTCGTTGCAATGCTGCTGGTTTGCGCGCCGCCGGCCTCTACCGTTGGCGGAAGAACTCGCAATACCTGATCAACCTTGATGTCATTCGCATTTTCGAGATTATTCCATGCAACCAAATCACGATAATTTTGACCAAAATCGAGTGCGATATGAAAAAGCGTATCGCCCTTTTTCACAGTATAAAAACCATGCACATCTACCGGTTTTGCTGTTGTGACTTTGGATATGTCCGCTGTTTTCTTGTAATCCGGATTACGATCCACAATCGGTGCGGTACGTTGCGTCGTACTACATCCGGCAAGCAACATGCTAATGATTGCCAATAAAATTAATGATATTTTTTTCATTCTGAATGTATGCATTTTTACACTAATACTTTTTATATGGTGCCGGCGCGCAGCGGTACAAAATGGCAATCTTCCAATGTTGTACTAGTCCACTCAAATTGACTGACACGTTCTATTAATTGCATTACTTGATGACGCGATCCAACAGGTGCAACAAGGCGGCCACCAATAGTCAACTGCTCCAATAAAGCTTGCGGCACTTCCAGCCCGGCTGCTGCCAAAATGATACCGTCAAATGGCGCTACTTGCGGCAAGCCAAGCATACCATCTCCGTAGTGCAAACGGATGTTGGCAATTCGCATCGGACGTAAATTGGTTTTGGCTAATTCATGCAATGGTTTGATACGTTCGATTGAATAGACATCTTTGGCCACCAGAGACAAGACGGCTGCCTGATAACCGCAGCCGGTTCCAATTTCAAGCACGCGATTCAAGATTCCACCATTCCTGTTATTGCGCATTACTTCAATCATGCGCGCAACAATATACGGCTGTGAAATCGTTTGGTGATAACCGATTGGCAAAGACGCATCAATATAAGCTTGGCTTGCCAGACCAGGTTCCATGAACAAATGCCGTTGTACTGCCTCCATTGCCGCCAATACTTTGGCATCTTTGACACCCTGCTTGGAAATGCGTTCCACCATTGCCTTGCGGACCGCTGGCGACACCATTGACATCGACGATGTGGTAACCGCCTGCGCAGCTGGCTTGGACGTGACATCAGATTGCGGGCTGGACCTTGTCGCATTTTTTGTTGCGTTCTTGGCCGCATTCATGGTCGCGGTTTGTGTAGTGGCTGTTTTGGTCGAGGAAGAAGAATGTGCCGTCTTGGAAGATTTTTCGACGACTGAAGATAAAGGCAGGGGGAAGCGCTTGTTTTTGTCAGTCATGACAGCCCCTTCTTCAGAGCTTCCAACTGTGCTGCATGCGTCAAATCGATTTGAAGCGGCGTGATCGATACATAACCTTTTGCCGCCGCATAAAAATCCGTTCCTTCGCCTGCATCTTTGGCTGCGCCTGCCAGTCCAATCCAGAAAATTTCGCGCCCATGCGGATCATGCGTCTTAATCACTGCCTCGGACTCATGCCGCTTGCCCAAGCGTGTCGCTACTGTGGTGCGAAGACTCTCATATGGGAGATTCGGTATATTCACATTAAGCAAATAAGGTTTTTGCAACGCATCGAAACGGCGCTGCACAATTTCCTTGGCAACCTTGGCAGCGGAATCAAGATGCACCCAATCTTTTTCAACTTGCGAAAACGCGATGGCAGGAATGCCAAACAAATAACCTTCTGTCGCCGCGGCGACGGTACCTGAATATAACGTATCGTCGCCCATATTTTGGCCTTGATTAATCCCGGAAACCACCAGGTCGGGTTTATACGTGAGCAAGCCGGTCAACGCAACGTGTACGCAATCGGATGGCGTGCCGTTGACGAAATAGAACCCGTTGGTTGCGCGTTGCATTGACAACGGTCGATCCAGCGTCAATGAATTGGAACTGCCGGAACGATTGCTGTCAGGCGCCACCACCACTACTTCTGCGAAAGATGCAAGCGCATCAGCCAAGGCGATAATTCCTGGAGCTAAATAACCGTCGTCATTACTGATCAGAATTCTCATGGCTGGATTTTACCTGAAGCACTATGTTGATTAATAAACATATTGAACATTTGCGGCATAATTGAAAAATTATACGATCGTTCTATTTATGAATGCGTTCTAACTGTTTATTTAGCACCCCATCAGGAACAAGGAGATACTGTGAAAGCCATCGTATGCAAAACCTGGGGCTTACCTGAAACATTAACCATTGAAGAGCTGCCTGATATTGTTGCGGCTCCTGGCGAAGTTGTCGTTGATATTCAAGCAGCCGGAGTTAACTTTCCCGATGTTTTGATCATTCAGAACAAGTATCAATTCAAGCCGGCATTACCCTTCACACCTGGCAGTGAATTCGCTGGAATAGTACGTACAGTCGGCGCTGGAGTAACACAGTACAAACCCGGTGATCAAGTCATCGCCTTTACCGGCCATGGTGCATTCGCACAGCAAATCGCAGTACCTGCACAAACTGTTATGCCAATGCCGGCCGGAATGTCCTTCGATATCGCCGCCGCCATCACGCTCACATATGGCACTTCGCATCACGCAGTCGTCGATCGTGCGCAACTCAAAGCAGGAGAAACCGTGTTGGTATTAGGTGCTGCCGGCGGAGTCGGTTTGGCTGCAATCGAAATCGGCAAGGTGCTTGGTGCTCGCGTCATTGCAGCTGCATCGTCCGACGAGAAACTGGCAATTTGCAAAGCGCATGGTGCTGACGCCACCATTAACTACACCACGCAAGACTTGCGTGAAGCGATCAAGAATACAACCAACGGTCAAGGGCCCGACGTCATTTACGATCCGGTTGGCGGCATCTACACAGAACCTGCTTTTCGTTCTATCGCATGGCGCGGCCGCTATTTGGTGGTTGGATTTGCCAATGGCGAAATTCCTAAACTGCCTTTGAATTTAGCGTTGTTAAAAGGCGCGTCATTGGTTGGTGTGTTCTGGGGCGAATTTATCAAACGCGAGCCCCAAGCAAATCATGCAGCGATGAGCGAACTGATGACATGGCTAGACGCATGGAAAATTAAACCGCATATTTCGCAGCACTACGCGTTGGCCGAGACATCCAAAGCATTGGATGATATGGCTGCCCGCAAAGTCACAGGGAAAATCGTGATTCTCCCGCAACAATAAAGAGGCATCCGTTCACAATCTGCAATTCAAAAAATAAAACAGATGCAAGAACTGCTTTTTTAACTTGCGGCTCAGCCATGAATAAAATGACGCTTTAGCGCATTACGATCCAATTTACCCATTGGCGTCACAGGGATCGTATCAGATATGGCGACAAGTTTAGGTACCTTATACGCTGCCAGACGTTCTTTGCAATGTGCGCGCAATTCTTCATCGCCCGCCGTCTGACCTGGATGCAATACGACCATCGCCATCGGCACTTCGCCCCACTTCTCGTCCGGAATCCCGGTACATATTGAGGCCGATACTGCGGGGTGGCTTCTTAGTGCATTCTCAATTTCTTCAGGCGACACGTTCTCGCCACCGGTAATAAACATGTTATCGGCGCGACCGACTATGGAAACCAACCCTTCGCTATCAGTTACAGCAAGATCGCCCGTATAAATCCAGCCTTCTGAATCCATCAGCTTTTCTGTCCTGGCCGGATCGTTAAGGTAACCATCAAAATTATGAAAACTGCGCAAGCATAAAACGCCAACCTCGCCAGCCGGGAGAATTTTGCTATGGTCATCGCGATCGATAATTTTGTAATCGCAGCATAAAAATGGCGTGCCTACCTTGCGTGCATTCGCCTTGATATGCTCCATGCTATCTTCACGCGGCCTGAAAATAAAATTTGAAGGCCCGGCTTCAGTTTGTCCATATGCCTGAATTGTTGGAATATTTCGATCCCAGAATGGCTTTAAGGTTTTTTCAGAGCATGGAGCCGCTGCCGTCGTAATCAACTCAATTCCGGAAAAATCCGTTTCGGCAAACTTGGGATGGGCCGTCAAAAATTGCAGCATCACTTCAACGGCACCAAGCCGGTTCACCATTTTTTTATGAATAAAGTCGAGAATGATACCGGCATCAAACTGGCGCAATGTAATCGACAGGCTATTAGCCATGAAAAAACAAAAGAACACATTCCATCCGCCAATGTGAAAGAACGGAAACAGCACAAATTCACGGCTGGGAGTGGTACCGGCTGATGCTAGAAGCGCTTCAAAAACATTCCAGACCATCTGCCGATGTGGGACGATGCAAATTTTGGGTACGGCTGTGGTTCCACCGGTATGCACATAAAGGAAAGGATCATTCATGGCGAGCGGGACTTTTACATCACGCGGCTCAGTGGCAAGGATCGCATCATATTGCGCGCCTTTAGTGTCCCCAAATTCGATTAATGTCGGATGCGATTCCGGCAATATGCCGGCGTCCGGCAAAGTCGCAAACATATCTTCTACAAAGATGACTTGAGGCTGCTCGCGCGCTAATAGGTCTTGCAATTCAAGTTTCTGCAACCGATAACTTAACGGACACAAAATCGCACCAATTTTGGCGGCAGCGAAGAAAAGATCAATGCATTCCTGCCGATTACGCGAGATCAATCCTATGCGGTCGCCTTTTTTAAGACCAAGCTGATCAACCAAAAAAGTCGCTACGCGACAAGCACGATCATCAATCTGCTTGTATGTGTAATAAATATTCGTTTGAGGATCAAAAATGCAATTGAGGTTTGGCGTTAATAATGCCTTTTTCCCTGAATAGTCCCCTACCCAGTTCATTGGCAATTCATCGTAATTATTTGGCAGCCCCATTTGATTGTTCCAGTAACTTGTTTGAAAATTGGATGACAGGCCCGGATCTTTTATTGAAACAAATTAATAATTTATCGCGTCCAGCCTGAGAGCACATCTCCAGTGTGATTCATAGTGTAATGAATAAATAGGAATTGCAAAAGAGGCAATACTCCTTTTTTATTCATGATCTTTGCGCCAGCTTAATAGAGTCGGAAAAAATATAAACTGAATGGTGCTTCGTTTTACTTAAAAACACGCCAACGAATAGATTGTAGTCACATGGCTAAATCCATGCTGTATTTATTTAATGTTTGGCTAGAACTCCTTTCATAAATAGGCGTATGGAGGAGTGGCGCCTGGGTGGATGCAGCGCTAGGCGTGGTGCGACGCAAAGGGCGATCCCCTTTGCTAGCAGCACAACAACGCGATGCACCGCCCGGATCCCGCTCATGCATACGCCTATTTATGAAAGGAGTTCTAATTATTCGACGCATTCGTATCAAAAAAAGCCTGCACCACTGCCATTTCGCGCGTCCTTTTAAAAGGCGGCAAACTTTGCCAAATGCGTTTGCCATACGGTTTTGAGATAAGCCTGGGATCACAGACCATCAACACGCCGCGGTCGGTTTCATCCCGTATCAAGCGCCCAGCTCCTTGTTTCAAATTGATGATTGCCTCTGGCAGTTGATGATGCATAAATCCATTGCCGCCCTTCTTTTCCAATGCTTCGATACGGGCGGCAAGCACAGGGTCGTCCGGCGGCGAAAAAGGCAATTTATCGATGATAACAAGTGACAGCGCATCCCCACGCACATCGACGCCTTCCCAAAAGCTTTGACTGCCAATCAGCACTGCATTGCCGGCTGCACGGAAGCGATCGAGTAATTCGGTGCGTCCCGCTTCCCCTTGCACCAGCAGTGGAAAAGACCATTTGCGCTTTTCGAATTCCATACGAAGCAATTCTGCCGCACGATTGACTGCGCGTATCGTTGTGCAGAGCAAAAAAGCCCTGCCGCCGGCGGCCTCTATGACCGGCAACGCAGCCTCGACAACTGCATCAGTGTATTCAAGTGAATTTGGTTGAGGCAGGCTCTGCGGCACATACAACAGTCCTTGTTGATCATAGTTGAATGGACTGGGCCAAGACTGAGCCGGCTCATCCCGCAATCCCATTTGGGACTGGTAATGATTGAAATCGTTTTTGACTGCAAGCGTGGCCGAGGTAAAAATCCAGGCGCGCGGTACGCCTTCTCGCTGCTTGTTAAACACCGGCGCGATAGAGAGCGGCGTCTGATGCAATTGCAGCGAGGAAGAAAATGCCTCAATCCATAAAACGTGATCTTCTTCCAATTCGTTTTTCTTGCTGTCTTTTTTCCCATTCCAGGCTGCAAAACCGGCAGCAAGCTCAATCGCACGCACTCTACATTGCTCAATTGTTTCGGCTCGCTCTGCCTGCGTTTCCAGTGTCGCGATCATTCCCTGCATTTCTTCTTTCAATTTTTCCAACGCAGGAAAAAAGAGGCTGGATGGTGCAATTTGATTGAGCGATAGCCGTACTACATCTTGCGGGAAAGTCAGGCGCAAATCGCGCGTAGCACGCTCGACCGGTGCCACGATTTTTGCCCATTCTGCACCATCGCGCGCATGCGCCAACCCTTCCGCCAGCACATCGCGGCATAACTCCAGCACTTGTGACGTCGATACAGTATTGCCAAAGAATAGTGTGGCCGTCTCGGGCAATTGGTGCGCTTCATCAAACACAATCGTATTTGCAGACGGCAGCAACTCAGCCACGCCGGTATCCTTCAAAGCGACATCGGCAAAAAACAAATGATGATTCACCACCACGACATCAGCCTGCTGCGCTTCTTTACGCGCTTTCATCACAAAGCAATCCTGATAAAACTGACACTCGGCTCCCATACATGTATCGCGTGTAGAAGTAACCAGATTCCAGATCGATGCCGTCTCCGGGACTTTCGACAATTCCGCCTTATCACCCGATGATGTCGTCTTCATGAATCGAGAAATCTCGCGCAAATAGCCTACATCATCGCGCGAAGTTAAACGCCCATTTTGCAAAGTCCGCTCAAGATGAAAATGGCAAACATAATTTGCCCGGCCCTTCAATAGAGCGACAGAAACCGGAGCATTGAGCGCCTTGCGAACAGTAGGAATATCGCGCAGATAGAGTTGGTCCTGCAGATTTTTGGTGCCGGTAGACAAAATGACTTTGCCTCCCCACAACAATGCCGGGACAAGATAGGCAAAGGTTTTTCCGGTTCCGGTACCGGCCTCGGCAATAAGTGTTTGCTGTTTAGAAATTGCTTCTGCGATGGCTTTGGCCATTTCTGTTTGCGACTGGCGGGAACGATACCCGCCCACAGCATGTCCTAACGGGCCATCCGTATCAAAAAGTTGCTCAATCTCGGCGTCGTGACCGCCAGCTGCTATGTCTTCTGTCAAGGTAACTAACTGTAACGAACCATATCGGGGCTCGATTAAAGGGGTAAATTAGGCTGGAATATCTGGAATCAATTGCATTTTAAGCAGCGTAATATGATCTTTAAGCTGCAATTTCCGCTTTTTTAAACGGCGTAATTGGAGTTCTTCATGGCGCACATCATGAATGAGCAAATCGATAATTGCGTCCAAATCGCGATGCTCCACCTCCAATTCGATGATGCGTCGTTGTATTTCTTCTGAAGGGGTCTTGGCCATTTTGTAAAATATAAGACAAAAAAATTCGCAATTTCATCTGAAGACGGTTTGCACGTGCAATAATAATTTATTCGCAGATTTGTTTCCAATGCACAGTTTAATCTACATAGACGTATGAGCCAATATAAGATCGAAGCAGGTACGGCCCAGCATATAGGCGACCGCCAGGAACAGCAAGACCGCGTAGCGCTATTTAATGCGCCTAGAGCGCCTGGCTATATGATGGCAGTCCTTGCCGATGGTATGGGTGGACGTACCGGCGGTGCACTTGCAGCAGAACAAGTCATTGGCACGGCAAAACAGATCTTTGAGCAATTTTCGCCTCTTACCGATACGGTAGAAAAAATGTTGGAGACGATTGCCCACGAAGTGCACATCGTCATCAAATTAAGCGCCATGTCTGCAGAGAAGGAACCGCATAGCACGATGGTTGTATTAGTCGTCACCCCGGAAAAGAGGGCAATCTGGGCACATGTCGGCGATTCGCGGCTATACCGATTCGATGGGCCTAATTTTGCCGAACATACGATCGACCATTCCTATGTTGAAAAATTGGTCAGCGAGGGCAAGTTGGCCAGAGAAGATGCCCGAGATCACAAATTGGCGAATATTCTGGTCAATATACTCGGCAGCAGCACAAATGAGCCTTATGTCACGATCGGACGTCGAGATGGATTGAAAATCGGCGATGCGTTTTTACTTTGCTCGGATGGCCTTTGGCATTATTTTTCGGACGCAGAGTTAGGCGCCGTCATTGCAATGAACTCGCCGCGCCAAGCATCCGAAATGCTCATCAAGAAAGCACGAGAGCGCGCTGAAGGCACGGCTGCAGACAATTGCACAATGGCCATTGTAAAATTCGTCGCTCAACCTAAAGAAGTCAAAAATTATACGGTGCAAAAAATGCGTCGTGCTGTATGAGTCTGAAATTTGTCTAGCAAACTAAAACGAATTTACAAGCTCCTCGCGAACCGTGCTGCCTTGTTTTTCCAGTTTATTTCGATTCGGACGCTTCTTTGTCTTTCTGTGCGCGCGCCTTTTCTAATTTTTTAGCTGCTATCTCTCGCTGACGTGCCTCAGATTCTTGTTGCTTCTTTTCATAAGCTGCAATATGGCTGGCGCGCCGCTTCTCATTTTCGGCTTCGGCCGCCTGTCTTTTCTTGGCTTCAATTTGATGTTTTGTGATTCGATCATCAGCACTGCCTTGGGATCTTATAGCTGACGAAGGCACTGATGCTTGCGACGATTCTGCTGCATTGTCGGCAATCGCGCTCTGATTTTCCTTCGCATGGCTAGCTAACTCTGCAGCTTCTTTGTTGCGTTTAGCTGCCACAGTTTTGTCGCGCGCCATGACATTTGCACGGCGCTTGAACTTATTCACTTCAATTTCAATAGCACGCACTTTGGCCACTGCAACCCGATGGCGTTCTTTTGCATCGATCAAACAAGAAGTAGCAAAAAATTTAGGGAAGCATAATTTTTGTTCATCAGCGAACTGTGCCTCGATGAGAGCATGCATTTTATGGACGTCATCACCGGCACGGCTGGCATCTTCCGTCGTATGAATCGAGCCGGCCGGATAGCGCGCCAATAATTCATCCAAGGCTGTAGACGCAGACGCCGATTGCTCCTCTACTGTGCCGCTTGTCACTACAGTTTGTGCTTCCGCCAAAGGCAAGCAGCAAAATAGCAGCATGCCAAAGAGGATGCTAGTCTGTATAAAAAAATAATGAGGAAGTCGATTACACATTTGTCACATCACGTCGTTCGGATTCCATGTATTCACGCGACTGCATTTCGATAATGCGGGAAACAGTGCGATGAAATTCATCCGCCAGCATACCATGCGTATATAACGCCTCCGGTTCTACTTCTGCCGACATCAACAGTTTGACTTTATGATCGTAAAATACATCGATCAGCCAAGTGAAACGACGCGCTTCGGATGACATGGCAGCGGACATCTGCGGAATGCCGGACAAGATCACTGTGTGGAATCGACTGGCAATTTCAAGATAATCATTTTGCGAGCGAGGCCCGCCGCACAAGGTTGCGAAATCAAACCAGATAACTCCACCAGCACGGCGCAAACTTCTGATTTCGCGCGTCTCAATAGTGATGCGTGGATCTTCTTCAGAAGTCTCTGCAATTGTCACGAAGGCTTTGCGTAGTTCAGCATCAGCAGTAGCGCCGAGCGGATGGTGATACGTTTGTACTTGTTCCAATGCTCTTTTACGATAATCGGTTCCGGCATCCACATTCAGGATATCCAATTTATCTTTTAATAGTGCAATCGTCGGCAACATGCGATCACGATGCAAGCCATCCGGATATAACTTATCAGGCACATAATTCGATGTCATGACGAACGACACATCGTTGTCGAATAAAGCCTTGAGCAAATTATAAAGAATCATTGCATCGGCGATATCCGACACATGAAATTCATCAAAACAGATCAGCCGGTATTTTTTGGCAATGTTACGTGCAACCTCATCCAATGGATTGGCAATGCCTTTCAGCTCATCAAGTTGGCGATGAACGCTGCGCATGAATTCATGGAAATGCAATCGCGTTTTGCGCACTACCGGAACTACAGAATAAAAACTGTCCATTAAAAATGATTTGCCGCGGCCGACGCCGCCCCACATGTAGACGCCTCGAGGTACTTCCGGACTATTGATAATTTTTTTGAGGCGGTTAGAGCGTTGTGCTTTAAATTCGACCCATTCGTCATAAGCGCGCTGTAATCGCATCACAGCTTGCCGCTGCGCTTCGTCCGCAGTAAAACCATGCGCAGATAGCGCATGATCGTAGAATTCCTGAACATTCATTCTTTTCAAAATTACTTTCTAATCCTGATGCATTTGTCAGTATTGATTGCTGGCTCGCTGCATTCGGATATTGGCATATCTGATTCTTGCATGCATTGTTATGCTGCAAAATAAAATGGGCGAGTTCTCACTCGCCCATTTGATGATTTCATCTATTTAAAAATTGAGCGTGCGCTTGTCCACTGCAAGTGCTGCCTCTTTTGTCGCCTCCGACAACGATGGGTGCGCATGGCAAATACGTGCAATATCTTCAGACGAAGCACGGAATTCCATCGCCACGACCGCTTCCGAAATCAACTCCGATGCCATTGGGCCGATGATATGCACGCCCAGAATTTCGTCGCTCTTTGCATCAGCCAGAAACTTCACCATACCGGATGTATCGCCAAGCGCCCGTGCGCGACCATTGGCCATGAAAGGGAAGGTGCCAGCCTTGTAGGCAATGCCTTCGGATTTCAGCTGCTGTTCTGTTTTACCAACCCACGCGATTTCCGGCGATGTGTAAATTACCCACGGAATCGTATTGAAGTTCACGTGTCCATGTTGACCGGCGATCCGTTCTGCAACAGCAACGCCCTCTTCTTCCGCCTTGTGTGCCAACATCGGTCCGCGCACTACATCGCCGACCGCCCATACATTTGGCAAATTCGTTTTGCAATCACCGTCGACGACGATGAAACCGCGTTCATCCAGCTTGAGTCCAATGCTTTCCACATTCAAGCCTGTCGTATTTGGTACACGTCCGATCGATACAATCAGCTTATCAAATACGGCCTTCTGCGCAGCACCTTTGTCATCTGTGTACTCTACCGCCACATCTTTCTTGCTTGTGACAATGGAGCCAATCTTGACACCAAGACTGATCGACAATCCTTGTTTGGTAAAAAGCTTGTGTGCTTCTTTGGCGATTTGCTCATCGACTGCACCGAGGAATGTTGGCAATGCCTCCAGCACCGTCACTTGTGAACCCAGACGACGCCATACGCTGCCCATTTCAAGCCCGATTACACCAGCGCCGATAATGCCAAGTTTTTTAGGAACGCCATCAATTGCCAATGCCCCCGTATTCGACAAAATCAGTTTTTCATCAAATGCTGCATTCGGCAAAGCGCGGGCATTCGAACCAGTCGCAATCACAATATGCTTGCCGCTAATCGTTTCTTCCTTTGCGCCGGCAACTTTGATTTCATAGCCGTTCGCATCGGCTTTCACGAACGAACCGCGGCCATGGAAGAATGTGATTTTGTTTTTCTTGAATAAATACAAAATGCCGTCGTTGTTCTGTTTAACAACGGTATCCTTGCGCGTCAGCATCTGGCCCAGATTCAAGCCAAGACCTTTGACTTCAATCCCATGCTCGGCAAATGCATGACCGGCATGCTCGTAATGTTCGGATGATTGCAAGAGTGCCTTCGACGGTATGCATCCGACATTGGTACAGGTGCCGCCCGGCGCAGGGCCGCCTTTTTCATTTTTCCATTCATCGATACAGGCTGTATTGAATCCGAGTTGTGCCGCACGAATTGCGGCGATATATCCACCTGGACCGCCGCCGATCACTACCACATCAAATTGTTTGCTCATTTTTAATTTCCAATATCATTCTTCAATCGGCACAAGAATCCATGCCAACAGATACAGCAATAGTCCGCCGCCAAAACAGAATGTGAATAAAACAAAAATCAAACGCCATATCCAGGATTCCAGACCCGTTGATTTAGCAAGACCGCCACAGACACCACCCAGCCATCGATCCAGTTTGGAGCGGCGAAACCGGTTCATCTGCGTGACTAAATCGCCAGATGCATTGAATGAAGATTGATTATCATCGTGGCTCGCCAATAGTTTTGCCTTGGCTTGTGCAAATTCTTCATCAGTCAATGCTCCTGACTGATGAAGTTCATGCAAGCGTTTGATTTCTTCGCTTATGTTCACGGTAGATGTGAATTACAAGTCCAGTAACAGACGTGCCGGATCTTCCAATGCATCCTTCATCGCGACCAGGCCTAATACTGCTTCACGGCCATCAATGATGCGGTGATCGTATGACATGGCGAGGTAATTGATTGGACGGATAACGATCTGGCCGTTTTCAACAACCGCACGATCCTTTGTTGCATGCACACCCAAAATTGCAGACTGTGGCGGGTTAATGATCGGTGTCGACAACATTGAACCAAAGGTACCGCCATTGGAAATCGAGAACGTGCCGCCGGTCAAATCGTCCAATGTCAATTTTCCGTCTTTGGCCTTGGCACCGAATTCACCGATTTTCTTTTCGATATCCGCAATCGACATTTGATCGGCATTACGCAACACCGGAACAACCAAACCGCGTGGCGATCCGACTGCAATACCGATGTCGAAATAACCGTGATAAACGATGTCATTGCCATCCACGGATGCATTAATGATTGGATATTTTTTCAATGCAGCGACGGCAGCTTTGACAAAGAACGACATGAAGCCGAGTTTAACGCCATGTTCTTTCTCGAATTTGTCTTTGTATTTGTTGCGCAAGTCCATCACCGGTTGCATATTGACTTCATTGAAGGTCGTCAAAATTGCATTGGTTGCTTGCGATTGCAACAGGCGTTCGGCGATACGAGCGCGCAAGCGGCTCATTGGGACGCGCTCTTCTGGACGTCCTTCCAAATCAATACTGACTGGCGCAGCAACTTGTTGCAACGCTGGTTTAGCAACAGCAGCGGGGGCTGGCGCAGCAGGGGCTGTCTTCTTGTCAAGCTGATTGATGACATCACCCTTTGTCACTCGACCATCCTTGCCTGTGCCGGTCACTTGTGAGACGGATAAATTATTATCAGCCAGCATTTTGGCGGCTGCGGGCATCGCAATTCCTGTTGAAGCAGCAGAAGCTGGAGCAGCTGTCTTCGCAGGCGTTGCTGCAACCGAAGCAGCAGGCGCAGGAGCAGAAGCGCCGGCAGTGGCTTCCGTATCAATCAGCGCAATCACTTCACCAGCGACGACTGTGCTGCCATCTCCTTTGACGATCTGGGTAAGAACACCAGCGGCAGGCGCCGGCAATTCAAGTACGACCTTGTCAGTTTCAATATCAATCAGGTTTTCGTCTCGAGCAACAGACTCGCCCACTTTTTTATGCCATTGCAACATGGTCGCTTCAGCGACAGATTCAGATAATTGCGGGACTTTCACTTCAAGAATTGCCATGTAACTCTCCGTTTCGGGTTGTTAATGCGGCACACCAGTTTCTAGTGTGCCGCGAGTTATTATTTTGTGAGGACAAAACCTTTTAGCTTGGAAAAGGCTGCATCAATCAATGCTTTTTGCTGAGCATAATGCTTGTCGTAATAACCGACGGCCGGCGATGCACTGGCAGGTCGCCCTGCATAAGCCAACTTCTGGCCATCTTCCAGATTTTCCAAAATGTTATGTTGAATCTGGAACCAAGCGCCTTGATTTTGCGGCTCGTCTTGTGTCCATACCAGCTCGGCCATGTTTGCATATTTTTTCAGTTCTGCAGCAAAAGCCTTATGCGGGAATGGATACAATTGTTCGACACGAATAATCGCCACATCATTTTGCGCGCGCTCCTTGCGTGCATTGACCAGGTCGTAATACACCTTGCCGGAACAAGCGATGACACGTTTGACTTTTTTGTCATCGATCTTCTCATCCACTTCACCAATCACGGTTTGGAATGAACCCTTGGCAAAATCGGACAATGGTGAACCGGCATCTTTATTACGCAATAGCGACTTCGGTGTCATGATGACCAATGGCTTGCGGAACAAACGAATCATCTGACGGCGCAACAAATGGAATATCTGCGCAGCTGTGGTTGGCTGAACGACTTGCATATTATTGTCGGCGCATAGTTGCAGGAAACGCTCTGGTCGAGCCGATGAGTGCTCCGGTCCCATGCCTTCATAACCGTGCGGCAGCATCATCACCAAGCCTGATGCACGACCCCATTTGACTTCGCCTGAACTGATGAATTGGTCGATAACGACTTGCGCACCATTGGCGAAATCGCCAAACTGGCCTTCCCAAATCGTCAAGGTATTCGGCTCGGCAGTCGAGTAACCATATTCAAATCCAAGCACAGCTTCCTCTGACAACACGGAGTCGATCACGGTGAATGGCGCCTGCGTTTCCGAGACATTCTGCAATGGGATATAACTGCCGGCGTCCCATCTTTCTCGCTTCTGATCATGGAGTACTGCATGGCGATGTGTGAACGTACCACGGCCTGCATCCTGGCCAGTCAGCCGAACCGCATAACCGGACGAGACGATCGAGGCATAAGCCAGATGTTCACCCATGCCCCAGTCAAGATTCATTTCCCCGCGACCCATTGCAGCACGATCTGCAAGTACTTTCTCAACCAATGGGTGTACTTTGAAATTCTCAGGCACGGTTGTGATGCGCGTAGCCAAACGCTTCAATTCAGCCAATGGTACGGCAGTATCAGCTGCATCGGTCCATTTACGATTGAGGAATGGCATCCAGTCAACCGCGTATTTGCCTTTGAAGTTGGAAATGACCGGATCAACTGTGTGCTTACCCGCATCCATCGCTTCGCGATAAATTCTGACCATTTCATCGCCGCCATTGGCAGGTATCGTCCCTTGCGCAACAAGCTTGTCTGCATACAGTTTACGCGTGCCTGGATGCTGCCCGATTTTTTTGTACATCAATGGCTGGGTCAATGCCGGTGTATCTTGTTCGTTGTGTCCCAGTTTGCGATAACAAACGATATCGACGACGATATCTTTTTTAAACTCAACGCGATAGTCGAGCGCAATTTGCGTCGCAAATACGACTGCTTCAGGATCATCGGCATTCACATGCAATACCGGCGCTTCAATCATCTTGACCACGTCGGAACAATACAATGTCGAACGTGAATCGCGCGGATCGGATGTAGTAAAACCAATTTGGTTATTGATGACGATATGCACTGTGCCACCTGTACCATAGCCACGCGTTTGCGCGAGGTTCAGTGTTTCCATCACAACACCCTGCCCTGCAAATGCGGCGTCGCCATGCACAAGGATCGGCAGTACTTGTGAACCGTCTTTGTCGCCGCGACGTTCCATACGCGCTTTAACCGAGCCTTCGACAACTGGATTGACGATTTCAAGATGGGACGGATTGAATGCGAGCGACAGATGGATCGGACCGCCAGGTGAGGTAATGTCTGACGAGAAGCCTTGGTGATATTTCACATCACCTGCAGGCAGATCGTCAGCATGTTTGCCTTCGAATTCTGCAAATAATTCTTGTGGCATCTTGCCGAGAATATTGACCAACACATTGAGACGGCCGCGGTGTGCCATACCGATGACGATTTCTTGCACACCTTTTTCACCAGCACGCTGAATGGTTTCATCCATCGATGCGATGAAGCTTTCACCGCCTTCGAGCGAGAATCGTTTTTGGCCGACATATTTGGTATGGAGATAGCGCTCCAAACCTTCTGCCGCAGTGAGGCGGTCCAGAATATGTTTTTTCTTTTCGGCAGAAAAAGATGGTGTCGAACGAGTCGACTCCAGCTTTTCCTGCAACCAGCGCTTTTGTGCAGGATCGCTGATGTACATGAATTCTGCGCCAATTGAACGGCAATACGTATCGCGTAAAGCGTTCAGCAAATCACGCAGGGAAGCGGTATCGCCGCCAAAATAGGTATTACTGACATTGAACACGGTGTCCATATCAGCATCGGTGAAACCATAGAAACTAGGCTCAAGCTCTGGAATCGATGGGCGCTCTTGGCGCTGCAGCGGGTCCAGATTGGCCCAATGCGTACCGAGAAATCGATATGCAGCAATCAGCTGGGTTACCGCAACACGTTTGCGACCCATCTCGGCATCGGTAGAAGCCGATACGGTGCGAATCGGACCTTGTTTGGCGCGTTCTGCAAAGGAAGCAATTACGGGGGCATGAGCGACGTCAGGCTTGTTCGAACCATCGACTGCAGGCACGTGCTGCATCGCGTCGAAATAGCTGCGCCAGTTATCTGGGACTGAACCGGGATTATTGAGGTATGCCTCGTACAATTCTTCAATGTACGGCGCATTGCCTCCAAACAAATAGGAGTTGGAGCGGTACTGCTGCATCATATTGCTCACCTTTCTTCGCGTTTCGCGAGATTAGCGGGTTAATCTAACCTTCCGCGACACGGCCTGACCGGTTAGCGGATTGCACATCATTCAAGTTGTGGGGAAGGGCTCAGTAACTAAATCCTTACAGGGCATGAGAATATCATATTTACTGGAAGAATAAAAAAAGCGAGCATAAAAGCCCGCTTTTTTCTTTTTCTTTAAGTACTACTACTTATCAACGTTTAGCCAACGGCTTCACTTCGCGAGTTGGCGAACCAACGAAGAGTTGACGTGGGCGGCCGATTTTTTGTTCCGGATCGGAAATCATCTCGTTCCATTGTGCAATCCAGCCGACCGTACGTGCCATTGCGAAAATACCTGTGAACAATGATACTGGAATGCCCAATGCCGATTGCACGATGCCGGAGTAAAAATCGACGTTCGGATACAGTTTGCGTGATACGAAGTATTCGTCTTCGAGCGCAACTTTTTCCAATGCCATGGCGAGCTTGAACAGCGGATCATCATGCAGACCGAGTTCGTTCAGCACTTCGTGGCAGGTTTCGCGCATCAGCTTGGCGCGTGGGTCAAAGTTCTTGTAGACACGGTGACCGAATCCCATCAGCTTGACGCCAGAGTTTTTGTCTTTCACTTTCGCGATAAACTCAGGAATCTTGTCTGCCGAGCCGATTTCCTTCAACATATTCAGTGCTGCCTCATTGGCGCCGCCATGTGCCGGACCCCACAGGCAAGCGATGCCAGCCGCGATACAGGCAAATGGATTTGCACCGGACGAACCAGCCAAACGTACTGTCGATGTCGAGGCATTTTGCTCATGATCCGCATGCAGGATCAAAATACGATCCAGCGCGCGTACCAGCACATCATTGATCTTGTATTCTTCGCATGGATTTGAAAACATCATGCGCATGAAGTTGGCGCTATAGGACAAGTCATTGCGCGGATACACAAACGGCTGGCCGATCGAATATTTGTACGCCATCGCAACCAACGTCGGCATCTTGGCAATCAAACGAATCGCCGACACTTCCCGATGGTGTGGGTCGGTGATGTCCAATGAATCATGGTAGAACGATGACAATGCACCAACCGTTCCGACCAGTACCGACATCGGATGCGCATCGCGACGGAAACCGCGGTAGAAAAATTGCATCTGCTCATGCACCATCGTATGTTTGGTGACGGTCGAAACAAAATTCTTCTTTTCTGCTGCATTGGGCAGTTCACCATTTAGCAGCAAGTAACAAGTTTCCAGGAAGTCGCAATTCACCGCCAATTGTTCAATTGGGTAACCACGATACAACAACTCGCCTTTATCGCCATCAATATAGGTAATTGCCGAATTACATGCGGCGGTCGACATAAAACCTGGATCGTATGTGAACTTGCCGGTTGCACCATATAGTTTGCGGATGTCAATGACATCGGGGCCGACTGTTCCTTTATAAATTGGAAGGTCGAGGGATGGACTACCGTCGGAAAATGAGAGAGTGGCTTTTGTGTCAGAGTTGGTCATGGCTCTTCCTTCTAATGAGGATGGGTGAGTCGATTATTAATAAAAACGCGAAAACAAAAAGTAAATACAGCAAAAATCAAGCTTGACGCAAACGCGTCAATAGAGCGTGAACGTGAGGCAAATCCACGTCACCCTCAAGCTTCTTGCGAGCAAGGAGCAATCCCATCAAGTCGTTATCCGACAATTCCATCAGACGAGAAAAGGCATCCACCTCTTCATCCGTCAAATTCGACTCATGCGCATCAAGAAAGCGCGTCAAGATTAAATCGTTTTCAAGCAAGCCCCGCCGTCCGCGCCACCGTAATCTGGCGCGTTTTACTGGATCTGCTTGATGAGTAATCGACATGCTTTCTCTTCTCTGCGCTACTTCCTGCTGTTTTCCGTTTATCAACTCAATGCCATATAGAGAATATTGAGGGTGATGAATTGCCCGTCACCCTAAGTAACAATCTACACAGCGCGCCGGACCATCAATTCTTTGATTTTGCCGATGGCCTTGGTCGGATTCAAACCCTTCGGACAAACATCCACACAATTCATGATGGTATGGCAACGGAACAAGCGATACGGATCTTCCAGATTATCCAAACGTTCGTTGGTCGCCTGGTCGCGGCTATCGGCAATAAAGCGATATGCCTGCAACAAACCAGCCGGGCCAACAAATTTATCAGGATTCCACCAGAAAGATGGGCAAGAAGTCGAACAACATGCACATAGAATACACTCATACAGGCCATCAAGCTCTTCACGCTCGGCCGGCATCTGCAGGCGTTCTTTCTCTGGCGGAATAGTGTCGTTGATCAAGAATGGTTTGATCGAATGGTATTGCTTGAAGAATTGCGTCATGTCCACGATCAGATCGCGGATAACTGGCAAACCAGGCAATGGTCTCAAGACAATCGGCTGTGTCAATTCGTTCAAATTGGTGGTGCAAGCAAGACCATTCTTGCCATTGATGTTCATTGCATCGGAACCGCAAACACCTTCACGGCATGAACGACGCAATGCAAGCGAATCATCGACATCGGACTTGATACGCTGCAATGCATCGAGCAACATTTTGTCTGTGTCTTGCAATTCGACCGTCAAGTCTTGCATGTAAGGCTTGGCATCCTTGTCCGGATCGTAACGATAAATTTTAAATTGTAGTGTGCGTGGCATATTCTGACCTTGTTAGAAAGTACGCGCTTTAGGCACGAAAGTTTCAACCGACAATGGCGTGGTGATTACAGGTTTGTAATCGAGACGATTGCCTTCCGAGTACCACAACGTGTGTTTCATCCAATTCACATCGTCGCGCTTCTCATAGTCGCGATGTGCGTGTGCACCACGCGACTCTTTGCGAGCCAAAGCAGAAGTAATCGTCGCCTTTGCAGTTTCAATCAAATTATCAAGTTCCAAAGCCTCGACACGCGCCGTGTTGAACACCTTGGATTTATCCTTGAACGACACATGCTTGCGGCGTTCATCGAGTTCCATGATCTTCGTATAGCCGGTCTGCAGCAAATCATCCGTACGGAACACGCCGCAATATTGTTGCATGGTTGAACGAATGTCGTTGGCCACGCCTTGTACACGTTCACTGCCGGTGCTTGTCTCAAGCCTGGACAAACGTGCCATCGCAAAATCGGCTGCATCTGCAGGCAACGGCTTATGGCTACGCTCTTTCAAATTGCTTTGCACCACATGGTTGCCGGCTGCACGACCAAATACGACGAGGTCAAGCAAGGAGTTGGTGCCTAAACGATTTGCGCCATGCACTGATACGCAAGAACATTCACCGATCGCATACATGCCATTGACGATTGCATTCGGATTGCCATTTTTCGGCGCAACGACTTGTCCATGAATATTGGTCGGAATGCCCCCCATCTGATAATGGATCGTCGGAACAACCGGGATAGGTTCTTTGGTTGCATCCACGTTGGCAAATTTATGGCCGATTTCAAGAATCGATGGCAGACGTTTTTGAATGGTGTCCGCACCGATGTGACGCAAGTCCAGCAACACATGATCCTTGTTCGGACCACAACCGCGGCCTTCCTTGATCTCTTGATCCATCGAGCGTGAAACGAAATCGCGCGGTGCCAAATCCTTCAGGGTCGGCGCATAACGTTCCATGAAACGTTCGCCGTTGCTGTTGATCAGAATGCCGCCTTCGCCGCGTACGCCTTCTGTAATCAAGACTCCAGCACCTGCTACACCGGTTGGATGGAATTGCCAGAACTCCATATCTTCCAGCGGCAAACCGGCACGTGCAGCCATGCCCAAGCCATCACCGGTATTGATGAACGCGTTGGTAGATGCAGCAAAAATACGCCCTGCGCCACCAGTGGCGAAAATGGTTGTTTTGGCTTCGAGAATCATCACGTCGCCGGTTTCCATTTCCAGAGCCACGACACCAACTACGTCACCTTCCGCATCGCGAATGATATCGATCGCCATCCACTCGACATAGAAGTGTGTCTTCGCGCGTACATTGCGTTGATACAGTGTATGCAACAACGCGTGACCGGTACGGTCTGCTGCAGCGCAAGCACGTTGCACCGGCTTCTCGCCAAAATTGGCGGTATGACCACCGAATGGACGTTGATAAATTGTGCCGTCAGGATTACGGTCGAACGGCATGCCGAAATGCTCAAGTTCGTATACGACTTTAGGCGCTTCACGGCACATGAATTCGATTGCATCCTGGTCGCCGAGATAATCGCCGCCCTTGACTGTATCAAACATATGCCAGTACCAGCTGTCTTCCGCCATATTACCCAGCGACGCACCAATACCGCCTTGGGCTGCCACTGTATGAGAACGAGTCGGGAACACTTTGGACAAGACTGCGACAGTCAAACCGGCTTCGGCCAATTGCAGCGAAGCGCGCATGCCCGAACCACCTGCACCAACGATTACCGCATCAAAACGACGGGTAGGAATAGAAGATTTAATTGCTGCCACGATTACGCTCTCCAGAGTATCTGCGCCGCATAAAAGGCACAACCGATTAACCACGCGATGGTGGCAACTTGCAAAACAAGCCGCAAGACTACGGAGGAAGTAACGTAATCCATCCAGATATCACGCATACCAACCCATGCGTGATAAAACAATGCAAGCAACGTGACGAAGGTAGCTGTCTTGAACCACTGATGTGAGAACATGCCGGCCCAGCCCGCATAGCTGAAGTCGTATGCAAACAAAAATGAAAGCAACAAGATAAGCGTGTAGATAGCCATGATGATTGCCGTCACACGTTGTGCGATCCAATCTTTCATGCCGTAATGTGCGCCAACGGTAAGGCGCTTCGGTCCGATATTATTATTGGCCATTTTAAAAGACTCCAAACAATTTCAAACCAACCAAAGCTGCTAATGGCAAGCTAACCGCAAATACGGCCAAGGCAGATTTACGGCTGCTCTCTTTATCCAAACCCACGTGGAAATCCAGAAAAAGAAAACGAATGCCTGCGCAGAAATGATGCAGATAACTCCACACCAACGCCAGAATGACCAGCTTTACAAACCAGCCGGAAGTAAACCCTTCGAGATAGTCAAACGTTGTTTCAGATGTGAGGCTTAAATCCAGCAAGTACAAAATAAAAGGCAACAATAAAAAAATAAATAATCCACTGAAGCGGTGTGCGCCTGACACAAGACTCGCCAATGGCCAGCGGTAACTCGGCAAATCCCTGAAAGCATGAATATTCCGGAATTCCGGTCGACTTTTTTTCACGACTTCTGACATTACATAATCTCCTGAGCTTAATAACCCTATAATTTTCGCCGATTTTGTGCAGCACACCAATATTTATTGTGACTAAAGACAATAAATTTGCACATAAAGCGAAAATTTAACAGTTCACATACGTAGAACTACGGATCAACCCAATTCATTTTGATAGTGATGGCAATCAGTCAGATACAAACCACGTCGTACTTCAACCGGTTTATCACCGTATGTGTACGACACGCGCTCAACACTCAACAACGGTGTATTGGATGCAATTTTCAGCAACTCTGCAATGCTCTCATCTGCATTCACTGCGCGTATTTTTTCAGTTGCACGAATCATTCGAGTGCCAAATTCCGTCTCGAATAATCCATACATCGGACCTTTATATTCAATTAAACGTTCAGCAGTAAGACCTTTAAATATCAGGCCAGGCAACCACAATTCTTCAAGAATGGTAGGAGCGCCATCAAACGACTGTACCCGCTTAATGAAGATAACCGAGTCGGCCGATTTAATTTCAAGCAAGCGCGCAACTTCTGCGGGCGCGCGCAAACGCTTGACTTCAATGATTTTGTTTTCTGGGTGATGCGGCTCTCCGACATCAGGCATGAGTCGCAAGAAACGAAATTGTGCACGCACTTCATGATGTGTCGCGACGAATGTTCCCTTTCCTTGACGCCGGACAACCAAATTTTCCGACGCCAACTCGTCAATCGCCTTGCGCACCGTACCTTGACTAACTTTGAAGCGGCCTGCCAATTCCACTTCACTTGGGATCAACTCTCCCGGTTTCCATTCCCCCGATTGCAAGCTTTGCGTAATAAGTGCCTTGATTTGTTGATATAAAGGGCTGAAGGTAGGGGAAACGCCAGGGGTAGATGTCCCAGCACCTGTAGCAGGCGCACCATTAGGAAGCAAATTGGACAGGACAGAGCTCATAGTCGAGATTTCACCACAAAACACCCCTTGCCGTCTAGCAAATTATATGAGGTGATATGTCTTATATAAGACATAAGATACTCATTGACAGGGGGAGCTGGCAAGCCTAAACTCGCGGGCAACATTTTGCTAAAAATAAACAACGCCAAACTACTTAACATTGCTCATGTGACTGCAACTTGGCCTCGCAAAACTGGCTGACTTGGCCTGTTTTCAGCTGTATGATTACGGGCTTGCTCAATTAATCACATTAGTATCGATTTCATCATCACTTTGGAGATTCAACATGGCTAAAGCCCCAATGCGTGTTGCCGTCACAGGCGCCGCCGGCCAAATCGGCTACTCACTTCTGTTCCGTATTGCTAATGGCGACATGCTCGGCAAAGATCAGCCTGTCATTTTGCAATTGCTTGAAATTCCTGACGAGAAAGCGCAAAAAGCGCTCAAAGGCGTCATGATGGAGATCGACGATTGCGCATTTCCTCTGCTGGCCGGCATGACAGCCCACAGCGATCCGATGACCGCATTTAAAGACATTGATGTCGCATTGCTGGTTGGCGCACGTCCGCGCGGCCCAGGCATGGAGCGCAAAGATCTGCTGGAAGCCAACGCACAAATCTTTACAGTGCAAGGTAAAGCATTGGATGCAGTCGCATCGCGCAATGTCAAAGTTCTTGTTGTCGGCAATCCTGCCAACACCAATGCTTACATCGCAATGAAATCGGCGCCAAACCTGCCGGCCAAGAATTTCACCGCCATGCTGCGCTTGGATCACAACCGCGCCTTGTCGCAAATCGCCTCCAAAACCGGCAAGCCAGTTACCTCGATTGAAAAGCTGTTCGTCTGGGGTAATCACTCTCCAACGATGTATGCCGACTATCGCTATGCAACCATCGACGGCAAATCTGTTAAAGACATGATCAATGACCCCGTCTGGAACAAAGATGTGTTCCTGCCAACCGTTGGCAAACGTGGTGCTGCAATCATCGAAGCGCGTGGCTTGTCTTCTGCTGCTTCAGCTGCAAACGCAGCGATCGACCACGTGCATGACTGGTTGCTTGGCACAAACGGCAAATGGACCACGATGGGTATTCCATCGGATGGTTCATATGGCATCCCTGAAGGCACGATGTTCGGCTTTCCGGTCACAACCCAAAATGGCGAATACAAAATCGTTCAAGGTCTTGAGATCGATGCATTCTCAAAAGAGCGCATCAATATCACATTGAATGAATTGCTCGAAGAGCGCGAAGGTGTAAAACATCTCGTAGGCTAAGACTTATCCGGCCGGACAAGTAACGCGTTACAGCGCGCGTTACTTGTCCACTACTCGCAATAACATCGCCTCACCTGATTTAGATTTAAGCTCCACATGCATCCCTCCGAGGTCTTATTTCAAGATAAACAGCAACCGGTTTCATTGCCGGTATGCGACCATTACGCCGGCTCCGAAAAGTTGATGCGTAAATCGATTATCCTGCAACAAGATCTTGGCCCTCAGTTTGATATCACACTCGATTGTGAAGACGGCGCCAGCGCCGGCAACGAAGAACAACACGCCCGCATGGTCGCCGACCTGCTTGCCAGTGACGACAACAAATTCGACCGCATCGGCGCTCGCGTACATGATGTGACAAGCAACGCGTTCGAACAAGACGTCAGCATTATTTGCCAAGGCGCCGCCAAACGGCTGGCATATTTGGTTGTACCAAAGATCGACGGCGTCGCTGATGTAACGAAAGCAATCAGCATCATCAATCGCCATGCTAAAAAAGCGGGGCGTGAGAATTTACCGATACATGTATTGATCGAAACACACGGCGCACTGGAAGAAGTCCATGCAATCGCCGCACTGCCTCAGATCGAATGCCTGTCATTCGGCATCATGGATTTTGTTTCCGCACATTACGGTGCCATTCCTGGAAGCGCTATGCGCAGCCCGGGACAATTTACGCATCCGCTTGTCATGCGCGCGAAACTCGAAATTGCAGCTGCAGCACACGCGCACGGCAAAGTCCCATCGCACAATGTCACCACCGAAATCAAAGATACCGTTGTCGTTGCGCATGATGCCACGCGCGCCTCATCGGAATTCGGCTACACCAGAATGTGGAGCATTCACCCGGACCAAATCAAACCGATTCTGAAATCGCTGATGCCGCGCAGTTCTGAAATCAACGAAGCGTCGAGCATTTTGAGCGAAGCACAAAAAGTGGATTGGGGCCCGATTCAGCACAATGGAAAATTACATGATCGCGCCAGCTATCGCTATTATTGGACGATATTGCAGCGTGCGAAATTAAGTGGAATGCATCTTCCTGAAACTGCCAGTGCTTTGTTTTGACGCCATGTTTTAAGTACGGAAATGATCATTGCATTACGAACGATTGAACAATACAAAATTGAATCGAAATTAGTGTCCGTTTTGAAGTAACAAAGAATGAAGCAATACATAAACGTTAGAAGTAATCCCATATCAGTTGATTTGTCATCTAAGGAGAGGCCATGTCCCGTAACACGTTGAACACGCTCAAGGAATTCAAGATTTCCGGTTCCAAGAAAGGCAAGTTCTATTCGCTCCCGGCTTTGGAGAAAAAACTTGGCGTCAATATTTCACGCTTGCCGGTTTCGATTCGCATCGTGCTGGAATCGGTTTTGCGTAATTGCGATGGCAAGAAAGTGACCGAAGAACATGTCAATCAATTGGCCAAATGGAGCCCGACCGCTGCACGTACCGACGAAATTCCATTCGTCGTATCGCGTGTTGTGCTGCAGGACTTTACCGGAGTGCCTTTGCTGGCCGACCTAGCTGCGATGCGTAACGTTGCTGCCAAAATGGGGAAAAAAGCAAAGAACATCGAACCGCTCGTTCCTGTGGACCTGGTCGTTGACCACTCGGTGCAGATCGACCATTACCGCGAGAAACAAGCTCTCGACCTCAACATGAAACTCGAATTTCAGCGCAACAACGAGCGCTATCAGTTCATGAAATGGGGTATGCAGGCATTTGATACATTCGGCGTGGTGCCACCTGGCTTTGGTATCGTTCACCAAGTTAACCTGGAATACCTGGCACGCGGCGTGCACAAGACAAAAGCAAATGGCAAAGGCGAAATCTATTACCCTGACACCCTGGTTGGTACAGATTCCCACACCACCATGATTAACGGTATCGGCGTTGTCGGCTGGGGCGTTGGCGGTATCGAAGCAGAAGCAGGCATGCTCGGCCAACCGGTTTACTTCCTGACACCTGACGTAGTCGGCGTCAACCTGACCGGTCAATTGCGTGAAGGCGTTACCGCGACCGACTTGGTGCTGACCATCACCGAAATGCTGCGTAAAGAAAAAGTCGTCGGCAAGTTTGTTGAATTCTTCGGCGAAGGCACAGAGTCCTTGTCGTTGACTGACCGTGCAACGATCGCCAACATGGCGCCTGAATATGGCGCAACCATGGGCTTCTTCCCGGTTGACGAAGCCACCATCGATTACTTCAAAGGCACCGGCCGCAGCAAAGCGGAAATCGATGCATTCGAAGGCTATTTCAAGGCACAAGGTCTGTTCGGCATTCCAAAAGCCGGCGATATCGATTACACCAACGTGGTCGGCCTCGATCTACGCACCGTTGCGCCATCTCTGGCCGGTCCAAAGCGTCCGCAAGATCGTATCGAAATTGGTCATGTCAAATCGACCTTTGCCGATTTGATCGCCAAACCGACATCGGAAAATGGTTTCAACAAGAAAGCGGAAGATCTCGACGCTGTCTATGAAACCTCAGACGGTATCAAAGTCAAAAATGGTGACGTGCTGATCGCAGCAATTACTTCCTGCACCAACACCTCCAACCCAAGCGTACTTTTGGCAGCTGGTTTGCTGGCGAAGAAAGCAGTTGAAGCAGGCTTGACGGTATCGCCACACATCAAAACATCGCTCGCTCCCGGATCGCGCGTTGTGACCAAATATCTGGAAGCAGCCGGCCTGTTGCCATACCTGGAAAAGCTCGGCTTTGGCGTCACCGCATACGGTTGCACAACCTGTATCGGCAATGCTGGTGATTTGACCGCACCGATGAACGAAGCCATCGTCAAAAACGATATCGTCGCATCGGCTGTGTTGTCCGGTAACCGCAACTTTGAAGCACGGATCCATCCGAACATCCGTTCCAACTTCCTTGCCTCCCCTCCTCTGGTCGTTGCGTACGCAATCGCCGGTAACGTGACGACAGATCTGATGACAGAGCCAGTCGGCCGTGTCAAAGGCAAGGATATTTTCCTGGGCGATATCTGGCCGACGTCGAAAGAAATCGGCAAGCTGATGAAGTTCGCAATGAATTCCAAAACGTTCAAAGAGAATTACGCTGACGTCAAAGGCGCACCTGGCAAGCTGTGGGAAAACATCAAAGGCGTGGCGAAAGGCGAAGTCTACGACTGGCCAAAATCGACCTACATTGCAGAACCACCGTTCTTCGCTGACTTTGGCATGCAACCAAAAGCTGCTGCGACTGGCATCCAAGGCGCACGTGCATTGGGCGTGTTTGGCGATTCGATCACGACCGACCACATCTCGCCGGCAGGTTCGATCAAGGAATCTAGCCCAGCGGGTAAATGGTTGCAGGCAAACGGCGTGCAAAAAGCCGACTTCAACTCATACGGCTCACGTCGCGGCAATCACGAGATCATGATGCGCGGCACGTTCGCCAACGTGCGTATCAAGAACTTGATGATTCCGGTCAAGCCGGACGGTTCGCGTGTTGAAGGCGGCATCACGATCCATCAACCAAGCGGCGAAGAAATGTCGATCTACGATGCAGCCATGAAGTATGTCGACGACGGCGTGCCAACCATGGTGTTCGGTGGTGAAGAGTACGGTACTGGCTCCTCCCGCGACTGGGCTGCCAAAGGTACGCAATTGCTGGGCGTGAAAGCAGTCATCGCACGCTCGTTCGAACGTATCCATCGTTCCAACCTGGTCGGCATGGGCGTATTGCCATTGCAATTCCTCGGCAGCGACAGCGTGCAATCGTTGAATATTACCGGCGAAGAGTCATTCGACCTGAAAGGTATTGAGAGCGATATCAAACCACAACAAGTCGTGACTTTGGTGATCAATCGCAAGAACGGTCAGAAACAAGAAGTCAAAGTCCTGTTGCGTATCGATACGCCGATCGAAGTGGATTACTACAAACATGGCGGCATTCTGCCATTCGTGTTGCGTCAGTTGCTCGCAGCGTGATCTTGTGGCAAGCCGCATCACTGAACAAGTGATGTGCTGATCGAACAAACGCCGGATTCGTTCGGCGTTTGTTTTTTGCGCTGCGTCACAACAACTCGTATGTATTCACATGCAACATCGTCGAATCCACTACAATACAAGCCCATCGCGTTAATCCAGTTTACCAACATGCGTCGATCAGCCAAAAGAGCATCATCAAAGTTATCTGCCGATAGCCAGCGACTTGTCACGTTTGCACAAGCAATTGCACAGGCTTCAAGCCGGCTTGAAGAACGGGGATGGGAACGTGCTCTGGATACATTGCTGCAAAAGCTGTTGAAGCATGAACATCAAGACACGATTGACGCTGCGCTCGATCACCTCTTCAAGATGGAATCGATGTCATACGATGCATTGATGGAGTCCATCGAAGCAGCCAGTGAATCTTGCGTCATCGAGCACAACGGCATGCAATATGATGCATTGCTGGTTGCCGCGCCCATCCTGGCATGGACCCGCTTCTCTATTGCGTCCGGTCCCATTGCGCCAGATATGCTGATGACGCTTTCTGCGCACTTCAATGCGCATATGCTGGCACCCGATGCGCGACTCGCGATGGCGCCAACCTTATATGCAATCGATCAACTACCACGCACTTATGCAGAAACATATGCCTTGACACAGCACTTGGGGCAAGCGGCACTTGTGGGTAACATGCCGCGCCCTATTGCCAATGCGCCTGAAACTGCACCGTTCCTCGCTGACACCCGCTATTTGTTAGCTGCCATTGTTGTACCGGCTGGTGCGCCTCTTTTCCGCTGGCAAGCATCGGTTAATCTAACCGATCGTACCAACGCACTGGCGCAATGGCGTGCGCAAGCGAAACCAAACATTGCGCGGATTCTTCCCGGATGTGGCATAGAACTGATTCTGCCGGAGGCTTACTATATTGCGTGCCGTGAAGCGGACAAACAAATCCGCCCGGTCTCAATACGAGCAGGCGTAAACTTTCTGACTCACACACTCAATGTCGAGCCGGATCAGCTGCAAGCGGTAGTGGGTAAATTTGGTGATATAAATGGTGGCGAACAAATTGACGAGTATCGAATCAGCTTCCTGGTTGATCAGAAGCCTGACGTCTTGTATGGGATTGTCTGGCCGTTATACGGCGCAGAAGATGCTGATCAAGAGTTGACGTCAGCGACAGAAAATTCAATACCGACATCCGGCATCTTGAACGAAACAACAAGTAAAGCACCGCTGGAAGAAATTACCAGTATCCTGCATGAAGTCGGCCTGATCCATATCAAGCATCTTGGCGAACGATTTCCAATGGAGTTTTGTGAGGATTGTGGTGCACCATTATTTTCAGATGCAGAGTCAGAACTTACGCACGCAGAAATGCCGGAAGACGTGCCGCAAAGCGCGGGGCATTTTCACTAATATTGGATAATTGATTCTGAATCTCTGAATCGCTGGCGGTTGTAATACTTATGTAGCCATAACGTATCAGATCTAGGTCATAAGCGACGCAACCAATGCCTTGATTTCATCTGCGGATTCAAGCAGGATACTTTGCAGCGTCTCTTCCCCGACTTCAAAGTCAATGATGGTAGTGGCCGGCTGATGAGTCGCACCTTCTTTTTTATGCAAAGGCGAAGCGACAGGCGCAAGGTCATTCGCTAACATCAGCGTATCACCCAGCGTTACTGGTGGTCTGTTGTGCTCTCCAAACCAAAGTGATTCAACTGCTGCAATGACCGCCTCCGGCATCGACAGTTTGGTCAGTACACGACGACCGATTGCCTTCTCTCCAAATTCCAGCCAGCCTTCAGACTGCACGTCCAGCACACCCGGAAAATCATGTGCTCTCGAAAGCAGGTAAAACCCACCGATCTCATGGATAATACCGGCAAACATGGCCGTTTCAGGATCGACATTCGTCACACGGCGTGCGATGACATGGGCCAGTGCTGCCACATGCGCGGTGTGTTCCCATAACTGCGCTGCCTTGGAGCGGATGGCAGGATCGGTAATTTTGCTGGCGAACTGACGCACAATTTCAGCAGCGACCAATGACTGCAAGGTTCGCAAACCCAAACGCATGACCGCTGCGCTTAACTTGGTGATTTCTCCACCCGAACGATTATAAGTAGCGGAATTTGCCATTGCCAAGGCGCGTGCTGCGATCAACGGCTCCGTCATTAACAATTGGCCAGCCGATGCCAGATTGCAGTCGGGATTGTCAAGCATGCGCTTGATTTTGAGTGATGCATTTACATTAGTGGGGAAGGTTAATTCACCCTGCCCAGCTTGTAAGGCGATGGTTCTGAATGCTTCGAGTTTATCCATGACGGGTTATGCTTTGATCTAAATTTCAGCTCTAAAAGAGCGTGACAGGATAAAGTAAAACCATCCTACCATTTCGCAAACGGGTGGCGCAACAAGTTCGCATTGGCATAACGGCTATCGTGTGTAACCTCATCTCCCACCCAATTTGGTTTTACGAATACCTGATCTTCTGTCAATAATTCAATTTCCGCAACTACCAAGCCCAGATTTTCACCAAAAAATTCGTCAACTTCCCACAACATTCCCTCATATGAAATGCGATGGCGGATCTTTTCAATAATCGGCTTTTCACACAAATCATCGAGAAACCGTCGTGCATCCTCGATTGGAATTGGATATTCCCATTCGCCTCGCGTCGCTCCAATGGTACGTCCCTTAATCGTCAACATGGCCGTTGTATCCTGGATACGAATCCGAACTATTCTCTCTGGATGCGACGACAAGTACCCCTGACGGATTGATACTCGGTCACCCAAAGTTTTCCAGTCCACCCCTCGCACCAAAAATTTTCGTTCGATTTCCACACTCATCTGTTTGTACTTTCCAAGGTTGCCAATATCGGCTCCAGGATTTCCCGGCCCAAGCTGGCGCTACGTGCACCATTCCATCCCACCTGCGCATTCGGCAAATTGGCATTGTCCTTGAATGGCATTTCCAGTGTCAGCGAAACGCATTTAAACGTGTGTCCAATATATTTGGATGCGAGCTTCAAAACGCTTTCCTGATATTTGCCGGCAGCATAACCATGTTCGGTTTGGAAATCTGCACTGGCTTGTTTGAAGCGTTCAATAAAAATCTGCTGTTCTGCCGCTTGTTGCGCACTAAAATCTTCCAGCATTTCGCAACCAGCGACAAACACATATGGCAAAGCTTCGTCGCCATGAATATCGAGAAATAAATCGCAACCCACTTCATGGATTTTATTTTTCACCAGGAAGACTTCAGGGCTGGTTTCAAGCGAAGGACTCATCCATTCGCGATTCAGATTTGTCCCTGCGGCATTGGTGCGCAGATTGCCTCTTGCCGAGCCATCGAGATTCATGTTCGGCACAACATAAAATATCGCGTGCCTCAATAACTGTTGTGCAATCGGATTTGCAGCATCAAGCAGCGCTTCAATCATTCCTTCTGCAAACCATTCCGCCATTGTTTCACCTGGATGCTGACGTGCGATGACCCAGATTTTTTTAGTTGCATCTGGATTGCCGATCATCACAACATTCATGTCGCGCCCATCGAGTGTGTTGCCTAGATTACGTACACGTACCAGCGAAGAATTTTCAGCACGACCCAGCAACTGCAAATGCCGCTCTGATGAGTACGGTTCGAAATAGGCAAAATAAATACTATCTCGCTCAGGCGCATACTTCACGGTCAAAATTTGCCCATCATATGTTGTCGGTACACGAAACCAATTTTCGCGGTCATAGCTGGCAACCGCTTGATAAGCATTCCATCCATCAGGAAAAGCAGCTTGCGCTGCATTCAGAAAACGGATTGTGCATAACTCACCACGCGCGCCTTGCAATCGAAAATAAAACCACTGCAAGAAATCCGAATTGGAATCTTTACGAATATTCAAATCGATATGTTGCGGGCTTTCTTCGCATATAACTTCAATAGAACCGGCATCGAACTGTTGACTGATCTTTATTGGCATAAATTTATAAATTCATATCCCGCTAATCATATTTCCAAACCGCCCCTCATGCCAAATACGATGCCACTCTGCTATAATTTGCAGCTTGTCGGGGCGTAGCGCAGCCTGGTAGCGTACTTGCATGGGGTGCAAGGGGTCGGAAGTTCGAATCTTCTCGCCCCGACCAGAAGAATCAGAGCCGGTAGTGAAAATTTCACTGCCGGCTTTTCTTTTTGTAAAACAACGTCAATTCAAATATCATTTTCCGTCGCATTGTAAATACCTTGAAATCAATGCTGCAGTGCTCCATATCTTATGCAAAGCCGTAATAAAGCAGAATATCTGCTTATATGAATGCGTAATACGATGTTGCATTTAGCAAGCCAATTAATCAAGCAGGTTAATTAGATTGAATAACTTACCTCACTATGTGCTGCTAAATACAGCACATGTGTTGAATCCGACACGATAATTTGTTACCTCCTATTGTGTTCTCCAATCTTATCGCTGTACATTCCAAGTACAACAAAAATATTCATGAAGGTGCATAATAACCATAGAGGCCATTATTTTTGAACGAGCTTGGTTTAACCGAGGTGGCAAAATATTTCGCAATAAAATATGACAATTGTAATGATTCAAATCATATCGATAAGGAGATGCTGAAAACTATCTCACCAGCTTGTATGATCAATGGATAACAAAGATAAAATAAATTGTCCAAGTTTAAAAAAGAAGTACACAGCAATGTAAAAGTGCGCGTATTATTAAATTAGTTTCCACGTTAAAAGTATCGTCTGCAAATGACAGTTCATATCAAAGGATATTTTCATGAAAATCTTTGACAACTACGCCGCTAGATACGACAAAAAACGAGAAGAAGAATTCTCGCTGCAAGAATACTTGGCGATATGCAAGCGAGACCGGCTTGCATACGCAACCGCATCAGAGCGCATGTTGCATGCGATCGGAGAACCGGAGTTGGTCGACACACGCAACGACCCTCGGCTCTCGCGCATTTTCGCTAATAAAATCATCAAAATTTATCCCGCTTTCCGCGAGTTCTACGGAACCGAGGAAGTCATTGAGCAAGTTGTCTCCTACTTCCGTCATGCAGCTCAAGGTCTGGAAGAACGCAAACAAATTCTGTATCTGCTCGGACCTGTAGGTGGAGGCAAATCGTCGATTGCAGAAAAGCTCAAGCATCTGATGGAGCACGTTCCGTTTTATGCCATTAAAGGTTCGCCGGTAAATGAATCACCGCTCGGTCTTTTCAGTGAAGAGGAAGATGGTGCCATTCTTGAAGAAGATTACGGCATCCCTCGCCGCTACCTGCGCACCATTCCTAGTCCATGGGCAGTGAAACGTTTAAGCGAATTCAATGGCGACATCAATCAGTTCCGCGTGGTCAAACGCTATCCATCGGTGCTGAAGCAAATTGCCATTTCGAAAACCGAACCTGGTGATGAGAATAATCAAGATATTTCATCCTTGGTTGGTAAAGTCGATATTCGGAAACTGGAAGAATATTCGCAGGACGATCCGGATGCGTATAGCTATTCCGGTGGATTGTGCTTGGCCAATCAAGGTTTGATGGAGTTCGTCGAAATGTTCAAGGCACCGATCAAGGTGCTGCATCCATTGTTGACAGCAACACAAGAAGGCAACTTCAAAGGTACGGAAGGATTTGGTGCAATTCCATTCGATGGTGTGATCTTGGCGCACTCCAATGAATCGGAATGGAAAGCTTTCAAAAACAACAAGAACAATGAAGCTTTTCTCGACCGTATTTATATTGTGAAAGTGCCTTATTGCCTGCGTGTCAGTGACGAAACCAGGATTTATGAAAAATTACTGCGTAACTCGTCGCTATCGGAAGCACCTTGCGCACCTGGAACATTGAAAATGATGGCGCAGTTTGCCGTACTTTCGCGCTTGAAAGAACCGGAAAATTCCAGTCTGTTCAGCAAGATGCTGGTATACGATGGTGAGAATCTGAAAGACACCGATCCAAAAGCCAAGTCGATGTATGAGTATGTCGACTATGCTGGCGTGGATGAAGGTATGAATGGACTGTCGACACGTTTTGCCTACAAAATTCTGTCAAAGGTTTTCAATTTTGATACAACAGAAGTGGCGGCCAACCCGGTTCATTTGCTCTATGTGCTTGAGCAACAAATCGAACGCGAGCAGTTCCCGCCTGAAACTGAGCAAAAGTATCTTTCCTACATTAAGGAACACTTGGCACAGCGTTATGTCGAATTCATCGGCAAGGAAATCCAAACCGCTTATTTGGAAAGTTATTCCGAATACGGACAGAACATTTTCGATCGCTATGTGATGTTTGCAGATTTCTGGATTCAGGATCAGGAATTCCGTGACCCGGACACAGGCGAAAGTTTCGATCGTAACTCGCTCAATAATGAGCTAGAGAAAATCGAGAAACCTGCAGGCATTTCGAATCCGAAAGATTTCCGCAATGAGATCGTTAATTTCGTATTGCGTGCACGAGCTCAGAATGCGGGCAAAAATCCGCTTTGGACCAGTTACGAAAAACTGAAAACTGTGATCGAGAAAAAAATGTTCTCGAATACAGAGGAACTTTTGCCGGTCATATCTTTCAACGCCAAAGCGAGTGCAGACGACGCCAACAAGCATGAGGAATTCGTCAAGCGCATGGTGGAAAAAGGCTATACGGCAAAACAAGTACGATTGCTTTGCGAATGGTATCTGCGCGTTCGTAAATCATCGTAGAAACACTATGATTGAATATGGGCTGAATATCCTTCAGCCCATATTGTGATACTAGCAGGAGACTCATTTGGTTCACCTCATTGATCGTCGTCTGCAGGGCAAGAACAAATCTGCCATCAACCGTGAGCGCTTTTTACGGCGTTACAAAGGGCAGATCAAGGACGCTGTTGCGCGTTCGGTCAAGGGCCGTTCGATTACCGACATCGAAAGCGGCGAAAAAATTTCCATACCGGTCAAGGATGTCAACGAGCCGAATTTCGGTCATGCACATGGCGGGGTGTGGGAGGTGGTTCGTCCCGGCAACAAGGAATATCAAAAAGGCGATCAGGTCCAGCGCCCCAAAGAAGGCGGTGGTTCAGGTAAAGGTCAGGCCGGCAACAGCGAAGAAACCAGTGAAGATGATTTCATGTTTGAACTCACGCGTGAAGAGTTCATGAATTATTTCTTCGAGGATCTTGAATTACCCAACTTGGTAAAAACGCAGCTCACCGCCACCAAGGAATTCAGGAACCAACGCGCCGGCTATAACATGTCCGGCACGCCTTCTAATATCCATGTATTGCGTTCATTACGCGGTGCATTAGGCCGTCGCATCGCAGTTGGCGGCAATTCACGCAAACGTATCCAGGAAGCCGAGCGCGAATTAAAAGCATTGCTACTCATCGTGCCGGAAGATGATCCCAAGGTCATCGAGCTTAAGCGCGAAATCCATCATCTCAAAACCAAGATCCTGGCGATCCCGTTTATTGATCCGTTCGATCTGCGCTACAGCAATCGGATCAAGGTGCCGAAACCATCAAGCCAAGCCGTGATGTTTTGTATCATGGACGTATCAGGGTCAATGGATGAAATGAAGAAAGATACCGCCAAGCGTTTCTTCATTTTGCTCTACCTATTCTTGACGCGTGCCTACGAGAAAATCGATGTCGTCTTCATTCGTCATCACACTTCGGCGACAGAAGTCGATGAAAATGAATTTTTTAATTCGCGTGAATCCGGCGGTACGGTCGTCTCGTCAGCACTTCATCTGCTGACCAAGATCATGCACGAACGTTATCCAAGTAACGAATGGAATGCCTATGTGGCGCAAGCTTCAGACGGCGACAACTGGGATAGCGATTCTGTCACCTGCCGCCAGTTATTGATCGACACGATCATGCCTGCCGTACAGTATTACGCGTACGTTGAAATCACGGATGGACCACCGCAAAATTTGTGGGAAGAATATACCCAGATTCAGGATTTCCATCCGCACTTTGCGATGCAGAAAATTGAAACGCCCGCGGATATTTATCCGGTGTTCCGAGAGCTTTTCAAAAAACAACCAAAATGACAAAACCCATTAAAAAAACAACCAGGAGGAGCAAGAAACCGCAACGGCTGCCTGAACAGTCGGAGTGGACATTTGAATTGATCGAGCAGGCGCATGAAGAAATCCGCCGTGTCGCCAAAAATTTCGGCCTCGATACTTACCCCAATCAGCTGGAAATCATTAGCGCCGAGCAAATGATGGATGCATATGCATCAGTCGGTATGCCGGTGTCTTATCACCATTGGTCGTTCGGTAAGCATTTTCTCACTACGGAAAAAAGTTACAAACGTGGCCAAATGGGTTTGGCGTATGAAATCGTCATCAATTCCAATCCCTGTATCGCATATTTAATGGAAGAAAATAGTTTGACCATGCAGGCGCTCGTGATTGCACATGCGGCTTACGGTCACAATTCGTTCTTCAAAGGAAATTATCTTTTCCGTGCATGGACTGACGCCGAGGCAATTGTCGATTACATGGTATTCGCGAAAAATTACATCGCCGAATGCGAACAGCGTTATGGCATCGAAGAAGTCGAACTACTGCTAGACTCATGCCATGCACTGCAAAATTATGGTGTCGACCGCTACAAGCGTCCAGCCAAACTGTCACTGGAAAAAGAGCATGCACGCCAGAAAGAGCGTGAGGCATACATACAATCGCAAATCAATGATCTGTGGCGCACCCTTCCCCGCCGTGAGGAAGAAGCGGAAGAAGATGTCGTACATCGCTTTCCACCCGAGCCGCAAGAAAATTTGCTGTACTTCATCGAGAAGTACGCACCGCTTTTACAACCTTGGCAGCGCGAGATTGTCCGCATCGTCCGCAAGATTTCGCAATACTTTTATCCGCAGCGACAAACGCAGGTGATGAACGAAGGCTGGGCCACCTTCTGGCACTACACGATCCTCAATCAACTATTCGATGAAGGCATCGTTGGCAATGGTTTCATGATGGAGTTCCTGCAAAGCCATACCAATGTCGTCTATCAACCGCCAATCACCAGCCCGCACTTTAACGGCATCAATCCGTATGCGTTGGGTTTTGCCATGATGCGCGACATCCGCCGTATTTGCGAAGAACCTACCGATGAAGATCGTGCATGGTTTCCGGATATCGCCGGTTCTGATTGGATAAAGACGCTGGATTTCGCGATGCGCAACTTCAAGGATGAAAGCTTTATTGCACAATACCTGTCACCCAAATTGATTCGCGACTTCCATTTCTTTTCTGTACTGGACGACGACAAAAACGAGAAGCTTTATATCTCTGCCATCCATGATGAAAGTGGCTATCGCCACGTCCGGCAGCAGCTGGCTGATCAATACAATCTTGGTGACCGTGAACCGAACATTCAAGTGTGGTCTGTCAATACGCATGGAGACCGTGCCTTGACACTGCGGCACGCGCAATTTCAACGCCGCCCTTTAAATCAACAGGCGGACGAAGTATTAAAGCATGTCACACGGTTATGGGGATTTGATGTCCACCTAGAGACAGTCGATCCAGATGGCATAGTGATTGACACGCTGGAATGTAAATCCGAAAAACGGCATCGGACGAATTAAAAACGAATAGTTCAACCTTGCCTTGAAAAGCGTGATTGAAAACTCAAAACAAATTATCTATTCAAATTATCTATTAACTGTGTACGCATAAAAAAGCCGGGTAAAAACCCGGCTTTTTATTGAGGCTGATGAATACATGCTTATTAAGCGTGGTCACCCAAAACAGAAACCGTGATTTCCACAACGACGTCCGTATGCAATGCAACGGAAATAGCATGGTCGCCAACGGTCTTGAGTGGGCCTTGCGGCATGCGGATCTGTGCTTTTTCAACTGCAAAACCTTGCTTGCTCAGTGATTCAGCAATGTCGAAGTTAGTAACAGAACCAAACAAGCGGCCATCTACGCCAGATTTTTGGGTGATTTGAATGGTCAGTCCATTCAATTTTTCGCCTTGCGCCTGACAAGCTGCCAATTTCTCAGCTGCCGCTTTTTCCAACTCGGCACGCTTTGCTTCGAATTCCGCAACAGCGCTGGTCGTAGCACGACGTGCCATGCGTTGTGGAATCAAAAAGTTACGGGCATAGCCGTCTTTAACGCGAACGACTTCACCGAGGTTGCCGAGATTAACGACTTTTTCTAACAGAATAACTTGCATATTTTTCTCCGAATGGTGGCAATTGAGTGTGCGTCAATTACGCTGTGTGCAGATCGGTGTATGGCAGCAATGCAAGATAGCGTGCGCGTTTGATCGCGGTATCTACCTGACGCTGATACAGTGCCTTGGTGCCGGTCAGGCGTGCCGGCATGATCTTGCCGTTTTCCTGAACGAAGTCCTTGAGCGTATCTACATCTTTGTAATCCACTTGCTCAACGTGTGCTGCGGTGAAGCGGCAGAATTTTTTACGCTTGAACAACGGGTTCTGTTGTTTGCGTTTTTCTTTAAGCTTGTTCTTGTCGAATTTTTTACCGAATGCCATTTTTGGCTCCTAAATCAAATAAGTACGTCGAAATCTAAAATATGGAAAACGAGGCTTTTGCTATTGCGATTCTTACGTGCCAGAAATCCTGTAAACCGATACGTTGCGCCTAATTCGGCTTGGTTAAATCGCCCTGAAATTTCGCCTGCAGCAACTGCAGTCATTTCAAATTCGACTAACCGTTCAACGCCTGCTTCAACTTGCTTCGATGTGTGCAGCAATTTTGCTGACACAATCGGTATGCCTGCCGGTGTGTATCGTAGAATCTCACGCTCGGCTATGTTGGCAACAATTTGAAGTTGGTTCACGCTCCCTGGATCAAGTAAGGTTCAAATAACTTAAGCAGCAGGCGCCTCGGCACGATGGCTCTTGGCAGCGTCTTCCTTCTGTACGGCTTTCATCATTGGCGATGGGGTTGTTTCTGCTTTTTTCATCTTGACAGTCAGATGACGCAGAACAGCATCGTTGAATTTGAAGCCGGTTTCGATTTCAGCGAGAGTTTCGCTGTCGCACTCGATGTTCAGGCAGACATAGTGTGCTTTGGCCAGTTTTTGAATCATGTAAGCCATTTGACGACGGCCCCAATCTTCAACGCGATGGACCTTGCCGCCACGAGTGGTAACAATGCCTTTGTAGCGCTCGATCATTGCGGGCACTTGCTCGCTTTGATCCGGATGCACGATAAATACTATTTCATAATGACGCATATAAACTCCTTATGGACTGATTGAAAAATCGCCCACCCCGGCGTCAAGACGAGTGTGGGAAGAGGAAAACCGAAGATTATGCCTTGAAATGCCAAAAAACTCAACGCTTTCAAGTGCTTATCCTATTTTGACGCGAACAACACCTCGAAAAATTGAAATATGCTTGCATTTCTCTAAATACTGTATAAAAATACAGGCTGTCTATACAAACAGCGTTCGGCTGAATATCAGCGACGCAATGACCTATGATCAAGCTCACCGCTCGCCAGGAACAAATCCTGAATTTGATTAAAGACGCCATTGAAAACACTGGCTTCCCACCTACTCGCGCTGAAATTGCCAATGAATTAGGATTTCGCTCCGCTAATGCTGCAGAAGAGCACCTGCAAGCACTGGCGCGCAAAGGCGCAATCGAAATTTCACCGGGTACATCACGTGGTATTCGCTTACGGGAAATGGGTTTAGGCCTCGATAGCGGTAATCGCACAGCAGAACGCTTCCATGCCAAACAAATGGCATTGCCGCATGCATCACTGATGCAGTTGAGCTTGCCTTTGGTTGGCCGGGTTGCTGCCGGATCACCGATCCTCGCGCAGGAGCATGTCGAAGCAACCTACAACGTCGATTCTTCGTTATTTTCTGCAAAACCGGATTACCTGTTGAAAGTACGCGGCATGTCGATGCGCGATGCCGGTATTTTCGATGGTGACTTGCTTGCTGTAAAAAAGGCGGACAGCGCAAAGAATGGTCAGATCATCGTTGCTCGGCTGGGAGATGATGTCACCGTCAAACGCTATAAAAAATCGGGATCATTGATCGAATTGCTGCCTGAAAATCCTGACTTCGAACCTATCCGGGTTGAAGCAGAACGTGATGATTTTGCGCTGGAAGGTTTGGCGGTCGGACTGTTACGTGCCTGGGGATAATTTACCAATCAAAGTTCAAACCTTAAGCACCTAAAAAATAACATTTGTCGTTCCAGCGAAAGCTTTTATTTGGCGGCGTTCCCCTCACATTAACGATGCTGGGTTCGAGCTTTCGCTAGAGCGACAAAATGAATAGCTTGTTGAACATTTAAAACCAAAGCGAATTATTTCTGCCGTTTGGATAAAATTTGCTTGGCAATCCCGCGCAAAATATTGACCTCTTCCATCTCCAGCTTCGCCCTGGAAAATAATCGTTTCAGTCTCGGCATTAATTTTTTAGGATTATTCGCATCCAAGAAATCAATCGCAATCAATGCCTGCTCCAGATGCACATACATCCCTTCTATCTCTGCAAAGCCAGCCGCCTCACCCTGAAAGCCAATGTCCGTTGCGATAGGTTGATCGCCTAGTGCAGCCATTCGACACTCATATGCCAACACCTGCACTGCTTGCGCAAGGTTCAACGATGAATAATCAGGGTTGGCGGGAATATTAATCAACACATTGCACTTCTCAACCACCTCATTCGGCAAGCCGAAACGCTCATTGCCAAACACCAAAGCAGCCTGCAGACCGGTCTCGGAAGCAAGTTGCGCAGATAAGGCGCGTGGCGAAACGATTGGCGGAGAAAATTCACGCAAGCGTGCCGTGACAGCCGCGGCAAAATTGCAATCGGCCAGCGCCTCTTCAATTGAACCGACAATACGTGCTGCTTCCAACACATCCTGCGCACCACTGGCAAAGGCAACCGCTTCCTCTTGTTGGACGGCATCCGGAAAACGTGGATTGACCAACACCAGCTCGGAAAAGCCCATGGTTTTCATTGCGCGTGCCGCAGCACCGATATTGCCTGGGCGGCTCGTTTCGACCAGTATAAAACGCAGACGTTTGAAAAGAGGCATGTCGATTTGGTTCAGGTTCATTTAAAATAGCGACATTCCGCGGTAAAAAACATGGCTAATTTGGCCACATTTCGCCGCATCGCTCATTAATTCACTAATGTGATTCCAAAATCGCAAAATGCGATGGAGCCACCATTTTAACGGAACCTTTATGCATCCTATGCTTAACACGGCGATTAAAGCCGCACGCCGCGGCGCGGCCATCATCAATCGCGCCTCTTTTGATATCGATCGCATCAAGGTTACCGAGAAAAAAACCAATGACTTCGTCACCGAAGTCGACCAAGCGGCTGAAAAAGCCATCATTGATGTCCTGATCAATGCATATCCTGATCATGCGGTTCTCGCTGAAGAATCTGGCGCATCGTCCAATCTGCACGATGAGAATGAAAACGTCTGGATTATTGATCCTTTGGACGGTACCACCAATTTCATCCATAGTTTTCCGCAGTACTGCGTATCCATCGCTTTGCAACAGCGCGGCGTTATCACGCAAGCGGTAGTCTACGATCCGACGCGCAATGATCTGTTCACCGCCACCAAAGGCGCTGGTGCCTATCTCAATGAAAAGCGCCTGCGAGTTACCAAGCGCGACAAATTAGCCGATGCATTGATCGGTACAGGCTTCCAATTTCGTGACTCGGAAGGTCTCGAAGAGTACATAAAAATGTTTCGTGCAATGACTGAAAAATGCACCGGATTGCGTCGCCCAGGTGCTGCTGCTCTTGATTTGGCTTATGTTGCTGCCGGTCGTTTGGATGGCTTTTTCGAAAGAGGGTTACAACCTTGGGACATGGCTGCCGGCTCATTATTGGTTACCGAAGCAGGCGGCATCATGGGTACGTTTGCCGGGGAATCCGATTATTTATACAAAGGTGAAGCCATTGCCGCCACGCCAAAAGTATTTGCGCAGATGGTTCCTTTATTAGCGCCATTTGCAAAATAAATGACGAATTGGATTATTCCCATTTGGGCCAAATAAATTAATTTATTAATTTAATGGCCTCTCTTTTGAAAATTTATTTTTTTGTATTTCTTTGCTTGCCACAAAATTTTTTTCGACTTAACACTCGGAAATTATTTCTGCAACGAAACACTGATATACTGCAGTCATACGGCATAAACTCCAGTCATCCTGCCGCTGTCTAATTAGACCTTCAGCAATCTAATCCGTTTGCCTGCGACTGGCACCTTTCATGGTGACAGGCCGATATTCTTACTGAGCCTTTATGTCCTTTATTCAACTCGGTTTATCCGATGCCATTGTGCGCGCTGTTACCGAACATGGTTACACCACCCCTACTCCAATTCAGGCACAAGCCATACCGGCTGTATTGGCTGGCGGCGACCTGCTTGCTGGCGCACAGACCGGTACCGGTAAAACCGCCGGCTTTACTTTGCCGATTTTGCATCGACTTTCTATCAATGCTGGCGCACCAAGCGGTTCGACATCGCAAAGGCCAATCCGCACGTTGATCCTGACGCCGACGAGAGAACTAGCAGCGCAAGTCGAAGAAAGCGTTCGGACTTACGGTAAATATCTTAAATTGACTTCAACTGTGATCTTCGGCGGTGTCGGCATCAACCCTCAGATTAAATTGCTAAAACATGGGGTCGACATACTGGTCGCCACACCTGGCCGCTTGCTGGACCACATGCAACAAGGCACCGTCAACCTCAATCACATCGAGATCCTGGTACTGGATGAAGCCGATCGCATGCTCAACATGGGCTTCATTAAAGACATTCGCCGCATCCTGGCAGTACTTCCAAAAAAACGCCAAAACCTGTTGTTCTCAGCCACTTTCTCCGATGAGATCAAAGCATTGGCTGATGGCCTACTTAATGCGCCTGCGATGATTGAAGTAGCACGTCGCAATTCCACGGTCGAAATCATTGCACAGAAAATCCATCCGGTAGATCGTGACCGCAAGCATCCTATGCTGACGCACTTGATCAAAACCAATCAATGGTCTCAGGTCTTGGTGTTCACTCGAACCAAACACGGCGCCAACAAACTGGTTGAGCAATTGGGTAAAGACGGCATTACCGGCCTGGCCATACACGGCAATAAAAGCCAGGCTGCAAGGACGCGTGCGCTGGCCGAATTCAAGGAAGGAAGCTTGCAAGTTCTCGTTGCGACCGATATCGCAGCACGCGGCATCGATATCGATCAGCTTCCCCATGTCGTCAATTATGATTTGCCCAATGTCCCTGAAGATTATGTTCACCGCATTGGCCGTACAGGTCGGGCCGGTGCGACCGGTGAAGCCGTGTCGCTGGTTTGCGTAGACGAACACAATATGCTGAAAGATATTGAAAAATTAATAAAGCGCAGCCTGCCAAAAGAAATCATCGTCGGCTTTGAACCGGACCCGAATGCCCGCGCCCAACCGGTTCAGCTGCGAAGCGGCGGCAATAACGGTGGCGGCCGCAATCGCCCTCAAGGCAGAACACCTGCTACCAAGACACAAACGCCAGCTGGTAAGCCTGCTACTCCCTCAAGAACTTTTGACGCCTCGCGACAAGCTGCGACTCATCGTACAGGTGGTCGCGGAAGATAATTTATTGCCATCGATTACTAAATTAAATTGGCGTATTTTTATCTTCGTCCTGTAGTTGAGGGGAATCTGCAACGCTGTACATTTAGTTGCTATTAACACGTAACCAATGCCTCATTTCCTTATCGAATGTAGATTACAATGCATGAGCTAAACTTGGCTTCATGCAATGGATTACGGCAAGTAGGTCTTATTTTTTCGTGATGGAAAATAATTGAATGAATTTCTCAAATCTCAGAATTCAGACTCGGCTGCAAATTAGCTTTGGATTAATTTTAATATCACTTCTCGGCATGACACTTCTTGCAGTGTTTGCCAAATCCAATTCATCACTCGTCACCGAATTTGGCATCATCGCTCTCATAGTTGGCGTACCGCTTGCATGGCTGACATTCCGCAGCATTGTCGGACCATTAAACGAGGCCGTCGCAATTTCCCAGCGAATGGCATCGGGTAATTTGCGCGACACGTTTGAGGTACAAACCGAAGACGAATTAGGCCAACTGCTTTATTCATTACAAAGCTTGAGCGAACAGTTATTCCAGATTGTTGTTGATGTACGTTATGGCACAGTGGGCATTGCCACTACATCCAATTTTATCAAGGGCGACAACACAGCCCTGTCATCACGCACGGAATCCCAAGCCAGCTCGCTGGAAGAAACCGCCAGCTCAATGGAAGAGCTGACCTCCACCGTCAAACAAAACGCCGACAACGCCAAGCAGGCAAATAAATTGGTCAACTCGGCGGCTGATCTGGCAGCAAAAGGAGGTCAAGTCGTTGGCAATGTCGTCAACACAATGGGCTCCATCAAGGAAAGCTCACGCAAGATTGTCGACATCATCAGCGTCATCGATGGCATCGCTTTTCAAACCAACATACTGGCGCTGAATGCCGCCGTTGAGGCCGCACGTGCCGGTGAGCAAGGACGCGGATTCGCTGTCGTGGCTGCTGAAGTTCGCAACTTGGCGCAACGTTCTGCCAGCGCAGCAAAAGAAATCAAATCACTGATTGTCGATTCCGTTGAAAAAGTCGATACCGGCGGCAAATTAGTCGATGACGCCGGCAAGACCATGAACGATATTGTCGCAAGCGTAAGACGCGTTGCCGACATCATGAGCGAAATCGCCGCTGCCAGCTCTGAACAAAGCTCTGGAATCGATGAGATCAATCGTGCCGTTATCCAGATTGATGGCATGACACAGCAAAATGCCTCATTGGTGGAAGCAGCTGCAACCACTGCAGCAGGCTTGGAAGACCAGGCAATGTCATTGTCCGGATCGGTATCCGCCTTTGAACTGGGCGAACGCGAATTCGGCACTGCAGAAGAAGCCAAGGCAATGGTTGAACGGGCGCTTGAATTCATTCAAGCTCACGGCAAAGAAAAAGGCATGGCAGAGATCAGCAACCCGCACGGCCAATTTATCGATCGCGATTTGTTTCTCGGCATGTGCGATGTCACTTGCAAGATCATTGCCAATGGCGGCAATGCGCGTCTGATAGGCATTGATGGATCGAAAGTCAAAGACGTTGACGGCAAATACTTTGTGGTTGAAATGCAGAAAATTACCAAGACTCAAGGCGCTGGCTGGTGCGACTACAAGTATGTTCATCCAATGACAAAACAAGTCTGCCTGAAATCGGCTTATGCAGCAGCAGTCGGATTTGATGACCTGTTCATTTCATGCGGCTACTATAAACAATTGGACTGACCCGACCTCAAACCTTCAGTTATTTGTGTCAAATATGCTCAAACCGACACGCAAGCTCGTAAAATAAGCGCCTCTCTTGCAAGAATAAATAACGAGTTCAGATGGATAACGAAGCATTACAAAAATTCACGCCTGTGATGCAGCAGTATCTACGCATCAAATCTGAACATCCGGACACGCTGGTGTTTTATCGGATGGGTGATTTTTACGAGCTGTTTTTTGACGATGCGGAAAAGGCCTCGCGTCTGCTTGGCATCACGTTAACACAGCGAGGCGCAGCCAGCGGCAATCCCATCAAGATGGCTGGTGTTCCCTACCATGCAGTCGATCAATACCTGGCCAAGCTGGTGAAATTGGGAGAATCTGCAGCTATCTGCGAACAGATCGGCGATCCCGCAACCAGCAAAGGTCCTGTCGAACGCAAAGTCGTGCGTGTTGTCACGCCAGGCACGCTAACCGATTCCGACCTGCTGCCGGAAAAAGCCGATCGTCCATTGCTGGCACTGCACACTGTCACGCAACGCAAAAACATTACGATCGGTCTTGCCTGGCTCTCTATGGCCAGTGGTGCGCTAAAGTTGATGGAATTTTCCGGCGACGCCAAAACATTTGATGCGCGATTGAAGCAGGAGCTGGAACGTATCGGGCCAGCTGAAATTTTGGTCATGGATCGTCTGGAAGATAATGCACTATCTTCCGCAATTAATTCCATATCAAGCAAAATCACAACTGTCCCTGAATGGCATTTCGATCAAACCAGCGGTAAAAAATCGCTGCTGGAACAACTTGCCACGTCAACGCTATTCGGCTTTGGCGCCGATCATTTAACCGCAGCAGTGGGCGCAGCCGGCGCTTTATTGCGCTATGCGCAAGCTACGCAAGGCAAAGGCTTGCAGCATGTACGCACGCTCATGGTCGAATCTGAAAATGAATTCATCGGCCTCGATGCAGCGACGCGACGCAACCTCGAATTGACGGAAACGATACACGGTCAGGATGCATCATCGTCATCTCCCACTCTCTTTTCACTGCTCGATCACTGCCGCACTGCGATGGGTTCACGCTTATTGCGCCATTGGCTGCATCATGCACGTCGCGACCAGTCGATCGCGCAAGCGCGTCATGCAGTAATCAATACCTTGATGCGTGCAGATGCATGCTCTGGTTTATCAACCACGCTGGCAGCAGTACCGGATATCGAGCGCATTACTACCCGGATTGCGTTGCTCTCTGCGCGTCCACGCGATTTAGCTGGATTGCGCAGCGGCTTGCAGCAACTGCCGTCGTTGCGTGCCTATGTTGCGATGTGCGACAAGGATGCCGATGCGCCACTGCTGAAAACCATACGTGAAGCGTTATCGACGCCGGCTGAGTGCCTGGATTTGATTGAACGCGGCATTGCGTTGGAACCGGCAGCGATGATTCGCGACGGCGGCGTGATTGCGCGCAGCTTTGATGCGGAGCTCGACGAATTGCGTGGATTATCGGAGAACGCAGGACAATACCTGGTCGATCTTGAAACACGCGAACGCGCACGAACCGGAATCAATAATCTGCGCGTCGAATACAACAAGGTGCATGGCTTTTATATCGAAGTCACGCACGGACAGACAGACAAGGTGCCGGACGATTATCGACGCCGCCAAACCTTGAAAAATGCCGAACGCTATATCACTCCCGAATTGAAAGCATTCGAAGACAAGGCATTGTCAGCACAAGAGCGCGCATTGGCGCGTGAAAAATATCTTTATGATCAACTGCTGAATACCCTGCTATCGCACATCGGCACACTTCAAGTCATTGCCCATGCGCTGGCACAACTGGACACGCTGGTCGCACTGGCTGACCACGCGCTGCGATACAACTGGTGTGCGCCTCAACTTGTCACCGAACCAATGCTATCGATTGAGCAAGGCAGACATCCTGTCGTCGAAAATCAAATCGAACGTTTCATCGCCAATGATTGTGAACTGAATGCAGAACGCAAGCTGCTGTTGATCACCGGCCCGAACATGGGCGGTAAATCCACTTACATGCGGCAGGTAGCCTTGATCACCCTGCTCGCCTATATGGGCAGTTTTGTTCCCGCAACCAGCGCAATGATCGGACCCATCGATCGCATTTTCACGCGTATCGGTGCGGCCGACGATCTGGCTGGCGGACGTTCAACCTTCATGGTTGAAATGACAGAATCAGCTGCAATCCTGAACGGCGCCACGGAAAACTCCTTGGTGCTAATGGATGAAGTCGGTCGTGGCACATCGACATTTGATGGTTTGGCACTGGCATGGGCCATCGCCAAACATCTGATCGACACGACCAAAAGCTTCACATTGTTTGCGACCCATTACTTTGAATTGACACAACTGCCTGAAACACATCCTGCAGCAGCCAATGTGCATTTATCCGCCGTTGAACACAAGGATAGTATTGTGTTTCTGCATGCTGTACAGTCTGGGCCTGCATCGCAAAGTTACGGTTTGCAGGTGGCGCAATTGGCCGGCGTCCCGCAACCTGTTATCCGCGCTGCACGAAAACATCTCGCTACACTGGAAGCTCACTCGATTCAATCGATGCCTCAATTCGATTTGTTCGCAAGTACGACGATGAATACCACTGAAGTCACTGATGAATCCAATGCGGCTGCCGACATGGTTATCGATACTCTGGCATCAATCGATCCGGATGCGTTGTCGCCACGTGAAGCGCTTGATGAACTTTATCGCTTGAAGCGCATGGTTGATAAGTGAGTACAAGTTGAAGCTTTTCTTAAAAAAACCGTTCCTCTTCCTATTCTTGTGCCATGCAGTTATCTGCATGTCTGATGCTTCCGCAGCATCCAGCGACTTCAGCTTCGGCGTCATTGCCTATCCTTTCAGAACAAGCGCTGATGAATCTTCGTTACGAGCCGCTATTAAAGCAAGCGATGCGGACAACCTTGCATTTGTAGTCGTAAGCGGCATCAAATCGAATGCCGAACCCTGCAGCGACAATATCTATACAAAGCACAGAGCATTGCTCGACAGTGCGCAAAATGGATTGGTCTTGTCATTGACCGCAAACGACTGGAGTGACTGCAAGAAAAGCAGTGGCAGATCTGCAGCAGTAGAGCGCTTGAATCGGATACGCGAATTATTTTTTGCCGATGAATTCTCATTCGGCGCAAGTAAAATCCCTCTCTTGCGCCAATCCGCTTCGCCCAGATTTCGCAGTTATGGTGAAAATGCGCGCTGGGAAATCAATAACATCATGTTTGCGACCATCAATCTGCCTGCAAATAATAATAACTATCTTGCTGCAGCCGGACGTAACAGCGAATTCGAAGATCGCATGATCGCCAATCGAGAATGGCTGCAACGGCTTATCGTTTATGCCAGCCTCAAAAAACTGCATGGCGTGGTGTTATTTTGCGATGGCAATCCAATGTCCGTATCTGCAGATCAGAATACCAAGCGTGACGGTTTCCTGGAAATTCGCCGGCAACTTATTGCGTCTGCAGCGAAATTTTCCGGCAAAATCCTGATCGTTCACAACCAATCGAACACTACTCAACCTGCTACTATCAATTGGCACAGGAATGTGGGAGAGTTTGGCGCAACATCCGGCTGGATAAAGGTGACAGTCACTCCGTCAAATACAGCACTGTTTTCGATCAGTGACAATCCAATAGAAGTTAAAACTGCACGCCAATAAAAAAACCGCAAACATCTCTGCCTACGGCTTTTAATAAGCTTCTTGCCTGAAACCGCTTGACGCTATCTCAGCCGATCAATTTTCAGCAACTTAATGAATTGGGTGGCTGCGGAAATGATCACCCTCCTCATCATCCGGATCTTCGTGATGATGTCCATGCGCGCCGTGCACGTGCTCATGTGCGATCTCTTCCTCTGTCGCAGCGCGGACTTCTGCAACATTCAATGCAAATCGCAAGGCCATGCCTGCAAGTGGATGATTACCATCTAAAACAACCTTGTCATCCGCGATGTCGGTAACGGTAAAAATCAATATTCCTTCTTCCTCATCGCTTTCTTCAGGCGAGCCTTCAAATTGCATCCCTACTTCGAGTGGTGTCGGGAGCCGATTGCGAGGCTCGACCTTGACCAGATTGGGATCGTACTCACCGAAAGCATCGTCCGGCTCCACCTGGATCATCGTATCAAAGCCAACCTCTTGGCCTTCCAAAGCCTCTTCGATTTTGGGCAACGTATTTGCATAACCGCCATGCAAATAAACCATCGGTTCAGAACTCTCTTCGATCAAGTTGCCTTGCGCATCCGATAATTTGTAGTGAACTGTGACTACCGTGTTTTTGGCAATCTTCATGACGAATCCTTTCGATTAATATTTGTCAGATTATACATTCTCCATCGCCGGTAAAAGCCAAATGCGCACAATCTGAGGTCGAATCATCAATACAATATAATATCGTGATGAAAAAAAATACTCTCTTAGGTAAGTTAACGCCTGCACAATTCCTGCGTGATTACTGGCATAAAAAACCTCTTCTTATTCGTCAAGCAATCCCTGGATTCAAACCGTTATTGTCGCGTGAAGCACTATTCAAACTTGCCTCTCAAGAAGATGTTGAATCTCGCTTGATAAGCCATGCCAGACAGCAATGGAGTATGAAAAGCGGCCCGTTTGATACGCTGCCAACCTTGAACCAAAAAAAATGGACCTTACTGGTTCAAGGCGTCAATCTTCATGACGACTCCGCAGAGCAATTGCTGCGGCAATTCAATTTCATTCCCGATGCCAGATTGGATGATCTGATGATCAGTTATGCGACTGAACATGGTGGCGTTGGACCGCATTTTGACTCTTATGACGTTTTCTTATTACAAGCGCATGGACAGCGCCGTTGGCAAATCGGCGCGCAAAAAGATTTGACGATCGTCGAAAACATGCCACTGAAAATACTGAAGAACTTCCAACCCGAACAGGAATTCGTGCTGGAACCCGGCGATATGCTCTACCTGCCACCGCAGTATGCCCATGACGGTGTCGCGCTTGGTGAATGCATGACTTATTCGATTGGTTTTCGTGCGCCGTCCTACCAGGAATTAGGCGAATCGTTCTTGCAATTCATGGCCGACTCGATTGATCTGCCCGGCCGGTACGCCGATCCGGACCTGTCCCTTCAAAAACATCCAGCAGAAATCAGCAAGACAATGCTGACGCGGATTGCATCTGAGCTGAACAAAATCAAATTTACTGAGGAAGATGTCGCCATTTTTATTGGTGAATACTTATCCGAACCCAAACCGAATGTGTACTTTGAATCCACGACACGTCCATTCACCCTTGAAAACTTTACTCGGCAAGCGATCAAGCGCGGCGTGGCCTTATCTCGAAAAACACAAATGCTTTATCGTGGAAAATTTATTTTCATCAATGGCGAATCATTTGCTGTGACTCGCACGGATAAAACTGTATTAAGTCTACTGGCAGACTCACGCCGGCTTGATGGAAGTTGTTTGGAGCGCGCATCAAATGACGTTTTAGAGGCACTCTATACATGGTACCAAGATGGCTGGCTTTCTTTTTCATGACTCTGTTTAGTAACGGTTGAAGCGGATCTTATCTCTTGGCAATGTCTTTATAAATAAAGGGCTTATCATGCTTTTTCAGCCTGATTATCCATATTCATTCAGCATGGCTTACTAAAAAGAAAAGTCTCCCTGTCAAGATATGAAAAAATTGGTTATAATTGCGAGTTAGGAAGTTTACGTTGTGTGGCAACGCACCATTTATAGGTACGCAAAACTCGCGAGACATCCTATCGAGCGATAATTACCGGTAATTATTCATCGCAAAATTTTGATAATCTTTGAAGGAAATATTCATGAAAAAAACACTGTTGATCGCATCTCTGTTGGCTATCGCTTTGGCTGCTTGCAGCAAAAAAGAAGAAGCTGCTGCTCCTGCACCAGCTCCAGCACCTGCTCCTATGGCTGCTCCTTCTGCTGACGCTTCCGCTCCTGCTGCTTCCGCACCAGCAATGGCTGCACCAGCTGCGTCCGCTCCTGCTGCTTCCGCTCCTGCTGCTTCCGCTCCTGCTGCTGCTGCTCCTGCTGCATCCAAGTAATCAACGGTTGCTTGAGAAAACCGACCTTCGGGTCGGTTTTTTTACGCCATTTTTTAGTATTAACGAACTAATTTACGCGTTCATCCAGAACAAAACGTTAAGTCCTCAACAAATCAACCCATTCAAAGCCATCCTGCTGACAAGCAATCATTACCGCCGTTTTCTCAATGTCGATGCTGCGAGATAGTGCCTCTTTAGCGAGCTCCGGCGTATTATTTTGCCGACTCAAATGCGCTCCCATGACCAACTTTAAACGCGCTTGATCAAGGTCGTGAAGAATTTCGGAACTTGTTTGGTTGGACAAATGCCCATAAGGGCCGCCAATCCGCTGTTTCAATGATGGTGGATAAGTTGAACGTGCCAGCATTTCCCGATCATGATTACACTCCAAAACCAACGCATCGCAACCATCCAATGCAGCAATCAAATGAGACGTAGCATGGCCTGCATCAGTCAATATACCTAATTTATGCATGCCATTACTCGCCACATATTGAATCGGCTCTCTGGCATCATGCGGTACGGTATAGGGTGAGAGTTCGAGATCGCCAACTGCGATTTGATCGCCGTCTTGGCAAAAATGAAGCGTGACATCATGGCAATCAGCTTGTACAGCCTGGTATGTACCAAAACTAAGCCAAACCGGAATCCTGTGCCGTCTCGCAAATTTAAAGACGCCGCCCACATGATCTTGATGCTCATGTGTGACAACTACGCCGTTCAAGTCCGCTGGTGAAACGCCAAGCTTTGCCAGACGGCGTTCGGTTTCACGAATGCCGAAGCCGCAATCCAGCATGACAGTCGTTCTGGTCATGCCCGATACGGTAGAGATCAACAGCGCATTACCTTCGCTGCCACTGCCTAAACTGGCAAATTTCAACTCATTATTTGATGAACAATACTCATCATCCTATGTGTTGGCGGGTTACTTCAATTGATCATTCAGCAGTGACAAAATCTGTTGAGACGTTGCCGATACTTCGGGCTGGCCTTCGTTATTCAACACACTGATTTGACTTGTTGTTCCTGTAGATTTAACTGCTATTCTATAACGCTTTGCCAATTTTGATTCATCATCACTGGAAGCAAACAGTTTGGCAAAAATGCCATTATCCTTGCTGTTCGCATCCTTATCCTGGTTCACATAACGGACAAAATACATGCCTTGCGCGCGGTCGCGATCTTCTACGGTAAAGCCTACTCGATCAAGCGCCAGACCGACGCGCCGCCAGGCACGGTCGAACTCTTCATCGTCGTCAACATAAGAACCATTATCGCCTTTTACCAATTTGGCACGAGCTGGTTGGGATTTTGCATTTGCTATTGCCGCTTTTGCCTTATCAGCCTCAACACCCAATCTGATCATCAAACGACTCAGAGCATCGGCTTCCAAAGTCGGATCGCTCGGGCGTGACGTCCATCTGGTTGTTTCGCTCCTGCTGTCACCGCCAACCACCACTTCTTCTGCGCCGCGATGGCTGATATAAATTTCAGTGCTGCCATCGGCTCTGCGCTCCAAACGCGTTCGGAATTTATCGCGCAAGCCTGTGTCGGATATACCATCGATTACAGATCCCAAAGCTTTATGGATGAAATCCTTTGGCATGTTTAACCGGTTCTCTGCCCAATCCGTTTCCATGATGCCGGAGTCCGGGTTTTCAAGATTGATTATAAAACCCGAATCTTGCCAAAAATCCTTAATTTGTTGCCACAATACTTCAGGTGATTTATTAACGACCAGCCAGCGCTCATTGGCATCACGCTCAATACGAACATCGGCTACTGCCTTGGGTGCAACCAGTACGTTCGATAGTGGAGTAGGTTGCCCAGTTTGCTGCGCTTTAAAGTCCGACGCTGTGGCCACACCACGATTCAGATCAGGAATTGCATAGCGATTCTCGCGTTGCAATTGGGTCAGATCAGGCGGAATCTCCAAGTTGGTAGGAGCGACCTTGCTGGCGCTTTTATAATCGAGGCGATCGGGTTCCAGCACACTGCCTACCGTACTGCATCCGAGCAAACCAGCCGTCGCCAGTAATACAAACGTGCCTTGGAAAAAATTACGTTGAGCCATACGAAAGTTCTTGCGAATAGTCATGTCGATACAGGTTATGAAACCGGGTAAGTTCAAAGGATGCACGTGTCGTCTTGTGCTTATTTTCGGAAGTTCATTTTAATACGGACGATTCACGCAAAGCAGCGCGAACAGTCTCGTGATATTCGGTGGCTAATGGCACTAGCGGCAAACGAATCCCTTGCGGGATCAGCCCCATTTCCTGCATCGCCCACTTGACCGGCACAGGATTAGGTTCAACGAACAATTTATTGTGCAATGGCAATAGTTTGTTATTCAGCGCAATCGCCTTTGCCACTTCAAGATTCTGAGCTGCAATACATAATTCATGCATGGCACGTGGGACCACGTTGGCCGTGACTGAGATATTTCCTTTTGCTCCACACAAAATCAACGCCATTGCTGTCGCATCATCACCGGAATACACCGCAAACGATTTTGGTGCCAGACGAATCAAATCCGTTCCGCGCGCGATATTGCCGGTAGCATCCTTGACGCCGATAATGCCGGGCACTTGGGCCAATCGCAGAATGGTTTCATTGGACATATCGGCGACTGTACGTCCCGGGACGTTATAAAGAATGACCGGCAAATCGACTGCTTCGGCAATCTTCTTGAAATGCTGATACATCCCTTCTTGCGTGGGACGATTGTAATAAGGTACGACTTGCAAAGACGCATCGGCACCGACTTGTTTCGCATAGCGTGTCAGTTCAATCGCCTCTTCGGTCGAATTCCCGCCAGTACCGGCAATAATCGGAATCCGCTTCGCCGTATGCTCAACTGCGACTTTGACGAGCTCACAATGTTCTTTAACCGTCACGGTTGGAGATTCGCCGGTTGTCCCGACAATCACGATACCGTCAGTGCCTTCGGCAATGTGCCAATCAATGAGTTTGCGCAAGCCAGGCAAATCGAGGCTGCCGTCTGCCTGCATGGGGGTTACGATTGCAACTATGCTGCCCTGAATCATATTGAAATGAATGACAAAAGATGTAAAAGCACGATTGTAGCGGATAGCTCGCCCGTGTGGGGTCGTCTTGGATGGATTAGAACGCTCATATTACGCGAAGACTACCTATGGAAAGCCCGGAACCGGCCTTCACAGCGCAAATACGCTGCACCATCGCAGGTTTAGGCGACTCCACAAAACCATCTTCAAATGCAATGACGCGCAATGAATTTAATGCGGCAAATATCAATAACTCCCCTGTTGCAAGCAAGAAATCCGGGTTTGAAGGCTTGCCAAAATACTCATTACCTTGGGCAAAAGTTTCGTAAATCAGCAAGCCTTTCGATGTAAGACTTGTCACGATATGGGGCAACAGAGGACGATGCAGATAATTGGTAACTACGATGCCGGAGAATCGGTTTGCCTCAAACGGCCAGACAGGCATGCGACCGTCAGTACCATTCTCCAGATCGAACTGCATGGTGGTAATCCGTTTGGCAGCCAGCCGGCTCAATGAGTCTGCATCGCGATCGAGTGCGATAACGTCATACCCCATTGAGGCCAACAGCACACTATGACGTCCACCACCGCAAGCCAGATCCAGCACTTCGCCCTGCGGGATCAACGGCGCAAAACGCCGTACCCACGCTGAAGCTTGATCAGCTATAGCTCAACCCCATTGCTTCACGTACGTCGCGCATGGTCTCTTGCGCCAATTTGCGTGCCTGGTCGCAACCGTCTGCCACAATCGCACGTACCAGAGAAGGATCATCCAGGTATTGCTGGGCGCGTTCACGCATCGGCTCCTGCTCTTTCAGAATGCCATCGATCACCGGCTGTTTGCATTCCAGACAGCCGATGCCGGCCGACTTGCAACCTTTGACGACCCACTCTTTGGTCGTTGTATCGGAATACACCTTATGCAGCTTCCATACCGGGCACTTCTCCGGATCGCCTGGATCAGTACGGCGCACGCGTGCCGGATCAGTCGGCATGGTGCGCACTTTCTTGATGACGGAATCTTTTTCTTCACGTAACGCGATCGCATTGCCATAACTCTTGGACATTTTTTGTCCATCCAGGCCAGGCAAGCGCGAGTCTTCCGTCAAGCGTACTTGCGGCTCGACTAAAATCAACTTGCGACTGCCTTCAAGATAGCCAAACAGGCGTTCACGGTCGATCATGCTCAAATTCTGTGCATCGTCCAACATCGCTTTGGCTTGCTCCAGCGACTCTTCCTTGCCGTGCTCCTGGTATTCGTTACGCAACTCAATGTACAGCTTGGCGCGCTTGCCACCCAGTTTCTTGACTGCGTCCTGCGCTTTTTCTTCAAAGCCTTTTTCTTTACCGTAGAGATGATTAAAGCGGCGTGCAATCTCGCGCATCATCTCGATGTGCGGCACCTGATCGTCACCGACCGGCACCAGGCTGGCGCGATAAATCAGCACGTCGGCAGCCTGCATCAATGGATAGCCGAGAAAACCATAGGTCGTCAAATCCTTGTGTGCCAGTTTCTCGATTTGATCCTTGTAGGTCGGCACACGTTCCAGCCAGCCAAGCGGCGTCGCCATGCCGAGCAACAAAGTGAGTTCTGCATGCTCAGGGACTTTGGATTGGATGAATAAGGTTGCTTGTGACGGATCGATACCGGCGGCAAGCCAGTCGATTATCATGTCCCATGTACTGGTTTCGATGATGCTGGGATCGTCATAGTGCGTGGTCAGCGCATGCCAATCGGCAGCGAAAAACAGGCATGGCAATTCGGATTGCATCTTGACCCAATTTTTAAGGGCGCCATGATAATGACCAAGGTGCAAAGCACCCGTTGGACGCATACCGGAAACAACACGATCAGGATACATAGTTTTTAATTAATCAAAAAATTCAAAGGAATAACAAGCAGATGCAATAAAAAATCCGCTCCCAGCATGACAGGGATCATCCAAAAATACAGCACTTTAAGCATGACCAATGCCATTACGATGAAAAATCCATAGGGCTCAATCTGCGCAAATTTATACGCGTATTTACGCGGCAAAAGACTCGTGAGTACTCTGCCGCCATCCAATGGCGGAATCGGAAACAAATTGAACGCCAACATCACCAGATTTGTCAAAACCCCTGCTTGCGCCATTCTGCTGAAAAACGGTTCACTCACATGCAGCAAAATCAAAACAATAGAAAATATCAACCACAGCAACGCCATCGCAAAATTGGCGCCTGGTCCGGCAAGTGCCACCCATGCCATATCGCGTTTTGGATTACGCAGCATTCCAAAGTCAATCGGCACCGGTTTGGCGTAACCGAATAAAAACGATCCGCCCGTTGCAAAGTACAGCACAACGGGGATCAGAATAGTGCCCAACGGATCAATATGCTTGATTGGATTCAAGCTCATCCGCCCTAGAGCATATGCCGTCGTGTCACCAAAAAACTTGGCTACATAAGCGTGTGCCGCTTCATGCAGCGTAATCGCAAATAATACCGGCAGTGCATAAACTGCGACCGTTTGTATAAGATCATTCATGGGGTGGGATTTTATCAGAGGTGGAGGTGCTAATTAATTCGATAAGCCAAACATACTTGCATCACCTCGTCCTTGACGTATCAATGATACCTGGTCCCCACTCAAATCAATGACCGTCGTGGGTTCCAAACTGCACGCGCCGCCGTCAATAATCAAATCAATTTGACGTTCAAGATGAGCGCGGATTTGTTCGGGGTCAGTCAATGGTTGCTCCTCTTTTGGCAAAATCAACGTCGTACCCAACAAGGGCTGCCCCAATTCAGCCAATAAAGCATGGGCAATCGGATTCTCCGGCACGCGCAAGCCGATCGTTTTGCGCGATGGATGACTGACTCGACGCGGCACTTCCTTGGTTGCTTCCAGAATAAACGTATAAGGGCCGGGAGTGGCTGCTTTCAAGAGACGATACTGACGATTATCAACACGTGAATAAAGAGAAATTTCACTCAGGTCACGACATAACAACGTCAAATGATGCTTGTCATCCACGTCGCGAATGCGGCGCAAACGCGTCACCGCCTCTTTATCATCCAATTGGCATACCAATGCATAACAAGAATCCGTCGGCAACGCGACAATACCGCCGCTGCGTATTATTTGCGCAGCCTGCTTGATCAATCGCAGTTGCGGATTATCAGGATGAATTTGAAAGAATTGGCTCATAAAAAAGGAACGGCGGTAGCACCATCGCTACCGCCGTTATCCACGATCATTGACACTTATTTTATCCCACGCAGAGCAGCAATCCTGACTTCAATCGGCGGATGCGATGAAAACAGCTCCATAAAACCCGGCTTGTCGGTGATTCCTGCGGCTGCAATCGATTGCGGCAAATCGCCGACCGGAACACCACCCAGACGAGCCAACGCATTGACCATAGGTTGCGGTGTACCAAGCAACTTGGCCGAACCGGCGTCGGCGCGAAATTCCCGATGGCGCGAAAACCATGCAACGATCAGCGATGCACCGATACCAAACACAATTTGCGACACCATGACTGCCACGAAATAGCCGATGCCCGGCCCTCTATTGTCATTATCGCGGGACAGCGCCTGATCCACAAAATAACCAACTATGCGGGACAGGAACACGACGAAGGTATTCACGACACCTTGAATCAAGGTCATCGTCACCATGTCGCCATTGGAAACGTGTGCTATCTCATGACCGAGAACTGCTTCCACCTCTTCTTTGTTCATCGATTCGAGCAAGCCTGTCGAGACTGCAACCAATGCCGAATTTTTGAAAGCACCAGTTGCGAATGCATTCGGCTCGCCATCGTAAATAGCCACTTCCGGCATATTGATACCGGCACGCTGCGATAATTTTCGAACCGTATCGACCAGCCACAACTCTGTTGAAGACGATGGTGCGTCGATCACGCGTGCACCGGTCGACCATTTTGCCATCGGCTTGCTGATCAACAGTGAAAAGATAGCGCCGGTAAAGCCCACAACCAGCGAGAACACCATCAGCATCGGCAAATTCAGGCCGCTAGCCGTCAAGAAGCGATCCACGCCCAATAACGACAGCACAATGCTCATTACCACCATGACAGCAATATTGGTAGCGATGAACAAGAAAATACGTTTCATGATTTTCGACTCCTAAGTTGAAAACGCCTTGTAGATGCGGTTTCTTATGCGAAATTTCAAGAGGAATTCACAACATTACCAATTGTGCCAAACGGGCGTCACACTGACTGGCAGCGGCGGCAACGTGCCCAAATCGAACCTTGATTCAGTAGGCGCATGGAAGTCTGAGCCGCGTGAAGCCAGCAAACCATATTGGTTCGCTACTTTGGCATATTCTGCGTATTGGTCAACTGTATGGCTGCCGGTTACGACTTCCATCGCCGCGCCGCCATATTGTTTGAACTCACTCAAAAAAGCGCCAAGCGCCATATCGCTGAAATTATAACGACCCGGATGGGCTACTACGGCAATCCCGCCGGCGCCCCGAATCCATGTCACAGCGTCATGCAAGGTCGCCCACCGATGTGGAACAAAACCGGGTTTTCCCTCTGTCAGATAACGGCGAAAAACTTCGTTCATATCCTGGCAAGCGCCAATTTCCACAATGTAGCGGGCAAAGTGCGTACGCGAAATCAGATCCGGATTGCCGACGAATTTAAGCGCACCTTCAAACGCATTCGGAATACCAACCAGCGATAACTGTTCCGCCATCTCGTGAGCACGCTGCTCACGCCCGCCGCGTGTCGCCACCAGTCCCCGGACCAGGGTTTCATTGGTCTCATCAATCCGCAGACCAACAATGTGTACTGTCTCGCCGCACCACGTGATTGAAATCTCGACACCTGGCACATATTTCAAACCCAGATCCCCTGCTGCTTCGCGCGCTTCCGCAATGCCATCGATTTCATCATGGTCGGTCAACGCCCACACATCGACGCCATTTTCCTTGGCACGTGCAGCGACCGCCGCCGGTGCAAGGACACCGTCGGATATATTGGAATGGCAGTGGAGATCTACATTCAGCATAAATAATTCAGTTTGCGAAATATTTCTATTCCTGCGTAGTAATCAAACATCAATTGTACGCGGCTTGACGCCTCGATACAGCAATCAGTCCAGAAAGCGCTCAATCATTTCCGCCAATAATTGAGGCTGATCATGATGCAACATATGACCAGCATCCGGAACCATTTCAATTTTAACGTTCGGAATATATTGGATACGCCGATCAGTTTCAATCCGGGTTTTTTCCTTATTCCCCATCCAGCGCCACACATCGGTCTCGATTGCCTCGACCCACAACACTGGAGCACTGATTTTCTGCCAGCATGCCATGACGTCCTCTACGTGATACAGAAGAGGACCGTTATGTTTATGTGCAGGATCACCCAAAATTTCCCACATACCGTCGGCGTTTTGTGCAGCCCAATTACTCGCTAAAAATTCCGCACGCGCATTGCTTAAACGCGGATTGTTTTTTTGCAAGCGGCGAGCGACATCGCCCAGTGTTGCATAAGGGTGTGAAACTGCCGGTTCCAGCAACTCATCCAGCCATTTTGCAAAGCGTCCCGGTGCTTGCTCAGGATGCGAGAGCGGCATGCCGAAGCCTTCCAGATTAATCAATTTTTTGATGCGTTCCGGCCGTACGCCGGCATACAAACATGCAACGTTGCCGCCCATGCTATGTCCGATCAAATTGATTGCTTGATCCGGCGTGTAATGCCGCAAGATGGCATCCAGATCGCCTAGATAATCCGGAAACCAGTATGTATCTGTGCCGGAATTTTCACTCAAACCAAAGCCACGCCAATCAGGCGCAATCACATGCCAATCGCGCTGCAAAGCGTCAACCGCAAACTGAAACGAAGCGGAAGTATCCATCCAGCCATGTACCATAAACAGCATCGGTGCATGTTCATTGCCCCAGTGGCGTATGTGATACCGCAAACCGCGCACGGTGATAAATTCAGAACGAGAAGATTTCATCATTACCTGTTGACCTGTCATATGTACACTGGCTAAATTGATGGCAGCTAATTTGAATTGATAGTCTTATCAGAAAAACAAATATAAAAGAACGATCGTTCTTTATTATATGGGACAAACATGATTGCCGCTCGACACGCTACCGCGACTGACAGTTATCAAAAACTGTACGATGAATTCAGATGGCATGTTCCAGCCGAATTTAATATCGCCTCAGTCTGCTGCCATCGCTGGGCCGATGACACAACACGCATCGCTATTCGCCATGAGAACGAAGCAGGCGACACATCCACTCTGACCTATGCGCAATTGCAAACGCAATCCAATCGCTTGTCCAACGTCATGCGATCGCTCGGCATCAGCAATGGAGATCGAGTCGGCATTCTTTTGCCACAGCGACCTGAAACCGCGATTGCCCATATTGCGTGCTATCAAAGCGCTGCGGTCGCCATGCCGCTGTCAGCATTGTTCGGCCCCGATGCATTGGAAAGCCGTTTGCAAAATAGTGAAGCATCGATCGTGATTGTCGATCAGACCGCTCTGAAACAACTGAATGAAATCCGCAGCCATTGCCCGGCCCTGCGTCATGTCATTGCAATTGACTGCACTGCACCTGATGCGCTCGATTGGCACACTTCATTAGACGAAGCTGCATCCGACTTTCAGCCAATCGCCACCAAGTCCAGTGATCCGGCAATCCTGATCTATACCAGCGGCACCACCGGTACACCGAAAGGCGCGCTATTGCCGCACTCGGCCATCATCGGCAATCTGACAGGTTTTGTCGCGTCACAAAATTGGTTTCCGCAACAAGACGATGTGTTCTGGTCGCCGGCAGATTGGGCATGGACCGGCGGACTGATGGATGCGCTGCTGCCGACACTTTATTTCGGCAAGACGATCGTCAGTTATCACGGCCGGTTTTCGCCTGTAACCGCTTTCCATTTAATGGAAAAATACCAGGTCACCAATGCCTTCCTGTTTCCGACCGCGCTGAAAATGATGTCGAAAGTATTTCCAGCACCGAATGAAAAATTCAAACTCAAATTGCGCGCGATCATGAGCGCCGGAGAAGCAGTCGGTGATGCGGTATTCAACTGGAGTCAATCCACTCTCGGCATCACGATCAACGAGATGTTCGGCCAATCCGAAATGAATTACATCGTCGGCAATAGTGCAGAAAAGTGGCCCGCCAAAGCCGGCAGCATGGGCCGTGCTTATCCGGGTCATCGCGTTGCGGTCATTGATGAAGAAGGACGCCCGATTCACGCTGGTGAGGGAAACGAAAAAATCGGCGAAGTTGCCCTTCATCGCACTGATATCCACGGTCATCCAGACCCGGTTCTTTTCCTCGGATATTGGAACAATCCGGAAGCAACGCAAGATAAATATATCGGAGACTGGTGCCGCACGGGTGACCTGGCCAGCATCGACGAAGACGGCTACCTGTGGTATCGCGGACGTGCAGATGACATGTTTAAAGCGGCCGGCTACCGTATCGGCCCATCCGAGATTGAGAACTGCCTGCTGCAGCATCGCGCCGTCGCCAATGTCGCTGTCGTGCCAAAGCCGGATCCGCAACGCGGCAATATCGTTAAGGCATTCATCGTGCTGGCGCCAAACATCAAGCGCAATCGTGCAGCCGACGACAAACTGATTGCAGACTTGCAGGCGCATGTACGCGGCAAGCTTGCACCTTATGAATATCCGAAGGAAATCGAATTCATTGAAGAATTGCCGATGACAACCAGCGGCAAGGTGCTGCGACGCGTATTACGTTTGCTGGAAGAAGAGCGATCTCACGCCGGCAAGCCTGCATAAATTCTCATCGCACTACTGTGCAATGCCGATTCCGCACAGCACACTTTTGCGTATCAACGCAAATATTTGGCAAGACTGAATGAAGAACGCACACCGAGATTATCGAAATTCCTGGATAGCCAGATCTCCGCATGCTCTCGTCCCTTGTCGCGCAGCGCATGCAAAAAAGGCGCTTGCGTATTCAGCTTGCTGAGGCCGCTTAACTGACTCATGAATTCCTTGGCATCGACCAAATGGATATTCAAATTGTGCAATCTGCGTTCCAGTCGGCCAATTGAAAACCAGGCGTGTTCCGCCTCTCTTTTCGCTAATGCAATTCCCTGCAGTTCGGTAAATAGCGTTGAACTGAATCCGATTTCCGTCAGCCGTTCCGAGATTTCACTTGGCGTTGTCGGGATACCCGGACGCGGATTGGCGTGCAGCAGCACGACAACAATGTCGCGTGCCGAGCATTGATGCACCAACGGAAAAATCGGTGGATTCGCTGTAAATCCTCCATCCCAATAAGCCTCCCCATCGATTTCAATCGCACGGTGAATCGCCGGCAAACAAGCAGACGCAAGCAAGACGTCCAATGTCAACTGCTTGTTGCGGAAAATTTTCAACATTCCGCTACTGACTTGTGTCGTTGCGATAAAAAGTTTGACGCGTGAATGCGAACGTAACCGTGCAAAATCAACTTTGTTTTCAAGTAGATCGCGTAATGGATTGATATCAAACGGGTTAAATTGGTACGGTGAAAAAATACGCAATAATGAAATTGCCGTTTTTACGCCAGGCGGCGGGTGTGAATGCGCGCTAATATTTTCTGCAGGGTCATCCTGCATGAATTGGAATGGAACCTTGGTCGCTGCGCTTTCCCAAAAATCACTCAATGCTTGCCGGGCGCCATCTCTGCCGCCAACGATCAAGCCATGTGCAAGCACGGCAGCATTCATCGCCCCTGCACTTGCGCCGCTGATGCCTTCAATATCAATCCGCCCATCTTCCAATAAGCGATCCAGCACACCCCAAGTGAATGCGCCATGCGAACCGCCACCTTGCAATGCCAATGTCACTGTTTTTGCGGCCATATCAATCCTGGTAAATCGTTCGGTTGAATTTTTTTGTATTTTTTCTTATGACTAATGATAACTGTTGCTTTACTCGACTAAATTTCCAATCACATAGTTCCTTGTATATCATCAAATCGATTCAGCGGTTTTTGTTGCCACGCCAAAATACTTCCGACAAAAAGAGCCAATGCCGAAAATATCAATCCACGCTCCAAACCGCCGGCACCATCGGCAATCCATCCGACAATCGTCGGGCCAACAATCTGGCCCAACGCAAATACAGTCGTGAAAGCACTGATCCCTGCAGACCATGCCTCAGGCGCTGCGTTATGACGAACAAGCGCTGTAGTAGAAGCCACTACTGACAAAAATACTGCGCCAAACAAAACGCCGGAAACAAAGACGGCAAGAACCGCTGTCGTCAATGCAGGCAGAAGCGTCGCCACGCCAACCAACGCGTTCAATATCGAAAGCGATTGTCCTCCCTTGAAATGATCCAGCATACCGGCCCAGATACGCGATGAAGCAACCACCGCCAGTCCCAGCAAAGCGTAAAACGCCGTGATGGCCGGTGCGCGCATTCCCTGCTCTTTCAAGAGTGCGACTACAAATGTCATATAACCGATGTAACCAACACCGAACATGAAATAGCCCGCCAATCCAAAACTGAAATGGCGCACACGAAACTTGCTCTTGACACCGGCATGCGACGGCGCTTCCTCAATGCGCTTAACTGGTGGTGCCATCGCCATCGTCGCCAGCAAACAAATGACACCCATCACCAGCCAAGGCCATTGCCAGGCATGTGCAATCCCATGTGCTGAAGCCGCCATCAATGTCATTGGGACCAGCAACGCAGAAAGCGTAATGCCGAATCCTGTTCCGCCGTAATACAGGCCAATCAAAAAACCCGCGCGCGATGGATGCAATGCGCCTAAACGCGACACCAATACGCCGCCTGCAATAAAAACAAATGCACTCGACATGCCGGCAAAAATACGTTGAAGCAGCAGCATATCAGCTGCAATCACCATACCCGAAATCAGCATGAATATGCCAGTCAAAATTGAACCGCCAATCAGCAACGTCTGCGCACGAAAGCGCAACATCAATGACGGCGTGATCAACGCGCCGAGAAAATATCCCAATGCGTTCCCGGCATTCATGACGCCCGCCAATAAGTATGACCAGCCGAGATCGGCACGCATCGGCGGCAACAACAAGCCATATGAAAAGCGCGATATGCCAAGTGCGATCGCGGCACCAAGCGATAGCGCGAGTGCTGTTAAAAAAGGATGTCGTACAGGGAAGTTATCTAAAAATGTAGGCATGAAATTTTCAATTTATTATTCAAGGCGCCAACGCGTCCAGTTCCAATTCAGTAAAACCGGCTTGCAAGCGCGCATCACGATTGAACGGGCCACGCAATTGCGGTGCCTTGTATTGCGCAGCCAGCATTTTATAAGTTGCGATCGGATCCAACCCACGTGCTTCGCATACCCAACCATACCAGTGATTGCCGATCTTCACATGGCCGATCTCATCGCGCAAAATCACGTCGAGAATTTCAGCCGCAGCAATATCCCCTGCTTGCGCCAATTTAGCTCGCATCTGCGGCGACACATCGAGGCCGCGCGCCTCCAATGTACGCGGCACCAGTGCGATACGCGCGAGAATATCGTCTTGTGTTTTCTCCGCCATCTCCCACAGGCCATTATGTGCGGTAAAGTCGCCGTAGCTGAAACCCAGCGTTTGCAAATGTGCAGCAAGCAGTGAAAAGTGCAGCGCCTCTTCGCCTGCAACCTGTAACCAATCGACATAATATTCGCGCGGCATGTCAGGAAAACGCCAGAGCGCATCCAGCGCAAGATTGATGGCATTGAATTCAATATGTGCCAATGCGTGAATCAACGCCGCACGGCCTTCGAGCGTATTCATGGAGCGATGTTTGACTGTTTGTGGCGAAACAAGAACAGGCAACGAAGGACGACCCGGAATAGCTTGTTGCATTGGCAAGATAGCAGCATCTGTCGCCAATATCATGTCGCCTTGTGGCCATGCCTGTGCCAATGCCATCACGCCATCAATCTTCAAACGCACATCCGATTCCACCAGCCAATGCAATGCCGCATGGCGCAATTCATGCGGCAGAGGAACGGACAAAGAATTCAAGTCAAGCGGTGCAATCATGCGGACGGCTGTAAAATGGCGGTTGACGAAGCAGTTTGCTTCAAACCATCTCATTTTACGGAAAACCATGGCCATCTACCAATTAGGCGAACATGCGCCCGAAATCGATGCATCGGCATACATTGCCGACTCTGCCAGCATCATCGGCAAGGCGAAGATCGAAGCCAATGCCAGCATCTGGTTCGATGTGACAATTCGCGGCGATAATGAACTGATTACTGTCGGCGAAAACAGCAATGCGCAGGAAGGATGCGTGATGCACACCGACCCGGGTTATCCGCTCACCATCGGCAAAAATGTGACGGTTGGACATCAAGCGATGCTGCATGGCTGCACGATTGGTGAAGGTTCATTGATCGGCATTCAGGCGGTGATTTTGAATGGTGCAAAAATCGGCAAAAATTGTCTGGTCGGTGCCGGTGCTTTGGTCACAGAAGGAAAAGAGTTTCCCGACAATTCGCTCATCATTGGCACACCAGCCAAAGCAGTGCGTACATTGAGCGAAGAAGATATCGCGCGGATAAAAAGCAATACCGGCAACTACGTTAAACGCGGCCAGTTTTACAAAACGAACCTGAAACGAATTGGATAAAACAAGTGGCCGACACGTTACAAAAATTCATGTTTGAAAACACTGCCGTACGCGGTGAGCTGGTGGAGCTGTCCGAAACATGGCTGCAAATACAGACACGCAAAGATTATCCCAAGGCCGTCAAAATCCTGCTCGGCGAAATGCTTTCTGCAGCAGCGCTGCTCTCCGCCAATTTAAAATTCAACGGCGCACTCATCATGCAAATTCACGGTGATGGCCCAGTGCGTCTGCTGGTGGTCGAATGCGACTCCGGCTTGCAACTTCGCGCCACCGCCAAACTGGCACCTGATGCGATCATCGATGATGATGCAACGTTGCCGCAATTGGTCAATGTGAATGGGCAAGGCCGCTTCGTCATCACGCTTGACCCCAAGGATAAATTACCGGGACAACAGCCGTATCAAGGCATCGTTCCACTCGATGGCGACTCCGCCGCCAGTGTGATTGAAAATTACATGTTGAGATCCGAACAGTTGGATACCAAGCTATGGCTCGCTGCCGATGACAACGTTGCGCGCGGTTTGCTGTTGCAGAAATTGCCGAATGAAGGCGGCATCGATGTGCCGCTTGATGATGAACTGGAAGCATGGAACCGCAGCGTCGCGCTGGCATCCACATTGGGAAAAGAAGAATTATTAAGCACGGACATCAGCACCGTGATGCGTCGCCTGTTTTGGGAAGAAACGATCAGGATCTTCGATCCCAAACATCCGCATTTTCATTGCGGATGCACGCGTGAAAAAGTGGGCAATATGTTGAAGATGCTTGGGCAAGCCGAGATTGATTCTGCGCTGGCCGAAATGGACAGCCTCGCTATCGATTGCGAATTCTGCGGGCAGCACTATGATTTCGACAAGGTCGATTGTGCGCAATTGTTTGCTGTTGAATTGCCGGTGGATGCGTTGCAGAAGGCGAATCCGATTAAGCATTGATGACAAAACACTGCGTCACCGGCGCTTGTCTGTGCTTGAATGCCTGGAACCGGCACAAACCTGACGCTGGTGATCTTTTCCATATTCGACGTTTGTGTATTAATAATTGTGAACAACTGGTGTTAAAAAATAATCAATAGGATAAAAAATGCAGCCAAATCCATATAAAGCACCCGTCGCCGATCTCACAGATAGCGCCACTGAAACAAAAAGATTCATTTGGTGGAAGATTTATTTTTTCCTTATAACCGCAATAAGTGCAATTGGCCTCGTCGCAATTTTATTAAGCAAAACTGTTGGGTGGCTAGACTATCTGGCAGTACCTATTTCCTTAATCGGAACTGTAGGACTATTCGGTTATGCCTTTAATAGAAAAATATTGCTCCCTAAATTTTGGCTTTATTTCGTCGTCGTTGATTTGAGTTTTTCCATAGCATACGAATTTCTTGGCAAAGTAGATTTGTCTGACGGCATGGCACAAAATGGACATGTTATTTCAGCCATCATTGGATGGTTATTTTCATTCCCAGGATATTACGCAATATTTAGATATAGCTCACCGTCAACCGATCCTTGGCATATTCGGCAATAAAACTCCAGCTCAAAGATCAAATGAAGGGTGAAGCCGGCACAAATACGACATTCCATTAATTATTCAATAGTGACCAGATGAGAGTTGTACTTACCTGGCAATTCGATTTCGACGCATTCGCCTGCCAATTTAAAAATTAGCTGAGTAGAAGCTCTTGTATGCTTTGTAAACGAATGCTTCAAAGGGATAGAAAGTGAATTTAAATAAATTAAAAAATGTTCGTATTTTCATCATCACGGCCTCCGTGCTGATGCCAGCCATCGGATTTGGACAAACAAGTACTAGCGATACCGCTTCATTTGAAGTTCCACAATACTTTCTAGGTACATTTGAAGACTTGGTACCCGATCGTGTTGGTGGCAAAACGCCGAATACAACCTTTAGGATCAAATGTGGCGCATCAACCAAATGCACAGTTGGATTTCGTGAAGGTAGCGAACAGCAGTTGCACGCAGCTCCAATACAAGAGCTGAAATTCGCGAAGACTGCGTTGAAGTATGCAAAAGAACATAGAGAAGTGAAGCCAGAATCTTATAACGCTTGGGTGGCACAAAATTTACGGCCATTATTAAACTCGGATGCCGATATAGAGTCATGCATCGACCTTCGTATGGAGTCAGCTCCGGCTGGATACATATTGCTTTGCCGACTTACTAAAGATCCTTGGAATAGAGGGACAGTAATCATGCTAGGAACAGAGATGTCTAGCTGCGGAGAGCTATTTTGCAGTTACAGTATTTATCCTGCATTTCGAAAACAATAAATCAGCCACATAAAGAGATAAATGCCTAACGTATCACTCAGCGCAGACGCAAAATTGCTCCGGTTATATGGACGTTGAATGTTCGCTTCTTGAGAAGTCGTATGTCCGCAATGGACAAGATGCGTCACTCATATACCATGCAGTATCCTACTGTGAGATCAGCTCTCTTCGATTTGCCTCCCCAAGTTTTTTCGCAAAATTTATCGGAAGTCATCAATATACTTTCGATACCTGGTATGGAAATCACCTACAGAGCAGCCCCTCCAAAACTATTTCCCATCAGCATCAAGATGTAACTTACTCACAACGAAAATTAACAATTGGTTGTAAATACCTGGTTACTATTGGTAATATGTCAACATAAACAGCTTTGAAGTCACATATGAATGTTGAATAATGATCACAACTGCCAGAGCCATCGTGTATCAAACATCAGATAACACCAACGATAACCATATCCGTGAGACGCCTGAGTACATTCAGGCAAAACGTCTGATATGCGAAAAGGCTGCAATTCAAAATCGCCTCAGGGAAGTCGACAAGTGTCTAAGGCAGCTGCGCACCCTTGGCGTAGATGCAACCGCGCTCGCGAGACAAGACTTGGAAGGTGAAACCAGCGGCTTCAAAAAATTGGAGAATGCACGTCTGCATCAGCAAACAGAACTTAAATGGTAGATGATCAAGCAATCCGGTAGAACCGTATAAAATCCTGTAGAGCCGTATAAAACCCATCTTATCGATCACTGCTTGTTGTCCGGCTTGGCCGAGCTTTCGGAAGTGTTTTTCAATGCAACCGGCTTGCCATTCGGTTCCAGCACTTGAATAAAAATCTCGTTTTCTTTGATCATGCCCAGCTCGTAGCGAGCACGCTCTTCGACAGCGCCGGTACCTTCTTTCAAATCCTGGACTTCAGAGTTGAGTTTGTCATTGCGCGCTTTTAATTCTTCGTTTTTCTTTTGCGCGGCTGCGACTTGTTTGTCGAGATCCCATGCACGCAACCACCCTCCCTTGCCCAGCCATAGCGGATGCTGGATCAACAACAACAAAACTACCAGGGAGAGTGTGATCAATCGCATGTGTGCATTGTCATCTCATGTTGAGTTTGTGCGAAGCTTATCGGATGCTCCTTCCCCTTCAAGCGGAAGGTTGGGATGGGGATGGGTTGATGACACTGAAATTAACCCATCCCCACCCTGGCCCTCCCCTTGAAAGAGAGGGAACATATAGATTTACTGCCACCTAAAGTGCTAACTTACTTCAAATTATAGAACGCATTACGCCCTGGATAGCTGGCGATATCGCCCAGATCTTCTTCAATGCGAAGCAACTGGTTGTACTTCGCCATGCGATCGGAACGTGACATCGAGCCGGTTTTGATTTGCAATGCATTGGTACCGACCGCGATGTCGGCAATCGTCGAATCTTCAGTCTCGCCGGAACGATGCGAGATCACGGCGGTGTAACCTGCACGCTTGGCCATTTCAATCGCAGCAAACGTTTCGGTCAAGGTGCCGATCTGATTAATCTTGATCAGGATCGAATTCGCGATATTTTTCTGGATGCCTTCACGCAGGATCTTGGTGTTGGTGACGAACAGATCGTCGCCGACTAATTGAATCTTTTTGCCTAAGGCCTTGGTCAATGTCGCCCAGCCATCCCAATCGTTTTCTGCCATGCCGTCTTCGATCGAGATGATCGGATACTTGTCGCACCAGGTTGCCAGCAGGTTGGTGAAGTCGGACGAAGACAAGGTCAAGCCTTCGCCATCCAGTTTGTACTTGCCGTCTTTGTAGAATTCGCTGGCTGCGCAATCCAGACCCAATGCGATTTGCGTACCTGGCTCATAACCGGCTTGCTCGATTGCCTGGATGATCAATTTGATCGCTGCTTCGTGATTGGCTACTGATGGTGCAAAGCCTCCCTCATCACCGACCGCTGTGGTCAATTTGTTTTCATGCAGGATTTTTTTCAGTGTATGGAACACTTCAGCACCGTAACGAATCGCTTCGCGGAAGCTTGGTGCGCCAACCGGGATGATCATGAATTCCTGAATATCCAGGTTATTGTCGGCGTGCGCACCACCGTTGATGACGTTCATCATCGGTACCGGCATTTGCATCGCTGCGGAGCCGCCGAAGTAACGATACAGCGGCAAGCCGGATTCTTCGGCTGCTGCCTTGGCGACTGCCATCGATACGGCAAGCGTTGCGTTGGCGCCAAGACGTGCCTTGTTTTCTGTGCCGTCAAGATCGATCAACGTGCGATCGAGGAAAGCTTGTTCATTGGCATCCAGACCCATGATGGCTTCGGAGATTTCGGTATTGATGTTCTCGCAGGCTTTCAATACGCCTTTGCCGAAATAACGGCTCTTGTCGCCATCGCGCAATTCAATCGCTTCACGTGAACCGGTCGATGCGCCGGATGGTACCGCTGCACGGCCCATGACGCCGGATTCCAGCAACACATCACATTCGACAGTTGGATTACCGCGTGAATCGATTACTTCACGACCAATGATGTCAACAATTGCACTCATTCAAATCTCCTCAACAAACAATAGTAAAACTGTTCTCCGACTACCAGTCATTCCAGCGTGATTTAAGCTGGAATCCAGCGTCTGCTTTGTGCAGCCTTTAAATTTATTCAGCAACACGAGCTTGCATCGCAACGTCACTGGGTTCCAGCCTTCGCTGGAACGGCACAGGAAAAATTAAATTTACGAAAAATCGGTCTCCAGGAAACCCGTTTTTTTCACGACACGATCAAGTTGCACCAATGTCGACAGTAATTCCTTGATGCGGCTCAATGGCACTGCATTCGGCCCATCGGATTTTGCTTCAGCCGGATTGGGATGCGTTTCCATGAACAAACCGGAAATGCCGACTGCAACGGCTGCACGTGCCAACACAGGAACGAATTCACGTTGCCCACCGGAAGATGTACCCTGTCCGCCGGGCAATTGCACAGAATGCGTTGCGTCGAACACAACCGGGCAACCGGTCTCGCGCATGATCGCAAGAGAACGCATGTCGGATACCAGATTGTTGTATCCGAATGAAGCGCCACGTTCGCATGCCATGAAATTATCTTGCGGCAGTCCCGCTTCTTTCGCTGCGGCACGTGCTTTGTCGATCACGTTTTTCATGTCGTGCGGTGCGAGGAATTGGCCCTTCTTGATATTCACCGGTTTGCCGGATTGTGCACAAGCGGAAATGAAATCGGTTTGGCGGCATAAAAAGGCAGGCGTTTGCAATACATCGACCACTGCTGCTACCGGTTTGATCTCGTCGATTTCATGAATATCGGTCAGCACAAAAACACCGATCTCTTTTTTCACATCGCCCAAAATCTCCAAACCCTTTTCCATGCCGAGACCGCGGAACGATGTGCCGGAAGAACGATTGGCCTTATCAAAGGAAGATTTATAAATGAATGGAATGCCGAGCTCAGTCGTGATTTCTTTCAAGCGACCCGCGGTATCCATCGCCATCTGGCGCGATTCAATCACGCATGGTCCGGCGATCAGGAAAAATGGTTGATCCAGCCCTACATCAAAACCGCACAGCTTCATGCCGCCACCTTCTTTTGTGCTACTGCTGAAACAGGCGAAGCAGACGAGATTGACTGCTTATGTGCAATCGCAGCCTTGATGAAAGAGATAAACAATGGATGACCTTCACGTGGTGTCGATTTGAACTCCGGGTGATATTGCACACCGACGTACCAAGGATGTGCATTGTCGCCGGTACGCGGCAATTCCATGATTTCGCACAAATCTTCGGTTGGCGTACGAGCTGACACCACAAGACCTGCTTCTTCCACACGCGTCAAGTAATGGTTGTTCGCTTCGTAACGATGACGATGGCGTTCAGTCACGACATTGCCGTAAATTTCTGCAGCTAATGTTCCCGGCTTCACAGCGCAAGTCTGCGCGCCCAGACGCATGGTGCCGCCCAGATCGGAATTGGCATCGCGTTTTTCAACCTTGCCGTCATGGTTTTGCCATTCATTGATCAGCGCCACGACGGGTTGTTCGGTTTCATTATCGAACTCGGTTGAATTGGCTTTGGTCAAGCCAGCCTTGTTACGTGCGTACTCGAGCAGTGCGACTTGCATGCCGAGACAGATGCCAAGGTAAGGAATCTTGTTTTCACGTGCATAACGCGCTGCTGCGATTTTGCCTTCCACACCACGCTTGCCGAAACCGCCGGGCACCAGGATCGCATCGTATTTTTGCAATACCGCCGTACCTTTCGCTTCGATTTCTTCCGAGTCGAGATATTCAATATTGACGCGGCTCTCGGTATGGATACCGGCGTGACGCAATGCTTCTGTGAGTGACTTGTACGATTCCGTCAGATCGACATATTTGCCGACCATGCCGATCGTGACTTCCAGCTTCGGGTTTTCCAATGCATAGACCAGCTTGTTCCACATCGTCAGGTCGGCCGGTTTTGGCGAGATGCCCAATTTTTCGCAGACGATTGCGTCCAGTCCCTGATCGTGCAGCATTTGCGGAATTTTGTAGATAGTGTCTGCATCCCATACGGAAATGACAGCATCTTCCATCACATTGGAAAACAGCGAAATCTTCGCACGCTCATCATCCGGGATGCGACGATCAGCGCGGCACAATAACGCGTCAGGCGAAATGCCGATTTCACGCAATTTTTGCACGCTATGTTGAGTCGGCTTGGTTTTCAGCTCGCCGGCGGAAGCAATGTACGGCACCAATGTCAGATGGATGTATGCAGCAGCATTACGGCCTGCGCGCAAGCCCAATTGACGAACTGCTTCGAGAAATGGCAGTGATTCGATATCGCCCACCGTGCCGCCAATTTCAACGATTGCCACGTCAAAACCTTCTGCGCCACGATAGATATATTCCTGAATTTCATTGGTGATATGCGGAATCACCTGGACTGTCTTGCCCAGATATTCACCGCGCCGCTCTTTGCGGATCACCGATTCATAAATCTGGCCGGTGGTGAAGTTATTCACCTTCCTCATCTTGGCCGTAATGAAACGCTCGTAGTGGCCGAGGTCAAGATCAGTCTCTGCGCCATCATCGGTGACGAATACTTCACCGTGCTGGAATGGACTCATCGTGCCCGGATCCACGTTGATGTACGGATCAAGTTTAAGCATGGTGACTTTGAGGCCGCGCGATTCGAGGATCGCAGCGAGGGAGGCGGCGGCAATCCCTTTACCAAGGGAAGACACAACGCCGCCAGTGACGAATACGAATTTGGTCATTGCAGATGGTGCCGAACGGCACGTGCGGGAAATTGAAATTATACCTTAAACCAACCTGAATTTACCCGGCTTCCTGCGTTTTTATGGATTTGGTTTATCTCCTGAAAACAGTATTTGTCCACGAAAAACACGAAAGGCACGAAAAAGATCTGGGAAATCAACGGGTATAAGCTATTGGTTTATTTCGTGTTTTTCGTGCTTTTCGTGGACGAACACTTTTTTGTTCTGATCAAAAACGTTGTCATGGCGTGTAAGAAAATATCAAACGCACAAAATTCTGGGCGCCGATCGAGTTCGCTAGTCCGCGAATTTCCTTGCTACGCCGGATGACCGAGGCGCTGACGCCATATGGCGCATGGTTCCATGCCAGACCAAGTTCGGCCTCCCCGACCCAGCGTTTCGGGTCTACAGTGCGCGGATTGTTGCGTGAAAAATAGCCACCTTGCAACATCGCGTTATAACCAATCGCTGACGCATCAAGCCGCATGAACCCATGTAATGTGGCTTGATCCGGCAAAGACGGCAGGTCACCTGCACGCAAGGTTACGCCACCACCCACATCGGTAAAGATATTGCCGAAGCGGCCGTGAAGATCCGGCGTGACATCCGCCCATGAAGAAGGCTTCCAGCTAACCGGTGCGATATCGCCATAAATGATTGCACCCACTTCACTTTTCATTTGCGTACTCCAGCCCTGCGGCAAAGGCTGGTTCAATAACCTGTGAAAATTCTTCTGCACCTTTTCAGCACCTGAGCATGGCCCCATGCATCCTACATCCAACCCGATTTTGGAAGAGGTGCCATCAACGCGATGCACTTCTTTAAAAAAGCCGTCATATAACCAGCCGGCATAAGGATGATCGTACTGTCCAATCGATTGCGGCGGCAATTTGATGTCTGACGGCGTATACATATCTTGTCCGATCCGCCAGCCGTACGTCCTGGTCTGGCTGTCATCGCGTTGCGTATATTGCTGCGTGATACGCATGCCACCGGTATAAAACCTGTCTTTTCGATTAAACATCAGACTGTCGTTGTCAATGCCGAGCAAGGTTGTGCTTTTGCCTTCCGATTTCGCTGCATTGAAATCATCCAGGTATCGCAACATGCCTTCAGCGCTGGATTGTGCCGATACGGCAAGAAGCAAACATCCGGTTATCAATTTCAATTTTGTGTAGTGCATAGTCTCTCAATTCAATTATTCATAGCCCATACCAATAACGGGCATGTTCAGTGCGATATTCTGTGAATGTCATGCTTGAGTCAAATTGTAATGTGATCGCACCTGCATCGTCACTACGCAGCCGCTTGATACCCATCAACCCATAACGCTCATACACCTCAGGCTTGGGATGATGATAGCGATTACGATAGCCGACCTGAAACACGGCGAGTTTCGGTTTAACGGCCAGTAAAAATGGTTCCGTCGAAGACGTGCCGCTGCCATGATGCGGTGCCAGCAATACAGTCGCACGCAATTTATCGGGGATGCTGTTGACCAATTCATCTTCCTGCACCGCTTCGATATCGGCAGCAAGCAGCATCGACTGCGCGCCAAGCGTGACTTTCAACGTACAGCCGCGCGCATTCGGTTTCCATTTCGTGCTGTCATAACTGGCAGGGGTTGGATGCAACATCTCGAACTGCACACCATCCCACGTCCAGCTTTGCCCAGCCTGGCAGCGTCGATGATCGGGCACCGCTCGGACAATTGCGCTATCCAATGGCAACGATGTTGAAGTCCACCCAACATTGATGCCATCAAAAATCGATAACGCACCACCCGAATGATCGTTATCGCTATGCGTGACGATCACAGCATCCAACTTGTCGATGCCGCGTGCTTTTAGATAAGGCAGGATGACGCGGCTGCCAGCATCGGATGCCGGCGAATAATACGGACCCGTGTCATACAACAAACGATGCCGTGGCGTCTCGATCAATAAAGCCATCCCTTGGCCCACATCGAAAGCCGTGACCCAGAACGTGTTTTCTTTCGGATGCATCGGCACGTTCAATAAAAGCGGAAACCAGCCTGCGATGCCGATCCAGCGTGACGGCCAACCGCGCGGCGCAAGCAACCATACAGTGCCGAGAAACGCGAAGACAAATATCCACCAAGCAGGCATCGGCGCAGTCCATACTGCTGCGGGCAATTCGCTCAACCATCCCAAACCAATCGCCAGCCATTCCACCACTTTGTGTGCAATGACCAGCAACCATGTCGATAAAGGTGCCGGCATCACACTGCCAACCAATGCCAACGGCGTCACGATAAAACTGACCAGCGGAATGGCAATCGCATTGGCTATCGGACTGACTAGAGAAATTTGACCGAACAGCAGCATCGTCATCGGCACCAATCCCAGCGTCACTACATACTGGGTATGCGCTGCTGATTTGAACGCCATCAACCAACGTCCTTTACGCGTTGCGGCATCGCCGGCATGCAATTGCGTTCTGCCGACTGATGCATACAGGATCATCGCCACCGCGCCAAACGAAAGCCAAAAGCCCGGCCACAATACTGCCCACGGATCGAGCAAGACTACGACGCCGAGTGCAACGCAAAGTACATACGATACGCTGGTGAGCCGATCGAACCACAATGCAGCAGCAACGACTGTCAGCATATACAACGTGCGCTGTGCCGGCACACCAAACCCGGCGAGCAATACGTACAGCAACGCCATGCCTGCACCGGCCAATGCCGCTGCTTTTTGTGCAGGCAACAATAGAGGCAAATTCGCACGCGTAAAAAATGAGCGGCGCCATAACCAAAATACGGCACTGGCAAACAGCCCGGCGACCATTGTGATATGCAAACCTGAAATTGATATCAGATGGCCGATACCAGTGCGATTGAATATCTTCCAATCGGATTGATCCACCGCGCGCTGATCGCCCACCACCAGCGCAACAATTACGCCAGCATATTTTTTATCCGGCAACGCCGCCAGAATGCGATCACGCAACCAGCCACGAGAACGTTCCACCACATTGCCGAAACTGGCAACAAACTGATCTTCACGCTGATTTTTGAATACGGATTTTTCATCGGAGCGTACATAACCGGTCGCACGCAGATTCTGCTCCAGAAGCCAGACTTCATAATCGAAGCCCCACGGATTGGCGTTGCCATGCGGGCGCTGCAAACGTACCGTCAATTGCCAACGCTCTCCGGGTTGAACATCACCGACCGTTTGCGTTTCTTCTCCGCGAAAAGCGGAATACCATGCCAATGAAATTTTTGGAGGAATGACCGGCATCTCACCATTAATAGGCAACACGCGCTTGACGGCAAAATTGAATCGCACGCCTTGGTCGAAACGATAAGGCAAGCTATCGATGGTGCCGACTACGGTTACCTCTCGACCTTCCCAATCCTTCGGCAATTCTTGCGCAAGATAATGCTGCGCAAATAATGTCGCCCACACGAAGCCGACAAGCGCACCGCAAAGTGCAATCGATGAAAATTTAACGAAGGAATATCGCGACAGGATTGGCACAAACCGCAGCAGCAATCCCAATGGCACTGCGATTGCCATCAGCAACCAAAGCAATGGGGAGGATAATAACGCCGCTCGCATTTGCAGCAAGCAGATACCAATGACAAAACCAATGATCGCGCTGCGCACTATTGGTATTCTCGTAATTCGATAAGGCGAATTACGACTGCTCTCACCCTCTCCCTCTGGGAGAGGGCTGGGGTGAGGGATTGAGTGTTCTGATTATGATTCATTTTAAAACGCTCAATAAACGTGTGGAAATTGCTGATGCAAACGCGGCAACGCGGCACGCGCATTATTCGATGTAATCTGCGCCAATGCTTCAATGGAAATTCCACGCAATCCAGCCAATACTTCGCCTATGCGCGGCAATTCCTCCGGACTGTTACGAGCTGGATGCAACCACATCGGCGAAATATCGGGTGCATCGGTTTCCAATACCAGTGCATCTTGCGGAAGCTCAGTCGCCAAACGCCGGATCTGCAGCGCGCGAGTAAATGTCATCGCGCCGCCAAATCCCAGTTTGAAGTTTAATTCGATAAAGGCGTGCGCCTGCTGAAAGCTGCCATTGAATGCATGAGCAATACCGCCGCGCACGGAAGTGCGGCGCAAATACTTGAGCAGGGTATCTTGCGAGCGGCGCACATGCAGCAAAACCGGCAAGTCGAAGTCGCGCGCCATCTTTAATTGTTCGCTGTAAAAATGTTCCTGCTTCTCGCGCAACGGGCTTTCGTTCAATCCCGGCACAAAAAAATCCAGGCCGATTTCACCGATCGCGACAAAGCGAGGATCATTCAGTGCGCTTGCAATCGATTCACGCAATGCCGCAAGATCGCTCTCTTCTGCCTGCGACACGTACATCGGATGAATGCCGAGTGCATAAGTGCAATTGGATTGTTGCTGGGCGAGCGCTGCAACCTTTTTAAAATTCGCACGCTCGACTGCCGGAATGACAATGCACGACACACCTTGCTGCGCTGCGCGTTCGGCAATCGCATTTTCCTCACCAGAAAATTCGCTTGCATCAAGATGGCAGTGCGTATCGATCCACATTCATTCATCCGCATTTTCAAGAAGCCGTCGTTCCCGCGCAGGCGGGAATCCATAGTGCAAGTGTTTTACCAAATGGCTTATGGGTTCCCGCCTGCGCGGGAATGACGAGGGGAATTTTTACCGCCCCATCACATTAATCCACATAAGGCTGCAACCCATTCTCCGACAACCGCAAAATACGATCGCAATGCCGCGCCAGTTCAATATCATGCGTGACGATCACAAATGCGGTGCCAAGCGTACGCGACAATTCCAGCATCAAATCGAATGTCTTGTGCGCTGTAGAACGATCAAGATTGCCGGTCGGCTCATCCGCCAGCACGCAAGCCGGTTGCGTCACAAGTGCACGCGCCAATGCAACGCGTTGACGCTCGCCGCCGGACAATTCGCCAGGCACGTGCGTGACGCGGTTGGCGAGGCCAACACGCGTCAGGATCGTGCTGGCCGCAACGTGCGCCTGTTCGCGTGGCATGCGTCGAATCATCAACGGCATCGCAACATTGTCGAGAGCGGAAAACTCCGGTAACAAATGATGAAATTGGTACACGAATCCAAGCGATGCATTGCGCAAATCCCCGCGCTTATTCTCGTTCAAGCTGGCAAAATCCTTTTGCAACAATGTCACATTGCCTGTAGTCGGTGTATCCAATCCGCCTAGCAAATGCAACAGTGTAGATTTGCCTGAGCCGGACGCGCCGACAATCGCAACACGCTCGCCTTTAATCACATCAAGATTGATGTCTTCAAGAACTTTGACCGAATATTTGCCTTGCGTAAAAGTCTTACCAAGGCCGCGGCATGACAATACGATTTCACTCATAGCAGAATCACTCATAACGCAGGGCCTCCGCAGGTTTGACGCGGGCCGCCCACCAACTGGGGTACAACGTTGCCAGGAATGCCAACACGATGGCAACCACGCCAATTGTCCACACATCCGGCCAGCGCAACTCGGATGGCATCACGTTAATCAAATACACTTCCTTGGGTAGAAATTGCACGCCGAGCAAATGTTCAATGAAGGGCACAATTACATCGATATTCAGCGCGACCAACACGCCGAGCGAAACGCCAATCGCGGTACCGATCAATCCAACCAGGCCGCCTTGAATCATGAAAATTTTCATGATCGATCGTGGCGATGCACCCAGCGTGCGCAAGATCGCAATGTCTGCCTGCTTATCGGTCACCGTCATTACCAAGGTCGATACCAGATTAAATGCAGCGACGGCAACGATCAGCGTCAGGATCAGGAACATCATGCGCTTTTCGGTTTTGACAGCAGCGAACCAAGTGCGATTCTGCTTGGACCAATCGCGGATCAGCAAATCGCCTGTCAACATCTGCGACAAATCCATCGCAACCTCGGGCGCGCGCTGCATGTCGGCAACGCGCAAGCGCAAGCCGGACGGCGCATCCATTTTGAACATCTTCATCGCATCATCGATATGAATGAAAGCCAGCGTGGAATCATATTCATAATGCCCTGCCTCAAAGATGCCCACCACCTTGAACTGTTTCAGACGCGGGATCACACCGGCCGGCGTGACCTGTCCTTGCGGTGCAATCAAAGTGACCTTGTCGCCGATCCCTGCATTCAGGGTGCGCGCCAATTCGCCGCCGAGCACGATATTGAATTCACCCGCCTTCAAATCGTTGAAATTGCCTTGCTTGATCTGCGATGCCACATCGGATACTTTCGGCTCTTCTTCCGGCAACACACCACGGATCGCGACACCGCGCACCGTATCGTCGCGCGTGATCATCGCTTGTGCGGCGACATAAGGTGCAGCACCCTTCACTTCCGGATCCTTCAGCGTTTCCTTCGCAGTCGCTTGCCAGTCGCGCATCGATCCCGACGCATCAAATACTTCAATATGCGGCAACACCGACAACATGCGATCGCGCACATCTTTTTGAAATCCATTCATGACCGACAACACCACAATCAATGCGGCGACGCCCAACGCGATACCGGCCATCGAGATTAGTGAAATGAACGAAATGAAACTATTTCGGGCGCTGCGCTTTCCGGCGCGGGTGTAGCGCAGGCCAACCAGCCACTCAAACGGCAAATTTTTTATCATGCTCAATAGAATTCTCCTGGGTATGCTTGTGTAGAAGCTACGCTAAAAATACCACCCGTCATTCCCGTGAAGGCGGGAATCCATAGGAACGTAAATGAATCAACCGCCTTATGGATTCCCGCCTTCGCGGGAATGACGTTCGTGCCCGATTTCGCGCCACTTCTAATTTATATATTCACAAGCCCTGAATGCAGCACGCAGTTTGCCATAGAATGACGGCATGAGTCATCTCGATATCCTGTTACCCTTCAGCCTGCCGCCTGCAGAAATGGCGCCCGACCTGCTTCGCGCATTAAAAATCCCTGCTCTGGAAACCTTGCTGACCCGCGGCAAACAATCAAAGCTACAGGATTTTGATGCATTTTCCCGTGCGTTACCGCATGAAATCTGGCTGGCGCGCCAATTCGGACTAGACAATCTGCAAACCGACAATAATAGTCCGAGCCTGGCTAAGGCAGCGATGCAAGCTTTCGGGCTGACCGCCGATGCCGGCCATTGGTTCATGCTGCAGCCGGTGCATATCCACATTGCACGCGATCATCTGGTGCTGACCGATCTACGACGACTGGATCTACCTGAACAAGAATCACGCGCTTTATTCGACACTGCCAAACCGCTGTTTGAAGAAGCCGATAAATCCTTGCTGTACGGCGATGCCAATACCTGGTTTGTGCGTGCCGATGACTGGGCAGATTTACTGACCGCCACGCCGGATGCCGCATGCGGTCACAACATCGACATCTGGATGCCGAAAGATCCACACGACACGCACGACCGAGCCTGGCGCAAACTGCAAAACGAAGTGCAGATGCATTGGCATACGCACGTCATCAATGAACAACGCGAATCCCGTCGCGCGGAACCGATCAATTCGGTGTGGCTATGGGGCAGTGTCTCCTCAAGTCAATCCCATACGCCAACGCCTTACACGCACACATTTAATTTATCCGGCCCGCAAAGAGCATACGGCCAACTCGCAGCCAATCAGGTACAACATTGCACTGTCGCTGAGGTGATCAACACTGTGCCTGAATGCGGGCTGGTGATGCTCGATATGCTAATCGGCCCCGGATTGGCGCAAGACTGGTCATACTGGCTGGAACAAATGCATGTGCTGGAAGACAACTGGTTTGCGCCGATACTCGCAGCGCTACGCGATGGAAAAATTTCCGGCGTATCGTTCATCCTGACGCACAACACCAAACTCATTGAAATCAACGTCACCAGAAATTTCCTGCGAAAATTCTGGGTGAAACCTTCTCTGGCAAGATTGCTGTCACAATCGCATTGAAAATTTAGCCAATGATTGACTCACACTACCCCCATCCCAACCTTCCCCCTGCATGGGGGAAGGAGCTAAGTTCCCTCCTCCGGGCAGGGGGAGGGTTAGGGTGGGGGTCGAATGTATCAACACGCCCAGTCATGATTCATTTATAAAAACCAGTACAACATCCCATGACCCGCATCGCCACGCGCCCCTATCCTTTCCGCGAATCCGAAATGCTGCGCCAAAAAGGCGTGCATCCTGTACTGGCGCGTCTGTATGCTGCTCGCGGCTTGTTCGATATCAAAGAACTGGCAAGCGAATTGACTGCACTGATTGCACCGACAGGTTTGTTGCACATCGACGCTGCAGCAGTTTTCCTGGCTGACGCCATCGCCGCAAAAAAGAAACTCGTGATCGTCGCCGACTACGACTGCGACGGCGCCACTGCCTGCGCTGTTGCGATGCGCGGCTTGCGCATGATGGGTGCGAACGTCGACTACATCGTGCCGAACCGGTTTGAATATGGTTACGGCCTGACACCGGAAATCGTCGCACTGACTGCAAAAGAAAAATCGCCCGACATCATCATCACTGTCGACAACGGCATCGCCAGCATCGATGGCGTTGCTGAAGCAAATCGGCGCGGCATCGAAGTCGTCGTCACAGATCACCACTTGCCTGCCGATACGCTGCCGGCCGCGCGCGTGATCGTCAACCCGAACCAACCAATGTGCGGCTTCCCCAGCAAGAATCTGGCAGGCGTCGGCGTCATGTTTTACGTACTGCTGGCCTTGCGTGCCGAACTGCGCAAGCGCGGCCTGTTCGATGCGCAGACCCAACCCAAGCTCGATGCATTGCTCGACCTGGTCGCACTCGGTACCGTGGCTGACGTGGTCAAGCTCGACGCCAACAACCGCATCCTGGTTGCGCAAGGATTGAAGCGCATGCGTGCCGGCCGCGTGCATGCCGGGATAGCCGCGCTGTTCCGCGTCGCGGGTCGCGAGACACGCAGTGCCACACCATTTGATCTCGGCTTTGCACTCGGCCCGCGACTCAATGCTGCAGGACGTCTGGAAGACATGTCGCTCGGCATCGAATGCCTGATCACCGACGATGAAGGCCGCACATGGGCGATCGCGCAGCAACTGAACGAGATCAATATCAAGCGCCGCGAGATCGAAGCCGAGATGCAGGACACTGCGCTGTTGAAACTGGATGAGTTCGATCCGAAAGACAGCGCCACCATCTGCGTGTTCGACGACAGCTGGCATCAAGGCGTAATCGGCATCGTCGCATCGCGTTTGAAAGACAAGTTCTATCGCCCCACCATTACCTTCGCACCGTCCAGCGACGGCAAGATGATCAAAGGCTCCGGCCGCTCGATCCCGGGCTTTCATATGCGTGATGCATTGGATTTGATATCGAAACATGCACCAACGCTCATTGATAAATTTGGCGGGCATGCGATGGCAGCAGGATTATCGATCCGTGCTGAAGACTTCGACGCATTCACCAAAGCGTTTGAAGCAGTCGGTCGTGATTGGCTAACGCAAGCACAGCTTGAGCGTGTAGTGGAAACTGACGGACCGTTGGAAGATGCGTACTTCACCACGCAATTTATCGAACTGCTGGGCGAACAAGTTTGGGGGCAAGGATTTGCGCCGCCGCTGTTTTGCGATGAATTCAAGGTAGTGAGCCAGCGTGTGCTGAAGGAAAGACACCTGAAACTGTTCCTTGAAAAAAATGGACAGCGTTATGACGCTATCTGGTTTGGGCATGTTGATTCTTTACCTGCGCGTGCCAAGGTTGCTTATCGGCTGGATGCGAATGAATACAATGGGGTGACACGAGTGCAGTTGTTGGTGGAGTTTGCGGAGGCGGCATGAAGTTAATAATTGTCATTTCTAATCAGTAGCAGCCAATAAAAATAACCATTACTGACAGAATAGTAAGTACTGTTAGAAAATGTTACAAAACATTTGAAAATATTTCCCAACTCTAAAATGGTAATTACATAACGTCGATCTGATTTTATGAAAAGGCGACAAATATATAAACCATATTAGAAACGGCCTGGTATGAAAATCAATCTTAGCCTTCGACTTACCCTTGCAATGATGCTTCTGCTAATGCAATGCAGTTGCACAACAATCATGGTCTGGACTGGATTCAGAGTACGTTTGGATAAGACCCCTATCACTTTTTTGCAAGCGGATATTCCCGAAGGGGCTGCAATGTATCCAGGACAAAAGACACCTCTTGTGGTGACAGTCACACAGCCGGATGGCAAGGTCCTTCTTACAGAAGGTACAGGTGATGGAAAAGTCTTATGGGAAGATCTGCTTGTCAATGCAAGCATCGTAACTGTTGATTCAAAAGGCATAGTGACATTACCTGCTGACCCTCGCGTGAGCGAAGGCAAAGTTCCACATCTGACCGTCACGGTGCCTAGCCACCCTGACGTGCGCGCAGAACTAGATATCCTCCTCCGTTACGATGCCAACTTTATCTCGAACTTCTCGGGCCGTGACGGTACGCCTGGTGCCGATGGCCTTGATGGACTAAACGGCACCAACGGAAGCCCTGGGTCCACCGATTCGAAGGATCCATCTCCGGGCAGCGATGGATCTGATGGAAGCGATGGCTCGGATGGTCAGAACGGCGAGCCGGGTCAAGATGCACCTTCGGTATACGTTCAGACGTCCTTGAGGCCAGGCTCGCGACCAATGCTTCAGGTGAGCGTTCTGGGTGATGGCCGAATCGAACGTTTCCTTGTTGATCCACAGGGCGGATCGCTAACCATCAAAGCCGAAGGTGGGAGAGGCGGCTCTGGAGGAAAAGGCGGCCGCGGCGGACGAGGAGGCGCTGGCGGCATCGGAACTCCAAATGGCTTCGATGGCCGTGATGGAAGGAGCGGGCAGGACGGTTGGGACGGCCCTCCTGGAAGAGCGGGTCGCATCACGATGACCTTTGATCCCCAAACTAAACCTTTTATTTCTATGATCCATTTTCTTAACCGCGATGGCTCCGGAAGAGGAGGACCGCTCCCTGTCATTAAAGAAGCGACTGTGACCCCGCTTTGGTAACGACCGCAAGGCCATAAGATGCAGGACTTCGCTTATTGACGCTACTACTGTTTGTATATGATCAACATACTGCGCCACAAGATGTACTATTTTTCAATAGAGGATAACGATATACATCGATAGGCCATAAATGGACGAGCAAGCACAGCAAGTACAACTAATCCGAATACGCCGAATCGCAACCGGCCTGCTGGTACTAATGACAATCATCTTTGTCATTACAAAATTTCTTGAACCGCGTTACCCCTATTTAGCCTTCATCCGAGCATTCACCGAAGCAGCGATGATCGGCGCACTGGCCGACTGGTTTGCCGTCACCGCCCTTTTCAAACAACCATTCGGCTTGCCCATCCCTCACACTGCAATCATCCAAAGAAACAAAGACCGGATCGGCGAAGGGATTGCCAATTTCCTGGAAAACAATTTCATGACGCGTGAAGTCATGACGGAGGAATTCCGGCAAATTGATTTTTCCGGTTCTGCCGTGACATGGCTTGACCGTCCTGAAAACAGTCGCGCCCTTACCAAACAAATCGTCAGCGGGATACCAGCTGTATTGCGCATGACAGAAGATAACGATGTCAGTGACTTCATGCAACAGCGCTTGAAAGAAGGATTGGCCAATGTGCGATTCGCGCCGTTTCTGGCTGAGATGTTGTCGGTGCTGGTTGCCGATCAAATGCACCAGGAACTGTTCGACCATCTGGTTGAAATGGTGGCGACTGCGTTGGAACGCAATCGTCCGTATATCAGGCAGCGCGTTCACGACAGGAGTCCGATATGGATTCCCAAAGCGGTGGACGAGATGTTTGTCCAAAAGCTGGTATCGGAAGTCCAGATGGTGCTGAGCGAAATGCAGGACGAAAATAGCGAATGGCGTGACCGTTTTCAGCAAGCAGTCGAGAACCTGATCGAGAATTTACGCAACGATCCTCAATATGAAGAGAAAATTGCTTCAGTCGTACATGCAACGCTGAACCATCCGTTGTTCCGCGAGTATACGACTCGCGTGTGGAACGATGTCAAGGATCGGTTGTTGGCCGATGCCGATTCGGAAGATTCGGTTGCCATCGCCAGGCTGGATCAAATCATCCGCGCCTTCAGCCATGCACTGGAACAGAACACAGCCGTGCGCGACAAGTTGAACAACTGGATACAAAGCTTTGCCATTGAAACCGTTGTCCAGCGGCGCGGCTTCATCGCTGGTTTGGTTGAGCGTGTTATCCAACGATGGGACGGTGACACGCTGGCGCGCAAATTCGAGATTTATATCGGCAAGGATCTGCAATACATCCGCATCAATGGCACGCTGGTCGGTGGCCTGGTAGGTTTGCTGCTGTATGTCTTCTCGCTCTTTTTGTAACACCTGGCTTTTTTCCTTACCGCAAGCCTACTACTTCATTAAATAAAAATCCTTGACAAAAATCGGCGCGCGTCTTATTTTACCAACTGGTTAAATAATACGAGTTGCCAAAAATGTCTGCCGATCACCTCAGTGCTACGTTTGCCGCACTAGCCGACCCGACGCGGCGTGCAATTCTTGCGCGTCTTGTCCACGGCGAGACATCCGTCACGGAACTTGCGGAGCCATTCGAGATGAGCCTGCCCGCCGTCACCAAGCACCTGAAAGTGCTGGAGCGCGCCGGACTGATCACGCGTGGCCGCGAAGCGCAATGGCGGCCTTGCCAATTGAAAGCCAGTCCGCTCAAGGATGTGGCCGATTGGGTGGAACACTATCGCTCGTTCTGGGAACAAAGCCTCGACCGTTTGGATGACTATTTGCAGGAACTACAAAGAAAGGAAAAAAAACATGGACGCACCAAAAAGCAAAGCGGCAAGTAGTACAACAGCCGACCGCGAGATCATCATCACACGCACCTTCGACGCTCCGCGCGAGCTGGTGTGGGATGCATGGACCGATCCGGAAAAAGTCGTGAAATGGTGGGGACCGATCGGCTTCACTACGACGATTGAAGAGATGGACGTCAGACCGGGTGGCGTGTGGAAGCATGTGATGCATGGGCCGGACGGCACCAATTATCCGAACAAAAGCACTTTCACTGAAGTGGTAAAACCTGAGCGCATTGTCTACAAGCATGGCGGCGGCAAGGAAGGCGGCCCCGGCGTGAGCTTTACTGCGACGTGGCTTTTCGAGGCATTGGGTGACAAGACGCAAGTCACGATTCATCAGATTTTCCCGACTGCAGAAGAGCGCGAGAAAGTCGTCAAAGTATTTAATGCGATCGAAGGCGGTAATCAGACATTGGAGCGTTTCAGCACACAAGTGTCGCGCACCACTACCGGCAAGGATCGTCCCTTTGTCCTTGCGCGCGTATTCAAGGCGCCGCGCGATCTGGTGTTCAAGGCATTCACTGAACCGGATCGCATGATGCACTGGTGGGGTCCGAAAGGTTTCAAGGTTTTGAAAGCGAGCATGGATCTGCGGCTTGGCGGCACCTATCTCTACGGCATGGCTGCACCGGATGGCAGCAGCATGTGGGGCAAGTTCGTTTTTCGTGAAATCGTCGCGCCTGAAAAACTGGTTTTCATGAATTCGTTTTCAGACGAGGCAGGCGGCATCACACGCCATCCGATGAGCCCGACCTGGCCGCTTGAACTGCTGTCGACCATTACGTTTGACGAGCATCCTGACGGAACCCTGTTGACGATACGCTGGGAGACACTGCCGACCGCGACAGAGGAAGAACGTGCAACGTTCAATGCCGGCCATATCAGCATGAACCAGGGCTGGGGTGGTACGATGGAGCAGCTGGAAGCTTATTTGCGTTCTTGATTTATGTGAGGGGAAACTGATGGTGATGACATCAATTTCCCCTCATATCCGGCAAACCAGCTGCATAAAGAAATGTCAGCCGAATTTCCTTGCCGCATCCAGAGCCAAACCCACGCCGATACTGCCAAACAGATCACCTTCGACGCGACGCGCTTCAGGCAGCAATGCAGAGATCCGTTCACGCAATAACGGCACGCCGCTCGAACCACCTGTAAAGAATATGGTCTCCACTTTCCCTGCAACGATGTTCGCATCGCGCAGCAAATCCGTCACTGTTTTTTCAATCGATGTAACCAAATGCGATACGGCGTCATCGAATGCGGAACGATGCAAGGTCAAATTCTCGGCAGGAACCAGCCGATCAAGATTCAGTTGCGTTTCCTGAGAATCGGACAATGCAATCTTGCCCTCTTCTACCCGTAGTGCAAGCCAATGGCCGGACCGATCTTTAATCAAATTCTGCAATCGGTCGAGCTTGTCGCGCTCCATCGCATCGCGGACAATATCCTGTAATTGACACTCGGCTTTCTGTCCGTAGGCAAAATTGATCGTATGCCAGGTCGCCAGATTGAAGTAATAACTGGACGGCACTTCGATATTATTTTTCAAGCGGCTGCCCAAACCCAACAATGGCATCACACTGGACAGGCTGAGATATTTATCGAAATCGGTTCCGCCGATATGCACGCCGCCGGTCGCCAGAATGTCTGCACGGCGATCCAATTTTTTTGCGTGTTCCGGAGACAGACGCACCAGAGTAAAGTCGGATGTACCGCCGCCAACGTCGACCACCAGCACCAATTCTTCGTGATCGATTTGCGATTCATAATCGAATGCAGCTGCAATCGGCTCATACTGAAATGCGACTTCCTTGTAGCCGACTGCGTACGCAATATCTTCCAGCGTGTCTTCTGCCAGCATGTCGGCATCGGTATCGTCATCAATAAAATGTACGGGACGCCCGAAAACGGCTTGTTCAAATTCGCGTCCGGCTGATTGTTCCGCGCGATGTTTAAGCTCGCCTATGAATTGCGTCAGCAATTCCCGATACGGCAATGCACGCCCCATTACTTCTGTTTGACCATCAATCAGACTGGTGCCCAACAAGCTCTTCAACGAGCGCATCAGACGGCCTTCATATCCTTCCAGATAATCAGCCAGCGCAGCACGTCCGTATTTGATTTCGTCTTCGTCTGCATTAAAAAAAACGACCGATGGCAAAGTCAGTTTGCCGTCTTCCAATTTCAATAATGCGGATTGGCCCGCCCTGCTCCAACCCACCGTGGAATTGGAGGTGCCGAAATCAACACCACAAGCAGGAATGATTTTTTTATCCATCAGCGTCGCGAAGAAAGGACAATACCGCCAACAATCAGCACGAATGCGATCACATGATAAAGATGGGGCCATTCACCCAGAAATGCCGACGACATCAATGCCGCGAACAACGGCGTAAGATTGCTGAAGAACGCAGCAATGTTTGGCCCGACCCTCTCCACACCAGCACCCCAGCAGCGATAGGCAATCACGGCCGGGCCGATTGCGACATACAACAACGCAGCAACGACGGGCCAACTCCAGGCAATCTGCGCACCGGTAATCAACCATTCCCCTGTTGTAAATGCGCCGGACCAAACAACACCATAAACTACTTGCGCCAATAGAAAGGTGGCCCAATTCCGGCGTATGCCATTCTGCTCAGTTGGAAATGCCAACAGCCAGCTGTAGAACGACCACGCGATAGCCGCAAGGATCATGTAAATATCGCCGGGCACCAAATGCAACGCCGCTAAACGATCCCAATCGCCGCGGCAGAGAACCAACAGTACACCTGCAATCGACATCACAGCACCAACTACCTGCTTGCGCGAAATCTTTGTGCCAAAAAACATCCAGCCGATCGCCAGCATCCACACCGGCATGCTGGCCGCAACCAATGTCACGTTGATCGGTGTCGAACTTTGCAACGCCAAATACTGAAACGAATTATAAAGACCGATACCTAGCAATCCCAACAAGGTAAGACGTCGCCAGTGTGTCCATAAACCACTCTCTTTGCGAAAAATCGACGTTGCCATCGGCAATAAAATCACGAATGCAATCGCCCATCGTAAAAGATTCAACATCAGCGGAGGCACATCTGCATGCACCATACGGCCGACGATGGCATTGCCAGCCCATAACACAGGAGGAATAGTCAGCAGCAATGCTGTCGATGGCGTTAATTTGTGATTCATGAATTGGTCAAACGGTTTGATCGGTTACGACTGGGCGCATCAATGGATGCGAGGATAGGAGGATACCTGAATAATTTATCAGACGTAGTAATTCAACTTATTTTTGATGTGTATTGCCAAAATCGACATGTTTTTTTCGATCGCGTTTTGGCAACGTTTATTGCGATTCGGCTTGAGATAACCATGCCTCGACGGCTTGATTGAATTTCTCCGGCTTACCTGTCATGACCCAGTGCGAGGTATCAAAACCCAACACCTGGTTTCCTTGCTGGCTGCTTAATTGCTCGGCCCATTTCGCCGAATGAAACATGAATGGCTTTTTTGTGCCGTACACAAACAGCATGGGGCAAGAAGGAACAAATTCGACTGTTCCCTTATAGGAACCAAACGCACCAAACCATGTGATGTAATACGGATAATTCATGCAGACACTAATGTATTGGGGATCGGATTTGCACTGAAGTACGCGTGCCATTGCCCTAGTCATTTTATCGCCCAATCGCCCTCCAATTCGCCATGCCAGTGCAAGCCAGATCTGATACGTAACTACCATGACTTTAGCTTTTGATGGCAAGTCCTTTTGAAAAGACCGTACCTCGCCGACATCAATGCCAATTATTCTGGATACCATCGATTGATTTTGCATATAAAACTGGTAGCCAAATATACATCCCCAGTCGTGCAATATCAGGATTACTTTCTGATCGGGACTGACTTTCTCTATGATGCTTTTGAATATTTGTATGGTTTGCTGAAGTGAAAATGCCTGGCATGGCTTGTCGATATCAAAACCCGGAAGCGTAAAGCGAACGCAACGGTATTTTGTTTTAAAAAAATCGACCTGCTCGTCCCACAGGCGATACGTATCCGGCCAGCCATGGATCATGACGATTGTTTCGCTGCCCTGACCTTCAATGAAAACATCGATCCCTTCCACTTGCAATTGTTGAGACATGTTTATTTTTCCCTGATAAGTAAAATTTTAGTTTGATATTGACAGAAGAATTATGCGCCATCTGCACCCAGCGCTACAAATTCCCCATCGAAGTGTCCGACAGGTTGGCCTGCGAGTTCAAGAACGCATGAGACAGTGATTCTCGCTCGACCTTTGCGCTTCAGCATGCGTGTAAACGATTCCCATGCGCCGGCAGTTTGGATAAACGATCGTACAGTGAACGTGCCTGTGATCGGCAGTTCGTAGTGCATCGTGTTGCGCTGAATGACAAGATCGCTGGAAATACCTGAAGCCTTGAGACGCGTATGCACAAGCGACCAAGCCGCCAGGATCGCAACAGCAGAGGCGCTTCCGCCAAATACCGTAGCCTGATGATTGATGTTCGGTGACAGTGGAGCGCCGAGAATGATGCCATCGAGCTGCACACTCAAGACCGAGACTTGCATGGCCTTGGATAGTGGAATGTGATCATGCAAATACTGCTCAAGCTCGTTCGGATTCAATAAATGCGTTCTGGTATCCAACTTCTTCTATCAATAAAAAGAGAGAATGCTTAGGCCAGTCCTGCCTGATTACCTCAATGTAAAACAGGCAGGACTGATATGGCGAATTAAATCAGCTCGACTGCAATTGCCGTCGCTTCACCACCGCCAATGCACAGCGATGCAACACCTCGCTTGCCGCCAGTTGCTTTCAATCCGCCCAGCAAGCTGACAATGATGCGCGCACCCGATGCGCCGATCGGATGACCGAGCGCACAAGCACCGCCGTGTATATTGACCTTGGCATGTGGAATATTGTGCTCTTTCATCGCAGCCATTGGCACGGCCGCAAATGCTTCGTTGATCTCGAACAGATCCACTTCGGCTGTACTCCATCCGACTTTGCTATACAGCTTCTCGATTGCACCAACGGGCGCTGTCGTAAACCATTCCGGTTCTTGCGAGTGGCGTGCATGGCCGAGTATGCGTGCAATCGGCTTGCAGCCCAATTTCTTTGCCATCGATTCACGCATCAACACGAGTGCAGCTGCACCATCGCTGTTGCCGGATGATGACGCGGCGGTAATCGTGCCATCCTTTTGAAATGCTGCCTTCAGCGTTGGAATTTTTTCCGGTTTTAATTTGAACGGCCGCTCATCCTTGTCGATGATCAGGTCACCACTCTTTGTCACGACCGTTACCGGCGCGATTTCCCATCCAAAAGAACCATCTTTGGTGGCGGCTTGTGCACGCTCAACCGATGCGATGGCAAATGCATCCTGTTGCTCGCGGGTGAACCCGTATTTCGCAGCGCATTGCTCGCCGAATGTGCCCATTGCACGACCTTTTTCATACGCATCTTCCAGACCATCGAGCATCATGTGATCGTACATCGTGTCATGACCGGCGCGATAGCCACCACGTGCCTTGGTCAACAGATACGGTGCATTGGTCATGGATTCCATGCCGCCGGCGACAACAATTTCGTTGGTGCCGGCGATGATCGAGTCATGTGCATACATGGTTGCCTGCATTCCTGCTCCACACACTTTGGATAGCGTCACGGCGCCGGCAGAAGGTGGAATGCCTGCACGTATCGCTGCCTGCCGAGCCGGTGCCTGACCCTGCCCTGCCATCAAACAATTTCCCATGATGACATCTTGCACTTTTGCAGGATCGATTCCGGCACGTTCGACTGCGGCACGTATGGCGACAGCGCCAAGCTCATTGGCTGACAGTGCAGAAAAATCACCTTGAAAGGCACCTAATGGAGTCCGTGCGACACCGACGATAACGACAGGATCATTCATTTTATTCTCCGTATTAAAAGATGATGAGTAAAGTGCGATGCATTGCTATTTCAAACATTTATTGATCGAGATGCTTAGTGCGATGAGATGCGCCGGTGACTGCTGAAGTAACGCTATCCATTACGCTCTCCGGCAAAAATGCATTGAAATCACGATTGCCCTTGGGTATTTGCCGCAGTAAAGAAGCGACGAAACGATAAAGTGCTGCACAAACAACTGCGCCGGCTATCAACAAAAGAGTAAACATGATTCATTCCTTTTTCGCACATATGTGCGAATTTAAATTAAAAATTTTCACTACTGACGTATCATTCATGCGTGATAGTGAAAGCTGCGATAAGTAGAAATCAAACGCGCATACGCGTTTCGCATGCGCTCTTCAGTTTTTGCTTCATGCAAAAAACGGGTGTCGTGCATGGATCCGACGATAAAACTGTAAATTTCGAATACCAGCTGCTCGGGATCTGTATCGGCGCGTAGATGCCCCTCATCAATTGCCTGCATGACTGTGCGGCGCAAGGCTGCACGAAACCGCATCACACCTTGTCTGAGCCGATCACGTAACGGACTTGCCACATCGTCGAATTCAAACGAGCCCGCTATATACAGACAAGCACTGCGCGACTTGGTATTGCAGGTACGCCTGATCCAGTTTTCAAGCATGGAATTCAACCGCGGCAGTCCGCGCGGCAATGCCATGGCGGGCTGAAACACTTCAGCGGTAAAACGCCGGTCAAACTCATCCAGCACTTCCTGCTGAAGCGCTTCCAGCGAGCCCACGCGTGAGAATACCCCGCTTTTGCTCAGCTCAAGGCGCTTCGCCACTTCGCCAAGTGACAATTTTCCAATTCCATCAGTGAACGCCATCTCCAATGCCTCATCCACGATTGCGGCAAAGGTAAGTTCGCTTTTGGTAGCCAACGTATTCATATCGTCAATTTAGCACATGCGTGCGAAATTGCAAGCCAATTAATGAGAATGCCTCAAAAATACCCAGAAAAACTTACTTTCTGTCTTTTAGATAACTGGGAGAAATTTCTTCGATGGTGTAGCTGTTGCCGGGATACGTACGGTTGCGCGTATTGGCAACAAGCTTAGGATGATGCTCGATATTGATGAATGCCTTGATGTGTTTGCGTACCCAAAGCGTAGCGTGAATCATGCCGGAAAACCATGCGGGCGGCTTTTGATAACCGAATGCATTGCATAGCTTGTCACTGATTAACGCGCACACCGCCGGCCCTACCAAACCCTTGAGCGGCCAGGGAAACCAGCCCTCAAATATCGCAACGGTAGCATTGGCGACACGGCGATTGCTGTCGGCATACACCAGATTTTTGGCTTCATAGTCATCGACCCATTGCTGGAATGCTGGCCAGGTTTCGGGGATGTTCTTGATCCCCATGCGCATGCCAATGTTGCGGAAAAAGACGAACCAGGCACGTTGCTCGTGCGCCGTAAGCGGCCGATAACCATTCTGTCCCAGCCAGTCGATTGGATAAGAAATGAAGGTCGACAGAACGAATAGAAAATCATCATTCGGGATTTGAAAATGACCATGCACAGCATTCATCCGTTCAATCGCAGGCTTGCCGAATCCGCCGTCGTAACCGTCTTCCAGAAAATGCGCAATCAATACACGCGTATCGTCATAGCGCTTCTGCCCAAATTTGCGGAACTCGCCGGTCTTGTCCAGCAAGCGCGACACGGTGACGCTGCCATAGGTATGGAACAAGGCTAATTCCAAAGAACGCGTGGTGTCGAATGGAAACTCATAACAGGCCAGCAAATGCACAATGCGCTGACAATCTCGCTCGGCATCAAGTGCAGCGATCTCGGCACGAATTGCCGGATTGCGGAACAGGCCAAGACGTTTGCGATAGACTGCAGGATAGGAAATCGTCATCGTCGTACCTTTGCTCAATGAGTTGTGTAGTGTGCCATGAAATATACTCTGGGCTGCAAACCCGTGCATATATCGTGATACGCAATCCATCGGTATTTGGATTCATCAGAATCTTGGCCTGATTCGCTTTACATCGCATTTCATCAATGCATCTATAGTAGGACTTACGCAAAATGCATAAACCCGTCGTTTTCGCG
>DATBRC010000042.1:0-20430 GCA_036560485.1 Burkholderiaceae bacterium
GATTCATTATGCAATCTGGCTGATTCAATAAAGCCTTTTAATTTCGAATGAAAAGTATTGCGATTTGGCAGCCCCGTGAGAGCATCATGCTGAGAAATAAATAATGCGCGTTCGCGATCGATTTCGGTCAGTCGCATTGCCTCATATTTAAACTGAAGCACGCGTTTTAGTGAGTCTAGTAGCACGACAACCAAAACAAAAAGTCCTAAAAATATTGTGCCATTCCAAATGGCTGATCCTGGATTCTTAAGCCAGAACTCTTCTTGGCGCAGATCCAGTACCGACGGAAAAATTGAAATCAGGCAGGCAAGGAATCCTGCTCCTTTTCCAAGACGCCAAGTGGCTATCCCAATCGGAATCAGATAGAAAACCAGAAGAGGATAGGTTTCGTTTACGGCATAGTCGCAGAGACCAATAATAAAGATACTGGATGAAACGATGGCTATTACTTGAAATTTGGAAAGCTTGTCTAGGTTGGTACTAAACGCTTTGAAAATAGAGGCTGGTTCCATTACAGTCCATTGAATCGCATTTAAGCGGGTTCGCTACGATCGGAAACCAAGCTTGATAAATTTAATCATGAATAATGAGATTCTCTCTGCCGACTTTCCTGAACAGAGAGACCCAAAACTTCAACGAAGGTTTAATTCGATATTAATCTTTTATTTGTTTTTTGCCAATGTTAAGATCAATAGAGTGGATGAATGAAAACAATCTTTGGAGCAACGTCGCCTCGATTGCATGCCGACTACAAAACGATTATTAATGCCGGATACGCTTCGGTAGAATATCTCGCCTGCATCATGCCAGCCTCAAATTATTCGCCGCGTTTTGCGTTGCATTCACATTGATGTTTGCATTGGCCGCTGAATTTTTCACATCGATTACCGAGATCTGATTATTCATCTGATCTGCGATATAAAAATTATTCGTTTGGAATAGATTGATCGGAGAACCGGAGCCGAAGCTTTCTGCTCTTTCAATATATGGTCTCGCCCATCCATAGACCCAAGGTGCTCCGCCAGCGCCTCTGATCGATGCCATCGCTTTCAAGTCCATTGCGCGGCTTGTGTGAAGATCCTTGATTGTGATTGCAGCCATGTTGCTTCTCCGAAGGTTGGTTCGTCTAAAACTATTTAAGCAGTGGTCGAGTTTCGTTTATAAAAATCAGTGTAGTTCGGTAACAATTCGGTGGAGGCTATTACGCCTCCACCAGGCACATCGCTACTATTAGATAGCATAGACTTCATACAAGCCCAAGCCCTTGTCGTTCGAGCTGGTGCTGTAGTTCGACAGTGTTTGCGTTGGGTTGGAGTCGACCTGGAAGTTTGCAGGACCGTAAATGCCCGAGTAATTACCGACGCTCACTGGCGCTTTCATTTGTGCAAAGTTTCCTTGCTGGGTTGCATTGGCTTGATCGCTGTTACCGCCGCGCACAGCCGACATGGTTTTGCCGTCGAGTTGTTTGTCCAGCGCCAGATCTTTGATGGTTAAAGCAGATGTCATTTCAATTCTCCTAAAGATAAATAAAATAAATAAATAATGTGAACTAATCGGTTTAAAAAATCAGAGCGGCATCACTGGCAATATGCCGCCAATGTCGAAGCTCTTGAAGTTGCTGCTGGTGCTGTCATTGGTCAATGTTTGCGTCGGGTTGGAATCCACCTGGAAATTGGTGGGACCGCCGATCAACGAACCGTTGCCCACATTCACCGGTGCAAACAAGGCTGCGACATTCGATTGGCCCGTTGCATTGGCTTGATTGCCATTGCCGCCGCGCACAGCCGACATCGTTTTGCCATCGAGTGCTTTGTCGAGGGCCAGGTCTTTAATGGTCAAAGTAGAGTGCATGTAAATCTCCTAAAGTTAAGTTAAAAAGTAAGTCAATAAGTTGAGGTTGGATGGTGAGCATTTTTGGTTGCGCTCGATAGACATATTGCAGAGAGCGTGCCAGGTCGGCGCACAGGCGAAGAGAGCGCATGCAAGTCTTTGAAAACACGGTGATTTACATTCTTGATATGCCGATTGTGCAAGGCTTTTTGGATGGAATGCAGAGCATGCGTGGTGGGCGCTATCCAACAGATGTGTAGCATGCTGTTCGTATGAGACCAACACATTTTTTGCTACCAGTTCCTGCTTAAAGCACGAACTGTTTTTCCTCAGCGAGAAATTGTCGAAACTCCGTTTCCTGCAGTGCATTGCTAAAATAAAATCCTTGTCCCTCATCGCATCCGTTCTCGATTAAAAACGTTAGCTGTTCTTTGGTTTCCACACCTTCAGCCACAACCAATTTTTTTAAGCTGTGCACCAAGGCCAGAACCGCACGCGTAATCGCCGCATCTTCGGCATCTGCAGGCAGATCCTTGATGAACGAACGGTCCACCTTGACGCTATCGACCGGCAGCCGTTTCAGGTATGCCAGCGACGAATAACCGGTGCCGAAATCATCGATCGACAAGTGCACGCCGTATTGCTTGAGCTGCTGCAGGGAGTGCATCAGTTTTTCGGCATTTTCCATCACCATGGTCTCGGTTATTTCCAACTCCAGGACGCTGGGCGGCAGATCGGCTTCGTCAAGAAGTTGCTTGATGTTGCCAAACAGACGCTCGTTGGAAAACTGGGGATAAGCCAGATTGATTGCAATCCTGATTTCAGGCAGCCCATGCTGGCGCCACATACGGCAACGCGTACAGACTTCCCGGATTGCCCACAAGCCCATATCGGCAATCACGCCGATTTCCTCGGCAAGGTAAATAAAATGATTCGGTAGCAGCAGGCCGTATTCAGGATGATGCCAACGGATGAGTGCTTCTGCTCCGCTCATGCGGCCGGTGCGCAAACAAATTTTAGGCTGGTAGTAAAGCTCCATTTCACCGCGTTCGAGAGCATGTCTCAAAGTCGACTCCATCGCGTATCGCTCCAGGCTTTGCCGTGTCATCGAGGGCGAGTAAAAACAGAAATGGCTCTTCCTTTCCATTTTTGCCCGGTACATCGCAATATCGGCATGCTTGATCAACGTCTCGACGTCGGTCCCGTCGTCCGGACCAGTGCTGATACCGATGCTCGCGCCAATCTCGAACTCCTTTCTGTCCACATGGAACGGTTTTTCCATGGCGGCCAATATTTTTTGCGCCACTGCAGAGATATCGCGCAGACCCGCATATGATTCGATCAATATCAAAAATTCGTCGCCCCCGGATCGGGCAATGGTATCGCTGTCGCGCATGCAGTCCCGCAGCCTCCGCGCGCATTCGCGCAGAACCTGATCGCCTGCATTGTGACCGCATGTATCGTTAATGTATTTGAAACGGTTGAGATCGACGAACAATACGAACAGTGGCATGCGGGTGCGATTGGAGTGAGCGATGGCGTGTTGAAGGCGCTCCTTGAACAACAATCGATTGGCAAGATCGGTGAGAGCATCGAAATGCGCGAGATGTTGAATTTTCTGCGCTGCCTTTTTGCGCTCGGAGATATCGCGCGCCACCAGCAAGATGCCGCGCTTGTCTTTGATATTGCATGATATCCCCGACAATTCGACGTCGATGGCGGCACCGTCAAGCTGCACGATTTTTCCTTCGAAGGAGATCACGTTCTCGATTTGCTCCACTTGCTGCAAAGTATCTGCAACCAGTACTTTGGAATTGTGCGAAATAAATTCCAGGAACGAGCGCTCCAACACTTGTTCGGCTTTCTTTGCGCCGACCAGTGTTAAGCCTGCGCTATTGCTGAAAGCGCAGCGATTGTCATACAGCAGATAGATCGCGTCGGGGGAGAGTTCGACCAGCTTGCGGTAAAGCTCTTCCGCCTCCAGCAGATTTTTTTCCAACACTTTCTCTTCGGTGATATCGTGAGCAGTGCCATACATCCGAATCGGCGTGCCGACTGTATCGACTTCTATCGCACCGCGGCAGCGTAGTTCGCGTCGGATACCGTCGGGGCGGATGACCCCATGTTCATAACGGAATGACTCCTTGGTGGCGAGCCCGGTTCCGACCACTTGGTGGACCAGCCAGCGTTCTTCGGGAGGAATGTAATCCAGGTATTTATCGTAATTGAGCAAAGATATTTCGTTAGGCGGTACGCCGTAAATACGCGCCATCTCGGCGGAAATCGTCAACTGGTCGGATAGTATGTCCCAATTCCAGCTTCCTAGATGTGCCAGATGTTGCGCTTCTTCTAGTTGTTTCTCCTTGATCTGCAATTCCTGTTGCATCTTTTCGCGCACGATAATATCTTGTCGCAACTTGTCAATGGCCACCTTGAGCTGTTCGGTGCGCCTGGTCACGCACGACTCCAACTCCTCATGCAACTTGCGCAAGCTTTGCTCAGTTCGGGCACGCTCGTCGACAGTCACAGCAAGCGCCAGGCCGGTGATGCCGATCACGCTGACGAACACCTGCAACAGTAACAGTGCGGAACTAAATGGAAGGCCGGCAAGCGGTCCACCACCAGTCTTCGTAGCCCACACGGTTGTGACCGCAAGTAAAAAAATAGCCTTGGTTACCTCGCTTTGTGTAAAACGGAAAGCCAGCCAGATAATGAGCGGCAGAAATAAATAAAATAGTGGGGCATGGTTCACTGTCAATACGAAAACAGCACATGCGCCGAACAGTAACGCAAACGATGCCATTTCCATAGACTTTAGCGGAGTCCAGTGCCGTCTTGCACTGCTTCGCCAAGTAATGATAGCCGGCGCAGCTATTGTTATACCGGTCCAATCCCCAAGGAACCATGTCACCCAATTCCTCGAATATTCGTCCGCAGTAAGTTCGCCGCCCGCAAGCATTGCAGTTGGTCCTATCAAGGAACTCGTCAGTGCACCGATCAGCGCATACTGAACAAATTTAAATACGTCTGTGCTATAGCAAAACTTGCCGTCAATTTTTGCGTGCCGCTTGATCAGCCAGGCAGTAATCAGTGCTTCCAGCGTATTGCCTATCCCGATGATCAGCGCCACACTCGGCGACACTGCAGTGGTTGCATTGACGACAGTGGCACCAATCAGGATGCCGGGCCAGACACGATAGCCGTATATGAAGCAGCTTGCGACCGCCAGCCCGGCTGCGGGCCATACTGCACATGCGTTTCCGGGAGGGACTGCGAATAGTAGTGAATACTTTCCGAACAATGTATACGTAATAGCCAATAACGCAACGAGCAAAAGATACGAGGGTTTTAACAAGACCATCGAATTTTCCCCTCAAATAAGTTTTGAATGCGCTATCTCAATTTCAATGAATCGTCCGCATTACATATTGGCATGTCCGTATTCATAAAATGAAGCCGCTCAAAAAATCATTCTTTCGCAATAGAGCAGTAATTAGACTTGTGACATCGTCACAAAGGTTCCGGAAAAATACCCTCATGATTTGTGCGAAATAAGGAAGAAGACGAATACCGGGAGGGCTTACGAAACTTTTTCGGACAAGACGTCGCGACGAAGACAGGACAGATATACGTCGTATTTGATGTGATGTTTTCAATTTATTCGAATAAAACGCCATTGCGAAATATTTTAATAATCAGCCAAGTATTGAGAATTTACAGATTCCGCTTGTGTCTCAGGCTATACAGTTCTGTTGAGGAAGTAGTGTGATGCGCCAATAAAATTTCATTCTTTAATCAATATGGAATGTTGAGCGGAAAAGGAAATTTCCATGAAAAAATTCTTGACCGCATTATTGCGATTAAAGTTGTTGCACATATTTGTGCATACGACATGCGATGCGAGATTTCACAAATCAATAGTCGCTCCGTAAAGTTAGAATTATTGATTTGTGTGGATCAGTAGACTCAAAAAATTACGAAGTTCATGCAATATTGAATGTCGGCTTCACTTTGAAGCTAGATCGCTAGATTAATTGAGAAGACCGATGATGCTAAAAGGATTCAATATGAAAACGTATGGCTAATTTGGCGCAAGCGATTCATACATTTCAAAGCGGTGACCTGTCGCGTAATGAATTTTTCGCGCAGATTGATCGCGTATTGGCTTCTGAGCCAGCCAACTCCTCACGCTTGCTGGAATTGCTGAAAGCGGAGCAAACCAGAACGCCGCTGCCGGATGATATATACGCTGAGGTGCAACGGCGGCTGGCGTATGTTGCTGCTTCGAAAAAAATTTCTAACGTCGACGAAACCAGATTGCAAACCAACCTCGGCGATCGATTGACGCCACCGCTCGACGCACCGACAAATATAGCGCCGCACGAGCCGCCTGCTGCACCTGTAGATCGGATGAAAGGCGTCGGCGATACGCTGAACGGCAGGTTCGTTCTGGAAGAATGCATTGGTTTCGGCGGCATGGGTACTGTGTACAAGGCACTCGACTTGCGCAAGCAAGAAGCATCCGATCGTAATCCCTATATTGCGATCAAGGTGCTGAACGTACAGTTCCGCGGTCATCCAAAATCATTGATTGCTTTGCAACGCGAAGCCAGAAAAGCGCAGACCCTCGCGCATCCGAATATCGTGACGGTGTACGATTTTGACCGTGACGGCTCGATGGTGTACCTGACGATGGAATACCTGACAGGCAAACCATTGAGCAGGTTACTGCGCACGCCAGACTTCAAGGGCTTGCCTTATCCTGAGGCTTATCGCATCGTCAATGGCATCGCCAGAGCATTGGCCTATGCGCATGAGCGCGGCTTTGTTCACTGCGATCTGAAACCAGGCAACATATTCCTCACCGATAAGGGTGAAGTAAAAGTGATTGACTTCGGAATTGCACGCGTATTCAAGAAGCCGGAAGAGGATGCGGAAGCCACCGTGTTCGATGCCGGCAGTCTCGGCGGCATGACGCCCGCTTATGCCAGCCCGGAAATGCTGGAGCACCGCGAGCCTGATCCGCGCGATGATATTTATGCACTTGCTTGCATCACCTATGAACTGCTGACCGGGCGTCATCCTTTTGATCGTCTAACCGCGACCCAGGCACGTGGCGCCGCGGTAAAGCCGCTACGTCCGAATAATTTGGGACAGAAACAATGGCGCGCTCTGCGCAACGCATTATCATTTGAGCGCGAAACACGCACACCAACGATTGCTCGCTTCCTGCAGGAATTTGGAGAAGAGCGCCGAACAAATACGAATGCGGTTGTGCTCGTAACGAGCATGTTGATTGCCGTGCTGGCGGCTGCAGCGTTTGGCTACTATTGGATGTCGCGCAATACTAATGAAAGCGAACCGACAACCGCTACAGTTCCATCAGCACCGACGCAGACTGCAACAGCGCCGGCAGCGCAACCGGCAATACCCACACTGTCCATCGGATCGGTTGCACCAATCCTGGCCAAGATACCATGTTCAGCCTTGTTGCCTTCCGTACGCGATCATGCGCTGCAGGTGGATGGCTTTATTCCAAAAAGTTTTGGCGTCTCACGTCTCAAGGAAATGTTAGGCAGTGCGCCAGGTGTTGGCAGTGTGACGACCAATGTTCAGCAAGTTGACGATAAAGAATGTGACGTGATCAAAACATTCGCGCCTTATTGGATCAAGAATCGACAAGCAGAGCAGGGCGGCGCATCGATTCATACCAAGGCAGACAATAACGAACTGAAGGAAGGCGATCCGTTGATAGTCGATATCACTACACCTTCATATGACTCGTATGTGTATGTCGATTACCACGTGCTGGACGGCCATGTCGCGCATCTGGTACCGAATCAACTCGCCAAGGCAAACCAGGCGCCTCCCAACTACACGGCCACGATCGGCAGCCTCGGCAACTGGGTGGTGTCAAAACCATTTGGAAATGAATTGATCGTACTGCTCACTACACCCACGCCGCTGTTCGACAGTATTCGTCCCGAGGTGGAATCCAGGGCGGATTATTTGCAAGCGGTGGAAAAGCAGCTGGAACAAATAAAAGAAAAATATGGATCAGTGCATATCGCGGTTGATATCGTTCAGATTACGACTGAGGCGCGCAAGCCCTGAGTCTTCTTTATTCTTGGAGATTATTTATATCTCCATCTATAAAGAAGTGTGGCCTTTAATTCCCTCTCCCACCTCAGTGGGAGAGGGGTAGGGTGAGGGCAGCGGCGATAGTTTCATTTAATTATTCTGGCTGAGTCCTAATTTCCCTCACCCCAACCCTCTCCCACTGAGGCGGGAGAGGGAGTAAAATCAATGTACTGTGCAGCTAATGCGCTTCCCACAGCTTTGCAGAAAAACTTCTCCATCTGCCGCAATCCCTCACAATCATCGAACAACAAATGCATGCGCTCCATGATCCGTGCCTTGATCTGTTCACGATAATCACGATCATGCGCAATGCGTAATGCAAGCGCGACATACTGCTGCGCATCTACGGCAATGCAATCATCGATTCCCATGCGCTTGTAGCACGCGTAGGTGATCCGTCCGCGCATCAGTGCGCCGGGCAGAGTCACAATCGGCGTCCCGGTTGGAAAGCCGTCGATGCTGGTAACACCGCCGCCATAATGCAAAGGATCCAGCATCACGTCGGACACGGCAATCCAATTACGAAATTCATGTGGCGTCAAAATGGGCATCCAGATGATTCTCGATGCAGCATCAGGCAGTACAAGATCCAGCCGCTTGAGTAGCCGTTCACGCCATTCGGCTTTATTCTCGGGCAATATCAGTTTCGCTTGCGAGTCTTGTCGCAGAATGTCAGCCAGAATCGGATCGAACTCCGGATGCAGCTTGAACAAGGATTGCGGGCAAATGTAGAGATGACGATCCTCCGGCAAACCGAGCTCATGCCGTCCCTTCATTCCAGTGATATCGGGTTCGGTAAAACATGGGTAGATCGCCGAATTCTCGGTCCGTACCAATTGCTCGCTATAGTGTTCATCGCCATTGTCCGGTTCGGCATCGGCATTGGAAATATAGTAATCAATGTTGGCAATCCCGGTCGTATCCAGATGTCCCCAGGTCGTGCACTGCACAGGCGCGAGCCTTGCAAATGCCAGGAAATAAGTGAACGGCTCCATGCCGATATCGGAATAGAACAGGATATCCAGTGCCTCCCCAGCAATCAGGTTTCTCGCCATATCAATCTTGAATGGCAGCGGAATCACATGCGCATGATCTGCGCCGGCTCGCAAGTCGGTAGCCAACTCATCACGCGCTTCGCCAATGAAAAAGACATGGATCTCAAACAGTTCACGCGAAATGTTTTTGATGATTCCCTGCATCGTGCGGCCAACACTATGCACGCGGAAATAACTCGATATAAATCCGATCCTGATTTTGCGGGATACGTCGCGACGATAATTGACGCAATGCGGCGCGGTAAACAAAAGGGACGGGCAGGCTTGCTCATAAAGCCGTGTCAATTTCTGTTGCAATGATTTATCGTTCAAACCGTGATACGCCAATATGAATGAGATCTCGCCAACCTGATGCGCAGGATCGTCCAGTGTCGGCGGCGTTATCGCCAACTCATCCAGTTTCTTTCCATAACGTTCGCGTGCAATGCGGATCTGTTCCGCCGATTCCGGAAGCACCGGCAGCAGCAACGCCGATTTGAATTTGTTTCCTGCATCTGGATAGACTTGCTCCGCACGATCAAACATCTCGCAAGCTTTGGAGAAATCGCCGCAATTGCGATACAGCAACCCAAGGTTGGTGTAAGCGATAAAATTTGGCTGAAGCTTGATCACATCTTCGTAGTGCTGAATCGCCAATGGCGCCAATTGCCTATCGCGATATAGTCCGGCGAGATTCAGACGTGCCTCGATAAAAGAGGGCGCATGGCGAATTGCTTTTTGCAGGCACTTGATTGCTTCATCGATGTCGCTCATCTGACGCAGCAACATGCCAAGACTGTTATGCGCTTCCGCATAATCAGGCTTGATGCGCAGTGCACGCAAATAGCTTTGCTTGGCTGCTTCATTGTCACCCTTGATTTGAAACAGCTTGCCCAGATTGTGATGCGTATCCGGCAGTTCCGGCTTGTATTTCAGCGCTGTGCGATAAGCGGCGATCGCCGCATCGGCGTTGCCGATATCCTGATACACGCTGCCGAGATTGTGATGAAACGGTCCGAACTTTGGTTTATGCGTGACCGATTTTTCAAGATAGTCGATCGCCTTGTCCGGCTGGCCCATCTCGCTGTATAACAGTCCAAGCATATGCTGGCTATCCGCGTGTTGCGGCGCGAATTCGAGCACTTGCAAATAGGCCGCCTCAGCTCGTGCTAATTGGCCGCTTTGATGGTATTGCTTGGCTTGCTGGATTAGAGCGGTAGGGATGAATTGTTGCATTTGAAAAGTGTGCCATACCGTACTGCACAATTGAAAGAGATTTTTAGTAATGACTTTTTGGAATGCATCTGATACTTTACGTTTAGAATTTATCAGTGTTTTATTTAGCTGGCTTTTTCCATGAACTTCAAAAGAACAAATACTGATGCAAGTTCTAGAGGCTTTGAACTTGCCAATGTATACCTTAGTCACCTTTTTATATCACAGAGTTTGCGATATACATTACGTAGAGCACAAACATGAAACCGTCGCACGCTGCAAATCTTTCAATAATTCTTATTCTTTGTGCGTGGCCACTCATGTTTTATGGCTTCATGTCACAACTAGGCGAGCCAGCGCGCAATACCACTCAAGCTCAAATAAATTCGATGCATAACTTTTCAGTGGTAGTGTTAGCCACAGGTTGTATATCATTATTTTTTTCATTGTGGCTTTCAGGTTACAGTTTTTCTGATGCAAAATTACGCGCTTCTTTGGCATTGGCAGGGTGTGTGCTACCGATTATTATTGTCGCCGTGAGGATCTTCGCATGAATTACAAGCACTCTAACAAGACATTCAATTTCGCGGCTATGCCGCGGGATATTGCTTCGCAACGCTCCTTAATTCGTCGTTAGAGTCCACCATGGATACAAAGCGGAAAAGCCAAAACATTTCTAGATCTGCGCGCATCCCAACATATGCAGAAAGGCACGGTAAATTTAATCGACTCGTGGATAGAAATCCGTGGGTGAAGATATACGTCGCAGATAACCGCGTGGGCAAAAAACTTGCCCACCCTACGTGACTGCGCACATTTATGAAAAATTAATTTAAGAATGGAGACCTTGATGTTTTACAAAAATAAAAATGAAGGTTATCAGCAAGCCATAGAAGGTGTGGCATTGAAAACCATGGTGCGTGGTGAAAAAACGGAATTCGTAAAATTCAAATTGGAAGCCGGTCACACATTGCCAATGCACGCGCATGAGCAGGAGCAAACTGGCTATCTGGTGTCGGGTTCGATCGTATTAACCATTGGCGATGAGACATTCCCCGTAGAGCCTGGAGATTGTTGGTGCATCCCGAGCAATGTTCAGCATGGCGCAAAAATAATAAAAGATTCAATCGCCGTTGAGGTATTCGCTCCAAGACGGCAAGATTATTTGAAAAAATCTGATGCCTGAAGCATTGGCCGGACAGGCGCGCATCATTTTGTGCCCATGCGCTAGACAATAAAATCTGCTTGCATGCAGATTTTATTTATTATCCCGCGCCACCCGAAACCCATTCTGCGAATGCCGCACACTGGCATCGTATTTAAACCGCGTCGTCGATGTCATGTAGCTCGCATCTTCGCGCCATGATCCGCCTCGTATCACACGCACGCGACACGTGCCATCATTCCATGCGCGGCCATCGGTAGGCGCATTTTTATAGTTGTTATGCCAGCAGTCGCTGACCCATTCCCATACGCTGCCATTCATGTCATACAGGCCGTATGGGTTGGCTGCGAATGATCCGACAGGTGTTGGACCATCCTGACTCCATGGCTGCCCGCATTCTTTGCAATTGGCAGTGCCGGTACGCATCTTGTCGCCCCACCAGAAACGTGTTGCGGTGCCGCCTCTTGCCGCATACTCCCATTCGGCTTCGGTGGGCAGGCGATACGGTTTGCCGGTAAGTGTGCTCAACCATTTCACATAAAGTTGTGCATCGTCCCAGCTGACATCGCGCACAGGCGTATTTTTGGGGCGACTGGCATCTGATGCCTCGCGCGGGCATGCGCCGCCTGCGACGCATGCATTCCATTGCTCGACCGTCACTTCAAATTTTCCGATGGCAAATGGCGTGCTGATCGTTACCTTGTGCGCCGGTTTTTCTGACGGGTCGCCGGAATTGCTTCCCATTACAAATTCGCCTGCGGGCAATGCAATCAGCGGCGGGCAAGTAGGGCAGTCTTGTATCTCGCTGATGCCTGTTGCACCGGCAGTGGAACTTCCGGATGATGTCGGAGCGGCAGGAGCTGGTTTCGCTTTCGCCACAGGTTTCGATGGCGTCTTTTTTTCCGGCGCTTTGGCAGTTGGCGCTGGAGTAACAGGTGATGGGGCCTCTGCCGCTTTCGGTGTCTCGGCCTTTGGCGCTGCGGCACGCAATCTGTCAATACGGGATTGCGCCAATCCTGCAAAACGTCCATTCGGATAAGCTTTCAGATAGGCTTCATAATCGCTGATCTGATTGCTATCCTTGATCGAATCCCAGAACGTCAGTTCATATTGTTCAGCACTATCTTTGGGAAGAATGCCGGCCAGCATGACAGGTTTCGAATGCTGGTCCGCGTCTACCGAGTTCAAATCTTTATCGTGATTATTGTTCGTCTCAAATATCTCATTTGTCTTTGCATGACCGTCACCATATGCATAGGTAGCAGCTGCAACCCCTTGCGAGATGATCATTCCGAATATGCAAACGGTTAAAAGTTTTCGCCACACAAGCAGACCTTGATTTTAGTTTTTTGTATTGCGCTATTGCTTCTCCCAGCGGGCAACTTGGTCATCAGCGCAATACTCAATGTTCGGTTAAAAAGTAATTACACAGAAGTCAGAAATTAAGGCGGCGGCGCGCATGACGTGGACTCCTTCCCTTTCAAGGGGAAGGTTGGGATGGGGATGGGTTTTATGCTGCAAATATTAACCCATCCCCACCCTAGCCCTCCCCTTGAAAGGGAGGGGACACGAAGATATTCCGTTGCCTAAGTTACTGACTTCTTAGTAATGCATACGTCTGCACAAAACAAAACGCGCGTTGCAACGCGCATGACTCGGTTGCTAATTTATCGTTGAACGCATGCGCATCATTCGATTTATATCAAGAGTTCTCGTTTTTATTCTGATAACTTTTACAAGTTGGTTGATCATGCATGCGCGTACATCACGCACATGCAATCAGGCCGACTTGGTTTGCCTTTGCAAAAATACTTGGGAGGAAGAAAAGCATGCGAACAGCAATAATGCGAAGGGCAATTATTCTTGCCTCTTTAGCGGCAATCGTTTTTGGAGGCAATCTTGTATTCGCTGCCGCAACGCCTGCACCGAAAGATGCGCAGGTCTATTTTATTTGGCCATCGGATGGAACAGTGATCCATGGCGGCAAGTTTTGGGTGCGCATGGGCTTGCGCAATATGGGTGTCGCGCCGAAAGGCGTCAATATGCCTAATGTAGGACATCATCATCTATTGATCGATACCGATTTGCCGCCGATGGGGGAACAAATTCCATCTGATCGCAATCACTTGCATTTTGGTGCAGGCGAGACTGAAGCACGTGTGGAACTGCCGCCCGGCAAGCACACTTTGCAATTGTTGTTGGGAGACAGCAATCACATGCCGCATGATCCTCCTGTGTATTCGAAGAAAATTACGGTCTACGTGAAATGAGGCCATCTGTGGATAAACAAGCCTGTCTTCATATTTTAAAAAATCGGGGAGCCTCATTCATGTCTAAAATATTTACTGCAATTGCGATCTTGTTCTGTCTTTATTCCACTACCGTATTTGCGGAAGCCACACCGGCTCCTGAGAATGCCTACCTTTACATCGGTTGGCCGAATGACGGTCAAGTCCTTCCAGCCGGGAAACCATTTCGTGTATGGTTCGGTTTGCGCAATATGGGCGTCGCGCCGAAGGGCGTGAACTTTCCCAACACGGGTCATCATCATTTATTGATCGATACGGATTTGCCTGCTCCCGGTCAAGAGATTCCATCCGATAGAAATCATTTGCACTTTGGCGCCGGAGAAACGGAGACGATGCTGGAACTGCCGCCAGGAAAACATACGCTGCAATTGGTAATGGGCGACTATCGGCACATTCCCACCAACCCGATGATTTATTCGAAAAAAATCACGATTACGGTCAAGTAAAAATGACGTAGAAGCGTTCTTTCACTATCGCAGAAGCATCAATGCTGCATGAGCAATTGCTGTTGCGCTTCATTCGACCGGAACTAGCATTTTCCGGCAGAGTCAAAAACCGATATGTGACGCGACATTGAGCACATCCGGAAATTGGGGGAGGCGGTGAGATGGGAAGTGCAGCAACTTTTTCCGAATCAGTCGATGCGGTAACCGCCTACCTCGAAGTCACCGGCTCAGGTGCAATCGATCCTACCGTGTTTTCGCTCCATGATGAAGTAGTCATAGGGCGCGACCCGCAAGATTCTCTGGCATCCGACCGCTTCCTTTGCATTCCTGAACATACGATCAGCCGACGGCATGCGCGCATCAAGCGCCGCGGCGATACTTATTACGTAGAAGATCTCGGCTCATTCAACGGTACTTTCGTTCAAGGAAAACGGCTCAACCCCGGCACATGGCATCCGCTGGCGGATGGCGATGAACTTTACCTGTCAACCATTCAACTTGTTTTCCATTCATTACTGGTATCGGCACGTCCAAGTGTGCCAACCATCATTACCAAATCGCTGGATGCAACACAGTTTGCAAAATCACTCGACATCGTTCCTGATGCAGGCAAGAGCGATTTGCAGCGCACTGTCCAGAAACTTCATGCAATGGCGCAAGTAAGCATCGCACTCGGGGCGGTGAAGGACCAGGCGACATTGATCGAAAAGATCATGAACTTCATCTTCGAGCTGTTTCCGTTGGCGGAACGCGCCTTCATTTTGATGAAAAAAAATGACGGCAAGGAACCTGTGCCGGTAGCTGCCCGGCGGCGCGACGGCACAACCGAGGATCCGGAACAGGTCAGGATGTCGCGCACGATCGTCAATGAAGTTCTGAATAAAAAACAATCGATCCTGTCAGTCGACACCTTGTCGGATCGCCACTTCGGCACACAGGAATCCGTAATCGATCAAGCGATCCGCAGCGTCATGTGCGTGCCGCTGCTGCTGGAAGATGAATGCCTGGGAATGATCCAGGTCGATACGTCATCCGATCCTTACGCATTCAAGGAGCAGGATCTGGAAATGCTGATTGGTGTCTGTGCAGAGACTGCAGTTGCGCTGAAAAATTTCCAGTTGTATTCCGATATAGAACGTTTGCTGGATGGATTTGTGCGCGCTTCGGTGCAGGCAATCGAAGAGCGCGATCCGGTGACCGCCGGTCATTCGTTCCGGGTTGCAGGCTATGCCGAACATCTGGCAGTGGCGGTAGACCGTGCCGACAGTCCCGATCTGCGCAACATTATGTTCAGCAAAGACCAGTTGCGCGAGATTCGCTATGCGGCGCTGTTGCACGATTTTGGCAAGGTCGGTGTACGTGAGCATGTGTTGCGTAAAGAGAAAAAACTCCATCACTATGAAATGCATCAACTGGAAAATCGCTTCAAATACGCGCGCTCATGCCTGGAGCGGCAAGCATATAGAAAACTGGCTGATATGCACTCGCAGCGCGAGTTGAGCATTGCAGCCTTCAGGGAAGAACGAAGAAAAATTGAACAAGGCTTGCAAGAAGAATTCGAACGTCTCGATCAATTTTTCGAAACGATAAGACGTGCGAATGAACCTGCTATCTCGTATTGCGATGCGCTTGATTTGACCGATGTATGCAATTTCTCTTTTCACCCGTCCGATGATTTGGCGCTACCGCTGCTGGAACAAGCTGAAATCTCGGCATTGCGCATTGCCAAAGGTTGTTTGACGCCGGATGAGCGCCGGCAAATCGAATCGCATGTTGCCGATTCCTATTCCTTCCTGATTTTGATTCCATGGACACGCGACTTGGCTGGTGTGCCTGCGATTGCGCATGGCCATCACGAGAAGCTCGACGGTTCCGGTTATCCGATGGGATTGCGCGATGGTCAAATCAGTACGCAAACACGGATCCTGACCATTTGCGACATCTTCGATGCATTGACCGCCGGAGACCGGCCGTACAAGAAAGCGGTTCCGGTGGAGCAGGCGCTCGATTTGATGGCGACGGAATGCTGGGCAGGAAAGATTGATTCAAGATTATTCAAGACATTTGTCGATGCCAAGGTTTGGTCTTCTACCGAGAATTTATAAAATGACTGATACTCACTATTTTTCGCAGCCGTTGAAATTCATTCATAAGTTGGCAGGCGTGGCTAAGTTTGATCACTACCGGAACAATATCTCCGTCGTTCCCGCGAAGGCGGGAATCCATAAGCCGGTAGAACAAGCAGCCTCAGTATGGATTCCCGCCTTCGCGGGAACGACGGATAACCGGAGGTTTGGGAGTTACGGCTTCCTTGCGCGCGTTAAAAATGCTCTGATTGCAAGCCTGTGCATAGTTTCATTATGCAGTTGTGCCGACGTCAGCATGGCGCCATATAAGCGGCCGGAAACCGCTGCCAAAGCTTCATGGTCGCGGCCTGCGGAAGTGTCAGCAGCCGAAACAATCACGCCGTATTGGTGGAGAGAATTCCGCGACCCAACTCTGGATGAGCTGGTCGACAAGGCGATTGCCGGTAACATCGATATCAAAATCCTGGCGGCACGGATCCAGGTAGCCAATGCACAAATCGGCGAAGCACACGCGGGCGCATTACCGACCGCCGATCTGGGCGCAGGTGCCGACTTCGAAAAAAGCACGGGTCAGAAGTTTTCAAAACAATTCAATGTCGGCAGCCAGGTCAATTGGGATATTGACGTATGGGGCAAAGTCGAGAAAGGTGTGCAGGCACAGAAGGCTGAATACAAAGCCTCTGAAGCGGACTGGCGCGCCGGCTATCTGACGCTGGTTTCCGATGTATCGACCACCTATTTCCAAATCCTGCAATTTGACGAACAAATCGAACAGCAGCAAAAAACACTCGACAAGAACAGGCAGATATTAGGAATCTATGAAGCGATGTCGGCCAATGGGTTATTGCCCAATACGCGCGTGCTGCAACAGCGTGCCGAGATCAATCGGCTGACCAATGATCTGATCGAGTTGCACCGTTCACGCGATTTACTGGGCAATGCGCTCGCTACGCTGCTGGGTATCCCGGCCGGCAACTTCACGATACCGGCCGGGCATTTGCAAGAGAAAGTGCAAGTGCCGATTGTGCCTGCCGGTGTTCCTTCGCAAGTACTCAAGCGCAGGCCGGATGTGGTCGCAGCGGAATACCGCGTGCTGGAAGCATACGACCTGGTGGGGCAAGCGAAGCTGGCGCAATTGCCGTCGATCAGTTTGACGGGGCGAGGCGGGTCTTCCAGTTTTGCGCTGACTGATTTACTGAAAAGCTTCACATTCGGCCTACTGCCGAGCATCAATATTCCGCTGCTTGATCCTGGCGTTAAAGCACATGTAAAAACCACTGAAGCACAAACCAAGGTGGTCGAGCAACAATATCGCGGCACTGTCATTGGCGCATTCAAGGAAGTGGAAGATGCACTTGTCAATCTCGATGCGCATAAAAAACAGCGCATTGAATTGCAACAGCAAAATGATCATTTGAAAACCGTCGCCGAACAAATTGAAGCGCAAGTCAGGGAAGGCGTTGTGTCCCAATTGGAATTATTCGAGACGGAACGTTCACTATTGGCAGCACAACTGGCATTACTGGCCAATCATCAGCAAATCCTGTCGGATACGGTAACGCTGTACAAGGTGCTGGGCGGCGGTTGGCCGAATACCGATGTAGCAAATGCGAGTAAATGAAGCCCGTCCGAAACATGACGCCTGACGTAGCGCCAGCTGCCGAGCGCGGGATGAATCGCATTATCACGAACCAGGAACCGACGATTCTGCTCAAGGCCATATCGCATCCGGAGTTGGGCGACATTCGTATCGATGAAATTCTATTTGCGGTCGGCCGCGAAGAGGCGCCATTCGATTCTTATGCGCCGGATATCATCGCTGACCTGTCGCGCAGGCATGCAAGGATTTTTTGCGAATACGGTAGCGTGTATCTGGCGGATCTGGAAAGCAAAAACGGCACCACCATTAACGGCATTAATGTGCAACACAAAATCAGCCGCTTGCAAAATGGCGATGAAGTTTGCTTTGGACGTACGCTGACATATCGGGTACAACTCGGCAACCGCGCACCGACGCCGCAACGCGTCGCCAAACTGTCATCATTGACATTGACACCTCAACAGAGCGGCACAGGACTGCAACCGATCGCCATCACGCAGTTTCCATTCTTGATCAGTAAAACCGACGACACATTTGCTCGTTACAAGGAGGCGCAGCCGCATCAGGTCAACTATATCTCGCGCCGCCATGCGCATATTTTTTTGAAAGGCGGCTTGCCTTTTGTCGAAGACCTGGGCAGCACCAACGGCACCTTCGTGAACGGCAATCGGCTGGACGAACATGCCGTTGCGTTGAAAGAGGGCGACTTGCTCGCATTTGGCGGTCATCATTTTGTGTACAACGTCAGCCTGCAAAAGGAAGATCAGCAGATTGACCCGACGGTAACGATGTTAAGCCCTCTTGCCGCAAGTGCTGCCAATCGTATCGGCGATACCGACAAAACCACTTTTGTTGCATCTGCAGGTTCGTTCCTTGATATTTTCTGCGTCGATCCAGCGCCACATCAGGACGATGAAGCGAACAGCGAAGTCGCGCAGCAGGTTGATGATGTCGGCAAAGACACGCAGAAAAATAAACGAAAGGATAAAGCGCGCAGCAAATCAGCGATCTTTATAGCTGAGCTGGCGGCGGCTTTTGCAGGAAACGAAAATTACAGCAAGAAACGAATGTTTAAATGGGGCGCCATGCTCGCCATAATGATAGGTGTGCTTGCATCCGCACTGTATTTCAATGGCATGTCTGAACGAACATTGCAAAATTTGATTGACCGTGGTGACTATGCACAAGCAGCAAAACTAGCCAGTGTAAAACTGCAGCAGGATCCCGACAACGCGCAATTCAAAACATTGGGTAGCGAAGCACTGCTCAAAGCCTACGTGCCGCAATGGTTGACGCAATTGAAGACGCGTGATTACGACCATGCAGGCACTACCTTGTCTATGATGAAGCAACTCGGCCGCCAAAATCCGGACGTGTTGCCTTTGGTCGGTGAACTTGAATGGATGGGTAACCTGGAGCAATTCATCATGGGCAGAGGCGGTATGGATGCACCGATACGCATCTATACGGACGAGGACAAGATAAAGATGCTGCTTGCGCGCTGGAATGACGATACGCAAGGACATCAAAGAGCGTTTGACGCCATTGCGACGGCGGTGCCGCAATTCAAGGATCCCTACGCGGAAGCGCTCAGTCATGTGCGCAAATTGCAAAGTGATGATGCAGTATATTTGCCGGCTATCGAACGTTTGAAAGCATCCATCAGCTCGGAGTTGAATGACAATCATCCGGAAGCGTTGGAAGCAATACTGAAAGAGTATTCTGAAAAATATCCTCGGATCGGTGGATTGGAAAATGTGCGTCAGGATATGCGCCAGTACTCGGCAATCGACAACGCGTTGCATACACAAAATCTGGGTGCGCTGAATACGCTCCTGATAAAGTCAAAATTATCCACGCCGCCATTTCAAGCCAAACTGAATAGTTTGAAATCGAGCAATCAGTTTCCTCCGGCAGACGTGATAGCGCAGTATCAAGCCGTATCCAAAGCCTGGCAGGCCGGCGATACGCAACAAGCATTCGACGGATTGCAAAAAATTTCGGGTTCGTGGGCGGATGCCGCTACCAAGCAGCTCGAGAAAAAGAAGAATATAGCCGAGCAATTCGCAGCATTGCAAAAGTCGCGTGGCACCAACGGATATGACGAGCGCCTGTTGGCATTTTATGGATCGCTCGATCCGGATGAAGATGTGTATTTTATGCGCGCTATCGAAGCGGACATGGGCCAGTACAAGGAAAAAGCGCTGGGGCAAGCACGCGAGTTGCTGACAAAGGCGCAAACACTGTGGCAACAATATCAGAAGAGCGGCCCGATCGAAGGCACGCAGCGGCTCGATTCCGTGATCTCCAGCCAGTTCAAGACAAAAGCGCAGCTATTGTCTGATGCCGATCGGAACGCGCAACAAGGAGAACAAATTTATACACAATTGAAAATGGAACAACCGGCAGAATGGCGCAAAGTTGAAGATGAAATCAAGAACGAAGCCGAGCAGCAACGAAAAGCGCTGATAGAAGCACGTGACGTGCTGGAGCCTCGTCTGTTCAAGGCAAAGCTGGCGTTGCTCGGTGGCCAAACAAAATGAATCATATAGAACTTACGCAATTACTCCCTCTCCCACATCAGTGGGAGAGGGTTGGGGTGA
>DATBRC010000043.1:0-15374 GCA_036560485.1 Burkholderiaceae bacterium
ACGTCAATGCCGAGCACATCAACCAATGCACGCGTGCGCGCTTGTTGCGATCCTTGTTCAGACAATAAGCGCGCCAAGGCAATCTCGGCTCCTTTGTGCGCCATTTCCAACCATTGTCGGCGCTGTTCTTGTGGCTGGAAAACCAGATTGATGCGATGGCCACACTGCTCCATCAACGCGACCATCAATGCAGGCTCGTCAAACTCCACATTAAGAATGAGCGTAGCCGGAATGAATTTATCGATGTAATGCTGGGCCAAAAATGCTTTCAGGACTTCCGATTCAAGTGGTTCTCCCGCATTCGACAATGCATTATCGACATGTGTCGGAAAATAAGCGCGGTCGCCGAGATGCCTGCCGCCGCGTACCATTGCAAGATTGACGCATGCACGACCGCCTTGCACGATCACTGCGATAATATCGATATCAGCATCACCCGTGGTTTCCATGCTTTGTTGATGCAGTACACGCGACAGTGCCGTGATTTGGTTGCGGACCGCTGCCGCCTGCTCGAATTTCAGTTCAGCCGCATAGGCTTGCATTTTCTCCTGCAATGCCTCCAGCACTTCGGTCTGCCGCCCACGCAAGAACTTGGCGGCGTTATCAACATCAGCTGCATAGTCTTCTCGCGTGATCGCATTGACGCAAGGTGCACTGCAACGATGGATTTGATAAAGCAGACAAGGTCGCGTCCGATTGGCAAATACAGAATCCTCGCAAGTGCGCAACAGGAATACTTTCTGCAAAATCTGCATCGATTCCTTCACGGCCCACACACTTGGGAAGGGTCCGAAATACTGATTCTTTTTATCGACCGCACCGCGGTAATACGCCATGCGCGGCACATCCTGGCTGGTAATCTTTAGATAGGGATATGATTTATCGTCACGAAATAAGATATTGAAGCGCGGCTGTAACGTCTTGATCAAATTATTTTCAAGAATCAGCGCTTCGGCTTCGCTGCGCGTCACTGTCGTTTCCATCCGTGCGATGCGTTCCACCATCATCGCTGTGCGCGGGCTTGCCAGATTTTTTTGAAAATAACTGGTTACCCGTTTTTTTAAGTCACGTGCCTTACCGACATACAACAAATTATTATCGGCATCGAAATATCGATACACACCCGGCAAATGGGGAAGTTTGGCGACCGTTTCTAAAACGACCGCGCGGGGATCGGGCGCTACCGGTTCAGACATTTACGCTGTTGTTAAAGACTGTGCTACACGTTTGGCCGATCGATAACGCGGGTCTTCTTGCAATGCATCCCATCCTAATGCAGAAGTGCCGGGGACCAAAGAAGCAATACGCATTGAAGACAACTGCGCATCAATCGATTTTTCCAGTTCCAAACCTTCCAGTAACTGATCTGCCTTATCAGGCGAATTACAAATCAATACCATATCGCATCCCGCTGACAACGCTGCATGCGCACCATCCACCACTGAACCCGCAACGCTTGCACCTTCCATACTGAGATCGTCGCTGAAAATGACGCCCTGGAAATTCATGTCATTGCGCAGGATCGATAGCCACTTTTTCGAAAAGCCCGCCGGATGTTTATCCACCTTAGGATAGATCACGTGCGCCGGCATCACGCCTGCCAAGCTCAAACCGAGCCAATCATATGGCGCTGCATCTGCGGTCAAAATCTCTTCCAAACCGCGTTCATCAACAGGAATTGCAACATGTGAATCGGCGGCAGCATACCCATGTCCGGGAAAATGTTTGCCGCAATTGGCCATCCCCGCCAGAGCCAAACCATGATTCAAACTCTTGGCCAACAAGGTGACGGTGCGTGCATCGCGATGGAACGCGCGATCGCCGATGACGCCAGAGGTGCCATAATCAAGATCAAGCACAGGTGTGAACGATAGGTCGACACCGCAAGCACGTAGTTCGGCTGCGAGTACAAATCCGACATCCGTAGCTGCCTTGGTCGCTGCAAGAACATTGCGGTCCCACAATTCGCCCAACTTGCGCATGGCAGGGAGTTTCGTGAAGCCATCCGTTTTAAAGCGTTGCACGCGTCCGCCCTCGTGGTCCACTGCAATCAATACGCCGGGGCGCGTCAAATGAATTGCCATGGTCAACGCCGTCAGCTGCTGACGATTTTCAAAATTGCGGGCAAACAGGATGACTCCACCAGTCAATGGATGTTGAATGCGACGGATATCATCGATGCTTAATTCAGTGCCAATCACATCGAGCATCACAGGGCCGAGGTTGTGCTTTTGTATTGTCATTATTTTTTCTCCACGATCACGAAGGCGACTGCGTATTCTGCTTCATCGGTAATCGACACTTGCGCAGTCAAACCATTTTGTTCCATATATTGTTGTAAAGTTCCGCTTGTCACGACGACAGGTTTTCCGCTTGGCGCGTTCAAGGTTTGCATCGCGCGCCATGTCATCGGCATATGCATGCCCAATCCGAGCGCTTTTGAAAATGCTTCTTTCGCTGCAAATCGCGTTGCCAGAAAACGAATACCGCGCGCTTCGACCTTGTTTTTACGGTGCAGGTATTTTGCCAGCTCTTCAGCGCCAAGGACTTTTTCCGCAAAGCGGTCGCCGTGTCTTGACAAAGCGGCTTGTACACGCGAAATTTGAATGATGTCAGTACCAATGCCGTAAATCATTTGGCTAATGCATCCGCACGTGACTTGACCATGATTGCTTTCATCTCACGCACTGCATGTTGCCAACCCGCGAACACCGCATGCGCCACAATCGCATGTCCGATGTTGAGTTCGGCAATTTCAGGAATCGCTGCGATTGCCTGTACATTGGTGTAATGCAGGCCGTGTCCAGCATTCACTTTCAGGCCTTGTTTAACGCCTGCCATCACACCATTCTTGATGCGCTCTAATTCCTGTATGTGGCCTGTTTCCGAAATTGCATCGGCATAACGGCCGGTATGCAATTCAATGACGGGCGCACCTGTCTCCGCTGCGGCTTGTATCTGTTCTGCGTCTGCATCAATAAATAAACTGACCCGAATTCCTTGTGCTTGCAGTTGCTTGACCGCTGCCTGAACTTGGGAGAAATATTTAACGACGTCCAGCCCACCTTCAGTCGTGACTTCATTGCGTCGTTCTGGAACCAAACAAGCATCTTGCGGTTTGATACGACAGGCAAAGTCGATCATTTCTGTCGTAACCGCCGATTCCAGATTCATGCGAGTCAGAATTTTCGGACGGATCGCTTCTACATCTGCATCCTTGATATGGCGGCGATCTTCACGCAGATGCAAAGTAATCGCGTCGGCACCTGCCTCCTCCGCCAATAATGCTGCCTGTGCCGGATCAGGATAGATGGTCCCACGTGCATTGCGCAACGTCGCCACATGGTCGATGTTGACGCCTAAATCTATAGTGGAAGAAACAGGTTGCAAAAAGCTCATAAGTGAATTTTTATAATTGCATCAAATCGATCAGAATCTGTCGCGTGTTCAGTTGCATGCCACCGAGATGGTGAGCAAGTAGATAGCGCATGAGAAATTTACTTTGGGTCTGCGTCGAAGCGTCGGAATAATCTTCACGTTCCATGTCGCTCAACGTTTTTCCGGATACGCGCGGTGCCGCATCGGCAGGTTTTGCGCGGCGCGGGCCACGCTCCGGATCAACCACATAAATTTGTTCCGGCTCTACAGCCTGGCCTGTGCTTGTACATACGTTGAGATCAGCAGCCACACCGGTTTCTTTCAATAAGGCACGTTCAAATTTTCGCAAAACGATGGGGGCAGGCTCATCATGTGCCAATTGATTCAGCGTAGCAATGTAATGATCGAATAAAGCCGGATGAGGATCGTCACGCGCCAGCAATTTCACCAGCAGTTCGTTGAGATAAAAACCGCACAGTAATGCTGATTTCTCCAATGGCAAAAGACCACCAATCCATTCAGCCGTAATGAGTGTTCGGACTTCAGATTTACCGCTCCAGCTGATCGACAATGGTTGAAAGGTTTGCAGAACGCCACGCAATTTGGAGTGCGGTCGCTTGGCACCTTTCGCAATCAGCGCAATCCGTCCATAGTCACGCGTGAACACGTCAACAATCAGGCTGGTTTCTTTGTACGGATAACTGTGTAATACAAAACCAGGCTGATTAATGATGCGACTGTCTTTTTCAGGTGTTTTGCTGCGTTTGGATGATTGACGAGTATTGTGCAATACCGCTTGTTCGCTGGCCGTTTGCGCTATGCCGAAACGGTCTGGAGATACTGCCACAATAGCCTCTTCTTGAGAAAGAGATTGCAAGACTGGCTTCACATCAGCAGTGGTGATGTCCATTTGTATATCTGTATTATTCGTATCCGTACGCACGCAATCCGGCTTCATTGTCGGCCCAGCCGGACTTGACCTTCACCCAGATTTCCAAATATACGGGACCGCCAAAAAGCTTTTCCATATCCAATCTCGCTTGCATCGAAATATCCTTTAGGCGTGCGCCCTTCTGTCCGATGACCATCGATTTATGCGTATCACGCTCTACCAGAATAGCAGCAAATATGCGACGCAGATTTCCTTCCTGCTCGAATTTCTCGATCAATACAGTACTGGTATAGGGCAACTCATCGCCGACAAACCGAAAAACTTTTTCCCTGACAATTTCAGCAGCAAGGAATTTCTCGCTTCGATCTGTAATGTCATCCTCCCCAAAAATTGGCGGATTCTCAGGCAAATATTTTTCGATTTCGCCTTGCAAATTATCGAGTTGAAAATTGTTTTTGGCTGAAACGGGTACTACTGCTGAAAAATTATGTTTGGCGGCAATTTGCTGTGCGAAAGGCAGCAACACGGCCTTATCCTTTACTCGATCCGATTTATTAATTACCAATATACAAGGCACATCGTCAGGAATGAGTGCCAGTACTTCTTGATCCGCTTGACCGAAAGTTCCAGCTTCAATGACATATAAGACCACATCAGACGAAATCAACGTATTGGTCACCGTTTTGTTCAAGGTTTTGTTCAACGCATTGGAATGACGTGTCTGAAAGCCTGGCGTGTCGACATAGACAAATTGCGCCTTGTCGGTAGTTTGTATACCCGTGATTCTGTGGCGTGTCGTTTGAGCTTTACGTGAAGTGATGCTCACCTTCGCACCGATCAACATATTCATCAACGTCGATTTACCAACATTGGGACGGCCTACGATTGCAATATAACCGCATCGAAATTCTGGTGGTGCCACAGATGCTGTCATGCGATCTTTGAACTGTTGGTTGGTGATTTGATAGGATCCGTTACATCTGTTTTGCTAACTGAATTGGAGTTGGATTTGGATTCCGTTTTTACTTCAGACTTTCCATCGTTTTTTGGATTTGTCTTGGAATCATCTTTGGATGATTGTTTACTCTCATGTTTTGGTTCAGCTTTTACGTTCTGCTTTGATAGCGACTTAGGCTCAGCTGGCGTATCTTCCTGGATTGTTGCAATGCCAGCCAATTTGAGTTGAGATGCGCGCGGTTTGGTCTTGCGCGCAGATGATGGGGTTTTAACCAATGCTAGCTGCACTGCTTCAAGTGCCAACTTTGCTGCCGCCTGCTCACCAGCTCGACGGCTCCCACCCGTACCAAAAACCTGGATGTCGAGCTTTGGAACCAGACATTCAATTTCAAATTCCTGGTTGTGAGCTGCACCATGAGTAGCAACGACATTATATTGAGGCAATGCGATTTTTTTTCCTTGCAAGAATTCTTGCAACAATGTTTTGGCATCCTTGCCGAGCGTTTTGGGATCAACCGTATCCAGAATCGGAATATACAATGCACGAATCACATCTCGTGCTGAATCAAAACCTGCATCCAAAAAAATGGCGCCAAACAGCGCCTCGAGCGTATCAGCAAGAATCGATGGACGCCGAAATCCACCAGATTTCAGTTCGCCCTCACCCAATCGCAAAAACTGGGAAAGTTCTAATCGTTGCGCTATTTCATAAAGCGATTGTTGTTTGACGAGATTGGCACGTAGCCGGGACAAATCACCTTCATCAATTTTGCTGTAGCGGTCAAATAAAAGTGATGCGACAACGCAATTCAAAATTGAATCGCCTAAAAACTCAAGCCGCTCATTATGCAAACTGCTATGGCTACGATGCGTCAAAGCTTGCTGCAAAAGTGCAGACTGCTTGAACGTATAGCCTAGGCGATTTTGCAATAACATAGCGTCCATATATTTTGCCGTTCGATTACTCGCCTACCGCTTTAGATTTTCTTTTGATCCCATTTGAAGTAGTACCTTCATACTCAAGCAACAAGCTAGCAGGCCCAACTAAATGGAGTTTCTTTTCATAGGCGAAACTCACTTCAACATCCTCACCGTTTTTACTAATCTCTAAGTCTTTGCCTTTAATTGATTCGATATAACCAACATCAGCCTGCTTATCAAAAGCTGCACGAATTTCCATCGGATTTGTACTTGCTGCTTTAGCGCTGACAATTGCATTTTTTATCGAACGATATTCTACAAAGGTCGGCGCAATTTGCAGAGCCAGCATCGCAATGCCTCCAATAATGGCCAGCATAAAAATAAGTCCAATAAGTGTCATACCATTTTGCTTTGTTTTCATAGGTATCTTCATTTATATCTCCTCCGCTGACTTATTGAAAACTACCAATACGCTTTAAATTACTGGGGAATGAATTCAAATTCATCCAAACAAAAAACGCTTTTCCCACAATATTTTCGTCAGGAACAAAACCCCAATAGCGACCATCTTCACTATTATCCCGATTGTCACCCATCATGAAGTAATTACCAGCAGGTACTGTGCATGAAAAGCCTTCGTAATTATAGGCGCACAATTCTTTATGCGGAAAATCCATTACACGTTGCAAAATAATCGGCGGCTCTTGTTCAATGATGGCAATTTTATGGTCAACGCCTGTCAAGTTCTCCATATATTGTTTCAAATAAATCAAACGCTCTTCATCCAAATAATCTGGTAAAGGCCGATAAGAAAGTTCTTTACCATTCACAGATAAATGCTTGTTTTTATAAACTATTTTATCACCAGGTACGCCAATTACACGCTTAATATAATCAAGTGATGGATCTTTTGGGTATCTAAACACCATCACATCACCGCGCTGCGGATGATTGACATTAATTATCAATTTATTAATTATTGGCAACCGAATCCCGTAAGTGTACTTATTCACCAAAATCAAGTCGCCTACTAATAATGTCGGCACCATCGAGCTGGACGGGATTTTAAACGGCTCATATAGAAATGATCGCAGGAAGAATACCAATGCGATCACGGGAAAGAAGCTGCCTGAATATTCAATCCAGGTCGGTTGTCTTAACAAATTGGCTTCCAGTGCAGCTCGACCATTTTCATCAAGCTTGATACCGTCAGCCTTTAATTTTGCATTACGCGCATCAAATTCTGCCAATGCAGCATCCGCTTTGGCACGACGCTGCTTCGCCAAATAAAACACATCCAAAAACCAGACAACACCTGTTACGATCATTAATACAAACAGGATCAATGCAAAGTTACCCAAAATTGATTGCAGGTTCATTTTTCATCCACTTGTAAAATTGCCAGGAACGCTTCCTGCGGGATCTCAACAGAACCGACTTGTTTCATGCGTTTTTTGCCGGCCTTCTGCTTCTCTAATAACTTACGTTTGCGACTGATGTCTCCGCCATAACATTTCGCCAGAACGTTTTTGCGTAATGCCTTGACGTTTTCACGAGAGATAATATTGGAACCAATCGCCGCCTGAATTGCCACATCAAACATCTGACGTGGAATCAATTCACGCATCTTGGCTGCAACTGCACGCCCACGATATTGGCTGTTGGCGCGATGGACAATAATAGCGAGCGCATCGACCTTCTCGCTGTTGATCAGCATGTCGACTTTCACGACATCCGATGAGCGATATTCCTTGAATTCGTAATCCATCGAAGCATAACCGCGCGATGTCGATTTCAGCTTATCGAAGAAGTCCATCACGATTTCAGCCATCGGCATTTCGTAAGTCAATTTCACTTGCTTGCCGTGATAACTCATATCCATCTGGATGCCGCGCTTTTGCGTACACAGTGTGATAACGGAACCGACATATTCCTGCGGCATGTAAAGATTGACGGTGACGATCGGCTCACGAATTTCTTCTATCTTGGAAGGGTCCGGCATTTTGGATGGGTTATCCACCATCAAAATGGAACCATCGCGCAGCACCACTTCATAAATCACGGTTGGAGCAGTCGTAATCAAGTCCATGTCGAACTCGCGCTCAAGCCGCTCTTGAACGATTTCCATATGCAGCAAGCCCAGAAAACCGCAACGGAATCCAAAGCCTAAAGCTTGTGACACTTCCGGTTCATATTGCAGCGCTGCGTCGTTCAATTTCAGTTTCTCAAGCGAATCACGCAATGCATCGTACTGGTTGGATTCTACTGGGAACAGACCCGCGAAAACTTGCGGCTGCACTTCCTTGAAACCTGGCAGTGGTGCTACAGCAGCTCTGCTAGTGAGTGTCACTGTGTCACCGACCTTGGCTGCCTTCAATTCCTTGATACCAGCGATGATGAAACCCACCTGCCCGGCAGACAGCGATTCACGTGAGATCGACTTAGGCGTGAAGACGCCGACACTCTCAACCAAATGTTGCGAATTGGTCGCCATTAATAGAATCTTGTCCTTAGGGCGCAACGTTCCATTCATGACGCGGACCAACATCACGACACCGACATAATTATCGAACCAGGAATCGACGATCAACGCTTGCAATGGCGCATCAGGATCGCCCTTGGGAGGAGGAACTTTGGCAATCAACGACTCCAGCACATCCTGCACACCCAAACCTGTTTTGGCAGAACAACGCACTGCATCCGCTGCATCAATCCCGATGACTTCTTCAATTTCTTCGATTGCATTTTCGGGATCGGCTGAAGGCAAATCAATTTTATTCAGCACAGGGACAACCTCTACACCCAAATCGATGGCGGTGTAGCAGTTTGCGACGGTCTGTGCTTCTACGCCTTGCGAAGCGTCCACCACCAGCAATGCGCCCTCGCATGCGGATAACGAGCGGCTCACTTCATAACTGAAGTCCACATGTCCTGGCGTATCAATCAAATTCAGATTGTAGATTTGACCGTCTAATGATTTATACGTTAAGGCAGCGGTTTGCGCTTTGATCGTGATCCCGCGTTCACGCTCCAAATCCATGGAATCAAGAACCTGCGCCTCCATCTCCCGGTCTGACAAGCCGCCGCAGAGTTGGATAATACGGTCCGCAAGCGTGGACTTGCCGTGATCAATATGCGCGATGATGGAGAAATTACGAATGTTGTTCATTAACTAAAAAAGCAATTACAAAAAAGGCGCTCAGTACTAGGCGAGCGCCTTATATCGGAAGGTTATTCAATGCCGGCATTTTACCGGATTTCACAGTGTAAAGCCCGGGAAATCCAGGGTTACACCGGTTTTACAGGCCAATTCCTGTTCGATTTCAAAATATGGATGAAAACCACCCAGTCACATCATGATGTTGCGCTATCAAGCAAGAAGGCCCGAACCTTGTCCAGATCAAGAAAATAGTGGCACAACTGAACCATATCTTCTTCTGATTTCTTTCCTACCAGTACTGGTACTAGTTCATCGTATTGAGCAATTAAGGATTCATCAGCATCGACATCCACTACCGAAACATGAAAAACGAATTCCTTGCTTAATGCTCGTAATGCAGCAAGCATGTCATCACAGAGATGACAGTAAGAACGCGAGTAAAGGATGAAATGGATCAAAATAGATTCAAAATTAAACTGACGGACTAACTGCAACAAGCATCAAGAATAAAGGCTGCAAACCAAATGGCATGCAGCCTTGAAAATAAACACAATGGTGAAATTATTGCCCGTTACGTTTCAATACGACAAATTGCGATGAATCCCCACGGCGTACCAGTAGCACAACTGTTTTCTTTGGTTCGAGCTTGCTCACCAGAGCATTGAATTGTTTGGCATCTTTTACGTCTGTATTATTCAATTGCAAAATGATGTCGCCCGCGCGCAATCCTGCATGGGCAGCGATACCTTCGCTTGCTTCAACTACCACGCCAGATTCAATATTGAGATCTTTTTTCTGAGTGCTATTCAGGTTGCCAACTGATAGCCCTAGAGCGTTTGAAACTTGCTCTTGTTTTTGTTTCTTATCGTCGTTTTTAGAAACCTTATCCGACTCCATCTCGGCAACCGTCAAATTCAAATCACGGGTAGCGCCTTTACGCCAAACCGTCAGCGTAGAACGTGTACCGGGTTTGGTGTTTCCAACCAGTCGTGGCAAATCGCTGGATTTTTCAATCGCCACGCCATTAAATTTAAGAATGATATCTCCTGCTTCCACTCCACCTTTTTCAGCGGGAGAATCTGGCTCAACACGTTGAACCAGTGCGCCTTGTGATTTGGTCAAACCAAGTGATTCGGCGACATCTTTAGTTATTTCACCAATCTGCACGCCAATACGACCTCGCGTAACTTTGCCCGAAGCTTTCAATTGTTCAGAAACACGTATGGCTTCATCAATCGGGACAGCAAAAGAAATGCCCATATAGCCGCCGGAACGACTATAAATCTGTGAATTGATGCCGACAACTTCACCACGCATATTAATTAACGGACCGCCGGAATTACCGGGATTGACTGCCACATCTGTCTGAATCAATGGCAGATAATCGCCCGTATCACGCGCTTTGGCCGAGATAATTCCGGCTGAGACGCTGTTATCCAATCCAAATGGCGAACCAATCGCAATAACCCATTCACCGACCTTGATTTTGTTGGAATCTCCCAATGTCAAACGAGGCAGATTATTACTGTCAATTTTTACCAATGCCACATCAGTGCGCTGATCACTGCCGATAATCCGTGCTTTGAATTCTCGCTTATCCGTCAATGTGACATAGACCTCGTCCGCACCATCAACCACGTGCGCATTCGTCATCACATATCCATCGCTCGATATGATGAAACCCGATCCTACGCCACGTGGCACCTCCTCTTCCTGCTGCTGCGGAGCGGGCTTGGCGCCGCGAGGTGCACGATCTTGACGTGGAGGAATTGGAACACCGAAGAACCGGCGAAATAATTCCTGCATCTCTTCATCGTCGGGAGATAGGCCTTGATTAGGTTTCATTTTCGCTGTTGTACGAATATTGACAACAGCGGGTCCGGTTCTTTCCACCATGTCAGTGAAATCCGGCAGGCCTGCGACAGAGGATGCAGCAAAAGCAGCCGGCAGTGATGCCACATTTAGCGCTCCAGCAAACACAACAATAAAAGCGCTGCCTAAAAATAATGATGAGAACGTTTTCTTAAATGTAGAAGCTAGCTTCATAGAATCGTTATTTAGGTTGAAATTCAATGGAATTGGCAACATTCTTGATTGCAGACGGAGGTACTTCGCCGACAATGGTAATCCAAAAATCACCCTGTCGCTTGCCGGTAATATTCATCGCACCTTGCTGTAACGATCCCTCAGTTCTACTTTGAGAACTCGGCTCTACGAATACAGAAATCGCAGCAAGACCATCTGAAAAAACGATCTGTGAAACTTCGTGTTGGTTCGACAAAGAATTGTTGGATTGAGTACCAACCATGCCTGCATTTTGTTTTGACGTATCCAGGATTGTTCTTTTCAATTCGCGAATTTTTTTGAATCCTGGCGGCAATCCATTCACTCTCAAACCGGAAGAGCTAATTTGTTTCATCACCTGATTTTCGACTTGCCAGCCGCTTGTGTTGCTAAAGCTCGGCTTCACTTGAGCCGGATGAATGCCGCCGATTTGTATTTGAGTAAACGAAATCTGCTCAATGACTTCATTTTTTTCATTCAGTGTTTGCGTGCGTAATAAAAGACCGGTGGATTTTTCCGCCCAAAGTTTATATCCGTAACGCAGATTATCATTTGGCGTGAGATCAATGGATTGACAATCATATCCTGCAATGCGTCCGGTTTCGCCTTTTTTGACATGGTAGTACTCAGTTAGCGCAGAAGAATTGGCAGACAATATTGCAGGGAAAACGTCTTGAGTCAAACGCTTCTCAACCAATAGTGTTTTTGTCTCTGGCACATAACAGGTAATTTCTTCGTTATTCCGAATATATTCCCGTTGTTTTCCATCCAGCACTTCCAATTTTTCAATTTCGTTTTTGCCTTCAGCAATATGCGTAATCTTGGATGTTCTGAACTGATTTCCCTGCTGATAGACAAATGTGCCTGAGTAATTCAATCTCTGCGCCGCCGATTGAATTTTCATTAACCAGTTTTGCGCATCTTTTATATCCGAAGGCGATTTACCATTTTCAGCATTGGCAATAATCGCAATAAGATTAAGCAAGACAAAAACGACAAACCGAAATAAGACAAATGTTTGCCCCATAAATATTATTTATCAGAATCAGTTGCGAAGGTGGCAGGGCGCGCATATTGTGCAATGCTGTATGCAGACGGAGCAAAGCGCTGATGGGCCAAAAGATATTGATCTATCTGAGGGTCGCGCAATACCGTGCCCTCTTGAGTTGGCGAAATGGTTGATGTGCTGCTGTTGGATGCGATTATGGCCGTTGATGCCTGGCCGTTTTGTGGCGTGCCTTTTATGGCCACCATCAATTGTGGAGCACTGATGAATGCAAAGACTGCTACCGTAGCGGCAACCGCGATACCTTGCATAGAAAAACGTTTGTATATTCGTGGTGAGACACGTGAAGCAATTGAAATTCCTTGTTGCCCAACCTGATCTTGTCCAATTCCAGGTGCGAGGATAGTCGGCTCAGCTTCTAAACGTGCTGAAAATGAAGCGGCGAAGTTGGGACTCAGGGAAATCGCCATATCATCCGACCGCAATACATCGCCAATTTGATGATATATATCCCAGGTATTTTGTCCCTCCTCGCTATTCAGAGTAGCGAAAGCCACAGGTAAATAACTGGAAGCCAATTCACCATCAACAAGTTCGGAAATCCGCTCTTGCCCTATTTTTTTAGTATTCATTTGTTGCCCCGCACAGCTAGGTTTACCTTATTTTCCAAACACGTTGTTTACTTCATTACCACCGTTTATCCAAGGCAGTGCCCAAGAGCGGCCTCAATTTTTCTGCAATTGCTTCCCGCGCTCTAAAAATTCGACTGCGGACTGTCCCGATTGGACAACCCATTGCTTCCGCAATCTCTTCATAACTTAAACCTTCAATCTCTCTTAACGAAATAGCCGTCCGCAACTCTTCGGGCAAAGTACTCATCGCGGCATTCACGGTCTCGGCAATCTGCTTTGTCGCCAACATCGATTCCGGCGTATTAATGTCCCTTAGGTGCTCTGCATCGTCAAAAGTTTCTGCTTCTTCAGAATTTGAATCAGTTGACGTCGGTGCTCGTCTACCTTGTGTTACTAAATAATTTTTTGCTGTATTAATCCCAATCCGATATAGCCAAGTATAAAACGCAGAGTCGCCACGGAATTGCGGCAACGCGCGATAAGCCTTAATAAAGGCTTCCTGTACAACATCTTCTGCTTCTGCCTGATCGCGAACAAGCCTCGACACCAGTCGCATTAACTTTCGTTGGTACTTGATCACCAGCAGTTCAAACGCTTTTTTGTCCCCACGCTGGACGCGTTCAACAAGCAGTTGATCAATGTCGCGTTCTGTCGTCAATGCCCATTTCCTTATTTCTTTGCAACATACACGCGGTCAAATAATTGACTTTGGGAAATGCAATAAGTTCAATTAGATCAGTCATATTTGTTACAAATTTTTGTATGCGTCAGAATTATTGTGAGTAGCTATCCAGCGGCATGCAACGGACAAAGCACGAAAATTATCCGCTCCGACACAATCTGGCAAAATTGGCAATATTTTTACTTTCTGGTCTATTCCTTGCAAACGTAATAACAATAAATGCGACCAAATAGTGGAAGCTGCCTGTAATTGCAGCACTTCGCCAAATGCCGGAGATTGATTTTCACCGCCCGCCAAGACACCAGCTAATTCGTTATGTTCCGCTAATCGAATTTGTCCAATACCGGAAATATCAATATGAAGCGATTTTCTGTTTGCTGCTGAGCGATTAAATGCCCAACATGCCATGAAAATGCAGACAACAACAGCGAGGATTCTGAACAAAAAAGATAAATCTCCCACCCAACCCACTGCGATCATCATTCCAATCAATACAACAACAACACACATACTTGTCGTTATTGTGAATAATAATCTTGAAGGCTGTACCACGGCTGAAACCGCGATCGACATAAGCGCGAAATTAGTAAAGAGATCGTTCCCATTCAAAAAAATGAAAAGGGAACGCTTTATGGTTAAATAAAACTATATTTTACCGAAAACCAATGTGCCGTTCGTCCCGCCAAAACCGAACGAATTCTTCACTGCGACGTTGATTGGCAATTTGCGTGCAGCATTCGCGCAATAATCAAGATCGCAGGCCGGATCCTGATTAAAAATATTGATTGTCGGGGGCGATAATTGATTATGCACTGCCAGCACTGTGAATACCGATTCCAAACCTCCGGCTCCACCCAACAAATGACCCGTCATCGATTTCGTGGAATTGACAACGATCTTTTTGGCATGATCGCCTAGCGTACGCTTGATCGCAACCGTTTCAGCGATATCGCCCAATGGCGTCGACGTACCGTGGGCATTCACATAATCGACTTGATCTGCATTGACACCGGCATTTTTCATCGCTGAAATCATACAACGTCTGGCGCCATCACCGTCTTCCAACGGCGCGGTCATGTGATAAGCATCAGCACTCATACCAAAGCCGAGTAACTCTGCATAAATCTTGGCGCCACGGGCTTTCGCGTGTTCATACTCTTCCAGCACCATCACGCCAGCACCTTCGCCCAGCACAAAACCATCGCGGTCTTTATCCCAAGGACGTGATGCAGTGGCCGGATCATCATTACGCGACGAAAGCGCACGCGCAGAAGCAAAACCGCCCAACCCCAATGGAGACAAGGTTGATTCGGCGCCACCTGCAATCATGACATCCGCATCGCCATATTCAATCATTCGTCCAGCAGCGCCTATGCAATGCAAACCTGTAGTGCAAGCTGTCACGATCGCCAAATTTGGACCCTTCAGTCCAAATTTGATCGACAAATTTCCCGAGATCATATTGATGATCGACGCAGGCACAAAAAATGGACTAATGCGACGTGGTCCACGGTTTGTGTATTCAGCATGCGTCTCTTCGATCAAGGGTAAACCGCCAATACCGGAACCCACAATCACGCCAATACGATCAGCATTGGCTTCCGTCACAGCCAAACCGGAATCTTGCATCGCCTGCATACCGGCAGCCATACCATAATGGATGAAAGTATCCATATGGCGCG
>DATBRC010000044.1:0-3736 GCA_036560485.1 Burkholderiaceae bacterium
GCTTCTGATGAAAGCTCTTCCATAATCTGTTCTTCTTGACCAGGCTTCAGGTGATAGATCAGAAATTCAATCGATTTCGCCATGGGATGAATATCGTTGATCAGCGTTTGCGGACAGTAATGCCTGGATAAATTCGCCAACTCCAATTCGGCATTCGGAAACGAGCAATCCACGATCACTTTTTCCAGCTTCTTCTCGTGCGCAAATTTGGACCAAAGTTCCGGAGTCGTGGACAGATCTCCGGTAAACAAAAAGCCCTTGCGATTGTTATGCACCCAATAGCCAACAGCATCCACTGTGTGATTGACCGGGTAGGCTGTGATTAATCGACCGTCGAGATCGAGCGTTACTCCGGCTTGCATTGGTTCCCATTGCAGGATGGGATCATCTACAGTCGGGATCTGTGCAAAATCAGGCCATAGAAGCCAGTTGAACATGTGCTGCTTCAGGCTTGCAATCACTTTTTCACTGGCATGCACTGTAATGGGACCAGTGCGTTTTCCCAAGACAGCATCCAATAACAATGCCAAGCCGGTCACGTGGTCCAGATGACTGTGCGAGATGAAGACATGGTCGATTTTAACCAGTTCAGCCATGCCGAGACTGGATAATCCAGTGCCTGCATCGATCAGAATATCGTGATCAAGCAGCATGCAAGTAGTAAGTTGCTCACGTCCGCCGATCCCGCCAGAACATCCTAGAACTTGTAATTTCATTTTGGGGCGCCCTTAACGATCAAAGCGGCAACAGCGTTGATTGGCAGGCGTGCATGAAGCTATTCTCATATGTCATCCTCCTGGAATTACCGAATTCATTTTATGGGTAGAACGCGTCATGCGGATATTGCTGAATTGGGTTTTAAATAATTGTAGACTGAATTGTGTGTGTTGAGAGCGCTTTGGCGATAGCAGGTTTTATGTAATCGACAACATGTCGTCAATTGGGCACACCGTACTCGCCGAACGATAAGCAAGCAAACCTTGTGTATTTTTTGTGTTTTTATTACGGCTATACAGCAAAATGTATCACGGAAGCATGATACATTTTTACAGTTCCGCTAATATCAGATAACGACAACAGGTAAGAAGCGGTTTGCGGCTGCGTGTGATGTGGCCGCCATGAGAATACTTTCGCCAAATGGATATAACGAAATGAACGCTGCCATAGAAACGAAACAAAACAATATGAATGACGTCGACAGCCAATTAAGTTTTTCGAAAAAACTGCAGGCAGTCACCAATAAAATCCATGCGACGGATAACGTCGACGAGATCATGCTTGGTCTGTCACGTGACATTTGCGATCTTTTTCAGTGCGACAGGATTACCCTGTATGCAGTAAGCAAAGACAAGAATTTCATCGTGTCGAAAGTAAAAACCGGACTGAATACGTTTTCGGATCTGGAACTACCGGTCTCGGCGCAAAGCATTGCAGGATATGCGGCCCATTTCAAACGTATTGTTCGCATCAACGATGTGTATGACGACGCTGAATTGCAGAGCCATAATCCGCCGTTGTCTTTCCTGCGTGCGGTCGATCAGCGCACCGGCTATCGCACCAAACAGATGCTGGTAGCGCCATTGCTGGATGGGCAGACGAGTGAATTGATGGGAGTGGTTCAACTCATCAACAATCGTCTTGAGGGGCCATTTTCTCAAATGGCGGAAGCAGGACTGAAGGAGTTGTGCGAGACGCTCACCATTGCGTTCAACAAGCGCCTCAAGCCGACCGTCATGGTCCATTCCAAATATAACGCGTTAGTGGCGGAAGCGATCATTTCGGCGCCTGAGCTTGAACTGGCTACACGCTCGGCACGACGTAAGAATATGGATATGGAAGATATCCTGATTGGCGAGTTTCAAGTCAAATTGCCTGCGATTGGGCAGGCATTGTCCAAGAACTTTGGTGTCGCGTATGAGCCTTTCAAACCGGAGCGGATCAACCCGGTCGATCTGCTTAAAAACATCAAGCGCGATTACGTTGAGCAAAACAAGTGGCTGCCGCTGGAGGATAGCAAGGAAGGTTTGATCATCCTTGCCATCGATCCGGAACAGGTAAAAAGTACACGTGTCGTCACCAATATTTTCCCGAAGGCCAAACCGGTTTATCGTGTAACGACCAATCGCGAATTCCAGCAAACCGTCGACCTTTTTTATGGCGTACAAGGCGATACGACTTCTGTGAGCGAGATGTTGCAGGGAATGGGCGATGATGATGACGAGGCAGGTGATGCAGCTGTAACGGATATCTCAGCCGCGGCCGAAAATGAGCTGGTCAAGCTGGTCAACAAAATCGTGGTCGATGCGTATCGTCAGGGTGCATCCGATATCCACATTGAGCCGCGTCCCGGCAAAGACAAGACAGTTATCCGCTTCCGCAAGGATGGATCGTTGGAGCAATATATCGAGATTCCGGCCAGCTACCGACATGCGCTGTCGGCCCGTATCAAGATCATGTGCGATCTTGATATCTCCGAGCGCCGCAAGCCGCAAGACGGCAAAATCAAGTTCAAGAAGTTCGGTCCGCTTGATATCGAGTTGCGCGTCGCCACCATACCATCGGCAGGTGGCGTGGAAGATATCGTCATGCGTATTCTTGCCGCGGGCGAGCCGATTCCACTCGATAAATTGGGCGTGTTGCCGCATAACCTGGATCGGCTCAAGACGGTAGTCAGCAAACCATACGGATTGTTTTTCGTTTGCGGTCCGACCGGATCAGGAAAGACGACCACGCTGCATTCCGTCCTCAATTATTTGAATAAGCCTGAAACAAAAATATGGACCGCGGAAGATCCGGTTGAAATCACGCAAAAAGGTTTGCGTCAAGTACAGGTCAACCGCAAGACCGGACTCGATTTTGCCACCGCCATGCGCGCCTTCCTGCGTGCCGACCCGGACATTATTATGGTCGGTGAGATGCGCGACAAGGAAACCGTATCGATGGGTATTGAGGCATCGCTGACAGGTCACCTTGTGTTTGCCACCCTGCACACCAACAGTGCGCCGGAATCGATCGTGCGTCTGCTCGACATGGGCATGGATCCGTTCAACTTCGCCGATGCGCTGCTTGGCATCCTCGCACAACGCCTGGCCAAACGCCTGTGTGGGAACTGCAAATTTGCATACCAACCCGCGCAGGAAGAAATCAATATGCTGTTGGCTGAGTATTGTGAGGAATTGCAGAACACTGCGTTATTCCAGAAAGACGCCAGAGCCGCACAAGCTGCAGTGCTGGTTTTATGGAAGAAGAAATACGCCAACGCTCAATCGCAGTTCACCCTTTACAAGGCAGTGGGATGCGATAAATGCAGTAACGGCTACAAAGGACGCGTCGGCTTGCATGAGTTGATGGTTGGTAGCGACAAGGTCAAGAAATTGCTGCAGGAGCATGCGCGCGTTGCACAGTTGCTTGCGGCGGCATTGGAAGACGGCATGCTGACACTCAAGATGGATGGAATGGAGAAAGTGCTTTCCGGGATTACCGATATGACGGCGGTGCGGGCGGTTTGTATTAAATAGAATTGACGTTTTTGAAGAAGCAATCGGGAGCCGGTTTGCATCGCTTGTTTAATTTTGAAAAACGGTGAGAAAAATAAATTTACTGCTCCACGTTCCTCTTTTTTTGACGCTGTTACGTGCCGCACTGGCACCCATCATGGTGTTCATTGCGATGGCATCTCTCTCTGCAACAGGATTTGGAATTTGCCTCGTTGTTGCGCTTTTATCCGATATATACG
>DATBRC010000045.1:0-32111 GCA_036560485.1 Burkholderiaceae bacterium
CCCTACTAGGCCAAGTGTTTTGAAGCCGGTAGGCTTACCATGCAAATTGCGATCTAGTCCAATGACACAACCAATCAATACAGCCGCAAGTAGTCGAAAGGTGATTTCTGAATATTCAATCATTGTAAAATTTTCCTTGTATAGGGAGAATGGCAAATGGATAAAGTTTAACCTAGACGTACAATGGCATGAAAGTTAACGTTCTGTAATATAGGGCGACTTCTTTTAGTGTTGTGGCAGAATTACGTGAATTTACCCATCCCACAAAATCTTATGGTGACCAAACCTTGCATCGCTGCACTTATTTGCTTGGCTGTTGCGGCTTTATTTCAAAGTAGTGCTGCTCAAGCCTCTGAAGCACCAGAAAACAAGGTGGACGAACCAAAAAGCATTCAATTTAAGCTCACACCTTCTTACTATTCTGCGTCCGACGGCAATGATGCTACCGATATCAATCTTCGCGGGAACTTTGGGCAGCATACTGCCTGGATCGGTGTATATAACGATAAAAATGGCTATCGCCAGGAGCGTACCGGTTATGAATACAGATTGGATTTTGAACTCATCCGCTGGGTTCTGTCGGCACAATCGGCAAGTGGAGGATTTGTCGGCGGTTCTGCTTCGGCTGAAATTGGCGGTGACACTTTTGGCATTTTGGGTTTCGGTCGCACCAATTTACGCGAATACTACAATCTGAATTTTGATCCGAATGATGCGATAACGGTTGGCATCGGATCGCGCGCGATTTCAAAAACAGAATTATCGTTGTTTCAAGTTCGGGATGATCGCCTATCAACCCAGCAGAGGGTGACACATTTTGTGTGGCGTTATAAGCCATCCTATCCACAAAGGGTCACTGTGGATGCCTCATACAAGAGTGGATTGGCGAGTGATAATATCTTCATCAGAGGATACGGACTGTCGGCCACCTATGATTGCAATCCCTATTTTGTGCGTATCGCACGTGACCAGTACGCCAATTTCACAGAAACGAATCTGATACGCCTTTCCATCGGGATGCGTTTCTAAACTGCTTTATCGCCAAAGGGCCAACAATTGCGCTGCCTCGTCATCGAAGATGAAGTCGACACTTCACGCTATATTTGCAAGGGTTTGACAGAGTCAGGCTACGCGGTCACGCCTTGCGGAAATGGGCTTGATGGCTTGCATTTGGCAACCAGTGAGCAATGGGATATTGTCATTCTCGACAGGATGTTGCCAGGTCAGATTGATGGTTTGTCCATCATTCAAAAAATGCGCGATCTCGGCAAAACGACACCGACAATTATCGTCAGTGCCCTGAAGAACATCGATGAAAGAGTGTCTGGGTTGCGTGGCGGCGCCGACGATTATTTGTCGAAGCCATTTGCCTTTTCTGAACTGCTTGCTCGGGTCGAAGCGCTGCTGCGCCGTGCTACCCCCAGCCATGATGCGACGCAGCTACAAGTATCTGATCTTGTTCTTGATAAGCGGACCATGCGCGTGACGCGAAGCGCACATCCGATCCCTTTACAGCCGCGTGAATTCCGCTTGCTCGAATATCTGATGCGTCATGAGGGACAGGTCGTGACACGCACCATGCTGCTCGAAGCCGTGTGGGACTATCATTTCGATCCGCAGACGAATGTGATTGACGTCCAAATCAGCCGACTGCGCAACAAAATCGACAAAGACTTCACCCCGGCACTGATTCATACGGTGCGCGGATCCGGCTACCGTTTGGCACCCTATGATACGGATGCAGATGTATAGGTTACGCGCTTCTATTGCGGCACGCCTGGTGCTGGGGTATGGCTTATTGGTCGCCGCCTCATTCGTCGCCGTGTCTGCGGTCTTTTACTTTGGGACGATCGGCGTATTGAATAGGGGTATCGATACGAAAGTCGTTTCGATTTCCAACCGCTTGAGCGACGTTTATCAATCTCAGTCCATTGAGGGATTGTCTCGGGAAATCAATCGTGAGCTGGCAGATGGAATCGACAGCGATACGGAATTATTTCTGGTGTTATCGTCTACTGGTTCACCTATAGCCGGCAACCTTTCTACTGCGCCTGATGTGAATGCGCCTCGAGAACAACTGATTACCCGTGAGGTAGTGCGAGACGGCAAGGCACATCGAGGCCGCTTACTGCTTCACTCGTTGCCTGACGGCGGGCTCTTGGTCGTTGGCCGCGATTTAAGTGAGCAAGAATCGATTCAATTTCTCGTGTGGAGAGCGCTCGCATCGGGAGCAGGAATTTCGCTGCTGCTTGCGGTGGTGGGCGCGCTGGTGTTTCGCCAGCAAATTGAAGCGCGGATTGGCGAAATCCGTCGGACGGCAGCTGAAATCGAGGCCGGTGACTTGACGCGCCGTATTCCTGTATTAAGCAATGACGAATTCGGGCTGTTAAATCAAGACATCAATCGGATGTTGGACAGAATCGAACAATTGATGGATGGCATACGGCATGTTTCCAATGCAATTGCGCATGATCTGCGCACACCCTTGAGCCGCATTCGCAGCAAACTGGATGATGCTATCCGTCACGACATGACGGTAGAGATTTTGTCCGATGCGGCGCACGAGGCGATTGCTGGCGTCGACGACTTGATCCTCGTATTTGAAAAATTGCTGCAAATTGCGGAAGCCGAATCGGGCATGCGCGAACAATCATTTGAACCGGTCGATCTGAGCAGGATCGCGTCCGACATGGTGGAGTTGTACGACGCAACAGCAGAAGAACAACAGCTTGTGCTGAAAGCCTCCCTGGGAAATGAGGCTCCTGCGCATGGGGACCGCAATTTGCTGGCGTCAGCAGTCGCCAACTTAATCGACAATGCGATCAAGTATGCCGGACCAGGTGCCACAATTGAAATCAGTACGTCGTCAAATGCAGATACTGCTTCCATTACTGTGCGTGACAACGGCTCCGGGATACCAATGGAGCAGTTGCCAAAAGTAACCGAGCGGTTTTATCGACTCGATAGCAGTCGCAGTCTGCCAGGTAATGGTCTCGGGCTTTCCATTGTGTCTGCAATTGCAACATTACATCGCGGGAAATTCATTCTCGAAAATGATAACGGCCTGATTGCCCGTATTACCCTTCCTCGCGCTACAGAAATAGCTAAGGACAAGTCGCGTAGTCATTCCTAGCAAACCGTTACTCCGTATTTAGTTGCGGTTAATGGCAACTGACGCCTGTGTGCTCAATTTTTTTTCTTACACGGAACGGCAGAAATTCAAATCTCCATCTTGAGCCGGTAACAATTACGGCAACATCATTTTTCACACCTTTCCAATTTGTAATATTGGGGAAAGGCTGTGGAAAGGTCACTTTATTTAAGCTGTTGTATCGCAATGGGAATTGTGACGCTATTTCCCGTGGTGTGTAGAAGAGACGTCCCTCACGCGTGATTCGCCATCAATTCTCGGTAAATTGTGATTTCTTGGAGTGTCCATTGCTATTTAACGCTCCCAATCTTTGCAAGTTCAATTAATACCTATCGGTTTATTCAGGTGAGGTCCACTTTATGTTTTCAAAAAAAATATCGGCATTTTCAATTTTCCTGGTGCTGTTATTGACGGCTTGCGCTTCAATTGTTGATCAGCCTGAAGTGGATTGGAAAAATGGTGCCAGTCGTGCCTGGATCATCAGTTCGTATTCGGCTACCTCACCGGGCACGGATTTTCCTCAATGTCTGGACGCACTTTCAAATGCTGATCTCACGAACAAACATTTTGTAAAAATAGAGTATCGCCGTGTTCGCCAGATGCTAACCACCGTTGCTGAACTGCCGGAAGCACTTGACGTAAAAGCCAATGATCAGGTGGAGGTTTGGTTAGAGGATTGCACAAAAGGAAAAATCTCGCGGATATCCCGGCTTCTTCCCTCTGTACCATCGCAATAAGCAATGAGTATGCGTCAAATGATGCGCAACGTTTTATTCGTGGCTTGTTTCTTGTCGTCGTTTTCATTTGCAGAACAAACCAATGATCTCGAAAATTTGACGATCGAAAAGGCGATGCAAATCGCTTTGGAGCACAACCACGATATTAGACTATCCGTCTATGCGGGAGCCAGCGCGAGCGCTTCCACAAAAATCGCTTCAGCGGCGCCCAATCCCTCGCTGACATTGCAGACCGCCAATATTAACCCTGCTGTTGGAGTCGGCTCGGGTCCATGGCGTAACAAGGCAGTCGATAGCACCGTGCGAATTGATCAATTGATCGAACGCGGTGGCAAACGTGAATTGAGGACGCAAAATGCGCGCCTTTTGGAAGACGCCGCGCACCGTGATACGGAAGAAGCGCAGCGCCAGCTCCGTATCAGCGTAAGCCTGTCGTATTACGACCTGCTGGCAGAACAGGAAAAGAGCATCATTACCAGCCAAACCGTAGCGCTGTACGACAACTCGGTAGCTGCTGCACAAAAACGTTTGCAGGCAGGCGATATTGCAAGTGCTGACGTGGCGCGCCTGCAAGTCGATGCCCTGCGTGCCCAAAATGATGCTGCGCAGGCCGAGGCAGATCTGGCCAAGGCGCGCCAGACCCTTGCATTGGTGCTGGGGCAGATTGAGCGCGCGCGGCAAATCAGACTGGCCGACAGTTGGCCTTCAACGCAATTCAATGTGAACGAACAACCGGAATCGTGGGTGGAACGTCGGCCTGATGTACTGGCAGCGAAGTCTCGCCTGGAAGCGGCCATGGCAGCCCGCAAGCTTGCGCTCGCCTCTCGCACACGAGACATATCGATAGGCCTTCAATACGAGCATTGGCCGACCAATGCTGCCAATGCGCAGGGAACCGGCAATAGTTATGGCATCTCTGTGCAAATACCGCTATTCGTTCGTAATCAATTCGATGGTGAAATCCGCGCAGCGGAAATCGCTGTCGATATTGCACAGGAAAACCTCGACAAGATTCGCGATCAGGCGCGCAACGAGTTAATGGCCAGTTGGCAGGACGCGCGCGCCTCCATTGAACGGATGCAGCGCTACGACGACAGCCTATTGGCGGCTGCAAAAAAATCTGCGGATGCCGCAGAGTTTGCATTCAAAAATGGCGCGCTCGGTGTCATGGATGTTCTCGACGCCAGACGTACCTATCGCGCGATCCAACTGGATGCAGTAGCAGCTCGCGCGGATTTTGCAAAAGCACAGGCTGCCTGGCAGGCTGCCATCTCTGAAAGCAATACGAAATGACCATGCTATCAAAGTTCATCAAAGTCGCTGTTGCCGTGGCTGCTACTGGCGCAGTTGTCGCGAGTGTCCATTACGTCAGCGCGGCACAGGACAATACGGCTTCTCCGTCGCACAAAGAAGATGCACAGCCGGGTGTCGTGAAGTTCGCGCCGAACGCGCCCCAACTGTCATCGCTTAAAGTCTCGGTGGTTACAGAAGTGCCACTGCCAGTATCGGATCCGGTCAATGGGCGTATCACCTATGATGAAAATGTGACCACGCGCATCACCTCGCCAATTGTTGGACGAGTGATCGGGCTGCATGCTGAAATCGGTGATGCCGTACAGCGCGGCACAATACTGGCCGATATCGATTCGCCCGACCTGGCCACAGCCGAAGCGGATTGGCGCAAAGCGCAGGCGGATGAGTTGCGCAAGAAGTTGGCGCTTGATCGTGCCAGGACGCTGTTTGAGGGCGAAGTTCTCGCTCGCAAGGATTATGAATCGGCCGAGGCTGACTTTCAACAGGCAAAAGCAGAAACCACGCGTGCCGTGCTACGCATGAAAAACCTGAATGCACTCGGAAAAGAAGATGGCAAGTTTGGATTGAAATCGCCGATCGCTGGCGTCCTCGCCGACAAACAGATTAACCCCGGGCAGGAAGTGCGGCCCGACTTGCCCAACCCGCTGTTCGTCATCACCAACCTCAACAGCCTGTGGGTCATCGTCGATCTGCCCGAGCGCAACATCGCCGAAATCCGTCCAGGACAGGCCGTCACCATCGATACGGATGCCTATCCCGAGCAGCAATTTGCCGGCAAAGTCGATCGTGTCGGACTGGCACTGGATCCCGTTACCCGCCGTATTCAGGTGCGCTGCTCCGTCAAAAACAACGACCATCGGTTGAAACCAGAAATGTTTGCACGTATCTCCTTTCTTGCCGGCGATGGCGGCAAGAAAGCGATCGTCTTACCCAACACGAGCCTGTTCGTTGAAGGCATGTATAGCTATGTCTTCGTTGAGAAACAACCCGGCGTATTCGAAAAGCGGCGTGTCAATGTGAAAGTCAAAGGATCGGATAGAAGTTTCATCGATATGGGGCTCGCCAAAGGTGATCGTGTCGTGACGGAAGGCGCATTTTTGCTGAATGCCGAGGTAGCGGGCGATGCTCAGTAAACTGATCGATTTTGTCCTGGCGCAGCGGGTTTTCGTTCTTATCCTGACCGCAGTATTGGTTGTCTTCGGCATTCGTGCGTTGAACAACTTGCCTATCGAAGCATTTCCCGATGTGCAGGATGTCCAGGTGCAGATCGTTACGCAGTTTGCAGGCCAGGCGCCGGAAGAGGTCGAGCGTACCATTACCTTGCCGATCGAAAGGGAGATGAGCGGCGTGCCGCAACAGACTCAATTGAGGTCCGTCACCATTACCGGATTATCCGTGGTGACCTTGACTTTCGCCGATGGGACCGATGATTATTTTGCGCGACAGCAGGTCCTGGAAAAACTGCAAAACGTCACACTGCCCAACGGCATTCAGCCCCAACTCGCGCCGTTGAGCACTGCGGTAGGTGAAATTTTCCGCTATATCGTCGAAGCGCCGCCCGGGATGGACCCCAATGAGGTGCGTGCATTGCAGGATTGGGTGATCCGTCCCAATCTCAGGATCGTTCCAGGCGTGGCGGATGTCGTCAGCTTTGGTGGCACCGTGAAGGAATACCAGGTTAGGATTGATCCGCATGCCTTGAAGCGTTATGGCGTTACCATCGACCAAGTCAGCCAGGCGCTCACCAATAACAGCGCTAATGTTGGAGGTGGGTTGGTCAAGCGCGGCGATGAAGCGTTGGTTGTTCGCGGCATCGGCATTTTCAACCGAATCGATGAAATCGGCGCGGTTATCGTCAATGCGAAAAACGGCAAGACGGTGGTGGTGTCGGACGTCGCCGAAGTAGCCATTGGACACCGGCCACTATCAGGTATGGTCGCCTTCAACAACGACGATAGTGTGGTCGAAGGTATTGTGCAGATGAGCAAAGGCAGCAATGCTGCCAAGGTCGTTGCCGATGTCAAACAAGCCGTTGCCAGGATCAACGCCAAATTACCCAAAGGTGTTCGACTGAAAACGATTTATGACCGTACCGAACTGATCGATCATACCGTGCATACGGTCGGTGAAAACTTGTTGGTTGGTGCAGCGCTGGTGATCGCGATCCTGATTGTGTTTCTCGGCAATTGGCGCGCGGCCCTGATCGTGGCAACGGTCATTCCGCTCTCATTGCTGGTTGCCTTCATCATGCTGGATATGCGCAGTATTCCGGCCAACTTGATATCTCTCGGCGCAGTCGATTTCGGCATCATCATCGATAGTGCCGTGGTGCTGGTAGAAGCGCTGATGGTACGGTTAGTCATGCATAATTATGATGCCGGAAAAGGATTGACACTCAAGGCCTGGCGCAAGAAAACGCTGAAGGAAACTGTCGTCGAATTGGGGCACCCAATCCTGTTTTCCAAAGCGATCATCATCATCGCGTTCCTTCCCATCTATACCTTTCAGCGTGTCGAAGGGAAAATATTTTCGCCGGTTGCCTTCACATTGAGCTTTGCAATCCTCGGTGCAATCATATTGACAATGACGTTGATACCAACGTTATTGGCATGGACCATGAAACGGCATCCGCTGGAAGAAAAGCATAGTGCGTGGATGCATCGTATCCAGGTCTGGTACCGCAGTGTCCTAATGCGCGCGCAAGAGAAAAGAACCGTCGTTGTGCTGGCGTCTGCGACCCTGTTGGCGATCACGTTGTTACTGGCGCCAATGTTAGGTAGTGAATTTCTGCCCAAACTCGATGAAGGCAACATCTGGCTCACTGTCGGCCTGCCGACTTCCAGTTCGCTGGAAACAACGCAGCAGACCGAGCATCAGGTGCGCGCCATATTGAGGAGCTATCCTGAAGTCGGCAATATCATTTCCCAGATCGGGCGCCCGGATGACGGCACCGACCCCAAAGGGCCAAACAATATGGAAATCCTGGCCGACTTGAAGCCGCGCAGCCAATGGAAATTTGCCGACAAAGAAAGTTTGATTGCCGACATGACGGCAAAAATACGCACTATTCCCGGTGTACCGACCAACTTTTCTCAAGTGATTGAAGATAACGTCGAAGAAGCGCTGTCCGGCGTGAAGGGTGAAATTGCGGTCAAGGTATTCGGCCCCGATCTGGCGGTTCTGTCGCAAAAGAGCGAACAGATCGCATCGATACTTAACGGCATAGCAGGCGCTGCCGATGTCGCCGCAGTAAAGATTGGCGGGCAAAGCGAATTGGATATCGTGATTGACCGTGCCAGAATTGCCCGCCTCGGCATCAATATCGCCGACGTGAATTTGGCGATCCAGACGGCATTGGCAGGCAGTGCAGTCAATGCCTATTTTGAGGGAGACCGCCGGTTTGACATCACGATCAGATTAAAAGAAAGTTTTCGCGACTCGATTGACGATATCGCCGCGCTGCAGATCAATCTCCCTGGCGGGGCCGGCACTGTATCGCTGGGGGATCTGGCCCAAATCGACATTCGGCAAGGTGCAGCCCGCATCAGCCGCGAGGCTGGCGAAAGGAATGCATCAGTCAAGGCAAATCTACTTGGCCGTGATCAGGGTAGTTTTGTGGCAGAAGCACAGCAAAAAGTGGCAGAACAAGTGCATCTGCCACCAGGCTATCAAATTACCTGGGGTGGACAATTTGAAAATCAGCAGCGTGCTGTCAAACGTTTACTAATTATTGTTCCAATCACCGCATTGTTGATTTTTTCCCTTCTGTTTTGGGCCTTTCGTTCCGTACGAAAAGCGTTCCTGGTCTTGTCAATCGTACCGTTTACGTTGATCGGCGGTATTCTTGGCCTTGCGCTCGTCGGTTTGCATTTCTCCGTATCGGCGGCGGTCGGCTTTATCGCTGTGGCAGGGATCTCGGTACAGAACGGCGTGATCATGGTCGAACAAATTGTTGAGATTGCACGTACGAACCACTCGGCGTTTGCCAGCGCGGTAGAAGGGGCTGTGTCGCGGCTGCGGCCGATTCTAATGACAGCCTTGATGGCTGGCTTGGGATTGCTGCCCGCAGCACTGTCTCACGGCATCGGATCGGAAACACAGCGTCCGTTTGCAGTAGTGATTGTAGGCGGCATCGTGTCGGCGACGTTCTTTACATTATTGCTTCTTCCGCTGGCCTATCCCTATTTTTCCGATAAATTGGAAGTGGAATAAGATCGTTTCTTTCGTGCGAAAGAAAGTCAGTATTGCAGCACTGAGGAAGAATATGTGTACCACTTATTTCGAAGTCTTGACACACATCAGTTCGCTCTCTCATATCACGATCGAGGTGCATCAGCACCTGGTCACCATTTGAACGCACTGCAGTAGTCGAAGGTGATTTGGATGAGATGTGCATGAACGAGCATGGCATGAAATTCAAAGACTGGCTTTATCAAGTGGCGGCATTCTTGATTGCCTGGTCGATTTTGTGTTCAGTGGCAGGTTTGGCAGATGACCTATACGACACGATGATTCGTCTCGACTTAACGGCCTGGCTTTGTATCGGTATGGGCGTGATGCTGTTGAAAAATATCAAATTCCCCTATCCGTGTGTCGATCGGATCGATGTCCTGGGTGCATTTAGAACGTTATGGTGGGCAAGCTTTTGGCCGGTTTACTTGATTCGAAAATAAAGCCAAAAGCAACCGTCTATGGCACCAAATCAAGCCGCGGTAGTCATTATGCTCAACGACGAGCGGGCGCAAGGAGAAATCGTGTTGGAAATTCAAGACCTAACAAATTGTGTCCAAGAGCTTAGCGAAAACGTCGATTTTTGGAACTCAGCTATGAGAATCCAAAAAGTGAACACAAAGCCTTTCCGAAATTGTTTGTAGTCTCCCAAAACGTCTGCGGTTGCGATGTGATTTCCGTGTTTGAAATTGGTTTTTTCTTGGCTTTGCCGTGATTTCCTCATTGATTGGTTCGTGTCATCCTCGAATTTTGCAAATTCGATAAGCCAAAAAGTAAAGATTTCTATTTTGTTATGCACACTTCCATAGCGGAATCGAACAAAAGGCAACAGATTTAATTATTGGTTACGCAGACCCTTTAAAAAAATTGCGAATCAGAATTTAGTGGAGTATAAATTCCAGTAGGCAACAAAAATATTCTTGCCGCCGAATAAATCACAACGCGTTTGACACAAGAGCACAGGACTGCCGTACTCAACGACAACAAGAGAGACATTTTCTGTGACTATTCATTTTGGGGAGATTGAAATGGTGAATATACTTCAAAGAACATGTGCTGTTCTGCTTGCATTAACACTACTGGGTGTCACTGCGGGTTGTGGCGGCAATGGCGGCGGCAGTTCCTCTGGTTCCACTAGCGGTTTGTCGACACCGGCAAGCGTCTCTGTTGTTAGTGCGAACTGAAGGAGAACATGATGAAACCGACTTCATTTAAATTATCCTTGTTGTCCGTGGCATTTCTGGCAGGCGGCGCGATTTCGAGTGCCGCACTTGCTACCATTCCATCTACTGCGCCGTATATCACCGATACTCAGAATGTACATGTGCAAGACGCTACTTCGGAAGGCGTCAATCAGCTCAACATGGTGCTTTGTATCATGAATGCGATGAGCCCTGCGGCCATGGTTAACGCAGGCCCGTATATCGCATTAGTCGATAAAAATAAATGCGATACATCCGGTCGCGATAGCGCATCGAATTCGTCCAGCACGTCTTCAGGCGCAGGCGCAGCACCGAATTACATGAATGCGATTGTGGATGTCACACGCGCCGACAATGTCTCTCCAATGGTCTTCAAGGCCTGGATGAGCCTGACGGAGCAGGGCCACTTGACCACAGTTTATGTGAAAGGATCGGTCACGCAAGCACCTAGTACATCGTTGCCCTATGGTGTGTTTCGGCTGGATTATTTGGGCAAAGTGGGTGGCGTAACGCAATTCAATGGTTACATCGATTCGACCACTAATGGCATCAGCTATTACGAGACCAGTGCTGGAGGCGGCGGTGGCGGCGCGCAGATAAGTGCATTGGCGCTGTCTGCAAGTTCCACGACATCAGGCACTGGTTCAATGGCAGATGCAGGTACCACGTTCAATTTTGCCTTCAACACGAATCTCTTTCGCCGCAGCGATGGCACCAATGACAAATGCTTTGATCGCACGCAAGCCAATGCCGATAAATCCGTATGGCGTTATGGCACCTACAATGCAGTGGATGGAACGCGGGTGGATCAATCGAATCCTGGTTTTCCGATTACCGCCAGCTATCTCGGCAACAGCTATTATGGATTCGCCAGCTTTTGGGGCATTAATTTCCAAGGCCTGGATCTAAATGCGATTGCCGATAGCAATCCAATTGCCGGCCTTACTGTGAGCGACCAGCGGCAAGGGAATTCATCGACATACAGTTTAGCCAAGCTGAGCGGCAAATTGACCAAGTACACGTTGGCTTCGACGACACTGAGCGCAATTGATGGCTTCCCGATTCAGGCATGGGGAAATTTTTATGCGTTGACAGGAAATAATGCCGCTCTGTTGAATGTCAATCAAGTCGAGATGCACTGGGATAATGCGAATACCCGGTTCGTTATCACCGGGCAGCAAACCTGCGACCCAAATGGTTGCTTGACCGTGCCACTGGCAGGGAATGTTACGGTCCCGTTTACTGCAGCTTCGTTTGATCTCAATGGATATTCACAATCGCTGGGCGGTCAGGTCAGCATTCCGCACTCTGTGTCCTATGCAGGAAGCTCATCGGTAAATTACTACACACAAAGCGTTGTAATACCAGGCAGTGCAGGAGCGCCGACGGCTTTGTATTGCCTGAATAACTGCGTGACATCTGCTTCGCTTGCCGCCTTCACCGGAAGCAATTCACCGTTCAATGCCGGTACCATAAGCCAATGGTCCTCCGGCAATAATCGCGTCACATACGCATTCGGCAGCAGCGGGCTCACGGAAAGCAGCAACTCGGTGACAGCATCGTCGACTGCCTTGCAGAACGCGTCGACCTATTTCACCGGCATGAATCAGCAGGGTATTCGAACCGGGCGCTTATTTACGACAGACTTGACCGGTGTGGGTGGCTGCCCTAATACCTATTGCGAACCTAACTCCGATTACTACACATGGGAAACCGGCCCGAATCAGTGGAACCAATCGCTATGGTTAACACATAGCGGTACGGTGGTGACGCTCGATCCACCGCAAAACATGTCCTATATCGTGCAGGCAGCAGACGATTCAAGCGGAAGCTGGGTTGGCAAAACGATTCAATTGCAATTCAGCGGTTTCGGCAATTTGTGGGGTATTCCGGGACATTGCGTTGATCCGGTAGATAACAGTGTTGTCGCATGTTCGCAAAACGTTCGTTATGTGCCGGAGTTTGCTTTGGCGGATGGCGATACGATGACCTTGGGCAGCACGCCATTGATCGTCAAAGCACTCGACGAAGAGCTTCGCTTGAAGAGCGTTCTGCTTAGCCAGTGCACCAGCGCTAATTTGACGCTGAGTTCTCAGACAGTGCCGACATCGGCCGGCTTGCATGATCCGAGCAATTCGTCCGATGCAGATTACATTGGCACGCAGCCAACCGTAAGCGGCGCGCCGAAGGTTATTCACGGTGTTGTGCAGTAGAAGCGGTACTCTCCTTGATGGCGCGTTTCGGCGCGCCTTTTTTTATTCCTGGCAGTCGCGGCTGTCTTTCATATTGCTTGCAGTTGCCTTGCATGCCGCGCTGCTGTCCGCTTTACCTGCAAGCACACCATTGAGCATCCATCATTGGCCAGCGTTATCCGCACATGTGGAATCGCGCCGGCCGGTACAAATGGTTAGCATTGCTTCGGTGTTTTCTCCAAATACCACGCATGCATTGATTCCTGTGAAGGTAAAACAAAAGACCTCCGTTGCGGAATCCGCTCTTCCGAAAATGATCGCTGAAGCACCTGCCGGGACGCCTCGTTATGCATTGACGGCAGCGCCGCCGCAAGCCGCACCAGCTCCTGCAGGACCTGTGGTCGGCTTGGCGCTTCCGCAGTCCGGCGTCATGCAAGGGCATCGTCGTCTTTGGTCATTTCAGCAGGGTACAACGATGTCCGATGAGCAGGCGCTTCGTCAGGCACAGATGCAACATGAAGCACAGCTGGCAATACAAGCCGGCCGTGCAGCCGACAGAGAAAAATTCGAAGCGCAATTAATGATTGCATTGGGTGGAGTACAGTTGAACTCGCCATGCCAGGTGATCATTCCGCCGGCAAAGCTGGCACACCTTCATTGTGAAAATGATTTGGATGCCAAGGCAGTACGTGCCGTTTTAATCCAATCAGGAGATGCTCCTGTCATACAGACCGACGCAACATTTTTCATCATCGATTTGGCACCACGTCAGTCAGGTGGAACGCAAGCGGTTAGCCGTCACAGCAATGTGGCATCATTGCAAGAGCTGAATTTTTGAACGGTTACATGACTACAATGAAAAATCTCTCCGTCGCACTGCTTCTCTTTTCCTCTTTTTGTTTTGCCACGGCTGGTGATATTACCAAGTGTACGGATGCAAGCGGGCGGACAACTTACGGTGATCAACCTTGTTCGAACGGTAAGCCAATGGGTCGCGATGAAATCGTTCCAGCGGCCTCGACCAATAGTTCGGTTGCAGCGATGACCGCAGCCGGGAAAATCGATCTCATCGAAGGCGATGTGCATCTTTTCGATCGCCAGAAAAAGCCCCGTATCGTCCATGCAAGCGACAACATATATGAAGGCGACAGTATTGCCACCGGTAACGATGGTGAGATTCATTTGACGATGGCAGACGAAGGCTTTATTGCCGTGCGCCCTAATACAACAATGCGTATCACGCGATACCGTGCACAGGGAGATGATCAAGACAATGCAGTCATTGGACTGTTGGTCGGCAGCCTGCGCTGTATCACCGGCTGGATTGGTAAATATCGACCTCACGAGTATAAAATCCGCACGCCAACCGCCACCATCGGCATTCGCGGTACCGATCACGAACCGATGGTCCTTCCTGAAGGAAGCACAGAGGGTGAACCAGGGACCTATGACAAGGTCAATTTTGGTGGTAGCTACATTAAGACGGCGCAGGGCAGTGTTGAGGTATCACCCCAGCATGCGGCATTTGCACCCGTTCCGGGAAAACAAGGGGTGTCGCGTCCACGATTGCTGCAAAGCATTCCAGGATTTTACCGTCCCTCCCGCAATGAGCAGTTAATCGAGGGAAAGCATGAATTGATACAACGCACACTGGAAAAGCGACGCGCGGAGAGGCGCCAGACCATCAAGGAAAATCGGTTGCAAAGAAATAACCTGGCAGCCGCTAAAGCAAGGGAACAAGTGAAATCCCCTATGCGGAATACAAAACGAACGCACCATCAGAACAAGCGCAAACAAATGCGAGAAGAAAAACAATCGTCATCAGAACAACCAGAACAAACGCATCAAGAACGACGTGAAAGACGGTAATTTCAATCAGCAACGAGTGGATCGAACATGCGCGCACAACACGGATATCAACCGATGATCGAGTATTAAATTAATAAAATAATCACTGATCGTAGATAGCGCCTCTTTCTTGGCAACACTTTGTTACATCGGATACAACTTATCAGTAATCTGGCGTTGTCAGGAGGGCGTTATAGGAGCGTATCACCGAACAATCTGAGCATTCAAATTAACCTTAATGGAGATTGACCATGTTGAACCTGAAAAATACGCGTAAAGCATTAGCACTCATTGGCATCGTCAGCGTGTTCGCCATGACAGCCGGCAGCACCTTTGCGCAAGATACGAAATGGCAAAAAGATCATCCGCGTCGCGAGCAAGTCAATCATCGCTTGAACAACCAGGACAAGCGTATCAACAAGGAAGTCAAAGAAGGGGAAATGAGCAAGAAGAAGGCGGCACGATTGCATAAACAGGATCATCAGATTCGCAAGGAAGAGCGGGCGATGGCCAGTCAAAATGGCGGCCACATTACCAAGCAAGAACAAAGAACATTGAATCAGCAAGAAAATGGCACGAGCAGAAAGATCGGTCAATAAGAAAGGGTAAGACTGGCTTGTAATGTACCAATTTAATTTTCCCCTGACGGGTATCCGCTATGACGGATACTCGTCTATCCGTCAGATTGAATGATGGCTTCTACCATTGATTTATCGATTAGGACAATAATGAAACGCTCATTAAATATACTGTTGTTCATTGCGGCTGCAATGGTCGCCGCAGGTTGCACCACCGTTGTGAAGGAACGGGTCGTCGTCAGAGAGCAGCCGCAAAAAGTCGTTGTGAAACAAATGCCTGCCCCGATTCAAGAAGCGAGAGGTTCGTCACCCGGTTATGGCTATGCGTGGGTACCGGGGCATTGGGTATGGCACAACACTGAGTGGCAATGGCAAGCAGGCCATTGGTATCAAGGCAATGTGCGGCCCATGCCTCCTATCATCGTTGAGCAAATCACCATTGCCCCAAGCCCTTCGCACTATTGGGTACCGGGTCACTGGCAATGGCAACGAGATGACTGGGTTTGGCGTCCTGGCCACTGGCAAGGGTAATCCCAATTGACAGTGATAGCCCGTCTCCATATCGAAAGATGGATTATCTACACACATTGAATGCAATGTCGGTCAACATGCTCATTAACGCGGAGCCAAGAAAAGTGGATTCGAGGGAGAGACTAGAGACGTGACGCATATCATTATTAGGCACGCCTGCTGATATACGCAGCAATATTAAGAATTGCACCGATTAAATCTGCCTTGAGCTTTGACATACTATCTGGCGATGGTAAGGCCACTCCACCAAAATGAATACGCTGAAAGCACGGATTGTACGATTCTCTGGATGGTTTCTTATTGATGCAATAATTTGTAAGGGTTGTTGATTAATAAAAATGCATGCGTAAATTTTATTCTCAATTCTCCTATTCCTCCTATTCGCCATGTAATCTATTGAGCAAGTTGCAATGAACTCAGCGATACAATGATTGTCTTAATGAAAGCTGCTTTCAACAAAAGAGCATGAACACGTCTTTCTTCATAAAGGCAGGAGATCGTATGATGCGTTTCCCTTTATTAATCATTGGCATTCTATGTTACGCCAGCTCAGCGTGGGCCGTACTGGGCGGTGCGCCTGCCCATTTAACGACAGATCAAAGATCGGTTACAGCGATGATGCATGCTGCAGGTGCAGCAACTATTGGCATTTACACGCAGATCGATACCACTTTGCCTTCCGGTACACTCGTTCGTGAGTATGTATCCAATGGGACCGTGTTCGCTGTTGCCTGGAAGGGCCCCTTTTTGCCAGACTTGAAGACACTATTAGGACCGCACTTTGACGCGATGACCACGGAAGCAGCCAAAACGACCAAGGCAGGACATTCACAATTGACTGTGAATCATCCGGATCTCGTGATTCAATCAGGCGGCCATATGCGCGCTTTTGAGGGTCGTGCATGGATACCTTCGCTACTTCCATCTGGCATGGATACCAAAGACATTCATCTCTAAGAAAATGTTTCGATATAAATTATTAATGGGTGTCGTGATAACGGCATTGCTGGTGTCTTGCGGCGGAAGTGGAGGTGGATCGAGTCCAAGTGTGACGCAATCAAGCCCGCCTAGCACGAATGTGACGTCGGTCGTGTTGGACAGCGGACCTGCCGGCACAACCGGGATAGTGAATGTGCCTTATGTCACTGTCACCGTGTGTCGTCCTGGCACATCGGTTTGCCAAACGATCGATCATATTTTGCTGGATACGGCTTCGACGGGCTTACGGATTATCGTGCCCGGTGTATTCAATGGTTCGCTGGCTTTGCCGGCTGTCACCGATGGTTCAAACAATCCCGTGTCCGAATGTGCAGTCTTTGCCAGTGGTTTTACCTATGGTTCCGTGCATCGTGCGGATATTAAAATTTCTGGCGAAACGGCACTCAACGTACCGATTGAAGAAATCGGTGATACCAACGCACCGTTTAATACGATCCCACCCGACTGCAGTAGCAGTGGCGCTGACCAAGGCACGGTTGCGGCGTTTGGCGCCAATGGCGTTTTAGGAGTAGGGTTGTTTGCGCAGGACTGTGGCTCTGCATGTGTCAATACGGTCATACCCGCAACGTACTATGGGTGCACCACCAGTTGCAGCGGCATTAAGCTGCCACTCGCGAGTCAGGTAACGAATCCGGTGACGGCTTTTACAACGGACAATAATGGCGTTGCTCTTGTCCTACCGACTGTTCCCAACACAGGGATGACAACGCTTGCCGGTTCTTTGATTTTTGGCATTGGGACGCAATCGAATAACGGGCTTGGCACGTCAACGATTTATGCAGCGGATAGTAGCGGCTATTTTGACACGACCTACAAGGGAACCTTGATGGCGTCCAGTTTCTTGGACAGCGGTTCCAATGGATTATTTTTTAACGATGGGACAATCACTCTCTGCACGGTTTCTACCGGATTCTATTGTCCAGCCACGCCTGCAACTTTATCGGCAACCAATGCCTCATACCTGGGAGGTTCCCCAGGCACGATTCACTTTACCATCGTCAATTTGGATGCATTATCGGGCGCAGTCATCGCTGCGCCGATTGGAGGGCAAGCTTCAGGGATTTCGGGTTTTGATTGGGGACTACCTTTCTTTTTTGGGCGGACCGTATTCGTCGCTCTCGAAGGCACGAGCACACCTGGCGGTGTAGGGCCATTTTGGGCTTATTAATTCTTCATAAAAGTTGGGGCGATAGGATAGATGTACCGTATACCATGTCCTATATTTATTAGAAGATCTAGCGCGCTCATTGGGACATGAATGGGTACGGATAACAAATCAAATTATTTAAAAAAATAAGTATCGTGTTTTCATGCTATTGCCTTGATGCATCTTCAGTGATTGGGAATTCCGGTTTCAAGTAACTGAGCGAAGTGTTCTTGTATGAGTGGATGACTAAAGTAGTATTCTTGCCATTCTTCGCAGTGTTGCGAGTTCAGAAAATCGTATCACTAAAAAAATCCAGCAACGAGATTTATTCAATGGCTATTGGCCGTTCAACTGAATTGATCAAAGCTTTTGCTCAGAGTGCAATACAATTGCATCGAAAATTGCATATTCAAACATTCAGGGAGAAAAGATGTCTCATCAAAATACCGTGCTCATTTTGCAGGGCGGCGGCGCCTTGGGTGCCTACCAAGCAGGGGTTTATCAACAGTTACATGAAAAACATACACCCATCGAGTGGGTCATCGGTACGTCGATCGGAGCCATCAACGCGGCCTTGATTGCAGGCAATCCTCCTGAAACACGCATGTCGCAGCTAAAGGGATTCTGGGATAGCCTCGCGCCATCACCATCGCATGATCTTTTTAAAACATGGGCCGCCTTCATGCCATGGCTAAAGCTCGAAAATTCAATGAATACCATCGGAACGATGATGCATGGTGTTGATGGATTTTTCAAACCGCGCCATGGAAAAGCGTGGGATATCACCACGAAAGTGCCGATGGCAGAAACCGGAATTTATGACACGTCACCGCTCAAGACGACGTTGGAGGCATTCGTTGATTTCGACTATCTGAACAAGAGCCCAATTCGTCTAAGCGTCTGCGCGGTAGATATCGACTCAGGGCAAAGTACGGTTTTCGACAGCAAGAAAATCAAAATTCAACCTGAGCATATTATGGCCAGTGGTGCGCTTCCTCCCGGATTTCCGCCAATCGAAATTGAAGGCCGCTCCTATTGGGACGGCGGTATTTATTCCAATTCACCCCTCGACGTATTCTTGGAATATGGTGGTAATCGAGATGCATTATGTTTCATGGTGGATTTATGGGACCCAACTGAAACGCGACCGGAATCCATTGCAGAAGCACTGGCGCGGTACAAAAGTATTCAATACGCGAGCCGTTCAAAAGAACAGTTGGCCATGCATCGGAAAATCCAACATCTGCAACGCGCTATTCGTGTTTTGAGTGAGAGTCTGCCAGAAGATGAGCGCAAGAAGAAATCGCTGCAACCCCTGATCGGTTTGGGCAGCGACCATACGGTCAATGTCGTCCATTTGATCATGAAAGCACTGCCAGGCGACAATTATTTCAAGGATATCGATTTCAGCGCGGCGACGGTGGAGGCCCGCTGGCAAGCCGGTATCACGGATTGTAAACACGCTTTAAAACACCAGGCATGGCTGAAACCCTTGCCGCCGCATGCAGGTTTAATTATCCACGAGTTAGTGCAGCAATAAAGGACAATCATGACTGAAGAAGACATTCTGGAGAACGCGTTTGCAATGCCATTTTATAACCCAGCATTCCCGGTGGGGCCATATCGTTTTGTCGATCGAGAATATTTGATCATCACGTACCGGACGGATCCAGACCGATTGCGAAAGCTGATTCCGGCACCATTGAAGATGGCCGAACCTGTCGTGAAATACGAATTCATTAATATGCCTGACTCTACCGGCTTTGGGCATTACTGCGAATCCGGCCAGGTCATTCCGGTAACATTGGACGGGGTGGCAGGTGGTTATGTGCACAGCATGTATCTCAACGACCATCCGCCGATTGCAGCTGGCCGCGAACTGTGGGGATTTCCAAAAAAGCTGGGCGATCCTGAGTTACGAGTACACAAAGATACGTTGATCGGCACACTCGATTACAGCGATTTTCGGATTGCGACCGGCACGATGGGCTACAAGCACAAGGCCTTGGACGCCGAAGCGGTAAAAAAAACAATGGGGACACCGACATTTCTATTAAAAATTATTCCGCATGTCGATGGCACAGCGAGAATTTGCGAATTAGTCCAATACAGCCTCACAGATATCGTCATTAAAGGGGCGTGGAGTGGACCAGGTTCGCTGCAACTCAACCCCAATGCACTTGCTCCTGTCGCAGACCTGCCGGTGCTCGAAATCATATCAGCAGTCCATATCATGGCTGATCTTACTTTGCCGCTTGGAACAGTAGCATATGATTATTTAACGAAATCAAAATAGGAGTAATGATGTTATTGACAGATAAAGTGGCTGTGATTACTGGGGCCGCGAGCGGCATAGGAAAAGAAATTGCGTTGGAATATGCGAAGGCAGGCGCAAAGGTTGTGATTGCTGATTTGATGCTTGAAGCGGCATCAGCGGCGGCTGCAGAAATTCAACAAGCGGGCGGGACCGCGATGGCCGTGGCGATGGATGTCACTAATGAAGCGCAAGTCGACAAAGGCATCGCTGATGCCGTTGCGGCGTATGGCGGCATCGATATCCTCATTAGCAACGCCGGTATCCAAATCATTAGCGCTATCGTTGATCTGTCATTTGATAATTGGAAAAAAATGTTGGCGATTCACTTGGATGGCGCGTTTCTGACTACCCGTTCTTGTATGTGCGCGATGATCAATAGTGGCAAGGGTGGAGCAGTTATCTATATGGGTTCCGTCCATTCCCACGAGGCCTCGCCGCTCAAAGCACCTTATGTTTCGGCAAAGCATGGCTTAATTGGCCTCGCAAAAGTGGTTGCCAAGGAGGGCGCAAAAAATAATATCAGGTCCAACGTCATCTGTCCCGGTTTCGTACGCACGCCGTTGGTCGAAAAACAAATACCGGAACAAGCCAAAGATCTTGGTATTAGCGAGGCAGACGTGATTAAGAATGTGATGTTGAAGGAGACCGTTGATGGAGAATTCACGACCACCCAAGACGTCGCGGAAACAGCAATTTTTCTTGCCGCATTTCCGAGCAATGCATTAACAGGTCAGTCGATTATTGTCAGCCACGGCTGGTACATGCAGTAATTTTGCCACCATGAATAATGGAACAAATCAATAGTTCAGGCTACCATCTTACTTAAAAGGCCCATTATGGAAGAAGACTACGAAGTTCCCAGTCCGCACGAGCATGAACTTGAAGAAAAAATGGAAAAAGAATGTGACGGATTAACGCAAAAGATTGCATTGATGACGGCTGTACTTGCCACGATCGGCGCATTAATCAGCTACCAAAGCGGCAGTGCGCAAAACGAGGCGATGTTCCTCAAAAACCAAAGCATATTGAAACAAGCCGAAGCATCGGATCAATGGGCGTTTTACCAAGCAAAATCGGTCAAGAGCCATATTGACGATGCAGTCGCGGCCTTGTCAAACTCACCCGAAGTGAAAGCGCGCTTTTTGACCGACAAGATAAAAGAGGAAGCATCAAAAGCGGAAGTCCAGGCCGAAGCGCAAAAACTACAGACAGAATCCCGCAAGCTTGGGGAAGAATCTGAAGCAAAGTTAAAACCTCACGAGCGCCTGGCGCTCGCCTTGACATTCCTGCAGATTGCCATCGCATTGGCGGCCATTACAGTGTTGACCAAGCGTCGGTGGTTGCTTTGGGGTTCCGTGACTTCAGCCATCATTGGGATAGTCACCGCGATGACTGCGTTCTTTTGAGATTGCGGATAGGTGGCGCGCAATTTCAAAGCTTCTATTGAATAAAAGCTGTAATGCAATCCTTATAAAAGATTGATGGTTCGCAAATGCAATATTTTCAGTAGCAACATAATTATTGACGGCGGGGTAGCGAAGGGGATACGCAGCGGCCTGCATCGTCGCCTACATTGGTTCGATTCCAATCCCTGCCTCTATCTTGTTCAGACACGGAACTCAATAAAGTGCTTCAACATTTGTTGCGACGACTGGAGCGAAGGGCGATGTATGCAAACGATGATTTTGTGGTTGAACAAATTACTTGCAAGGCGACCGCATGTTACGTCGCCACAAGAGGCGATGGAAGATCGAAAGCACGTTGCGTGGCTCCTCAATGTATTCAAGCGTGTCATGACACGCTTGAATACATTGCATCAAATGTTATACGGTTCATCTGGCTGTTTCTATAATTTTTGTTGCGACGTATAGATGAAATGAGTTGTAGTATTTCTCGCGTATCGGCAAAATTCACCTCTTCGATAAAAGATAAGGCAATGGGGGCACGACTTAAAATTAGACTCATACGGAAAAAGAAAAGTGTAACAATAAAATTTTGTGCGCCGCAATGTGTGCATTGTAGATTGGGGCAAAGGCATTGCTGATTGTTCTCTCAAAAACCTGCTGCATTGATGATTGCATCGAGTTCAAGCATGAGTCGTAATTCATAGGGCAATCTTATTCCTAAATGCATTCCTGAAGGGGAGCTGCAAGTTGTCAGAGTAATTCCTCCATTTACTTTTGCGCGTATTTAAAACATTCATTGCAGCGCACTAAACTTTATTTCGCGAAACAAAACCCACTACCGTATAACTACTAGCCCTACTTGTTATCCAAAAGGTTTGGCCTATGATTCACTCACTTCACGAACACACCCGCTGAATTATCCGTTTAGTGAGAGTGAATGCCGATGCAGATGGAGCAGTCATCACTGCCCAAAAAAATAATAACAACTGCAGAAACAGGCATCGTGTATTTGATATTCCATGATTCCGTATCTTCTGTAATCTGAATATTGATTGCATTACGTTGGCGCATGCATGGCTGACAAAAAAGTTTTTAAGAGCGATAAATCGCCACACCTATCCTTAATAAGCAGACAAGAATGGAGACACATCATGGCTTTAAACATTAAATCATTTATAGGTAGCATTGCCACAGCTGCAGTATTGCTGTTGCCAAGCTTTGCAGCGCAAGCTGTCACCGCTGGCCCTGGCGCATGGAGTTCGCAACAAACTTGGGCTGCTGATTCAGTCAATGGCGGTAATCTGACTGGCTTTTATTACTGGCCTGCGTCACAACCGACGAATGCCAATGGACGTGCATTGATTTTGGTGTTGCACGGTTGTACGCAAACCGCCGCCGCGCAAGTGATCAATAACTCATCCGATGGCGGCTTCAACTGGAAGACAACTGCAGAAAATTATGGCGCCGTGATCCTGGCACCGAATGCAACCGGCAATGTCTACAGCAATCACTGCTGGGACTATGCGAATACCAGTCCAAGCCGTACGTCCGGCCACGTCGGAATCTTACTTGACTTGATTAATCGATTCGTCACCAACTCGCAATATGCGATCGATCCGAACCAAGTGTATGTAACCGGCCTATCTTCTGGTGGCGGCATGACGATGGTACTGGGTTGCATCGCACCGGATATCTTCGCTGGTGTCGGTATCAACGCAGGCCCCGCACCTGGTACCACGACGTTACAAATCAGCTCCGTACCATCAGGTGTGACGTCGGCGACCGCTGCGAACATTTGCAAAGGCTGGGCAGGTTCGCATACCAGTTCCTTCAATACGCAAATCGCCAATGCTGTGTGGGGATCATCTGACTATACTGTGGGACAAGCTTATGGCCCACTGGATACTGGCGCCTTCCGTATCATCTACGGTGGCACCTTTACTCAAGGGTCAACATTCACGGTATCCGGTGGTTCGGGTAATGGCACCGGCACACCATACACCGACTCGAACGGCAAGCTGCGTACTACGGAAATCGTTGTCTCTGGCATGTCGCATGCATGGCCTGCAGGTCCTGGTGGTCAGAATGCAAACTATGTTGATGCGACCAGAATTACTTATCCTGCGTATATCACGAGTTTCTTCTTTGCGAATAATTTGCGTATGGCAAGTGGTACGACGACAACGACGACCGCTAGTGGTGGAACAACAACGACAGCACATGCTACAACAACGACCACGACAGCGACGACGACCACTACTACTCAGGTTTATTCGCAAGCCGTCACAGATACGGTGACGAATCATTACATCGCCGGACGTTTGAATGTCACACAATACAATCAGATGGGTACAAAGTACGGTTACAACGCAATCATGACCATGTATAAATGCGGCACGACATGGACCAATTCTTCAACCTGTGGACCATTGAATTAATGGTATGGCTCCATCTCGATAATTAATATAACGAGACGGAAATTTGAAGTGAGGGGTGAAGCTCCGTTTAACCCGAATATCGTCATCGATATTCGGGTTTTTTTATGGGCACTTAGATAGGTCACTTACGTTATGTTTCGATTGGACTGCATAGTGCTGTGGTGTGATCCGCTTGGCTTTTCCAGACCAACCCGAGAGTTAGTTTTCGGCGTTCTTGATCCGCAGTGCGACGCTCCAAACCGTTTATAAACATGCGATCTCGACAATTCTTCTTCTCGTGAAATCAAGTGGCGGGAAGAACGGGTTACTTCGTCGATGAACTTGGCACGAATTCAGGATGACCCACTGTCAGCTTTTTATCGACCGAGCCTGTGTACAACACCAACAATTTGACGCTCTTTCCATCCAGAGCACGACCATTGTGCAATGTATGGATAAGCCGTTAGCAGATGTAAGCAAGTGTTGCGAATGTTAATGGCGTGTTAACAAAGACGCCAACACTGTATTACGTCGAGCGAAGTTATGGCCGTAACCATGATCGGCGTAACGGTGATGTGATCGTGATGACCGGTTCGGCTTTGCAATCTCGAATAGGCCTCCAAGTTGCCGTGTCACTTCGTTCGCGGGGCGCAAATTGATCAGCAGCTCCTGCGAGAAAATATTTATCGATCGTTGTTTTCCGATACGACGACCGTTTCTCCTGCTGCCTGCAACTTCAAACATTCTTCCAGTTGCCACTTCCTGTAAAAGATTTTCTTCAACGGAATCAGGGTTCTGGGATGCGGCAATGCGATCCACACGCTATGGTTGTGGCCTTGTTCCAAAATCCGATGGAATTGTGGTTCAAAATCAGGCGGCAATTTCGACTCCTTGATCGATAATTTATACGCGACAAGTGAACTTATAACGAGATTCAATTATTTGTTCGCACGCATCCCATTTGTTCAATGCGACGCTCAATTGATATGGACAGCCGCGTCTTATAAACCGGAGCAGACTCATACACAGCTACGCAATTTATACATGTGCTACTAACCATGCGTTCCTAATATGCCTCTGGCGCAGGCATACAGGCATCGATTGTTACAATTTTTTACCTGCCTACACATTGCAATAAAAAAGCAACCGGCGCAGGCTACATTATCCCGGTAAATAAAATTGGATAATATGGATTCCTTGGACGTACTACTTAAAGCCGCATTCGTCCATCATAGGGAAGCCAGATTCGACGAGGCCGAATCGTTGTATCGTCAGATTCTGGAAATGGATTCTCGCCAGCGGCATGCATTAAGCATGCTCGGCATGATTCTGATGAATGACTCGCGCAAAGCAGAGGCAGAGGCGATGTTTCTCCGGCATCTCAATGTGGAGCTGAATGATCCCATGACGCTGCATTCACTAGGGCGATTGCTTCAGGATAAGGGACGCGATCAAGAGGCAGTAGCGGTGTTTCGTCAGGCGGCTGTAGGCAAACCGGACCTGGCACCCATCTTCAATGACATGGCTGTATCACTCCATCGCCTGGGGCAACTGGATGAAGCGCTCAAGGCATTGGATAACGCCTTGAAGGTCGATCCCACTTTCGGAGTGGCCCACGATAACCGCGGAAGGGTACTTTACGATAGCCATCGTTTCCTGGAGGCTGTCGAGGCCCATTTGACGGCATTGAACCATACTACGCCCATTGCCGGTGCAGACCGTATGTCAATACTACTTCATGTCGCTGATGCAGCTTACGAGGCGAGAGAATTTCAGCTTGCAGAGTCGGCTTGCCGCGCAGTTCTGGAGATGGAGGAAGGCAATGCGGACGCGATGGAACATCTCACCAAGATCTTGTATCGTCTGCGACGTGATAAGGATGCTATCTCGTTGCTCAATCAGCGTGCACGCAGGCAAGGATTGATCAGGAAAGGACGAGCAGAACATCCGGAGGCGACCGTATTGGTGTTGGGAGCGGTTGGCGCAAGTCATGTGCCGACGCGTTATTTATTTGATCCGGAACGATTTGGCACGCTAACACTGACGCTGTTATCCGATGATCTACCGGATGCACCGTTGGGTAGTGTTGATTTTAATGAGCTGACACAGGTCGATCTCATTTTCAATACGCTGGGTGAAGTTGAAAGGGATGGAGGACGGATCGAATCGGTGCAAAGACTTGCCACCCGTCTTGGGAAGCCGATTCTTAATCCGCCTGGCCGGGTTGCTTGCACCGGTCGTGACCAAGCCACGGCATTGTATGGGAACATTACGGGACTGCTGGTGCCGAAAGTGCGCTGGATGATGCGCGATGAACCGATAGATGACGCAATTTTTTCTTCGCCATTCTTGATTCGTCCGGGCGGAACCCATGGTGGCGAAGACCTGGCGCTGATCAAGACATATGCTGATCTATCAGCATATCTGGTGACAGTAACCTATGACCGATTTCTCTTGACCGATTTTCATGATTTCAAAGGGGCGCAAAATTGCTATCGGAAATACCGCTTCATTTTTGTTGATCGCAAGCCGTATCCTTATCACCTCGCTATATCCGAAAGTTGGCTGGTGCATTACTGGCGCACTGATATGGAATATACGGATTGGAAAAAACAGGAAGAGGAAACATTCTTGAACGATTGGCGTGGTGTGTTTGGGTCCGATGCTATTACAGCCGTCGAAAAAGTAGCGCAACGCATGGACCTGGATTATGGCGGGCTGGATTGCAGCATACTGCCTACCGGCGAGGTTTTATTCTTTGAGGCGAACGCCTGTATGCTGGTACATTTGGACGATGCAAAAGAGCATTTCCCCTACAAGCATATTGCTGTTCCCCGTATTCGTGATGCAATAACATCTATGGTGAGGAACAGGATTTCACGTCGCGAAAATAAAGAATAATTGCTTGAAAAAGAATGTCCGACTTCCATCATATCGATTGCCTGTCGGGATTGGCACTTGCCGTCGTTTTGCGGCATAGCATGTACAAAAACGAAAATGCTTAACGGGATAATCCATCGAAATGGTCAAATGCAAACTTGTTAGAATAATTGATGAAAACCGAGACAGCCGATAAACCACCAAGTTGTAGCAAGTGCGCCAACTACTTCATTACTCACGACGCCGATTTCATGTATGGTTGCAGTGCCTTTAAATTCAAAAGCCAATTGCAGCCTATCCTAGTTGTGATGAAGGCATCAGGACTGCAATGCCAATATTTCCAGGAAAAAGAGCGAGGCACGAAGTAGTGGTTTGTGCATGGCTTCTTCAGTACAGGGTAAATACTAAGGATGTTGTGGCGTTTTCGGTTCCACTTTTTGCCAACCGGACGGACACTCTTTGACATGTGGGTAATAGCCATCTGGATTGTGGCAGTAGTACCAGAAGCCGGGATCTTGCTGCGGCGAGAATCTTTCGCCTGATCGTTCAATATAAACTGGTGCTGGTGATTGCACCACAGTCGGTGGGCCGTTTAGTTCCCAATGGCCCGGCACCATGACCCATTGGCCTTGTGATGGCTCCCAGTGTGGCGCAATGTAATGATATCCTCTGCGCTCACGTTCCCAATGGCCTGACGCCCAAACATAAGCACGACCATCCCAAACCCAGTAACCAGGTACCCACACATGACCATGCCGCGATGGTGGCAAACTTTCAATGCGTGGTGGTGGCGGTGCTTCTCCGATCCGAATATCGACTGATGTGATCGCTTGAGCGATGGGTGAAATCATCCAAGCGCTCAAACTCAATACGGTGCCACAAAAGATTAGAGGGATGAGTTTTAAATGCATTTCAGTCCTTGATGCGTTATAGGTGAAATCGGGGAATGATAAGTGTTTTAACTATGCACCTGAATTGGTTTGCATGCCCTCATTTTTACAAATGATTACAAGCATTTACGATGAATTAGCGTAATCTTATTGCAATATGAGAAAAACGATAAGCTGCCAAGTTGTACTGTAAGTGTGCCAAAAACTTCATTAACAAAGATGCCGATTTCATGTACGGTAACCGCACTATTAAATTCAATAGGACTGCATTTCATATTTTTATCGTTGGCGCTACCAGCGTGTTCACGCTTAGCTTGAGTTCCTTGCTCGTCTTGAAATGAGGAGTGTACTTCGCAGAAATAGCGACTGGTTCACCTGTTTGCGGATTGTGTCCGATGCGTGGCGGACGACGGGTCAACGTAAATGTACCGAAACGCGAATTTCACGCGACGCCTTTGGTAGATTGTGTGGCTCATGCCAAAGCGTAGCGATATGGCGTGGATCAGTTCAGAGCGTGTCATGCCTATTATTTTAAGAAATGAATTAATGCTGGACACCGCGAGCAAGGTGAGGAAATCATTTTGTTGTATGCTAATGCTCCCACTATCGGGATATTCTGGAGATCAATATGAAAACTGCAGTGATGGGAATTGCTTTTGCTTTGAGTGCCAGCTTGATGAGCGGACTGGCGTTAGCTGGACCTGAAGCCGGTCATCCAAACATTATTGCAGCGCGTGAAGATGCCACCCATGCCATCGAAAAATTGAAAGCAGCACAAGCCGCGAACGAATACGACATGGGTGGCCATGCAGCGAAAGCGGAAAAATTACTGCATGAAGCGGAACATGAAATGAAACTGGCTGCCGAAGCAGCGAACAAGAACGCCAAGAAAAAATAATGGAAGCATCACCGGGCAGGTAATGTAAGATTGCCTGCCCGATGATGTCGCATCCATCTCTGCTCCCCTCACTTGAAAGGTTCCCATGTCCCGTACTCATCTATACACTGCGACCATTTTGATGATGGCGACGTTGGTGGCACACGCCCAGTCTGCACCCGCTACTCCACCAAACCAAGCCGATGCTGCCGCTAAGTTTGCCGCGCATAAACAAAAAGAATTGGCGCACATCGCCCATCATTTGCAAGTCATACAAACACTACAGTCGTGCGTCGAATCGGCAACGGACCGCGCGGGTTTAAAAGCGTGCAATGAAACGGCCCATGCAGCGATGAAAAACCACGATAAATAATAAAAAGGCGCCTCGCCCATCCGAGGGCTAGGTACAGGGAAAGAACAACCAATGATCAAGGTGAGCGCGTTATACCCCAACATCGAAGGAACCCAATTTGACATGGCATATTACTGTAACGTTCATATGCCGATGGTGAAAGAAAAACTTGGTACCGCCCTTATCCGTATCGAAATCGATCGAGGCGTGGCTAGTAGCGTAACGGGAGCGCCGGCCAATTACTGTGCGGCAGGCCATTTGTATTTTGAGACGATGGAAAAATTCCTTGCCGCATTCACCCCACATGCGCAGGTCATCCGAGGCGATGTTCCGAACTTCACCAATATTGTGCCAACGGTACAGATTAGTGAGGTGATGCTTTAAATGGTGCGCCACTGCGATCATTCAGAGGTAAGTACAATGTCCTATACAACGAACGAATTTGGTCAGCCGATTGGTAGCCCGTTATTAAGCTGGATTACTCCAATCCATCCGCCCCGCGATAATGACTGACTTACGCCAAAGCAGCACTACAACATCAATGCATCCTGTGGCGAAGCGGCGTGCGTTGCGCACGATTGCAGTTTTCGAGGCCATTAAGGGGATCGCGGCGCTCGCCGCCAGCATGGGTCTGTTGAGCCTGGCGCATCACGATGTGCGTCATCTTGCGGCAGAATTGATCGGCCACTTCGGGCAGAAATTCGGAGCGCGCTTGTCTGCCATTCTGTTGCATGATGCTGACCTGCTGCATGATGCCAACCTGCGGTCGTTACTGCTTCTGGCGATAGGCTACATCTCCTTGCGACTGATCGAAGCTTACGGACTTTGGCATGACCTTGAATGGGGCGAATGGATAGCAGCATTGTCCGGTGCGCTCTATATTCCGTTCGAGATTCGGCATCTCATGTATCGGCCCTCATTCATGGGTGCAGTAGTGCTAGTAGGGAATGTTTTTGTGGTCGGCTTCTTGGCATGGCAATTGTGGCGCAAACGCAGACGGGTAGCCTGATAATGCCTTATTTTGAGCCGATAATATCAATGGGCTTTGCACCTTTGAGCCGCAATTGAAGATGGTCGAATTTTCCCGGCACGATGATTGTACTTCCCTCCGTCGTAAAATTAAAAGCGACAGCGTTTTCCCTAGCATCGATTGAAAATATTTCAGGTATGGGCGCAGACTCCTTCATCTGGATACGGACATCTTCACTGTCTGGTTTCACGGCAAGCGGATAAATCACGTTTTGCGGATCACCCTTGATGCTGTAGGTCACGTTTTTCTTCACCCTGACGGCATTGTCACATGCAGTCAGTAATGAAAGCGTGGTGAGGACAGGTATGATCAGTTTCGTGAAATAATTCAATGCTATTTCCTCCTTAGTCAAAGCGCAGTAGTCTGAGTGTCGTGCAATACGACTGTTTCTATTTAAGTCTTTGATTTTTATTTACTCTGGCATCGGCTTCATCTATTTTTGATTATCTCGGGGACTTGCATAGGTAATACGCATGTCTGTCAGCATTAATTGAGCCATCCCATGCTGACGGCTACGATCAGAAAAATGCCCAAGAGTGCACGATACATAACAAACGGCCAGGTAGAAAATCTTTCGAGGAATTTCATCAATCCCCAAATCGCGAAAAAGGCCGAGCAACTGGCGATAATCAAACCGAATCCCAGAATTGACCATGCTTCGAGGGGAATATGGGCATGCGACAGCATCCACAGTTCTTTGAATCCAGCTAATGCAATTGCCGGTAGCCCCAATAAAAATGAAAAGCGCGCTGCTTCTTCGCGTTTGAGGTTCAGAAATAATGCAGCAGTCAATGTCGATCCGGAACGGGATACGCCGGGAATCAATGCGCCAATTTGCGCAATGCCGACAATTAGTGCATCGTGCAGCCACATATGTCCCATCACCCGCTGGTGACGGCACGTCAATTCGGCAATGGCCAATAAGATTGCCATCGCGATACAGGAAATGCCGATGATAAATAGACTTCTGAGCGGCGAGCCACAAGCATTGAGAAGCGGAGACAACGCAATACCGGCAATGCCAATGGGAATCGTCGCCATGACAATCGCGACAGCCAGGCGAAAAGGCGGACTGTCGAAATCGCGTTGTCGAATTGCCGTTACGCTGCCATGCACGACATCGTGCACGTCGCGCCAAAAATAACTGATGACGGCAGCAAGCGCGGCAAGTTGCATCGCAGCCGAGAATGCGGATCCCGGATCATGCCAACCGAGCAGCGCCGGGATGATGCGCATATGCGCGGTAGAGGAAATCGGTAAGAGTTCAGTAACGCCTTGCACAACACCTAGTATGGCCACTTGCACGTAATCGAGAGAGGCGAAACCGATGTCCAGGCCACTTGCGCAAGCATTTGCCACGGTGTTTTCCTAGTAGAAGAGGGGCAGTGATAAGTTGGACCAGAGTATTTCGATGGTTGTGTGGTCATTCAACCAAAATTCGGAAAATCCGGGAAATAGGTTTGCATCACCCATGTCAGTATTCCCACGAATACCACAGAAGCAAAGAGCACGATTAACAGACGTCCAAATTTAGGATTGCCGTCATCGGGTGGTGAAGATTTTTTATCGGTGGTCATGTACCCATTTTACGGTATAAAGTCACAATGAACTGGATAACGATTGGTAATAGAAAGAATAAAATTCATGCCTAACGCCAAAAAAATTACTACAAGGGCCGAACGTGAAATGAACATGATTACAGAGGTAACGAACAGGAACACGTAAGAATTCATCTTGGATTTCATCCGGCAGGCTTTACTTGGGACATAAATAAATGGTTATGGCACTAGCTTTGTAAGAATACCCAACTTGACGTTTTTATATCCACGCAAATGAGAGTTGAAGCGTTGCTAAATCGCTTGGCTTCTCTAAACTAATTGCAGAACCGGTTTTCGGTATTGCTCCGCAAAACTAGAAAGGGAGAGTCAACAAGACTCTCCCTTTAAGACTGAAATTTAGCTACCAGAAACCGTGACGTTGAAGCCCGTCACGCTATTGGTCGTACGAAGATCA
>DATBRC010000046.1:0-17900 GCA_036560485.1 Burkholderiaceae bacterium
CAAAAAATTATCTGATAAATTTAACTGGCTTGCTAGTCACCATCGTCAGATCAACATACGATGAGCCATCATGATTGGTTGGGCTGTATTTGGCAATAAAACCACCCAATTTGATTTCTCCCCGGCTCTCGATCGACTTAATCAGGCCCTCACGTGTCAAGTTGTGGCCAGCACCTTTCAATGCCTCCATGAAGAATCTGAAATTGATATACGCTTCGAAAGAACCATAGTCAAAATCATTCACACCTATGTCATGCATCGCTGTTTGATACTGTTTGGATAGCTCGTTTCCCTTGTCAAATGGCGTCGTCGTTACTTGCGTAACGACGATGCCATTGACCTCATCGCCCAAAGCTTTTTTGAGGCTTGCCACACCCAACAGAGATGATCCATAAATCTGTGATTTCAAACTACTTGATTTGATTGCTTTGACTGTCACCACGGATGCTGTGCCAGCAGTCGCAACGATGATATTGTCCGGATTGAGTTTAAGTGCTTCTTTTACCGCCGCATCGGCACCCACACCGCTGCTTTCAACCGGAAAAGCACCCATCAGTTTGGGAGCGCCACGTTTGCTCAGAGAAGCTTCAATGTGAGCAAGCAAGGCTTTTCCAAACGGAATATTTTGATAAATTACGATAATTTTTGATTGCTGCAATGTATACAGATGTTGAATAATCGTATCCATTTCTTCTGCATAGCCAGCTCGGACATGGAACAGGTACCGATTAAAATTTTCAGCACTGCGCAAGGATTGCGCGCCGGTGATTGCGCCAAATAATGGCACTTTTTTCTCTTTGATGACAGGCATCATTGTAGTGAGCTGACCTGTTCCGTTTAACGAAAATAGCGCAAACACACCGTCCTCATCAATCATCTTGAGAGAATTGGCAACCGTTCTTTTTGCATCGAAAGCATCGTCCATGACGATCATTTTGATTTGCCGACCGTGCACGCCACCATTCTTGTTGATCTGTTTCAGCGCCGCCGCATATCCTTGTTCGTAGGATACTTGCTGTGGCCCCGCAGGTCCCGAGATGGCGGACGTCCGACCAATCAGGATTGTGGTATCAGATACACCAGGTTCAGCCAGCGCGCAAGGTGCCATTGATAGCAGCACTGCTCCTGTAAACATCGCCTTTATAATTGTTCGTTGAATCTTCATTCAAATCCTCCATTAATAACGAGCTTTTCGTCGCGCACTATATCGTCTTCTTGCTTTATCTCTCCTACGCTTTGGTCAATATGTCACATGTCTTTGCAATTCCTCCCCATTTAGGTAGGTGATATTTTTGCAATTATATTCAATAGTAAAATCACAATTGTCATTTCGACACGGAACGTAATTTTGGAAAATTACACACTCAAATTACGAAAATTTAATCATTGAAATGTAATCACTCTTAAATGAAAGGTCAGAAGTCCAATAGGAAAATCGTTTTAAAAAAGCGTAGTTTGTCTGATTCGTTCTCAACGAATACAACATCAAAAAATCAATCAGGAGATACAAAATGCGAATTAATAAAATACCTGCCGTTGCGGCGTGGATGTCGATCATTGCCTTTTCTTCGTCCGCTTTTGCGTTAACACCGGGAAACGGCACGTGGACAAAAGAATCGAATCTTTTTGGCTTGCAAGATGCACAAACCTATGTTCCATCGAACCCCAATCCGGCAATCATTGGTACTGGCCGTGCTCTGATGGTGACATTACATGGTTGCGGTCAGACTGCCAGCGGCAACGTCATTAATAAAATGTTCAATTGGGAAGATACTGCGGAAAAATATGGCATGGTGGTGGTGGCACCAACGGTGCCCTCTGGAACGAACGCTACGCGCTCAGTGGCGGGATGCTGGGACTGGTTTGGCGCCAATCACAGTCGTTCCACACGCGACGAGGCCATCATATTGAAATTGGTTGATGCGATCAAATCGCGCGCTAATTTGAACATCGATCCAAATCAAATTTATGTCACAGGACTATCTTCTGGTGCCGGCCTGGTTGTTGATCTTGCTTGTGTTGCACCGGATTACTTTGCGGGTGTCGGCGTGAATGCGGGTCCAGAATTGAATGAAACGAGTACGACTCTGGGCAGCAAGGCGCATTTTGCGCCAGCTGATGAAGCAGCGGCATGTAAAAATTACGCGGGTAGTTTTGTCAACGCTTTGACGGCAACACAAGTTGCATCTGTTGTGAATGGTACGGCTGACACGTTTGTCGATCCTAGCCAAGACCAAGTCGATATATCCATGTTTAATCTGATTTATGGTTCAAGCACCTCCAATGGCACCTTTACTGACGTGAAAAGCACAGGTGAATCCTGGAGGGATGGAAATGGACACACGCGAGGTTCCTGGGTGCAGGCAACCGGTATGGGACATGCATGGCCAGCAGGCGCAGGCGGTAGCGGTGGTGGAACATATGTTGACTACACTCATATCAATTACCCGGCATACGTAACCAAGTTTTTCTTTGATAACAACTTACGTGTAGGCAGCGGCGGCACAACGACAACGACGACGACCACAACGACAGCTGCTGGTGGTACCACGACTACAACAGCGACCACCACGACCACGACTGTAGCTGCGACATGCTATACGTCAAGCAACTATGCCCACGTGACGGCGGGGCGTGCGCATGACAGTATGGGCTCTGCGCTGGCCAATGGTTCTAATGCAAACATGGGTTTGGACAACCTCTTTTATAGCACCACCTTGAAGAAGACCGGTACGAACTATTATGTGATCGGTACTTGCCCATAACATGTACCAATGATGCGATGTTCGCCCGGCTCGTGTAGCGGGTGGGCATAGCAATCAAGAAGACTATTGTTAGTGTCAACAACTCCGTCCCGTATTTAACGACAACGAGTAAGAAGCCACAATGCCTCTCCATTTAGGATGGCGATGACTTTGATGTTGTTTGGAATAATGCGAGGCCAATTTGAAAATCAGTTCGCACGAAAAGATCGGTTCCTCGAGTGAATGCATTCCATGCAATTATCATGCATGAGACAAAAATCACATTACGTTTGAAACTCCAGATCGAATTCGATCGACCATTTATGGATGTTTTGTTGTCTTTGATTGTTTTCGATCGCCATAGGATGCTGCGCGAGTAGTGCGGCCTGTTCGACGCTGATATAAATTCGCCCGGCTGCCACTTCTCTGATTGCATTGACTAACTCGGATACGGCATGTTCTTTCACAACATAGCCTTGCGCACCGGCACGCAGCGCATGCAGCACAAACTGACATTCATCGTGCAAAGACAATATCAAAATGGGGAGCGTAGGTGCTTCAAGTCTGATTTGTCGAATCAGATCCATACCGTGTCGCATCGATCCCGGCATCGACAGATCAAGCAGAAGGAGGTCGAACCCACCTCGCCGAACCTTGGCAAGCGTTTCGTATTCATCAACAGCCTCTCCAACAACATCGATATCGTCAATTTTTTCTAAAATGCGTTTCAATCCATGACGTATAAAAGCATGGTCGTCAGCAATGGTTAATCGGATCATAGATTGAAGAATGATTGAGTAAATTAATATGGCTGTACGCAACAAGTATTAAATCTGTATGCCCTAGTACGCAGCAGTCGAATGGCAATGGGTAATTGGACACTCCGGATCGACCTGTGGGAAAACTGATCGTTTTCGTTCCCGTTGATCAAGAAGCAGGTTGTCGCGATAGCGTGCGTCTACGTGCTTGCTACCGCGTCAATATGAAGACTTTCTTGTACATGTCGTGCATCCTAGTATGGTACTCATCATCCGATATGCTTTCAAAGCCACTTCCTACCTAAATGGGTAGGCTCTGATGCCATCTTCCCCATTTAGGTAGGATAATTTTGTTATTCTTAACTTTAAAATAGTGGCACGCGCTGATGGCCACAAGAGATTTGCACTTACTGTCTCAAAGTTACCTACATAGCCTTGGCTATCAATTTTCAAAATCTGCCAGAAAAACATGAATCTGTCGAATGCACAACAAGCGTTAATTCTCGAAGCGATGTCGCTTGCGGGGCAAGTCAACACGCCCGCCAGTTTGGATCGTTTGCTTGATGGGCCCATCAAGCAATTGTTGAATCACGAAATCGTCGTTTGTGGCATCGGTGTGTCATTGGAAAAAGGCTGCTATGGGCACAAATTTCATAACCGTGGTTTCCCTCTCAAATATTTCGATGATCTCGAAAATCCGGACGGTACGGTCAATAGTCCACTAATGAAAGAGTGGCGGGGAAAACGCAAACCGGTATTTTTTCAAGGCGGGCGCGATGATGCCATGTATCCTGCAGATTGGGTCGCGATTTTCAAACGGCATGATTTACGCAACACGATTGCTACCGCGATACTTGACCGCCGTGATGTGATCTCCAATTTCTTCATTTTTGCGCGATTGAAAAACGAGGTGGGGCCTGAGCAAGCGCATATCCTTGATCTGTTGACGCCTAACTTATGCTTCGCATTGGTACGTGCGTTAGAGGCGGTCGAATGTGAAGGAATTTTTGCGGGAGCCGTCCATGCCGTATTCAGCCGTAAGCAACGTGAAGTTTTGCACTGGATTTATCAAGGAAAAACGAATTGGGAAATCGCAAAAATTCTTGATATGAATGCGGAAACCGTGAAATACCACATCGATCAGACAATGCAAAAACTGGGTGTCAAAACACGTGCGCAAGCGGTTGGAAAGGCATTGGAAATTGGCATTATCTCGAGTCACAAGTTGTAGTAAACGGTCACGATTCATGAGTTTCTGAAAGGTGTCGAAGTCTTCATCGATGAGGCGCACGAAACCTGTCAAGACGGTGCCCTTTACCTCGACGTCGAGAAATCAGCGTGAGGTGAGGGTGATCGGCAAAAATCTATTGAGCGCTCTGCTCGGCGTGCCAAAACGCAGATACGACGGCGCTGCAAGATGATCCAGGCCGATTCGATGCTTACTGTTGTTACCACGTGGTTGCGTGACATGCACTGCGCCACGCTCTTGACGTTCGATGCTATCAAAATCCCGCATGTTCTCGCGGTAGGCCAAGGTTGAGCACAGGATTTGCTCTTACATTGCCAAGTTCTTGATTTTCTAAGTTGCTGTCGGCAAGGTTGCCAGGCTAAACAATGCCTTCAATGCGCTTCTTAACCATTTCATGATTTTACATAATATAAATTATGCGAAATTAAATGAACTAACTTCCATAAAGAATGCCATATATATGGCATTCCCCAAAGAAACTATGGCCCTGATAATAAGCAGCCATTTATTGCCAACAAGGAGCCACATTGATGCGACGAATAGGACATGAATTCGCCTACAACGTTATCTGTGCTTCTACGGAGATCATAAGCTGTCAGGAATTTGTAGATTGCCTGAGGCGTTATGTAAAAGAGTTATTGCCGTACAAGGCATTCCATTGCAGTTTTGGCTGTATCAATGGAAATGATCTGCATGTACTTAAAATTGTGCATGACAATTTTCCCCTGGATTACATCAAAGATTTGGCACAATCAGACCAAAGATTTCAATCGCCTCTGGTGAACGAATGGCATGCAACGCGGCGACCGGTCTTCTTCCAATCAAATAGAGACGAATCCAGATATCCTCCAAACTGGGTATCGCTATTCAATCAATACAATCTACAAAATATCCTGGCTCACGGCAAAATCGATGTGGCAAACGGGTTTTACAGTGCCTTCAGTTTTTTTGGACTGCCAGATGCGATCACGGAGCGTCATGTCAACATGATGGAATTACTGATCCCGCATTTGCACGTTGCGCTGGTTACCGCTTTGGGACCCTTACTCCTTGCAGAAAGTACGCGAGCCGAATCCTCACTACCCTTCACTCCTGCTCAACAGATTATTCTTTATTGGATGCAGCAAGGGAAAACCGACTGGGAGACTTCTAAAATCCTCGGGCTGAGCGAACGAAAAGTAAAGTACCAGGTAAGACAGATACTGGGAAAACTTAACGCGACAAATAGAACCCAGGCAGTCGGCAAAACATTGAACGCAGGGCTGCTGACTAAACTGGATAAATTCAGTTCCATACAAACTTTGTAATTGCAACTTATCGCCTCCATTACTCGAGGCAGCTCTCTACATCTCCTTTTAATTCGACGTCTTAAATTGCAATTTCCAAGATTGCATTTATCCGATTCCGGCTCCGGAGTCAAAATTCATTTCTCAATCGTTTGCAATGCGATTCATCCATCTGCATTCATATCTCGCGCTTTAATTTTCATCTCTGATCTTTCAATACTTTATTGAGTATTTCTTTCAAATAACCATGTCCTCAAAATGCTCGAATGGCCAGTGTGAATTTTCTAATCCGTAACTTATTATGGGCTGCATGGCATTTTTATTAGATCGTGTTGCGACTCTATTTTTCCTGCAAAACCTTCGCTCGATTTCACACTACTCTGCTCGAAGTTCTTCCTCCGACAAGACCCCGGCAAGACGTATATATGAAGAGAGTTTTTGACAGGCAAATCGGCCCGCTTGGACCGCTGAAGTTTTTGAGAGAAAAATTGACTACACACCACGTGCACAGCATATTCAATTAGACAACGGGGACAGAATGGCACGTCGACTGATCATCTCAATGCTCGATCTTGTGGAGCGTCCGCTGGGCCAACCCGGCTGGAGCAAAGCGGTCACGCGATCCGACCGCCCCGAACAAAAGGTACTGGAAGCGCTGGTGCTTGATCCGGATAACGGTTGGAAGTCCGAGCATCTCGACCTGCGTTATCCCGGCTCAGCCAAGGCAATCGAAACCGGCGAGTTTGTCGTCTCCGAGATTGGTGATATTGACGGCGACGGCCGCAAGGAAATCGTGTTCGCTGTGACGCCAACCAAAGCGCCATCCTATTTGCTGGCCTACCGTTGTAATGACGGCAAATGGGAGGCTGAACCGATCTATCGCGATTTCAAATCGGCAGAATTCATTCGCAGCGTCGCGCTGGGCGATCTTGATGGCGACGGTTGCGACGAGATCGTGATCGGCAGCCGCCCTGATGGCGCTATTGTGCTGTTCGATCGCACACCATCTGGCTCATCGCACCACTACAGCGCCGAGCTGATCGACACGCAACAGCAAGGCGCGAACAACTCGAACATCCGCGAGGTTGCCATCGGCGACATTGGCAACACCGGTCAGCTCGATATCTTTGCCGCGTCGGCACGCGCCAACGAGCCGGTGAAATGGGACCGCGTGCCCGGCTTCATCTTCCGCTATTGCAAGAACGGCGCGGAATGGGAGCGATCGGTGATCGAAGATCACGACGAGCAGACACACACGCGCATGCTACGGATCGGCAACGTGCGCGGCATCCAGCAGGCAGTGTCGTGCGCGGTCGGTGTGCACGACCGTGAGCATCAACGCATCGATCCCGAACCAGTGCTGCAGATGCATACTCTCAATGCCGATGGCACCGTCAAGCACGAGACCATCGGTGTACTCGAGCGCGCAATCAAGTCGCGCAGCATGGTCATCGGCGACATCGATGGTGACGGCGAAAACGAACTGGTGCTCGGCACACGATCGCTCGGCTTCGCTGGCTACGGCGAGACCTTCCTCTATGTTTTCAAGTACGACAACGCTGCCGGCGCGTGGACACGACAGACGCTCGATACGAGTGAGCCGCTGGGCTTCCACTGCGTGACCTTGGCCGATCTCGACAGCGATGGCCGGCTGGCGATCATTGCGTCGGATGACGGCAAGGGTGAGATCAAAGCCTATCGCTTCCGCGATGGCACATGGCAGACCGAGGTCATCTTGTCACGTCCGAATTTCCTCTTCGTCAATGCGATGCACGTGATCGATTGTTGATCGCAAGAACAAACTCACAGTGAAGGGTCCTACTATGCACAGCTCACTCAATCTCGCTTCCAATACTGACCACGAATCGATCGTCGAGGATCTTGGCAGCTTTAGGCATGACTTCCACCTCGGCCGCGATCTGCGGATTATCGCCACAGTCAAGAATTGCTTTCAGGTCGACAAGAACATCCGCCAGGAAGCGCAGCGTAACAAGCAGAATCCCGAGATCCATGGAAGGGAGAAAGTGCGGCCTTTCTACTACGGTCTGGTGGCGGCTTATTCGCTGGAGCACGATCAGTTCAGTTGGAACCTCGCTGATGCCGAATGGAGTTTCTCTTCACTCGAACCGTATTGCGTCGACGTCTTTGACAACCTGATGGCGCTTTGCGGCGGCAACTACGTCGAGATTGTCAACATGGGCAATGGCGTGAAGCGATCTTTGACACACCCTTGGCTGCGCCAGGCGCATAGTGTCCAGTTCTCGAAAAACGGACGTCGGCTGCTGGTATCTTCTTCCGGCTTCGACGCGGTCTTCGAGTTCGATGTCGCAACCGGCAAGACTTGCTGGGAGTGGTTTGCCTGGGACAACGGCCTCGATCAGTCGCGGCTGGGCGAGTATTACGTCCGCACGCGTGAACGGGCCAAAGAGCTGGAAGCACAGGGCCACAAAGTCGTCCTGGTGGACGATCCCTCGCAGCACGAGCTCGGCATCCCGACCCGCTTCTGTCCAGTCCATATTAACGGTGCTTTCTACGATCGCGAAGAGAACGTGCTGGTGACGCTGTTCCAGCAGGGAGCCGCGATTCGCGTCGACAAAGCGACCGGCGCAACGATGGACATCGCGTCCGGTCTCGTCAACCCGCACAAGCTGCATCCGCGTAACGACGGCGGGTACTACGTCGCCGATACGCGTCGCGGCGAGTTGTTGCTGCTTGATGATGGTTATCAGATGGAGCGGCGCATTTCCCTTCGAGATGCGCCGGGCGATGTGCGCTCGCCTTCGCTCACCGAGTTCCTGCAGAGTGTTTCAGAGTTGAATGACGGACTGTTCGCCTGTGTCGACATTCACCGCAGCACGCTTTGGCTGATTGACGTCAACGCGCGACGCTATCGTGGTATCACGTTCCCGCGCGAATGGTCTGTTCATGATGTCACTCTCAATCACTGCCCACCGGCGATGAGAGAGCTGGTCGGCAAAACCTTCGGGCGCGTCGATGCAACCATCGACAACGAGGGTAGCAAACGGGTCAGTCATTTCTCTCTGGAAGGATCAGAGAATACGACCTACATCCTGGACGCCGATGGACGGACGCCGGGTGGAAGAATTGAAATCTGACCCCCTATCGAATGAACTAGGCAGTTTCGTACTCCTTCTCCTTCAAGGGGAAGGTTGGGATGGCGATGGGTTTAACACAGCGGCCAATTAAACCCATCCCCATCCCAACCCTCCCCTTGAAAGGGAGGGAATAGCGTCTGACAGCAATGTCTCGGCGCACTTAATACTAACTACACGATCGCTCGCGCATACAAGCGATCACAACAATTGAGCTGGATGATTTTTTATGAATACTTCTGAAAATACTACTGACGGAACCACGTTCCGCGATATTTTTCCTTTAGACCGGATCGTGGCGATCATCGCCGTGCTTCCCTGGGCCTATCTGTTTTACTGGCGATTTGAACACGTCGAATTCGCGTTTCCTATCCTGGTCGCGCAGATCAACAACGCACTCTTCATCGTTGGGATGGTGACCCGGCGCCCTCCCCGCCGGACTACGACCAACGTGCAGTTCTGGCTGATTTCGTTCTTCTCGACGTATGGCACGTTCGGCCCGGCATTCTTTGCGCAGCCCGGGGTTGCACTCGTTCCTCTATGGATCTCAAACACAATCGCCGCCTGCGCCTTGCTGCTCGGCATAAGCAGCCGACTCACACTCGGTCGTAACATCAGTATCGTGCCGGCGCAACGCAATCTGGTGACAACCGGCCCTTACGCTTACATCCGACATCCGATTTACACGGTAGTATTCCTCACGTATGTGAGTCTGAATCTCCAAGTGTTTTCCGTTGCGAACCTGCTGATGACTTCAACGGTCTTCCTACTGTTCATGCTCAAGAGTCTGGCCGAGGAAGAATTCCTGAAGAAGGATACGGATTACGTCGCGTACATGCAGAAGGTGCGGTACCGCTGGCTGCCGTTCATTGCATGATCGACTTTAATAGCGCGAACTCAATAGTGCAGATTCGATAGCGACCAATGGCACGTCGACTGATTATCTCCATGCTCGATCTCGTGGAACGTCCACTGGGACGCCCTCACTGGAACGATGCGGTGACCCGCTTGCACCGGCCCGAACAAAAGCGTCTTGAGGCGTTGGTGCTTGATCCGCACGACGGATGGTCGGCGCAGCGTCTCGATTTGCGCTATCCCGGTACCGCCGAGGGCATCGAATATGGTGAGTTCATCACCACCGGTGTCGGCGATATCGATGGCGATGGGCGCTCAGAGATTGTGTTCGCGGTGACGCCGACTGGTGCGCCCTGCTACGTGATGGCCTATCGCCACGGCGGCGGGTCTTGGTTACCTGAACCGGTCTACCGTGAGTTCGAGTCGGTGGACTTTATCCGCAGTATGGCGCTCGGCGACCTCGATGGTGACGGTTGCGACGAGATCGTGATCGGCACGCGGCCCGATGGCGCCACTGTGCTTCTCGATCGCAGATCATCACGCTACGTCGCCGAAGTCATCGACGCGAAACCGCAAGGCGCGGGGATTTCAAATGTACGCGAAGTCACCATCGGTGATATCGGCAGCGGGCGGCCCGATGTCTTCACTGCTTCGGCGCGCAGCAATACACGGCCGAAGTGGGATAAGACACCTGCGCTCAAATGGGACTCGGTGCCCGGTCACATCTTGCGCCACCATCAAGTCAACGAACGCTGGGAGCGAACGGTGATCGAGGATCATGGTGAAATCACCCACACGCGCGTGCTGCGCGTCGGTGAACTCGCCGGTGCCAGGCGTGTTGTCTCCTGCTCTGTCGGCGTGGTTGACAGCAAGCGTCAGCGCATCGATCCCGAGCCCGTGCTCCGCATGCACACGCTAGGCGCGGATGGAACTGTCACGAGTGAAACCACCATCGGCGTGCTGGAAAAGGCAATCATGTGCCGCAGCATGGCGATCGGCGATATCGACGGCGACGGAGAAAACGAACTGGTGGTTGGCACGCGATCGCTCGCGATCGGCGACCATGGGAAAACTTTTCTTTACGCCTACAAGTACGACACGGCCAATGCCGCATGGACGCGGACGATCATCGACACCAGCGAGCCGCTGGGATTTCGCTCGCTGATCCTGGCCGACCTCGACGGCGACGGCCGCCTCGCGGTGATCGCTTCGGATGACGGCAAGGGCCTGATCAAGGCTTACTGCTTTCGCAATCGGGAATGGCATCCCGAGATCATCCTGTCGCGCCCGAACTTCATCTTCTGCACCGCGATGGCCATGGTCGATACATCCGAAGCCCCGCACCTTTAATGATATGAAACTCAGGAGACATAACACATGACTACCTCTATGGCATCCCGTCTGACGACAACACAGCAGCGGCTGGCAGACGCAGCTCGAACAGCAGGCCGCGATTCCGCCTCGATCCTTCTGCTGGCAGTCAGCAAGACGCAATCGACCGACGTGATCCAGACCGCATACGATGCTGGCCTGCGTGCCTTTGGCGAAAACTATATCCAGGAAGCAGTGGACAAGAAGCCGCTGCTGCCAGCCGACATTGAATGGCATTGCATCGGCCCGGTGCAGAGCAACAAGAGCAAGCTGGTCGCCGAGCACTTTGATTGGTGCCACACCGTCGACAGCTTGAGACTGGCCGAGCGCCTGAACCAGCAACGGCCGAAAGCACTGCCTCCGCTTAATGTGTGCATTCAGTTGCATGTCGGCGGCGAGGATAACAAAAGCGGCATCGGTGCCGACGAAGTTCCGGCAGTCGCGACGGCAATCGCCGGAATGCCGCGGCTTCGCTTGTGCGGCTTGATGACCATTCCCCCAGCTAGTGACAATCCGGTAGAACAACGGCGCTGGTTTGCCGAGGCGCGCGAAGTTTATGAACGGTTGCAAGCCCAACAACCAACAGTTGACACGCTATCAATGGGCATGTCCGGCGATCTGGAAGCCGCGATTGCCGAAGGCAGCACGATGATCCGGGTCGGGTCGGCGCTGTTCGGGCCGCGACCGCAAAAGATTGAAAAGGCCGCCTGAAAACGGGAATGAATATTTCTTATCTTTCGGGATCATCCGCATGAGCGCTAAACTTGTAAATGCTGTCGAAATGACTTCGGCTCCAAGCAAAATCCAAAATATTGCCTGGCAAGAGGGCGAAGTCCAGATGTCGGACAGGACGCAACTATCGCGAGCAGAACCGACGACCGTTTGGCTGACCGGTTTATCCGGATCAGGAAAATCGACAATCGCATTTGAGCTAGAGCGGCGCATCATCGCAAGCGGTCATATGGCCTATGTTTTGGATGGCGACAATATCCGGCATGGGCTCAGCCAAGACCTTGGCTTCTCTCCCGAGGATCGGAAGGAAAATATTCGGCGAATCGCAGAAGTAGCCAGGCTGTTTAATGATGCCGGGTTAATCGTGATCACGGCGTTTATCTCTCCGTATCGCGAAGACCGTGTCATGGCACGTCGCATTATCGGAGCGGACAGGTTTATCGAGACGTATATCTGCACTGACTTGGAAGTATGTGAAAAACGTGATCCGAAAGGACTGTATCGGAAAGTTCGCAGTGGCAGCATTACTGAATTCACAGGAGTGAGTGCGCCATATGAAACGCCAATCGCTCCAGAAGTTCGTATCGACACCGGCAACTTGGAAGTGAGTGAGAGTGTAAACAAAATTCTGCAATCGCTTCGGACGCGGTTTTATTAAACACAATGGCGCTATTTTCTGTTTGATTCTACTGAAGTAAAATCAGGAATACCGCTCGCTTTTCCTTTAACCCTAGACCGTAAATAAGGTCTCTATATGAACTTCCAACCTCCTGCCGACTGATGACGCATTTTTATGTCTTTAATGGCGATGCAGACGGCTTATGCGCATTGCAGCAGATCCGCCTTAACACGCCATCTTGCTCTGGGATCTTGGTCAGCGGTGTGAAGCGGGATGTGGATCTACTGCGCCGAGTGAATGCAGCCCATGGCGACACGGTCGACGTATTCGACATCTCGCTGAATACCAACCGGGATGCATTACTTCAACTGCTGGAAAACGGTGTGCGTATCCGATATTTTGATCACCATTATGCGGGATCAATTCCCAGCCATCCCAACTTCATGTCTTATATCGACGGATCCGTTGATGTATGCACCAGTGTTTTGGTCGATCGATACTGCCGCGGCGGGTTTCATCATTGGGCAATCGCAGCAGCGTTTGGCGACAACTTACAACGCGTAGCGCTGGCTATGGCAAAAGCCGCCGAGCTGGATGGCGCAACCATCGATACACTTCAACACCTAGGAAAATATCTCAACTACAACGCATACGGCGAAACAGTAAGTGATCTTCATTTCAATCCATTGGATTTAGCCGAGTTATTACGCCCATTTGAGCATCCGCTCGATTTCGCCCGCAATTCGGCCGTCTATTCAGCGTTGGCGACCGGCTATGAAAATGATATGGCCCTGATGCGACAGATCAAACCTACGCTGCATGTTAGCGGAGCGACCCTGTTCGTATTGCCGGAAACAGCATGGGCAAGGCGAGCCGTTGGCGAGTTTGCCAATGAAAAAATCCGCGAACATCCAACGCATGCCCTGGCGGTTCTTGGCACCAAGGCATGTGGTAACTTCATGGTGAGTGTACGCGTCCCCGCAACCAATCCTGTCGGCGCGGATGTGTTCTGCCGGAGATTTGCAACCGGCGGCGGACGGACGTTAGCCGGCGGCATTAACCATTTACCTAATCAAGAGGCCCATGCATTTATCTCGGCCTTCAGTGATTGCTTTGCATAAGATCGAAAGTTCGTCGGACTTCTAAAGAGCATCAGGAAGAAGTAAAGCAATGTTAAGTTCAATTGCCCTGGCGACAGCCTGGGTCCGATTAGATACATTCAACTTTTCAAATAGCCGTTCGATGTGGTATTTCACATTTTTGCGAGAGAGCTGCAAGATCGCTGCAATTTCCGGATTCGTTTTACCTTCCTGCAGAAGATAAAGAATCTGTCTATGGCGTTCGCTGAGCGCAACAGCCTTTACGCCGGCTCTCGGAGTAAGTGGCGCAGACATCCCCTGCTTGATGGACTTAATGACGATCTCGGTTCCATTCGACAAAATATCGACAAGCTGACGCTGTTCTGAAAAAGACAGGATTCGATCAACAGAATTAAAAACGATCAATTTCATTCTCCTTGCTTCTTAGAGCCTGTTTGAAAACTGTAGCGAGCGGCTTGAGTTTGTGTCGAGAAGCGCAGTCGTACGAAGGTACGACGAGCATCGCAGGCGCAAAATCGAGCCGCTCGCTACAGTTTTCAAACAGGCTCTTAGTCTCATTTCTTGTCCTCAGCCAGAACAGAAAAAAATCATCTCCGACCAACGCTGTCCATTGATTTTAGCGGCAGTAATTTAATTTCATTTGATATATCGCAAGCTTGAGAACCCGATCAGTATCTTTTTGTCAGGGCACTCAGACGAGAAGGAATGCAGTACAAGGCGCAGCGTTCAGGATGACGCCCCTAATGATCCGGAACGATGAAGTATGAACCGGATCCCCTCACTTGCAATGCGCCTCTCCGCTTGCAAGCGGAGCTCGTTCCGCAGGCAGATGGCATGCCATCTGAAATCCCTTCTACACCCCCAACTCTCTCCCGCCAGCGGGAGAGAGTGAGAAGTGGGCACGATTAATAGAGGCTTAATCGTACCGAATCAATAAGCAAGCGCCACAATGCTGGATAGACAGCTACGGACAAAAGATGGTTTCAAAAAATTTTGAAGCCATCCTTGGGGAGAAGTTCATTTACGAAGGGTTGGACCATGCTTTGCTCAAAGCATCGCTTCAGGCGCTTGCCGCATGGTTGTCCATTGATCAGGGTCGTGCCCGAAAATGAGGTGACACCCTAGACGTTCCTGCAGCGCTCGCAACTGGCCGTAGGTTTCGATCATCATTTGCGGGCTCCATGTGGCGCCCATCGGCAGAATCTCGCGCTCAAGGTGCGCTCCGCTGTAACAGGCATCGCCCGTGAGTACAAATTCGACTCCCGGAGCAGCGCGCACCCGCAGCGACTGATGGCCTGCCGTGTGGCCGTATGTTGGTATCAGCACAAGTATGCCATCGCCAAAAACGTCATGCTCACCATCGACGAGACGATAGTCGAAAGGCTGGTCCCATTGCGCCGGATTGTCCGGGCTCTTCATTGCGCGTGCCATGTCCATTTCGGCACGCTGCACGATGAAGGTCGCGCGCGGGAACAATGCGTTGCAGCCGCAATGATCAAAGTGGAAATGTGAATTAATGACGTGCGTTACATCATCGGGTTTCAGGCCCACAGACGCCAGCTGGTCAACCACATTCTCGTTCTGTGCAGATCGCAACGTGAAGATGCTGGAAATGCGCTTGCCCAAGCGCTCGACTGGATCGAGGTGTGCGTAGCAATCGACGCCGGTATCAAAGAGCACCGTTCCGCGATCGTGCCGAATCAGGAAGCTGGGTACCGGGATGGTCAAACGGGAGCCGGACGCTTCATCGGGGAAGAACAGTGTCCGATCGAATTCCAGCCGCCCGCAGCACATTGCGTAGATTTTGATCATAGCTCTAACTTAACTCCAGTTGTGGCGCCTTTATCCGCACCGTGATTGGCTGGATGATCTAAGTATTTACAAATCGCAAATGCCAATTTAATTATTTACGTCCGCAGAAGTTTATTCACTTTTGCCATCAATCGACTGCTTGAGTAACAGCTTTTCGATCTTGCGATTCGCACCTTGCAATTTTTTGAAGAGCGCCAGCAGCAATGCCTTGTCCAGATAAGTCATTGCTTGGGCATCGGCTTGCAAGCTTTCTACGGCAGTTTTATTGAATTCCGCAGCGATGATTTTATAATCGGCTATCACTGTCGCCGAACTTGTGATGTCCCCATTTGCAAAGAACACTCCCTCACCAAAACATTCACCGGTGTCGATTGTCCCAACCAACTTACCATTGCGATAGGCTTCAGCTGTCCCTTGTAGGATGACGTAGAAGGCTTTTGTATCATCATCCTGCAAAGTAAGACAAATATCCGAATGAAATATCCGGATCTGCGCCATCTCCGTGATACGCATCAAGTAATCATCTGGCACAGGATCGAAAAAAGAACAACTGCGCATTGCTTTGTAGCGAGCTGCAGCATCTTCGACAAGAAGCTTGGCAAAGGTGGCAAAATTGTCTTCGATGGCTTCGAACTCGTCCATATCTCTCCCGATAGCGGTCATTCGTATGTCTTGTTTAAGAAGTCTTCGGCGGCTCTGGCTTCGTTGCCGGTTCGAGCGTGAGCGAAGCAGCTTTTGCAGGCGCTGCTTTAGGCGCTTCCCTGGATGCTTCTTTTTCTTTCGGCGCTTCTTCAGCCTGCAAAGACAATCCAGCTGATGCACTGCCTGCGTCGCCCTGCATTTCCTTCGCGAACCGCGGGCTTTGCAGCTTGAGGCGCAGCATCAAGTCGCCTTTTGCATCCGCATTGAGCTGCAGCTCTTGCAGAGAAATATCGCCGGCGTCATATAGTTCAAACAGGCACTGATCGAATGTCTTCATTCCCAGTTCGACCGATTTCTTCATGATCTCTTTCAATGCGCCGATCTCTCCCTTGGCAATCGCATCCCTCGACGTTGCCGTGCTCAAGAGTATTTCGATTGCGGCAGCACGGCCGCCCGAGATCTTGCGCACCAGCCGTTGCGAAATGAAGGCGCGCATGTTCAGCGATATGTCGTTCAGGACTTGCTCGCGCTTCTCGATAGGGAAAAAGTTCACGATGCGGTCAATTGCCTGGTTGGCGCTATTTGCATGCAGGGTCGCCATGCAAAGATGCCCGGTCTCGGCAAAATTCAACGCGTATTCCATTGTTTCCTGATCGCGAATCTCGCCGATCAGGATGACGTCGGGCGCCTGGCGCAGCGTATCTTTCAGCGCGTCAAACCACCCTACCGTGTCGACGCCAACCTCGCGATGGGTGACGATGCAATTTATGTGGGTATGCACGTATTCGACCGGATCTTCGATGGTGACGATGTGGCCGTGCGTTTCGCGGTTACGCACGCCTAACATCGCGGCCAGCGTGGTCGATTTGCCGGAACCGGTACCGCCCACCAGCAGGATCAAGCCGCGCTTTTCCTGGACAACAGATTTCAGGATCGGCGGCAGATTCATCTTGTCGAAATCCGGAATCTCGGTGGTGATGACGCGAATCACCATGCCTGAACGTTGCTGTTGCGTGAAAATATTGATGCGGAATCGGCCGATCCCTTCCAGCGCAATGGCGAAGTTCGAGCCCTTGGTGTCAATATAATTTTGCCACTGCTTCTCGCTCGCGATAGAGTGCGCCATCTTCTGTGTTTGATCGGCAGTGAGCGGCGTGTCATTGAGCTTGGTGAGTTTGCCGTTCAGCTTGATTGCCGGCGGAAAGCCTGCCGTTACAAACAGGTCTGAGCCCTTCATTCCCACCATCGTGGCCAGCATCTTGTGCACTAGGGCCCGGTACTGCGACTTTTCTTGTTGTTCCATTACCAACCCTCATCCAAATATAGTTGCCCAGACCGATATGAGCGGCTTATTACAGCAGATATTTCGGTTGCTTGCCAGTCAGAATTACGTTTTGGCACAGCCTCTAGTCGAAGCGGACGCTGCGCGACCAAAAAAGCAGACATGCCCTAGAGCTCTGCAACTGTGTTAACAGACTTGTATAGACCGGAGACATAGGTAACAACTGTGCCGGGACATGGGTAACACTTTGGACTCATTCGATTGATGCCCAAAGGATTCGCCACCATGCCCTGGAACCCTGTTGATATGCCCACACTTCGTCAAGAATTTATCTCAT
>DATBRC010000047.1:0-30671 GCA_036560485.1 Burkholderiaceae bacterium
GACGATAGATCATCATCCAGATGCCGTCGCTTACTCATGCAATGCCGAAATCATTAACGAAGAAGGCAAAACAACAGGACAGTGTTTCGAATGGTGCGACCCATATGTCATCATCAAAAATCCACGCGCGCTGGCCGGCAGATATTTTTCAAGGCACCCTAACGGCTTTGCACCTTTCCCGGCTTATATCTATCGGTGTTCGGTCGTAAAGAATCTGCCGCTGAATTCGCAGATTGCAGGAAAATATTCCGACTTCACCTGGCTGATTGAGCTGTCAAAAACCGGGAAGATCGTTTGGAACTCGCAGAAACTGATGCAATATCGGATACATGCCAACAATGACGGCGGCATTGAATCAAGCAAAGGCCGGTTCAAGCTGCTCGGTTTTTTGAAAAGGAATAACCAGGCAGTGGGACAGGCGATCATCAATGATTACCGATTTTTTCTCTACAAAAAGTTTTGTAAATCCGGTGCAAGCGATCATCAATTTTCCACCCGCGTCATCACTCTCTTCCATCGTTATCTGTTGGTGTACCGATTCAAACGATTCTTCAGAGCGGAAACTTATTCGTACATTTTCTACAAGATCGGTAAGCGATTTAACTGACGCATCGATCAAACCTCAAAGACCAGCATGATATACGGGAACATCTACTGCGAAACCTTTACCGAGAACAGGCTATTCGACTACAGCAGTCCGAGAAATAGCGATGGGCTTTTTACGCCTTACATCAAGCTAAGAGAAAAGCTGTTGGCGCTTGGCATTGAAGTCAACACGCCTGACTTGAATGCGGGCAAGGACGTGGCTTTTGAAATCCATATGGATGGCCGCCCTCTTATTGACAATAAAATCGACAAGTACCTGATCGCCGTTGAGAACCCGCACATCAACAAGTTCAATGCAGATTTCGAGTACCTCAAACAATTCCGGCGCGTGTTTTCATGGAATGAACTGACACGCAACCTGAAAGATGGCGTTCAAATTCTGAACCCGAATAATATAACCGTAGCCGATTTTCGCAGCTATGCAGACAGGACCATTTTTTTCTGTTTAATCAGCAGTAACAAGCTTGCGCCCTGGTTCGGCCCGGACGATCTCTATAGCGAACGTGTTAACGTCATACGCTGGCATGAAAAAAATGCGCCTTCCTTATTCGAATTATATGGAAGAGGATGGGGAAAACCGAGCACTGCATTCAGTCGCAAAGACAAGCTTTTACGACGCATTAGCCGATTGAGGACGCAGCTGTTCGGCTACAAGCCATTCCCCAGTTGGCGCGGTGAAGTCAACTTCAAATCCGAGATACTCTCGAATGCCAAATTTTCTTACTGTTACGAGAACATAAAAAACCTGCCGAGCTACATCACAGAAAAAATATTCGACAGCTTCATGGTTGGATGTGTTCCAATATATTGGGGCGCAGACAATGTGCAGGACTATATCCCTTCCAATTGCTTTGTTGACCGCAGACAGTTCAAGGATACTGCGGAAGTGCACCGGTACTTGATGAGCATGACGCCGGAAGAATACGGTCAATTTCAAAAAAATATCGCCAATTTTTTAAAAAGCGACAAGGCGCATTTGTTCAGTGCCGAGCACTTTGCCGCAACGATTGCCAATACGATTGCCGGCGATCTGGGTCAGCAAGCCGGGTAATTGGAATCACTTCTGCGCAAGTATCGCTTGCAACGGCTTCCACGCAATATCCGCTGTCAGGTTGCGCATGCAATGATGATGCCCCAATGGACATTCACGTTGCTGGCATGGTGAGCAGTCCAGATTAAGCGACACGATCTTTGCCACATCGGAAAATGGCGGCGTATGTTTCCAATCGGTTGGCCCATATAATCCGACAATCGGGCGATTCAACGCTGATGCAATATTCATCAAGCCCGAGTCATTGCTGACCACTACATCCGCTTTGGCCAGCATCGCAATTGCTTCATCCAGCGTCGTGACACCGGCAAAGTTCAATAGCCACGGCTGCGCAGCAGCAATCTCGTCGCACACTTCCCTGTCTTTCGGCGAACCAAGCATGACGATTTGCACGTCGGGATAATTTTTGCGGATGATTTTTGCCAATTCGGCGAAATGATTGGCCGGCCAGCGTTTGGCGGGGCCAAATTCCGCGCCGGGTGCAAAAGCGATCAAACGACTGCCGGGCTGTAATCCAAGTCGTGCTGAAGCACTATCCGACTGAGCCTGCGTAACGACCAAGGTCGGACGCGGCAAATCTGCCGGCGCTGGTGCTGTCAGCGCCGGTGCATTTGCCAATGCCGCATAAAACGACACCATCGGGCGTGGCGCATGTGGCGATTTATGATGCATCACATTGATCAAGCCGTAACGCATCTCGCCTTTGTAACCGATGCGGCGCGGAATGCCGGCCAACCACGGAATCAATGCGAACTTGAGCGTATTGGGCAGTACGTAGGCAGCGGCATAGCCGCGCTTGCGTAATTGCTGTGCAAACTTCCATCGCTCGCGCAATTGCAGAGCGCCGTGCTTGAATGGCGTCTCCAACACCGTATCGACTTCGCTTACGGCACGCCAAACCGGCGCAACCCAGCTTGGCGCCAGCACGTCGATCACACATTGCGGATCTTTCTGTTTGAGCAGGCGTAATAACGGCTGTGCGATCACCGCATCGCCCACCCAATTCGGTGAGATGATCAGTATTCTCTGTGCCTGCTTCATGGAAATATCAACCACTTGCTTTATGATGAAAATGTCATTATTTGAAGTCCGTTAGCCATGCTATGGCAGCCCAAAATTCGGCGATCTCATCGCAGCAACCCATAGTCCGCCGCAATAAATTTTGCACTGGGCACGATTATATTTGATAATCGTGCCCAAACCGTCTGTAAGATGCCTGAAATGCTGCATATGGCGCTTGCTCCATATGTTTAAACCATCGCCAATAATGCGTAAAAACATCGATGACCACGCCACCTGAAAAAGCCCCTGTCTTCTTGTCTGTCATCCTCATTACTAAAAATGAGGCACTGAACATCAAGGCATGTCTGGATTCTGTCCACTTTGCCGACGAGATCATCATCGTCGACAACGAGAGCAACGACGGTACTGTGGAGTTGGCTCGTGCGGCCGGCGCCACCGTCATCGTGACCAACGACTGGCCGGGATTCGGGCTGCAAAAAAGCCGTGCGCTGGCCGCAGCCAATGGGCAATGGATACTGTCAATCGATGCCGATGAGCGCATTACGCCCGAATTGGAAAAAGAAATTCTTCAGACCATTCATCAACCAGACGCAGCAGATGCTTACGATATATCGCGTCGCTCGTGGTATTGCGGCCGTTTCATCAAACACTCAGGCTGGAATCCGGATTACGTCACGCGTCTTTTCAAAAGAAACATGGCGCATTTCACTGATCACCTTGTGCATGAACGCCTGATTGCCGATGGCAGCGTCAAACAACTGAAATCGATCATGCTGCACTACAGTTACCGCAATTTTTCTCAAGTGCTGCAAAAGGTCGACAACTATTCGACGCTGAACGCCAAGCAATCGTATGCAAAAGGAAAACGTGCCGGCATAGGTACAGCACTATCGCATGGGTTGTGGGCTTTCATTCGGACTTACTTTATTCGGTTTGGTATACTTGATGGCGCACACGGCATCGCATTGGCAATTTCGAACGCGGAAACCAGCTATTACCGCTACCTAAAACTGTGGTTACTTGAACAGGAAGACAAAAGTCGAACCAACCGACAGGAATGAAATACTGCAGACCATATTATGCGCAATCTCAACCAATTTTCGGCAATAGACTGGCTCATGCTAGTGCCGTTGCAACAAGCACTGAAACAAATACGTAATGATGCTCTGCTTGCTCATTACAAGAATAATCGTCCTAAAGATCTGGAAGATTTTCTCGCAAAAAACAATAATCTTACCGGTAAAAACATTGCAATCGTTATTGCCTTCGAACAGCCATGGGCTTTGCATTGGCTTTTGAAGATGGCGAAGAAAAACCTATCGGATGTGACGATTTTGGTCTTTGATAATTCGCGTACAGAAGCAGCACGCGTTGACATCCAGCGTGTGTGCAATCAACATGGCGCGCCATATCTGGGCTTGCCGCCGTATCGGACCAAGCACGTCAATCGCTCGCATGGCATGGCAATGTCATGGGTATTCGATAATGTGGTGCATGCGATCAAACCCAATATATTCGGCTATCTCGACCATGATTTAATCCCTGTGGACAAGACGGATTTTTCTGAGAGAGTAGGAAGCCAGCCGTTATTCGGATTGATCAACGCTGGAAAATTCAATACCTGGTCAACCTGGGCGGGTTATTGCATGTTCAAGTACGATGCGGTCAAAAATGAATCAATGAATTTTCTGTACGACTTCTCACGCGATCTGGATACCGGCGGCAGAAATTGGAATTCTGTTTACAGCAAACTTGATCGCACACAATTGCGTTTTGCAAGCAGGGAACATGTCAAGGTGAAGGTTCCTGCAATTGATGAATCTCGCCTGGTTGAATTCATCGATCAGCGCTGGGTGCATATTGGCGGCATCAGCTATAACGATAATTTGAAAGCCAAGTTTGAGTTCTTTAATGGATTGGAACAAGCGCTCGATGCTGGTGCCGATTGGCATCAGCTGACTAAAAAAAATGAGTAGGCGCTGCATTCTGCGTAATGCAATATAAAACGGACGGGTTGCCGGCCCATCCGTAATTCAAAGGAATCTAAAATCAGACATTTCGTTCTGTGAATCAATCCATCACAACTCAACGAGTGTTACGCAATATGTTTCCCATCTGTAGATCATCGCGCCGTATCAAACATAGTTTATTAAATAAGCCAGCTCCTTGATGAGGATCGCAAGATCATTCTCGTTTGAAAAAATCACGGGAAAGGTGCTTGCGTTCCAATAATCCATAATTCTTGGGTTGTGCAATTCTGCAGCTGAGTAAGCACACCATCTGCCGCCGCAGTATATCCTCCGACGATATCAAGGCAACCGCTACTGTTACCAGTGGCTGCGGCTGCGACAGATACGATCATGGTATAACCGTTGCCGATATTATTCGTGGTCCATAACTGTGTTGGCGTGTTGGTACATTGTGATTGCTGGACCTTGTTGCCGACGCTTGTGCCGCCTCCGACCAAATCGAGACATTTGCCGCTGTTACTGGCCACGAAGTGGTACTGCTTGTTCCCCATATCCTTGATTGTCCATAATTGGTTTTTCAAGCCGGTGCAGGTCCAGATTTCTGTCAATGTCCCGTCGGCAATCGCCTGCTCGCCGCCCCTGACATCCAGACACTTATCCCTGTTTCCAGACAGATATCTGATTGGGAGCGCAACATCCATGGTCCATGAATTATCGGCGGAGCCAGGGTAGTCGCACGAAGCTGACACGATCGGTGCGCCGTCATTGGTCATCTGGTTTCCGCTGCTGTCTTTTTTAATAGTGAGGCAATTCTGGTTACCTTGTGCGGATTTCAAGACCGATATGACTTGAAATTGTCTGGCCGCATTACTAAGCAATGTCCACAATTGGTTAGGCTGACCGGTGCAACTCATTTGTTGAACGGGCGTGCCACTGACTGTGCTGCTGTTGGTGATATCCAAGCATTTGCCGCTATTGCTGGCGATGAGCTCATACTGTCCGTTACCCATATCTTTCACGGTCCATGCCTCATTGGATTGCCCGGAACATGTCCACTGCTCAATCGGTACGCCATTTCCGGTGGCTGCCGTTCCACCTGTGACATCCAGGCATTTGCCCGAATGGACACTAATGACCTGTGTGGTGGCAGTGGCAGTAGCCGCCGGCACCGTCAATGCCCATGACTGATTGGTCGCTTGCGGAACACAATCCCACAACTCGGTCAGCACGCCATCGCCTGTTGCGGTCGGACCACCCGTCACATCCAGACAGCGGCCGCTGGAAGTTGAGATGATCTGATATTGACCACTTCCCAGACTGTTCACTTTCCATAATTGATTCGGTTGACCAGTGCAATCCATTTGTTGAATGGCCGTGCCATTGGCAGTACCGCCATTGAAGATGTCGACGCACTTGTTGCTGTTGCTGGCGATGAGTTCATATTGCGCGCCGCCCATATCTTTAAGTGTCCATGCCTGATTAGCTTGACCTGAACAAGTCCACTGCTCAATCGGTGCGCCATTTCCAGTGGCCGTCACTCCCCCTCGCACATCCAGACATTTGCCGGAATGCTTGGCGACAATGGTAGTTGTTGCAGCAAAAGCGCTAGACGTGCCCAACATTGCAAACAGCATGGCGATGAGAGCACACCAGCGATAAGATTTTTTCTTGAAGAATGTAATAAAGGACATAATGTCTCCGCTAATAGGCTGTTAAATGCATCTACTTAATGACAAGAATTGCATAACCTGGATCAATCATAAAATGTCATCGCCCAGTTGCCGGCGTTCCAATGAGCCATGTACTCAGGTGACTACCATCAGGCGTCACTACTTGAGTCAGCACACCATCTGCTGCAGCATTGGAGCCACCGATGATATCAAGGACGTAATAGTCGGTGAGAGGATCACTCGAAACAAACGCGTGAGGGCCGCCAATTCCATTAAAGGAGAACCATAGCTGTGACGGCGTGCTGGCGCATGGCGCTATCTTGCCCTTGCTGTTTTCGGCAATGCCGCCAGCCAAGTCCAAACATTTTCCGCTATTGCTGACGACCAACTGGAATTCACCATCCCCGATATCTCTGGCTGTCCATAACTGATTTTTCAAGCCAGTGCAGGTCCAGATTTCTACCGGCGTCCCGTCGGCAGTCGCTTGCTCTCCACCCCTGACATCCAGGCATTCATTTGGGTTGATAGAACTAGAGTACTTGATTGGGACGGCAACTTCCATACGCCATCCACTGACGGGATTACCATCATAGCCACAATTCCCCGCCTCGATCACCGCGCCATCATTGGTTCCACTACCGCTGGTACCGGCACCTCTCACGTTGAGGCAATTCTGGTTATTCAAGACCGAGTGAACCTGAAACTGTCCTGGATAGATATTGTGCAATACCCATAATTGGTTCGTATTGCCGGTGCAAGGCATTTGCTGGAGAGGCGTACCCTGCGCCGGGTTGCTGTTGACGATATCAAGACACTTGCCACTATTGCCTGCAATGATTTCATATTGGAACCCGCCCATATCCTTCACGGTCCATGCCTCATTGGATTGTCCAGAGCAAGTCCATTGCTCAATCGGTACACCATCGCCAGTGGCAGCCGTCCCACCTGTGACATCCAGGCATTTGCCAGACCACATGCTCATCATCTGATTGGGAGCGTACTTTGGCACTGATAACGTCCACGACTGATTCGCTTGGCCAGTGCAATTCCATAACTCGGTGAGGACACCATCGCCAGTAGCAGCCGGCCCACCTGTCACATCGAGACAGTGAGGAGCGTAGGCTGCGATGATCTGATACAAGCCGCCTCCCAGACTTTTTAGCCTCCATAATTGATTGGGTTGACCTGTACAAGTCATTTGCTGTATCGCCGTGCCGTTGGCGACGCTACCGTTGTACATATCGAGACACTTGCCGCTATTGCTGGCAATGATTTCAAATGCGTCGCCGGCTCCTATACGTTGCAGAGTCCATGCCTGGTTTGCTTGTCCAGAACAAGTCCATTGTTCAACCGGCGCACCGTCCCCTGTTGCTGTCACGCCGCCTCGCACATCAAGACATTTGCCCGAATGCTTGGCCACGATGGTCGTAGTTGCTGCAAAAGCGCTGGATGTACCCAACATCGCAAACAGCATGGCGATCAGAGCAAACCAGTAAGTGAATTTTTTCTTGAAAGATGCTGTAAAGAACATAGAGTCTCCGCTTGTTGATATTGTTGATCGACTGGCGACTTTGGTTTGCTCTGGAAATAAACAACTAGCTCGGCGCCGTTGATTAAGATTTGTAGCTGCGCCAAATCGTTCACAGCTTAAGCTGTGTTCATGATAAAGAACAAGGCGCTATACCAAGGGAAAATAAAAACAAAGCAGGCCGATTTGGCTGCTCATGAAATTGCTGTGCGAGATGGGCCGGATACGCTAAGTGGAAGAGTGTCTTGTATGGATCAAGTGCGTCAAATCAGAGCAACTAATTTGCTTCGGTATTGAATACGATTGAAAATTATGGACAGGAAATTTGTAGATCTATATAACCGAGGCAACGTATTTCCTACTGTGTATCGTCAATGCAGAAATGCAAATCAACTTCAATATTCGAAGCTGACATTCTCTTTCTTCAACCACTCGCACAACTTCAAAAACAACGCATCATCCGCCCGTACACGCCATGCATCGGGCAATCTGATCTCTCCCATCACATCATTCTTCGTGTACTGCAAAATAATTGGGCATGCTGCTTCGGCTTGTTGAAATGGTTCGATCAATTCCCGCAATTTCTTCGCATCTGCCTGGCCATTCATCGATAGCCGCAATGCTTTTCCATAGGACGCGCGCGCGGCCGCAATATCCATCACCTTGTCTGCGGTAATGCGCAAACCGCCAGAGAAGCGATCTTCAGACACCTTGCCCTGCACTGCCAAAAATTCATCTTCCTTGAACAAGCGTTTGTTGGTGTCATACAGTTCGTTATAAACCGTCACATCAACAGTAGCACCACCATCATCCAACGTGACAATCATGATCCTGCCACGCTGTGTCATTTGCGAACGCAATGCCGAGATCACACCCGCAATCAATTTCGGCTCACGTGCCGGCGCAAGATCAGCGAGTTTAGTACGCGCGAATTTACGTGCTTCTTCTGCATATGCATGGAACAAATGGCCGGACAAATAAAAACCCAATGCCGATTTTTCTTCAGTGAGTTTTTGCTTTTCACTCCACGGCGCGGTCTTCACGTATTCCGGTTTGGTATCGAGATCGCTATCGGCGCCGCCGAACAAACTGACCTGATTGGCCGATGCTTCCGCTTGCTCCGCGCCTTCCATTGCGAGATTGACGGATGCCAGCAAAATGGCACGGTCGACATTGAAGCAATCGAATGCACCAGCCTTGATCAGTGAATCGATAGTACGCCGGTTGATCTGACGTTTATCGACACGCTTTGCAAAATCAAACAGATCAGTGAAAGGCCCTGACTGCCGTGCAGCGACAATCGCCTCAATCGCACTTTGGCCGGAGCCTTTTACAGCGCCAAGACCGTAGCGAATTTGCGTCGCCTTCTTGCCTGGCACACCCACTGGAATAAAACGATATTCGGATTGATTGATGTCCGGCGGCAGCAAGGTCAACTTGCAGACATCGATCGCATCTTCGACCAGAATCTTGATCTTGTCGGTATCATCCATTGCGAGCGACAAGTTGGCTGCCATGAATGCGGCCGGATGATGCGCTTTCAGATAGGCAGTGTGATACGACAGCAAAGCGTATGCAGCAGCGTGCGACTTGTTGAAGCCGTAGCCTGCAAACTTTTCCATCAAGTCGAAAATCTCGTCGGCCTTTGCTTCCGGCAAACCATCCTTTGCAGCGCCATTGCGGAAAATCTGGCGATGCTCGGCCATCTCTTCAGCTTTCTTCTTACCCATCGCCCGCCGCAGCAAATCCGCGCCGCCAAGCGAGTACCCGCCGACGACCTGCGCCATCTGCATCACCTGCTCCTGATACACCATGATGCCGTAGGTCTCCGACAAAATGCCTTCGGTACGCGGATCGGGATATTCGAAACGTTCACCGTGTTTGCGTTTGCAGAAATCGGGGATCAGGTCCATCGGACCCGGACGATACAATGCGACCAGCGCAATGATGTCTTCGAAGCGGTCGGGCCGCGCGTCTTTCAACATGCCTTGCATGCCGCGGCTTTCCAGCTGGAACACTGCAACCGTTTTTGCTTTCGTTAATAATTCATACGACGCTTTGTCATTCAGCGGCAAAGTCTCCAAGCTGAAAGCGGCCATCGCCGGATCGAGCTGTTTGATATAGCGCACCGCACGATCGAGAATCGTCAGCGTGGTCAAACCCAAAAAGTCGAACTTGACCAGGCCGACCGCTTCCACATCGTCCTTGTCGTACTGCGACACCACGCCGGCATCGCCGCCTTGCGTGTACAGCGGACAGAAATCGGTCAGCTTGCCGGGTGCGATCAACACGCCACCGGCATGCATGCCGATGTTGCGCGCGATGCCTTCGACTTGCTGTGCGAGGTTCAACAGTTGTTGCACTTCCTCTTCATTCTCCAAGCGTTCCGCAAGCAACGGCTCTTCCTTGATCGCATCAGCAATCGTCACCAACTTGCCGGGCTTGAATGGAATCAGTTTGGAAATGCCATCGCAAAAGTTGTAGCCGAAATCGAGTACACGACCGACGTCACGCACCGCACCTTTGGCTGCCATCGTACCGAAAGTCGCGATCTGCGACACCGCATCCTTGCCATAGCGCTCCTTCACATATTGAATGACGCGATCTCGACCTTCCTGACAAAAGTCGATATCGAAGTCAGGCATCGAAACGCGTTCAGGATTCAGGAAGCGCTCGAACAGCAGGTTGTATGCGAGCGGATCGAGGTCCGTGATCTTGAGCGAATACGCGACCAGCGAGCCTGCACCTGAACCGCGACCCGGCCCGACCGGCACTCCGTTATTTTTTGCCCACTGAATAAAGTCCGCCACGATCAGGAAGTAACCCGGGAAACCCATCTTGATGATGGTGTCGGTTTCAAATTTCAAGCGTGCTTCGTAACGCGGGCGCACCTCTTCGCGTTTGGCAACATCAGGATAAAGCTGCACCAATCGCTCCACCAACCCGATCTGGGCCTGCCGCTCCAGAAAGTGATCCAGCGACATGCCGTCCGGTGTCGGAAACAGGGGCAACTTCGGCTTGCCCAGTTCCAGCGTCAGGTTGCAACGCTTGGCAATCTCGATCGAGTTCTGCAATGCTGCCGGCATGTCGGCAAACAGCGCAGCCATCTCGGCTTGCGTCTTGAAACACTGCTGCTCGTTAAAGCGTTTGACGCGGCGTGCGTTGGCAAGGATCTCACCTTCTGCAATACAAGTGCGCGCTTCATGCGCGGTAAATTCTTCAGGTGACAGAAACTGGATTGGATGTGTCGCAACTACCGGCAATCCCAGCTTGGCAGCCAGCGCCGTAGCTTGGCGCAAGTGAGGCTCCATGTTGGGCTGTCCAGCGCGCTGCACTTCGATATAAAAATGATTCGGAAAAATACGCGCCCAGCGTTGCGCGTTGCGTTCAGCCGACGCCACATTACCATTATCAATCGCAATGCCGATGTCACCAAAATGCGCACCGGATAGTGCAATCAAACCACCTTGTGGTTGCAATGCTTCCAACCATTCGGCACGAATTTCAGCACGCCCGCGATGCAAATTGGTCAGCCACGCTTTCGATAGCAATTCGCACAACTGTAGATATCCGGCACGGTTTTTTACCAGCAATAACAGACGCGATGGCTTGTCGCGATCATCGTCATTGGTGATCCAGACGTCGCAACCGGCGATCGGCTTGACGCCTTTGCCACGTGCTGCCTTGTAAAACTTCACCATGCCAAACAAATTGGCTAGGTCAGTGACGGCAAGTGCAGGCTGAAGGTCTTTGGCCGCCGCCTTGACGGCATCATCGATGCGCACAAGGCCATCGACAATCGAGTACTCGGAATGGAGACGGAGATGAATAAATTGCGGAGAAGTCATTGCCGTATTTTAACCCGTCAAAACGTTGTGGCGTGTTGGATTTCGCAATGGACTTACACAAGTTTATAATGTAGGCAAATCAACGACTTAGTAACAATTGTCTTTTATGCAGCTCCCTCAATCTTACGTAAATATTGCAGCCTACAAATTCATCACTTTTGATGATACGGAAGCCAAGCGCCCGCAATTTCTGGCTTTATGCAACAAGCTCGGCCTGAAAGGCACGATCTTGCTGACGCCGGAAGGAATCAATTTATTCCTGGCTGGTTTGCGTGAACCAATCGATCAATTTCTGGCTTGGTTACGATCTGATCCTCGCTTTGCCGATATTCCGGTCAAAGAAAGTTATTCTGAAGAGCAACCGTTCGGCAAGATGCTAGTCAAACTCAAGCGTGAAATCATCACGATGAAAAATCCGTTGATCCAGCCGGAAAAAGGCCGGGCGCCAGCAGTCGTAGCAAAAACGCTCAAGCGCTGGCTGGACCAAGGGCATGATGATGCAGGCAAGCCGGTCGTGATGGTGGAAACCCGCAATGATTTTGAAGTCGATGTCGGTACGTTTGAAAACACAATCGACTATCGCATCAAAAAATTCAGCGAATTCTCTGACGTGATCGCGCAGCACAAGGATGAACTCAACGACAAGACGATCGTCACGTTTTGCACCGGCGGCATTCGCTGCGAAAAAGCCGCGATCCACATGAAAAACGTCGGCTTCGACAGCGTGTATCAGCTCGATGGCGGGATTTTGAAATACTTTGAGGAAGTGGGCGGCGCGCACTATACCGGCGATTGCTTCGTGTTTGACTATCGTACTGCGTTGAATCCGAATCTGGAACCGACAGAGACGGCGCAGTGCGAAGTGTGTGATGCCATCGTGACGCCGCGTGAGCAATTATCGCCGTTTTATGTGGCGGGGAAATCTTGCCCGCATTGCACAACAGTTGAAATAAATGAAAATCAAACCGCCTGAGATTTTCTGACTCTTCTTTGATGTAATCTAGAATTCATGCTTTAACTGAGTCAATAACGGCATCACTGCCTATGGGATAAATCAATGCCAATCGTCGGTCTCGGTCTCCACATATTCGTTGCGCTATTCTTCGCCATTCATGCGGTGCGCACCGGTCAGCCGTTGTACTGGCTGCTGATCCTGTTCTCATTCCCGCTGTTGGGCAGCATCGCTTATTTCCTCGTCGTTTTCCTGCCGAGTTCCCGTATTGAACGCGGTGCCAAGAGTGTCGTCAGGGCTGCTGTGAAAGCGCTCGATCCGTCACGCGAGCTGCGCGATGCGCGTGATGCATTTGAGTACACGCCGACAGCGCAAAACCAGATGCGTCTGGCTGCGGCGCTATTGGAAGCGGGCCAGGTCGATGAAGCAGCCGATAACTATGAAGCTTGCCTGAAAGGGCCGTTTGCAACCGATATGGAAATCCGCTTCGGTGCAGCGCGAGCCTGCATGGAAAGCAAACGCTTTGCACAGGCAATTTCACATCTGCAAACGATTCGCGCCGGTGCGCCGACATTCCGTGTCGAGCAAGTTTCCATTCTGCTGGCGCGCGCATTCGGTGCTGCGGGTCGCAATGCCGAAGCGAAGTCAGAATTCGAATCCGTCGTTGAACGCTTCGGCAGTTTTGAAGCACGCGCGGAATATGCGATCTGGGCGGCATCGACTGGCGACAGGGAAACGTTGACTCGCTTGAAAACAGAAATCGACCAAACAACCAAGCGCTGGGGCCGCAATACCCGCGAACTCAACGCGCCGCTTCTGCGCCGATTGTCCGCCGCATTGGATGCTGCCGGAAAAGGCACCGCATGAGTACCACAACACAACCCCGTTCCATGCCGGATCGGATCGGCAAATATCGTATCGAGAAAGAGCTCGGCCGCGGCGCGACCAGCGTCGTCTATCTGGCGCACGATTCCTTTCTGAAGAAACCGGTTGCAGTCAAGGTTGCCGACGGTTCATTGATTGCCGATGCAAAGCATGCCAGCCGCTTGCGCTATTTTTTGCAAACGGAGGCTGCGTTGGTCGGGCGCTTCAAGCATCCGCACATTGTGGCGTTGCTCGATGCCGAGATTGATGCCGAGCGGCCTTACATCGTGATGGAATATATCGATGGCGTTTCGCTCGATGCACATGCGACGCCGGACACATTGTTGCCTGTCCCGGAAGTACTGGACCTGGTATTTCAATGCTGCAGCGCGTTGGAGTATGCGTTGCAACTGGGATTGATCCATCGCGATATCAAACCTGCCAACATGTTGCGGCCGACAGACGGCGGACTCAAGCTGACCGATTTCGGCACTGCGCAGGCATCCACTTCCGAGCGTACGCAAGTCAGCGGCATGGTTGGCTCACCTGCATATATGTCGCCCGAACAGATTCGTGAAGACAAGCTGACTGCGCAATCGGATATGTTCTCGCTCGGCGTTGTGATGTATCAATTGCTGACCGGCTCGCTGCCCTTCCAGGCGGACACGGATTTTGCGGTGATCTACAAAATCAATTATGAAGAGCCACAATCGCTGACGCAGCGCAGGCCCGGCCTCAGTCGCGAGCTCAATGCAATCGTATCGAAAGCATTGTCGAAAAAACCGGAAGACCGCTTTGCCAGCTGGGGCGAATTCGCCGAAGCGATTTCTTCAATTTGTCAGAATCTATCTACGACTGATTCGAAGCCGCAGAGCGCCAAACTGTATCGCGCATTACGTGGTAATGCATTCCTCTCCGCCTTTCCCGATGCGTCGATTTGGGAAGTACTGAATCTGGGCGTCCCGTATCACATACACAAAGACGCGGTGTTCATGCGCGAGAGAACGGCGGGTGCTTCGTTTTATATCCTGCTCGAAGGCGAAGTATCGATTTCGCGCAACGGAAGAGAAATCGCGCGCGTGAAACCAGGCGAAACATTAGGCGAAATGATTTATCTCAATCCATCGCCACCGATGCGCACTGCCACCGCAACTGCAACGACTGAATTAATGGTCCTGAAAATAAAGTGCTCGTCATTGCGCAATGCGAATGAGTCGTTGCAAGGATACTTCGACCGCGCTTTTATTCGCCTGTTGGTAGATCGTCTGGCGAATGCAAGCCGTCGTTTGGCGACACTGGATGATGAGACTTTTATTCAAATCGGCTAAACATCCACTCATGAAAAAGGCCCGCAAAAATCGACGGGCCTTTTAACTCACAAATACAAAATTGGAAAAAGTCAGGCTTGTATCGCCGAGCCTTCCCTTCTTATTTCTTGAACTTGGCTGCGGTCTCTGCAACACGTTTTCCGAATAATTTTGCTGTTTCCAAATCGCCAGGCAATGGCCCCTCCTCTGGTGAGGAATCGGAAGGGCTCTGCGACATCGCGCCGCTAAACGAACCAACATAATTAATATCATTACGTTGTGCCGCTTTTGAATTGGATGGCATCAAACCGGTGCCGACCCAAATCATGCTGTGCTGCATACCGAGTGTAAACATGTAGTGCAACGTGGATAGTTTGTCGCCATTCATCGTTGCAGAATTGGTGAAGCCGGCAACCACCTTGTCTTTCCATGCCTGTGTAAACCATGGCTTGGACGAAGCATCGGCAAATTTCTTGAACTGCCACGAGACTGTTCCCATGTATGTTGGCGAACCAAAAATGATGGCGTCCGCCGCGTTTAAAGTCGCCCAGGCCGCATCATTGATATTTCCCTCGGCGTCGATTGCAATTAAATCGGCGGCTGCATTGGCGGAGACGACACCCGCATGGACAGCTTCTGCCTGCTTTTTGGTATGGCCGTAACCTGAGTGGTAAACGATAGCAACTTTAGACATGATTTCCCCCTGTGATTGAAGTGCTAATTGAAAGTGCATTGAACAAGTTGGATTGGATCCACCCGTTCCGGTTTAAAACTTATGTATTACGACGGCCATCCAGACTCCATGCTCCTGGACCAAAAGCAAATACATGCAACATGCCGCCCATGATCGACACATTTTTCAGAAAGTGAATCATCTGGTTTTGTGCTTCGCCTGGGTTATGCGATGTTGTATGAAATACCAACGTGACCGGTATCAGCCACAGGAAAAACGCCAACGCGACCCAACGCGTTTGCCATCCGACGACAAGCAATAACCCGCCGCCCAATTCCATCGCAATCGTCAAGACCAACAACAGACTGGCGAATGGCAATCCCATGCTTGTCATGTAAGCGGCCGTTCCATCAAATCCACCGATCTTGTTAAAGCCGGACAGCACAAAAATCAGCGCCAGCAGAATGCGTCCCGCCAGTGCAGTCGCGTTTTGTAAATTTTGGTTCATCATTTTTCCCCTTGAAAAATTAATCATCGTTGCAACTCATTGCATGCACATCAAACAAGGTCGAACACAAGCACCTCTGCTTGTTGCCCATCCTTTATTTCTATTTCAGTTTCATCTACCACTCTCAAGCCATCACCGGCCTTCAATACCTTGCCATTCACATTGACCTGGCCGCGTGCAACATGCAGATAGCCCAAATGTCCTGCAGCAAGCGGAAAGCTTGCGTGTTCCGCACCGTCCAGCAATCCGGCATAGACCTTTGCATCTTGATGAATCGTGACCGAACCATCCCGTCCGTCCGGGCTGGCAATCAGGCGCAACTTGCCGCGCTTTTCTGTGTCATCAAAATTCTTTTCTTCGTAGCTTGGCGTTACACCGGTCACATTTGGCTCGATCCATATTTGCAGCAAATGCGTCGGCGTGTCGTTCGATGGATTGAATTCCGAATGCATGATTCCCTTGCCGGCACTCATGCGTTGCACATTACCGGGACGAATGATGCTGCCATTCCCCATACTGTCTTTATGCGCGATGCCGCCTTCCAGTACATAAGTAATGATTTCCATGTCACGATGACCATGCGTGCCAAAACCTTTAGCCGGTTCAATACGGTCGTCATTAATCACGCGCAACGGACCAAAACCCATATGCTGGGGATCGTAGTACTCGCCAAATGAGAAGCTGTGATAGGTGTCCAGCCAGCCCATATTGACGTGGCCGCGCTCTTCACTTTTACGTAATTCAATCATTTTGTACTCCTTTTCCATCAATTTTTTGAATATGTAGTGCACTATAAACGTTCATGAAACTGAAAAACAGGGCATAATTTCAGACAAATCATTCAATATTTTTGAATAAGATATGAATCTCACTCTTGAAGCCATCCGTATCCTCGATACGATCGATCGCAAAGGCAGTTTTGCTGCAGCTGCGATTGAATTAGACCGTGTGCCGTCTGCACTTACTTATAGCGTGCGCAAACTGGAAGAAGATCTGGATCTGCTGCTGTTTGATCGGCGTGGCCATCGCGCAAAACTTACTAATGCAGGTCAGGAACTGTTGACCGAAGGCAGACACCTGCTAACTGCGGCAGACGAACTGGAACGGCGCGTCAAACGCACCGCTACAGGCTGGGAAGTCGAATTGCGGATCGTGGTCGACAGCGTTATTGCGTTCGAGAATATCGTGCCGCTGATCCAAGCTTTTGACCAAGAGAACTCGGGCACACGGCTACGCTTTTCTTACGAGGTACTATCAGGCGTGTGGGAATCGTTATTGACGGGGCGCGCCGATCTGGCCATCGGCGCTGCGTATGGCGGGCCGGAAATCATCCGCATGAATAGCGGATTTCAAATGCGACAGATGATGATGGTCGAATGGTTATTTGCTGTCGCACCGACACACCCGCTGGCATCCGTCCCCGACCCTTTACCTGCCAGCCTGCTGCAAAAGCATCGGGTCGTCGCAGTCGGTGATACCGGCCGCACGCTACCCGGCATCACGACCGGTTTATTGAGTGGGCAAGCCACATTGACCGTGCCATCACTTGGCGCGAAATTGGCAGCTCAGCTTGCCGGCCTGGGATGTGGCCACTTGCCTCGCGCATTGGCCGCACCGTATTTGGCATCTGGCGCGCTGATCGAAAAACAAACCGCAGAACCGCGCACAAACATAGGAAGCCAGATTGCATGGCGCGCGCCGGCACGCGGAAAAAGTTTGAAGTGGTTTTTAAACAAATTGGCTGAACCCGAGACACAACGAATGCTATTGGGGATCACACCATGACCACATATATCGGGCGCTTCGCGCCCTCACCTACCGGACCGCTGCATGCGGGGTCGTTGGTCGCCGCAATGGCAAGCTATCTGGATGCGAAAGCTCATCATGGCCAATGGCTGGTGCGCATGGAAGATATTGACGAAGACCGCACGGTACCTGGCGCGGCCGAAGACATTCTTCACACGCTAGAAATTTTAGGAATGTGCTGGGATGGCGACGTCATTTATCAAAGCAGACGCAAGGATTTGTATGCAGCAGCGTTTCAACAATTAGCGCCCCATGTCTACGCATGCGGCTGCACGCGCAAGGAAATCGCCGACTCACGACTTGGCATTGCGTCCGACGGCGCAGCCGTTTATCCCGGCACCTGCCGCAATGGATTGGTCGCGGGCAAAGTGCCGCGCGCGATGCGCTTGCGTGTTCCCGATCCATCGGATGCCGATGAATACATCGTTTTTGAAGATCGCTGGCTCGGCACGGTTACGCAACATCTGGCAACCGAGGTCGGCGATTTTGTATTGAAGCGTGCCGACGGATTCTGGGCATATCAATTGGCAGTCGTCGTCGACGATGCCGCACAAGGTGTGACCCATGTTGTGCGTGGCGCCGATCTGCTCGACTCAACTGCACGCCAAATCTATCTGCAGCGATTGCTTAAGCTGCCTACGCCAAGTTATCTGCATGTGCCGGTCATCACCAATGCGCTCGGCGAAAAATTATCGAAGCAAACTGGTGCAACCGCATTGGATCTTGCGCATCCGCTTGATACCTTGATTGAAGCTGCACATTTCCTGGGCTTGCCGATCGCGCAGGTCAAATCGATTCAGAATCTTTGGGCACTGGCAGTCCCTGCGTGGCAACAATGGATCATACAACGGTCTGTAACGTAATATTCCGGCAGACGCGCTTCAGCATCGAAAAATCGTCTTTAGCATGCCTGACAAAATGCGTCTGGCAATCTTATTCTTCAAGACCGATTCCACGCTCAATAATGCCTTCAATATAGGCAATGATGTACTGCTTCAGTTCTGCTTTATCCATTGTATTATCGATCACACATCCTTTTGGTTCGCCTTTCAGCTTGCCGTTCAAATAAACGCGAGCACTCCACTCCACTCGATCACCGACGTTGAATTGTGCTTCATATTGAAATGTTTCGCCGCTGACTCTGCGCGTATATTCATCTTTGATTACCGTTAATTCTGGCATTGCATTTTTTCCTTTTGACTGCAGTTCTTGCGCAACTTGTCAGCCGCACTGCCATCAACAACATCATCACCATGATAGTCGTTTATTTTATATAACTTGGGGATGATGGATGATTTTCTACCGGTCAATCACTGCTCGCATATGTCTGCTGATGCATCAACTTCGATACTTTATCCAATGACATCAACGTTTCTCTGGCGGCTTTCAATGTTGCCACGTCGGTACTCAAACCATGATCTGGCGGTACCTTGTCTATTCTTATGATTGCATGCGGATACCGTATTGCAGAATGCTTTTCCGACTGCGACATTGCCTGTCCATTTTCCGGCACAGGGTTGATTGATCCGGGGAGACGGACTGCATCTTCGCCAGCCTTGCAAGGAACATCCCTGAACGTCACTGCTCCTTTGGCATCGATACATTTGATGATTTCCGCCGCCATCGTCGTCTCCGTAAATAACATGAACAAACAGGTAGCGAAAATAATATGAATAATATAGAGAGGTGAGCGCTGCGACATGATCAAAGTCCTTCGAAGATATGATCCAGAGGATGGACAGTTTGACCTGCCAGGTCTGTACGTCAGCACACCTAATTTTCAAACTTATTAGAAAATTTCGCACGTTGTTTGCGTTATCACAAGGTATTGAAAATAATGCCGAAAGACAATTACTTCAATGCAGAAGAAGTACATACGGCACGTCATTAAAATAAATTGATATGTACTCTTCCGCTCCCAAAAAATCTGAGGAGAACGCGATGAATCGAGATCATTTCATTGGAAGGCTGAAACAATTCAACGGAAAAATAAAGGAACAGTGGTGCGCACTGCACGACGATCAAATAGGAATATTTGCAGCAAAACGATACCAAATCGCAGGCCGCCAACAAGCGCAATGCGGCATTGCTCAAAAAGAATCAGCACAACGATGCAGAACATTTAGTGCTGCTCAATCCTGGTGCCGCTACAATCCAAAGGAAACATCATGAAGAAACATTACCTCACGACTGCATTGCCGGCCATCGCAGCTTTACTCAGTGCATGTAGTTCCGTGCCGACCAATACTGTCCTATTGGATCAAACCCGCAGTGAGTACATTGCCGCGCAATCCAACCCGAAAGTCGCGACTTATGCTCCAATTGAAATGAAAGAAGCGAGCAAAGTGTATGCACAAGCCAATGCTGCTTCGGACCATGGCGACAGTCCCGAGAAGGTCGATAAATTGGCTTATCTTGCCAAACAAAAAATCATGTTGGCACAAGAAATCGCCAAACAAAAATCGACTGACGCAGATTTTGCCACCACCTCCAAGGATCGCAATAACATGCATACGCAGTAAGGCATAAAAGCAAATCTGAATCGCATTTTTTATTTTAAGCGAATTAGATCGCTTTCAATCAACGTTCCAATAAAACTTCGGTCGTCTTCCTCTGTCGTATGTGCATGGAGGATTGGATTTCATGAAAGTGAAACGTGATGCGCGCGAGCGGCATAACGCAAATTTGCGAGAAAAGGCTATTGCAAACCTCGGCACCGCTCCTGCGGCCGGCATCAAGACGCGAACTCCAGAGGAAATTCTTCATGAACTTCAAGTGCATCAAATTGAACTTGAGTTACAAAACGAGGAATTGCTACTTTCCAATGCTGCACTCGAAGCTTCCCGTAATCTTTATCATGATCTCTATGAGTTTGCCCCGGTTGGCTATGTCACGCTTACACAAGACGGGCGGATTTCTGAAGTCAGCCTCAATGGGGCGGCGATACTCGGTGATGAACGTGAACATTTATTGAACAGCCGCTTCGCCTCTTTTGTCACACCCAAAGACAGCGAAAGCTGGCATATGCATTTTCTGCATGTCATTCAAAGCGGGGGGAAACATGGTATCGAACTGACGCTTCAACGCCACGATGGTTCTCAGTTTCAAGCCCGCTTGAGTTCATTATGTTTGGAATCTGAACAACAAACCACCGGCATACGTATTGCAATCAGCGACATCACCGATATCACTGAACTAAAGCAAGAAGTTGCGGAAGCAAAAATTGCGGCCACTATCTTCGAGTCTCAACAGGGAATGGTGGTAACCGATGCCAATCATGTGATCTTGAAAGTCAACAAAGCGTTTAGCGATATCTTCGGTTATTCCGAACAAGACGCTGTGGGAAAACCATTGCATCTACTCAGATCGAACTATCATGACGCAGCGTTTCATGATGCAATGTGGGAGCACGTCCGGCGCCATGGGTTCTGGCAAGGAGAAATATGGAATCAGCGCAAGAATGGCGAAGTCTTACCGGCATTCATGACCATCACAGCTGTCAATGCGAACGATGAGAGCGTGACGCACTACGTCGGCACCATGATCGATATTACGCAACGCAAGAATGCGGAAAAAGAGATCAGGAATCTTGCTTTTTATGATCATCTAACCGGCTTGCCTAATCGCCGCCTTCTGCAAGACCGCTTGCAAATGGCATTGGCGGCCAGTGATCGTAACCAGCATGAAGGCGCATTATTGCTGATCGATCTGGACAATTTCAAAATATTAAACGATACCCTTGGCCATGACATAGGCGACCAATTATTGGTCAAGGTTGCAGAGTCTTTGCATGCATGTGTACGCGAAGGCGACACGGTGGCGCGTTTGGGTGGCGACGAATTTGTTGTGGTTTTGGAAGACTTGATCGGCAACTCCGAGGAATGTGCAACCCAGGTCACGCACATTGGCGAGAAAATAATCAGATCCTTGAATAATATTCATTTGACGGATGAATATGAATTCCATACTGCTGCCAGTATTGGCATCGCACTTTTCAGCGGCCATGAAAAATCAGCAGAAGAACTGATGAAACGCGCAGATCTTGCCATGTATCAGGCAAAGGCAGCGGGCCGCAATACCTTGCGTTTTTTCGATCCGGACATGCAAACCGTGGTCACAACTCGCGCAAATATGGAGAGTGACTTGCGTGCAGCGATGTCCAAAAAAGAGTACCTTCTATACTTTCAGCCGCAGGTAAATGAAAGCGCCAGGCTGATCGGTTTTGAAGCATTGGTTCGCTGGCAGAGCCCTACGCGCGGCATAGTATTGCCGGAGGAATTTATTCCTGCGATCGAACAAACAGGATTGATCATTCAATTAGGTCTTTGGGTGCTGGAACATGCTTGCGACCAATTGGCAACCTTTGGGTCGAATCCCAATACAGAATTGTTGACAGTGGCCGTCAATGTAAGCGCGCGCCAGTTTCGCCAACTTCATTTTGTGGACCAGGTGATCGGCGTGCTTGATTCCACCGGTGCAAACCCGTCAAGGCTAAAGCTGGAATTGACGGAAAGTTTGTTGTTGGATGATATTGAAGATGCCATCATCAAAATGAACGCCCTTAAAAATCGAGGGGTCCGTTTTGTACTGGATGATTTCGGTATAGGTTACGCATCACTTTCCTATCTCAAACGTCTTCCATTTGACCAATTAAAAATAGATCAGTCTTTTATCCATAACCTCCTGTTCGATTGCACCGATGCTGCGATTACCAAAATGATTATCGGTTTGGCGCAAAACATGAATATAGAAATCATTGCAGAAGGTGTGGAAACGAAAGTGCAGCATGACTTTCTTATCCGCAATGGCTGCCGGATTTATCAAGGATATTTATTTAGTGCGCCGCTGCCGAAAAAAGCGCTGGAAGAATTATTGAATCAGTCCAATTCAACAGCCAACAATGTCAGCTTGGAACGCAGATGGAGAACAGACCCCATCAATGTTGATCGACGGCGATCCGGAATAGAGAATAGCGTAAGCAATTGAATTGATATCCTCCTGTTCGTTTGATCCAAACACTTTTCTTCTCACACCTTCCCATCCGCAACCCAATAAAGTCGGATGAATTTGTCCATTGTCATACATAGCACTGGAAGAAGGATTTTTCTTCGCGAGTGCAAGTCTGTTTTACATACGGTTTCTTTTCACATGCGCCGACTTGTGTTTTGGCTTGATTACCTTCGGTGGTGATTCTATGGGCATTTATTGAAACATATGGTTATATGTAACGCGGCATTTTCGCCGCTTTGCGCTCCCTTCAATAAATTTGATTGCGAAGGTTTTATCAATGGGTTATTCAAAGAATTTGGCGGCCTCCGTCAAATTTTGTTCGTCGTACTTGATGAAGAACAAGAGATTCTCCAGCAACCTTAAAAATCTGTTTTTATATACGGCTCTCTTCCTGTTCGCAGGCTGGTGCTTCATCACCTTCCGCGCGGATATTGCCCGTATTTCCATTAGCACAGTTTGGGAAGCGCGCAGCGCAATATTTGTTGCTGCTTTACTGTCTCTTTTCAACTATCTGTTGCGCATCGTACGCTGGTCAACTTATTTGAAACGCTTCGGCTTCCGCTTCCCTGCCGTGTTCACCTGCTTGAGTTATGTTGCTGGATTCGCCTTTACGCTGTCTCCGGGCAAGGTCGGAGAAATGATCAGAGCGCGCTATTACAAAGAGGCAGGCGTCCCGCTCCCCATGACGACGGCAGCTTTTTTTGTTGAGCGCTTGATGGATATGCTGGCAATGACCGGTTTGGCGCTACTGGGATTTGTGCTTTTGTCCGGTTATGCCGCTGTCCTCTGGATCAGTTTCGCCGGCATGTTAAGCATACTTGTCATTCTTGCTTGCGCTCCGTGGACGCAGTGGCAACGCAGATTGGCGCTGCATCAACGCGTTCCGGCAACGCTGCAAAATACCGTCGCCAATATTTTACAGACCATCATTTCAGCGCGTACCTTGCTGCATCCGCGTTTGCTTGCTTTCGGTTTTTTAATCGGCCTTTTCGCCTGGAGTGCGGAAGGACTTGGCTTAATGGTCCTCGGTAATTTGGCGCCTGCAGTACCAATAGATTGGGCCAGCGCAATCGGGATCTATGCGATCGCCATTCTGATTGGCGCACTCTCTTTTTTACCAGGCGGGCTTGGCGGCACTGAAGTCGTCATGGCTACCCTGCTCGCGGCTCACGGTTATGCAATGCCGCAAGCTATTTTGCTGACTATGGTATGTCGCATTATCACACTTTGGTTAGCTGTAATGATTGGCTGGAGCGCTGTTCTTGTGCTTCGCCATTATCCTGAACCGGTGTTACTAAGATCATGAATGCATCCGCTATCCCTCTTTGTGTAGATCTCGATGGAACATTAATCTGCAGCGATCTGTTGCTGGAATCCTTGTTGTTGCTGATCAAACGCAATCCGCTGTACTTGTTTCTGGTTCCGTGGTGGCTATTACACGGCAAAGCTGCACTCAAAGCTGAAATTGCCAAGCGTATTAGTCTGAATCCTGCAGCGTTGCCCTACAACGAAGCTTTTTTTATTTGGATTTCAGCGCAAAAATCGATCGGACGTCCGCTATGGCTTTGCACCGCATCCAATCATCGGCTCGCGAAAAAAATCGCTACGCATCTCGGTATTTTTGATGGCGTTATTTCCAGTTCCGATACCGAGAACATATCAGGAAAGAACAAGGCAAAAAAGCTGGTAGAAAGATTTGGATCGCGCAGGTTCGACTATTGCGGCAATAACCAGATAGATCTGGAAATCTGGCGTGTCAGCCAGGGCGCGATCATGGTTAACGCTACGCCGGAACTGGAAAAGCAAGCCAAATCGTATACAAAAATCCTCTTCTCGTTTCCAAAAAAGAGCCGTATATTGCGTGCGGCAATGAAGGCGTTGCGGCCGCACCAATGGGTCAAAAACATGCTGCTCTTCATTCCATTGGCAGCAGCCCACCAGTTAAATAACATCGATCTGGCTTTGAATGCGGGCATTGCCTTTGTCGCTTTCGGTCTGTGTGCATCATCCGTTTATTTGCTTAACGACATGCTGGATCTTGAAGTGGATCGCCAGCATCAGCGCAAAAAATATCGCCCATTTGCCGCCGGCGATCTTTCCTTGCTATTTGGCTTCACATTGGTGCCGATACTATTTGCCGCAGCGATCGTACTTGCACTTCAGCTTCCGCATAATTTTCTACTAGTGCTGCTCTGTTATTACGCACTTACGCTGGCTTATTCGTTCGTGTTAAAACGCATTGAACTGCTCGATACGATTGCACTGGCCGGCTTATATACCATCCGAATTGTTGCCGGTGCGGCAGCTGTCGATGTGCCGCTGTCATTCTGGCTGTTGTTGTTTTCCATTTTCCTGTTCCTTAGTCTCGCGCTGGTGAAACGATATGCAGAGCTCGATTCCATGCTGCGACAAGGCAAGCTGAAAGCGGCAGGACGCGGTTACCTGGTTGAGGATTTGACGATATTGGACAGCATGGGCGCAGCGTCCGGTTACCTGTGCGTGATCATTCTCGCGCTCTACATCAATAGCCCTGATGTGGAAGTGCTGTACAGCCATCCTAAAATAATTTGGTTTCTCTGCGTTTTACTGTTGTACTGGATCAGCCGCGTGTGGCTTAGGGCGCATCGCGGCACCATGCACGATGATCCGCTGGTATTTGCGCTGAAAGATCCGGTCAGTCTGGTAGTGGCAGCGCTTTCGGCTGCGACTGTGATCGCAGCAGCATGATGATGACCAGCCAAATTGTGATGTCATGGGGACGCGTGCAAAGCTTCCCGCATGAAGTCATCGGGCTTCAAAATCGCTTCGCATCCATGCCGGAACTGCCGCCCAACATGCCGCATATTCTTCCTTATGGCAACGGCCGCAGCTATGGCGATAGTTGCTTGAATGCCGGCGGTGCATTACTGAAGACGCGTCGGCTTGATCGCTTCATCTCATTCGACCCGACAACCGGTGTCCTGGCCTGTGAATCGGGTGTTCTGCTGGATGAGATTCTTCGGCTGGTGGTGCCGCAAGGCTGGTTTCCCGTTGTGACGCCAGGCACACGCTTTGTGACGATCGGCGGCGCGATCGCCAACGATGTGCATGGCAAGAACCATCACCGGACCGGCACCTTCGGGCTGCATGTGCGTCGTTTTGAATTGCTGCGCTCGGATGGAAAACGCTTGCTTTGTTCTCGCGATGAGAATGCAGATTGGTTCGCGTCAACCGTTGGAGGGTTGGGACTAACCGGTCTTATCACCTGGGCTGAAATTCAATTGCGCCGCATCGGCAGTCCATGGATGAATGTCGAGACAATACGTTATCAAACATTGCATGATTTTTTCGAGCTATGCCGGGAATCGGATGAAGACTATGAATACACCGTATCCTGGATCGACTGCTCAGGCAAAGGCAAAAAGATGGGCCGCGGATTATTCATGCGCGCCAATCACGCATCGGCTATTGCGTCCCCGGACCAATATTGCCCGCACACGCGCACCTTCCCTTTTGTGCCGCCGGTCTCGCTGGTCAATTCGTTCTCACTCAAGGCTTTCAATGCGCTTTACTATCACAAGTTTTCTCGGCGTCAGACTCGCAGCATGCAACATTATGAACAATTCTTCTATCCGCTGGATGACATACTGGAGTGGAACAAACTATACGGCCCGCATGGATTCTATCAATACCAATGCGTGATACCGATCGCTGTGAGCAATGATGGCATTGCACAGCTATTACGCGAGATAGGCCAAAGTGGCCTGGGGTCGTTTCTGGCAGTATTGAAATTATGCGGGACATCAATTTCTCCCGGCAGATTATCGTTCCCGCAAAGTGGCGTAACCCTGGCGCTTGATTTCCCCAATCGCGGAGAGAGCCTATATCGCTTGTTTACCAGGCTCGATACGATCGTGCGTGAAGCGGGTGGACGCATTTATCCCGCCAAGGATGCCCGCATGCCAAGCGAATTATTCCGCTCTGGCTACCCGCAATGGAAAGCCTTCACTCAATTTATCGATCCACGCTTTTCGTCCAATTTCTGGCGGCGTGTGACGGAAACATAATGATTCAAAGAGGAATTGCATGAGAAAAATACTGATTATCGGCGCGACCTCAGCCATCGCCGAAGCGAGTGCGAGAATATTTGCGCTGTCCGGCGATCATCTGTTTCTTGTCGCACGCAATCAGGCACAACTGAACGCCGTTGCTGCCGATTTAAAAGTGCGCGGCAGCCCGCTCGTAGCAACATATGTGATGGATGCCAACGACTTCGATGCACATTTGCCGATGCTTGAAGAAGCACGTCGTGCACTAGGCAATTTTGATACGGTGTTGATTGCGCACGGCACATTATCCGATCAGGCAGCTTGTCAGCAATCGGTCGCGTTGACCATGCAAGAGATCAAAACCAATGCGTTATCCGTCATCGCACTGCTAACCCATATTGCAAATTGGTTTGAGCAACAGCAGCACGGCACAATCGCCGTCATATCTTCCGTCGCCGGTGAGCGCGGCCGCAAAAGCAATTATGTGTATGGCAGCGCCAAGGCAATGGTCACTGCGTTTATGTCGGGACTGAGGCAACGCCTGCATAAATCAGGTATTTCCGTTGTGACGATCAAACCTGGTTTTGTGGATACGCCTATGACAGCCAACATGAATTTGCCGGCCGCCTTGACGACAAGCGCGCAATCCGTCGCACGAGAAATACAACGCGCCATCAACAGGCGCAAGGATGTCATTTATGCGCCATGGTTTTGGGCGCCGATCATGCAAGTCATTCGCGGCATCCCGGAAAGCACTTTTAAACGAACGAATATATAAACGTAGCTGCAGAAATTATCGAAACAGATTGCATACGATCAAGTCTTCTACTTAATAATATCCAATGAAATATTCTCCAAACGATTCGGTACGTGCCTTCAGGCTCCTCGCAATTTCATACCTGCTCCTGGTATTGCTGGCCACATATTATTTTATTGCCCACTATCCTCTCGCGATAACGGCTGATCTGATATTTGATGACGCCTATTATTATTTGGGAATCGCCCATAATATCGCCGCAGGAAAAGGATCGACGTTTGGTGATCTGGTTAAAACAAATGGGTATCAACCGCTTTGGGTGCTCATTTTGGCTGGCATCATTTATCTTTTTTCTTTTCCGAAAATATTGGCATTTGCCTCTATCCCTACCCTGATTTTTTTCATCAAATCGATTTCCCTGTTTAAATTAAGCACGCTGAAAGATAGTCAGGCTGTACCGCTGATATTCGCTGCGGCGGCCGTCGTGATGCTCTATCCGGGAATTTTTTCTGACGGATTGGAGACTATTCTCATCCTGCTTTGTTTGCCGCTACTGAGCCAATTAAAAGACTTGCCTGAAAATTTCTCCATAAGGCTTTGCGCAAGATACAGCGCCATTTTTATTTTTTTATTTCTGGTCAGATTGGATATGCTGGCAATTCTGGGGGCATTTTCCATATTGAGTTTTTCAAGGATTGCCAAAGGAAAAAAAGGGGAAGTAAAAAATTTGGCAGCCATTCTGCTATTTACTGCGGCAGCAGTATCAATTTATTTTTTCATCAATTTTCTCCTGTTCGGCACAATCGTGCCGATCAGCGGCCTCAGCAAAGCTTTAGGCAACAAGATTGGAGAAAATTGGCAAGTCTTGCTGAATTTTCTCAATTTTTCTCGGTTCGCAATGATCGCGTTGTTTCTCAATTTTATATTGATAAAGAATGCGGATGATAAATCAATAGACAAGACAATATTCTCGAACGAGTTAAGGCTCACCATCATCACAACATTAATTGTCGCTTTTTATTATGCATTCTTTTCCGGCTGGCCTCTTTGGGGTTGGTACTACTGGTCTCCTGCGCTTGTCACTCTTTATGCAATAGCGAAATTAATTTATTTGAGTGTTTTAAAAAGAACACAATATAAACGCAGCACTCAGTCACGCATCGCGCTGATTGTCAGCTGGATCTTTCTTGCCTGGTTTTTTCTTATTTCAATAAAGACCGAATTTAGTGCAGGCATATTCCGGCCCATGATATCGCTTCATTTTAATAAACAGCCGAAAGACACTTATACGTCGATGAATATCAAGCTTATCGACGGATTTTTCAACAATGCGCCAAGCGGCATTGTTGCTATGGGTGACCGCGCTGGCGGCTTGGGATACTGGCTGCCTGCACGCTTTAAATTTTTTCAGACAGAAGGATTGGTCGCCAATAAAGAATATATGCTGGCAAAGGAAGCCGGAACCGGGCTTGATTACATGAAAAAGCTCGGCATTAAATATTTTGTCGTTGACAGGGAGCGCATCCTTGAAGGGAAATTAAAAGATGGCACGCCGGTGCAGGGAATAGTGGAGCCTGTTCAAGCGTTGTCGGCGCATTCAGGCCTGACACTTATCTGTCTTCCCGTTAATGCAATTTTATACACCCAGCATTATGCAGAACAAACGCGATATGTTTATGATTTTACGAAAGTAACAGAGTGCCCTGACGAGTTTAAAGCGAAAGTGGATGCATTTTCAAAAAACTATGAGACATTGAAAAGATACAGCTTGCCTAACGAATATATAAGTACAGCAGGATTTTTCAGGAAATATATTTGGAATCCATAGATTTATCCTGGGCCATGTCATAAAAAACTGCTTGATCTCGCCTGAAATGATCGGCATGGCCATCATCCGAATCGAAATATTCATTTTATATTTTCAGTGAAGCATATCTCTTCATAGAAATATTGATTGATGTCGAACACACGGATTTTTGTCGACAGCATAATTAAAACTCATTTCATCAATAGACGCCCAAATAGCCTGTGTGCACAGGCACCTTTATTGATGATGAAATGAGTTCTATTATGTTCGCTCACAAAGGAGCGCTGATGGCATACCGTGACATAGTGGTGATTGGCGCATCGGCCGGCAGCATGGAAGCGTTGCTGACAGTTGCTTCAGGATTACCGGCACACTTGTCTGCTGCCGTGCTGATCGTACTGCATATACCCGCATATGCTCCCAGCAAATTAAGGGAAATTCTAAAGCGTGTCAGTTCGCTTCCGGTTGTTTCCCCTCAAGATGGAGATCACATTGTCCCGGGTCACATTTACGTCCCAACGCCTGACCGGCATCTTTTGGCAGAAGCCAATCGTATTCGTGTGACACGTGGCCCGAAAGAAAATCGGGCGCGCCCTTCTGTTGACGTATTGTTTCGATCTGCAGCCTATTCTTTTGGGCCAAGAGTTACCGGGATTGTACTTTCAGGAAATCTCGGTGATGGCACTGCCGGATTATGGGCGGTAAAAGATCGCGGTGGTATCGCAATAGTGCAATCCCCGGACGAAGCACAATTTCCGTCCATGCCAAAGAGCGCTCTTGAACATGTCGAAGTTGATTATGTCCTGCCAGTGGCCGATATGGCTGCGACAATTACACGTCTTGTTCAGGAGCCCATCATGACTACAAAGCGTCACCCCAACTCGGAATCAATGGGCGCCGAAATCAAGATAGCAATGGGAGAGGATGCCCTACGAGCCGGCACTCTTGAGCTCGGCACTGCTTCTTCACTGACCTGTCCAGAATGTCATGGCGTGTTAATGGAGATAAAGGAAGGCCCCATCGTGCGTTATCGATGCCATACCGGTCACGGTTTTTCAAGCGATGTTCTTTTCAATCAAATGAACAGGGAAATTGACACAAACATCTGGAACGCATTGCGTGCCATTGATGAACAGATCATTCTCTTGCGAAAACTGGAGCAACTGGCAAAATCAGATGGGGACGAAATGAAATTGCTCCGCTATCATGAACAATTTCATCAATTAGAGAAATCTCGACAATTGCTACGTGAAACTGTTACGT
>DATBRC010000048.1:0-83971 GCA_036560485.1 Burkholderiaceae bacterium
TTTTGCGGACGTATTGAATCGGTAAAGAATCCGTTCTTTGCACTTGAGGTATGTATTCAACTTGCGAAGAGGCTGCGCAGAAAAATAAAAATATTGTATGTTGGTTCAGGAGAACTCGAAGATAAGGTTAAATCAGCCGTCAAATTATTTCCTGGATTGATAGACGCGGAATTCCATGGATTTGCATCGCAAGAGCAATTGCCGGAACTGTATCGATCGGCAAAAATATTTTTGTTTCCCTCCTTATGGGATCCATGGGGTGTGGTTGCAAACGAGGCTTGTGCCGCCGGGTTGCCGGTTATCGTATCGCCGTTTGCAGGTGTCGCAAACGAGCTTGTGCGTGATGGAGAAAATGGATTTATTTGCGAATTGGATGTCAAACTATGGACGGATAGAGCAGAATATTTATTAACACATCCCCATACTTATCAACTATTTTCAGAACGCAGCCAGTCATTGGTCCGACAATACAATTTTGAAAGTGCTGCTGTCGGACTCGTAGCAGCTTCTCAATACGCCCTTTCACCAGCAGCAAAAAAAACCATGAAAAATTCAATAAAATCCAAGCCACGTGTGGTGATCGTTGAAAGACAACTGCTGCAATACCGTGTAGGTTTTTACAATCGGCTACGTGCGCGCCTGGAAGAAGAAGGAATCGAACTGCAGCTTCTCATCGGCACCGGCACGCCTGAAGAAGAAAAAAAAATGGATCAAGTAACACTGGATTGGGCAATTCAGATTCCGACGCGTTACATGTTTGGGGCGAAATTGTGCTGGCAGCCTTTTGGCGCTTATGCACGCGATGCCGATCTGGTCATTGTCATGCATGAAAATAAAATCATCTATAACCTCTGGCTGCTGTCATTTGGCCGCCCAAAACGACTTGCATTCTGGGGGCATGGAAAAAATATGCAATCTGAAAATCCGAATGGGTTAAAAGAGCGTTTCAAACGCTGGACAGTGAACAAGGTCGACTGGTGGTTTGCTTATACGGAATCAAGCGCAGAGCTTGTGAGAAGCGCAGGATTCCCCAGCGAATGCACGACAGTCGTTGAGAACGCCATTGATACAGAGGAGATGACAACTTTCTGCAAGCAGGTCACTTCAGCGGTGTGCCAGAGAAAGCGTCAAGAATTAAATCTGGGGGATGGACCGATTGCACTTTATCTTGGCTCGTTATACAAGGAAAAGCGTCTTGAGTTTTTACTGGATGCGGCATATCGCATTCGCGAAAAAATACCGGACTTTCAGCTACTGGTCGTGGGAGCCGGCCCTGATCAAGTGATCATCGAGAATGCGGCTGCCCAGCATAGCTGGATTCATTATCTGGGGCCTTTACAATCCAAAAGCAAGGCTGTTGCGCTTGTGCTGGCCGATGTCATGCTTAATCCCGGTTTGGTTGGGCTTGGCATTCTTGATTCATTCGCCAGCGGCACACCGATGTTCACGACGGATTGCGGCCTTCATTCTCCTGAAATATCGTATATGACACCCGGGAAAAATGGGATTATTACCCATGACAATGTGAATGATTACGCGGATACAGTCGTCAGCGTGCTGCAACAGCCTGAGACGATCGCAAGACTTAGCAATGGTGCTCTATCGAGCGCGCCGCGTTACACGGTTGAGAACATGGCGGAACGGATACTCAATGGTATTTGCTCGTGTCTTTCTTCGACGAGAACGATTCCCAAAAGCAGTTTTAAAAATGTCTCATAGCTTTTCACCCTAATTGCATTTTAAAGATTAAAAATCGGATCGAATAAAACATGTCTGTCATGTTTACTTGTTCTATAGATGATGGACATCCATCTGATATGAAAATGGCCGACCTGCTAAACAGGCATGATTTAGCCGGCACATTTTTTATCCCGATCAAAAACAGAGAGGGACCGCCCGTGCTATCGGCGGCAAAAATACGCGAGATGGGTGCACGATTCGAGATCGGATCGCACACCTACGATCACTGCTTTTTGAACAGCGTGGATTCAAAACAGGCACGCTTCCAAATAGAAGAAGGTAAAAGAAAATTAGAAGATATTATCGGGAAGCCAGTGGCGGGATTTTGTTACCCGGGAGGAAAATATCAAAGGGAGCATATCGGCCTGGTGAAATCGGCGGGGTTCCAATACGCGAGAACCACAATGAATTTATGTTTTTCATCCGGCAGGAACCGATTTGAAATGCCGACGACCTGCCAATTCTATCCACATGATCGATCTGTATATTGCCGCAATTTCATTAAATCAGGATGTTGGCCACAACGCTATGATGGATTGGCCCTGACATTGATTGAAGCGAATTGGCTTAAACGGATTTATGCGCTTTTCGATCATGCATGTGAGCATGGAGCAGTTTTTCATTTATGGGGCCATTCCAATGATGTTGATAAACTCGGTGCATGGGAAGAACTGGACCGGTTTTTAGCCTACGTTGCATCGAGAACAGCAGCGCCGGGTAGAGTGGATAATATGCAGTTGGCCAGAATTTTTTATCCACATACGGGATCGTCAGCATAGCTGGCATGCTATTACTTGCCATCCTATCGATTTGAGGCAGTGGGCGGCGTACCTTCAGGAAGCCGCCAGGCATCTCTTGTGCAAGGCTGGTCATGGCCGGATAGATAAAGCGCGATAGCGACAATCCAGCGTTGTGTGGGCGCCGGTTCGACAGTAGGTGCAGTAAGTATGATAAGCAAGCACAAGGTAACGATCCAACGGTTTAAAACAAACGTTTTTGCAGATCTGAAAGTTAAAATAAATCCGAGACTGACTATTGCGCCTAACGTCCATCCCATCACAACTTCGGAGGGCGAATGGTCATGAAGTGCCAATCGTGAAATGCCGACAATAACACCGCACATCATTCCCAGAAAAATGCCTAATGCGCGAGTTTGGGAAGAGGCGTTTTGTAATAACAGATAAAACAATACAGGGGCGATAGCGGTCATGCGCATCGCATGACCGCTGAATCCGGTGAAATCAAAGGTGTAGCTTCCTACGCACCAACCGATGAATGCAAGTTTCGATGCGGCCACCAATCCAAGTGAAATAGTCAATAACAGGCACCACCACAGCGCCATACGCCAAGCGTTTCCCATTGCCAATCCGATCCCGATTGCAGCAGCCACGGGAGCCATTGCCTTGATATCACCCAGACTGGTGATCGTCGTCCATGAAGTCATTTATAGCACCTGATAAAATGCGTCTGACAGCGTTGCTCCTCCTTGCGGGCCGCATTTTGCCAGGCGCTCTTATTTAAAATTGATGTGTTGAATATGTACAAGGATCGGCACGGTCTATTGATTACGCAGCTTGACTGACAACTAGCCTTGATATGCGGCGTATGAATCAATTTTATTTTGAAATGCGTGTTTTTTTATTTGCAAAAAGAAATACGCTTTTAACCCAAGAAATCGGATATGCCCAATACTGCATTGCGGTTTTTGCGGTAACCGATCCACAAATTTCTGCAGCGCTTTTGCATCAAGAAGATTCAGCATGGACTCAGAGGCCCATACTTCTTTACCAAGAAATTTCAATAATCGTTTCCACATGGAAGACGGTAGCCAATGCAGCAAAGGTAGCGCAGTGTAAAACTCGATGGGGTGCCAGCGATTGGATGTTGTGACGAAAATTCCCTTGCGCGCTACACGCATTAATTCTTTCAGCAGCAGAAATTGGCGCTCGGATCCGCCCACGTGTTCAATCACTGCTTCGCAGAATACCCAGTCGAATGTTTCATCGTCGAACGGTAAATTTCCAGGAGAACGATTATGCGACATCAGTTCCGGGCCGGCATCCCAGGTGAATAATTTTTTGCTGTTGGCGTGATCGAGGCGAACATATACTTTTTTTTGCTGCTCATGCGGTTTGTTCCATGTAAAGGTATAACGAGTCTCATTATTTCCATCAGACTCTTCTGCAGAAATATTGAGAGTGGTGATGTTGGTGTCATTATTTTTGAATTTGACAAATTCATCGAATATCTTATGCCGATGCGATGGAAACAATCTTTGCAGAAGATCTGAAATTGGAAATTGATTGAGCCCGATAATCTTTGAATTCTTCACAAATAACTCTCCATCTATTTCTGAAATGCGTTCTACATAAGTACACCACGAACATTCAACATATTTACTGAAAAGCCATGGAGCCGTATTGAGACATGACAAATAAAAAATCGATAGCGAAAGAAATTAATTACAACGAATTTCAGATGATATTTGTCAATGTGAAAAACAGGGTGGCGGATTACATTAAGACATCTTGCGACGATACTTAAATGAATCGATATACGTAATCGCGCTCAATGCGCTTTCGATTTCGCCAGCTTAGCTCATTTGGTAGAGCGCTTGAATTGTAATCAAGAGGGTAGGGGGTTCGATTCCTTCAGCTGGCACCATACAGGCCTCAAAGGTGACGTGATTGCCTTTGAGGTTTTTAATATGATGGTTAATCTTTAGCGTTGTTGAAAATAATCGCAGCGCTGAAAATTGACGTGTTCGCGCCAACTGCGCATTAGTGATTTATTTATGATGCTCTCGTCTTTGTATTTCGGCCGTCCTTCTTCAATATGAAAATACTGATAGCGCATAATTCATATCAACACCAAGGCGGTGAAGATGCTGTAGTCAATGCGGAAATTGAACTGCTACGTAATCATGGACATGAAGTAGCGGTATACCGACGGCACAATCGCGAGATCGACAGCATGTCCAGGATTGCTGTAGCCGGCTCTACTGTGTGGTCACAGAAGACGTATAAGGAAATTGAACAATTTTGTGATCACTTTCAGCCCGATCTCATTCATGGGCACAATACATTTCCACTCATTTCCCCTTCGCTATACTGGGCTGCTTCATGCAGAAAGATACCGGTCGTTCAAACATTGCATAATTTTCGTTTGATCTGCCCGCAAGCAATGCTTTTGCGCGAAGGAAAAATATGCGAGGACTGCATCGGCAAGCTGCCTTGGCGTGGAATCACGCGCAGCTGTTATCGCGATTCGGCAATACAGTCTGGAGTGATCGTATCTATGCTGGCAACACACAGGGCTATTGGCACTTATCGTAATCATGTCGCCGCTTATATTGCATTGAGCGAATTCAGCCGCGAAAAATTTATTGCCGGCGGATTGCCGGCCGAGAAAATCCAGGTAAAACCAAATTTCGTTGAAGCCAAGTTGGAGCCGAACTGGTCAATGCGCGATGGTGGCATTTTTGTAGGGCGCTTGTCTTTTGAAAAGGGACTGGACGTTTTAATCGAAGCAGAAAAAATATGCCAATCTTTGCCTGATCAAAACAAGAATGAAAAATTTATCAGGGTAATTGGAGGGGGGGCATTGGAAGAGCCGGTCCAGAATGTTTTCAAAAATAACTACTTGGGGTATCGCACACCGGATGAGGTATGCAAATTGATGCACGCCAGCCAATTCCTTATAGCGCCAAGCACATGTTATGAGACATTCGGCCTGGTCGCTGTTGAAGCATATGCTTGCGGCGTGCCGGTTATAGCGAGTCGTCATGGAGGGCTCGCGGAATTAATCAAGGATGGCATCACAGGATTACTGTTTACACCCGGCGATGCTGCCGACCTGGCTCGTAAAATCGTGTGGGCACGCTCACATCCTGAGCAGATGGTGAAAATGGGCCGGGCTGCCTATACTGAATATCTCAATAAATATACGCCGGAAAGAAATTATCACATGCTGCATGCGATATACCAAGATGCGATTCCGGCGATGCGGGGAGAGCCACATGCGGCGTAGATTGCAATCCGTTTTAGGCGCCAATATCGATGTCATCTCATGGGATGACGCATTAAAAAGAATTATCAGATGGGCTGAACGGCGAGAATCGCGTTATGTGTGTATTTGCAATGCGCATTCTGTCGTGACGGCTTCGACTGATCCTGAATTTAAATTGGTGATCAACGGCGCCGATTTATCGACGCCGGATGGCGCGCCGATCGCATGGACGTTACGCTATTTTGGCTTTTCCAGGCAAGAGCGGATTAACGGCCCGGATTTGATGTGGCGTTATTTGCGCAAGGCTGAGCAGCTTGGCCAAGGTGTTTACTTCTATGGAAGCACTGATGCAACCTTGAAAAAATTGCAGAAAGTAATCGCCATGCATTTTCCAAATTTGCGCATTTGCGGTGCTTATGCGCCGCCGTTTTATGCTCTTACTACGCGCGAAGATGAAAAAGAAGTGGAAGCAATCAATCGTTCTGGCGCCAATATCGTGTTTGTTGGGCTCGGATGCCCCAAGCAAGAGAAGTGGATGGCAGCACATTGTGGGCGAGTGCGTGCACTGATGATCGGAGTGGGCGCCGCATTTGATTATCACTCAGGCACGGTAAAGCGTGCGCCATTATGGTTTCAAAAAAATGGACTGGAATGGCTATACAGATTATGTGCCGAGCCACGGCGGCTATTTAAACGCTACATGATTACCAATACATTATTTACCATCGGAATTGGTAAACAGATGCTTGCCGATAAAATGTCCAGAAACAATTTCTTGAGTCGCCTGGTTGAACTCATGAGAAATTAAGTAGAACTCTTTTCATAAATAGCCCCATCCCCTCACGCGGCTATTTATGAAATGATTTCTAACCTTTGATTGAGCTTGGAACCTGTTCAAAGCGGGCAGATTGGCGTTAGCCATGCATGTCATTGCGCAAAGGATGGGGATAAGGATAGGGCTTGTATCCTGGTTTTGGCTTGAGATAATAATCGCGATTCAACTTGATCGATTTGGAACATGCATTATCGACATTTTTAGTGTGCGTCAGTTTGTCCTTTGATCGATTATTCCAGATATAGACCGATCGAATCTGATCACGACCTGGATAGGTGCCGCAGCTGAAACCCTCCGGCATCAACTCAACATCGCGACTGATTGCCCCCGATATTGTATTGTTGAAGATCACGCCATCACCGCCACGAATGCCGATCGCCGTACGCTGCATTCCCGAGCTGATGTTGGTTAAATACGTATTGTCGTAAATCTCGAAACTGCGTGAACCGCGCGGCGACGATGATAATCCATGTGCATCCGTCATCGCAAAGTCTTTTGCCGGATCTTGTCCTACGACGGTGTTGTGACGGAACACATACACAGAACCATTATTGGATGCAATGTTGTGGCGGTTGCCGGAGAAGTAGTTGTCTTCCGCAAACACCGCATTCTTCGAGCCCAGATTCAACGCCGGCCATGCGCCGCCGCCATACACCACCACACCATAGCCAAGGTTCATCAAACTCGCGCTGAAGTTATCGATAAATTTGTTTTTATAAATGACACCACGCTGATTTGGCGCATCACCCACATAGACAGCGCTGAAAATAAAGCCGGTAAATTTGGCATCGTGCACTTTAAAATCCTGGCAGCCGTTCAGCAAACCCAATCCTTTATCCTGAATGGAGCCATCGCCGTTACCGACCAATGTCATTTCGGAAAAAATCGCCTGTTTGCCATTCTCGCAATGGTAAGCAATCAAATATTTTGTATTGGGAACGTTGCCGCTACGTCGAATGATGGTGGCATCCTGACCTGCACCTTGCAGATAGACGCCTGCCGGCACATCCAATTGTTGTGTGCCCCAATTGCAGTCACCGGCAGGAATCTGCACAGTCGTGCCATCGCCGGCGGAATTAACTGCTGATTGGACGGCAGCGTAGTCGCAACTGGCAGCAGCAATAGTGGTGTGCGTATGTTTGAAATGGTGATGTGCAGCTTCCAGCATTTCAGGCGTGATGGTTTCATGTTCTTCTTCAGTTTCTGCTGCAGTTGTTTCAGGTACGATTGCTGTAGCGGCTGCTTCTTCACCTTTTGGTGTGGCAGGACTGCATGCAACCAACACAACCATAAATGCGAGCCATCCCCATTTATTTTTGTAAGAATAATGGAATGGCTCATGCGCACGGAAATTTGTTTTGATTTCCCGATTTTTCATATGAACTCATTTCATAAATAAGCACGTTAATAGGGAATGTCACTACACGTTATCCATTCTAAAAATACCAAGTTAGGACTTGCGCAAGCAAAACCGTTCTGGCAAGCGTGCCAAGCTATGCCGCTACCAACGGTTCTGGTTGCGAAGGCATGATGGCATCCGGTTGGCGCAATTCTTCCGTAATATGTTCCGCCAATCTAAATGTCAATGCTGCGATCGTTATGGTTGGAAAATTTGCGCCGGCGGTCGGGAAAACGGAACTTCCCGCAACATAAAGATTGCTCATCCCATGTACTCTGCAATTGCTATCGACTACACCATACGATGGTGAATCATGCATTCTGGTTGTCCCCATGTGATGCCAGGTTCCTTCTTTTTCCAGTGTGGCGGGCCATGCGCCGCCTTCGATCGGCGGGTCAAGGTCCACATCGGCGACACCGCCGATACGCATTTCGTCTGCAATGATTGCCAATGTCCTGTCTATGGTACGTTGCACTTGTTTGCTTAGTCGCCAATTGACCTGTACGCGATTGACGCCGAGCTGATCTTTTTGTGTGGCCGATAGCGTTACCCGGCTATCGGGATTAGGTTCCGGCTCCACAATGATTTGAAATTTAACGCCTTGAATCAATGTGCGAGGCTGGAATAGGCGAGTAAATCCATACCCGAAAGTATCAATTGGATGCGCGCATATGGTCAGAAGATCATGGCTCAATTTCCAGTCCGGTTGGTCTTTTTTCAGCAGGGCCTGCTTGCATCGAAAAAGAGCTTGCGCTCCCTTGCTGCCTTCCCCTGGAAAAATGGAAGAAAACCAAACGCGGGCATTGAGCAGACGTTCTTCCTGAAGAACATCAGAGGTCAATGCCAACTGCGATGCGATATGCGTTCCATGCGCGGCGACAGCGGAGTTCATATAGTGATACTTGATGTCATACAATTTGTTGCGCGACCATTTTTTCGAAAAATAAATTCTGCCCGATTGCAAACGCGGATGATCCATGAAGAAACGCCCGACCAGATCATTGCCGTTTCCCAAGCCGCTCTCTTGCACTTTATTTGATGCCAGCAGCAAGCGGGCATTTTCGATTCCCCCGGTAGCCAGTACAAATATTTTTGCCGCTACTGAAATCTTGCGGCCGCTGAGTGTCGCTACCTGGACTTGTGTGACAGTTTTGGCTAGTTTGTCGGTATCGATATTGACGACGTTGGCATAAAGATAGACGCGAGCGGTTTTTGATCGCTCCAATGCGCTTCTATAGAGTTTTCCAAATCTCGCAGGAGGGCTGAATTGAGAAATGGTATCTCTCACTTTTCCGGTCAAGAACGGGATTCTGCGTACATCGCGCCGTCCTATCGCTTCTTCCCAAAATGCAGGCTCAAAAGTTTGCGGGCCCAGCTTCAGCAAGCTGTGTGTCCGTTGGTAGTAAGGAAAAAGTTCATTCAGGTCGAAAGGCCAGCCGCTATATTTGATCCAGTCTCTTTTTTCAAAATCCCATGGGTCGAGAGGACGGCACCAACCGCCCCAGCAGTTACTGCTCCCGCCAAAGAAGCGCCCACGGCAGCCGTCAGAGAAACTGTAGGGAAGTCCAATGTCTTCGCCGCGGTATAGATCACGTGTTGCATCGTCAGGGTCAAATCCGCCACTCTCCAATAAGCAAACATCAATCCCGAATTTTTCCATTTCGAGTGCCATCGTAATGCCGGCCACTCCGCCGCCAATGATGCAGACTGCTGTATTGACAACGCTACCATCGGCAACGTACCTTGTATCGATAAACATTACTGCTCCCTGCTCGTTATTTTCGTGTAAGCGAAAATTTACATATAAATGCCATGGCTCGTAAGCCATTGTGAAAATACATTACGTTTCTGGATTATTTATTCATGATGTCAATTTTTAACTCATCTACATAGGATTTACGAAAAATCGCCGTAGCCGCGTTGTCGCTCCCGGCCTTGCTGCATCGTGTACTGCCGTCTTCGCGATCCTTGCAGGACGCATCTGCGTTTGCAAGCGCAGACCGATTCGCAGGCATGCAGCATGCAGCATGCAGCATGCAGCACGAATTCCCTGCCGCACCTTATCTACCAAAATTTTTCGTAAGTCCTGCCAAAAAAACTCTTGGCGTTATCCTGCCAAATTCATCCTCAATTTTTTAAATTCCTGAATGCGTTTCAGACTCCATCCGACTAACGATGGAATGGCGCCTTCTTTTCTCTTTGTTTCTTGTGCCCATAATTTTGCACGACGCAGATAGCCATTAAATCCAATCGCAACAACATTATGAAAGTCCATCGCGTAGTCTATGCGAGAGCGATATACGGCTAAATAATCCAGATCCCTCTGAACGCCAAGCAAAGTATATTTATAATCGTAGCGGCCCCATAAAAAATGGAATTCACGACCTCCGCGCTTGATGCATTCGCAGATGATGTGATAGCAGCACAAGATACCGAGCGAGTAATCGTTGTATCGAGGGTCGTGCGCAAGCACCTTCAAAAAATAATTTTCACCGACACGAAAGCTGATGGCGCCGGCACATACTTTTCCCTCATTTCTGGCAACGCAAATCATTCCGCACTCTCGCACCAGTTTTATCATTTTTTCCGTTTCTGCTTCGCCGAGCGCAGAAATATTGTTCTTGCCTGACATCCTCGCGTGATTGAGCTTGATGATGTCCCGGACATCCTGTTCGTCGATGTCCTTCTTCACATAAACGCCATAGCTGAAACCAGGAAGATTAGTGTGCAGCCTGTTTGAATATCGTTTGATGTTTCGTCGCGTGTTTTTCTTGAGGCTGGCTAAATATTGATCAACAGAACCAGGCAAAGTGACAATGATGTCTTCTAAATAATTGATCCGTTGATAGGGGTACGTCAGTTGAGATAATTCTGTTTTAATTGCGACAAAAGAAATGGAATTTACTTTGGAAAATTTTTTAAAAATAGTCGTGATGAAGCGGTTTAACTCCTCTTCGCTGATTTCAATCACTTCATTCAATAGTTTCACTTTCCCGTATTTCATGCAAAACAGGAAAACCGTGACAATTTCAGCCCCCTTGTATACGACATAAGTACTAACGTTTGACATATCCCCGTTTGAGTTGGCTCTGATTTTTGAAACAGATGAATACAGATTGCCATAGAGACGATCCATTTCCCTTTCCACATAAGATGGAATTTCATTTTCAAAAATTGAGGTTGTTGTCACATCATTTTTAGCCAATCGCTCAAAAGGATGGATGAAAGTACGGTCATATACTGTTTGGTTATTCTTTGCCACTGTTGTTTGCATTCTTCCGCCCTTCTGATCATTTATTTATTACACAGCATGCATTTGAAAATGCAAAAATTAGGAAGCGTAAGCAATCTGATGACTATTCCCGTAACTATATCGGCCATACTCTCGTGCGCGCACTTTCAAGTCATTGAACAATATTCCCTTTGGCGAAATGCCCGATTGATTCAGTCGCTTGATTGATTCGTTAATTTCATTTTCATTGGTTATGCCGGCGCGCGCCAATATAAACACGGCTCCGACAAGCGCACCAATAATTGCCGTATCGGAGGCGGCCAGGATTGGTGGTGTATCAATCATGACAAAGTCATACTCGGACGATACCGTTTTCAGCAGAGAATCGAAATTCGGATGCAATAAAAATTCCGATGGATTGGGAGGAAGATTTCCGGTAGAAAGGAAATCAAGATTTTCAAACACACCGCGATGAATCGTTTTCGTCAAAGGCTTTGAACCGGTAATGGACTCTGACAAGCCATCTTTTCGTGCAACGCCAAAGTAATCATGAAGATGCCCGTCACGGAAATCAGCATCAATCAGCAAAACCCTTTTGCCGCTGGCAGCCATGATGGTTGAAAAGTTAGCCGTGATAAACGATTTCCCCAAGCCTCGTGTCGGCCCGGTAATCAATACAATATTGTTTTTGAAATGCGACATTGAAAATTGCAATGCCGTACGGAAGCTGCGCAGGCTTTCTATGGCGATATCGCCGGGCGCCATTCGTGCGAGCATAGGCCTTGGCTGCGACTGCAGTTTGAGGCTTGATTGGTTCTGGAAGCGTTCTTGCACCTGGCTGTGCGGGATCGTTGCATAGACAACGCGTGCGCTGAACATTTGCTCTATCTTGCGAGGATCGTCTATTCCTGCGTTCAACATTTTCCTGAAGAAGGCAATCGCCACACCGAGAAAGAGTCCTACCACGATCGAAATGCCGATTATTTTTGGACGGTCGGGACTTGCAGGCTCACCGGGCAGCATCGGTGTGTCTATCAATCGCACATTGCTGACTTTACCTGCTTTAACCAAACGAAGCTGCTGGGCGGTATTCAGCAGCGCTGCATACAGATCGCTGTTGACCTTCACGTCTCGATTGAGGCGCAGCAGGTTTTGCTCTAAGAGCGGCAATTCCTTTACGTGACTCTCCATTCCGGCAATTGCCTTGTTCATCTCGCTGATTTGCTTATCGAGCCCGATCACAATGGGATGGTGCGGCGTGAAACCGACGAGTAATTCTTCTCGCTTTTGTTGTAGTTCCAGTAGTTTGTTTTTCTCCGCCATTTCCTGTTGCAGGATCAATTTTGCTTCTTCAGCCAGGTCAATTGTTCCATGGCTATTCCTGAATTCATAATATTTCGATTCAGAGTCTTCCAGCTGCTTTTTAAGATCAGGCAACTGCTTATCCAGAAATGCTAATGATTTTTCCGCTTCTTCGAGCTTTCTCGTGACGTTTTGGTGGATATATTCGTTGCCGATCTGGGTCAGAATGTCATAAGACAATTGCGCATTGTGCGTCGCTACTGTCACTGAAATAATGCCCGATTGTTTTCCTTTTTCTGCAATGGTCATCGAGTTCTGCACGCTTTCGATCTCAGCCAGCTTTGGTGTGTATTCCAAATTAAACTGTGCTCCCGGTTTGGCCGATATTTTGTCAATTAAAAGATCAATCGATTGATCGCCATTGATGTCCGCATGAAGCGGTGTGCCAATCGTGCCATGCAAATCGATATTTTTTTCCTTGAGGCTAAGGCGATACTGATTTTCGGGTTCCACTGTGACGAGAAAATCCTTGCTTTGCAGTGCATTGGGAACATAAAAGTTATGCACATTCATGGATTCATTGCCCCATACGTAGCCGCCAAGGCCGAGTAATCCAGGGTTCGAAATTTTGGTACTGTTTCTGGCGATCCAAGGGCCGATTATCGGGAAATATTTCGGCTTCACCTTGATATATAGCCCCAACTCATCGACTGCTCTTGAAACCACTAAACGCGATTTAAGAAGCTCCATCTCGGAAGTGGCTGCGGCTTTAACATCGAATAACGATGAGATATCGCCCAAAATATTTTTCGATGTGTTTGGTTTATCTTCTTCAACGTTGACCATCATCGTCGCTTCATAGACAGGTTTCGCCATAAATGCATAAGCAGCACCAAGAAGTGCAACGATTAATGTCACTTTGAGGATCAACCAGCGATTGTCGTAAAGAGTGTCGAGGTATGATGCAATTTCAACCTCATCTTCGCTTTGCACGATCGTGGGCGCAGGCTGTAAAAGCCGATCGTCCTTTGTCAGCGCATTTTGCTTCAAGGTTAAGGCGTTTTGATTGTCTGATGTCGTCATGATAGTTTTTGATCCTGAATTAATTCTGCCTCATGCGAAAAATTCACAATACGCAGACGTCCGCACTTATTTGTTTTAAGAAAATCAATCTCTCAAGTATCGTGAGCGCTGCCATATGAAAAGCGCCCACAACAGGCCAAGCACATTTCTGACTAATCGAGATATCCTGAAAACCATACGCAAGACGGATAATTACGAACTGATAATGATTACTTCGCTACTCCTGCAGCCTGCGACAATTCACCCGGGAAAAGCAGGCTGATCGTGCGATGCCAGTTGGTTAAAGCAGTAGCCGCTACATAAACCAGATCCTTGGGATGCAATTCAAACCCTTCAGCAATCGCCATTGCGCCAGGTGACGTGGCATCAAGCTTGTACACTTCCGGATCTTTCGCGGTTTTACGGACAACATATACTTGTCTGCCATCCGCTGAAACCGGATTGATGCCGCCTGATTCGCCAAGTGCTTCATTCAATGTCAGCCGGCCATTGTGCATCGTCAGTGCTTTGGGAGCAGTGACTTCGCCCGCGACAAATATTTTTGCATCATCGCGCGATGGCACGCGCACCACATCACCGTTGGCCAGCATGATGCGGCCGGGATCCAGGCCGCGCTGCATCATCTGAGGAAGATTGATTTTGTAAAGTGTTCCGCCGCGATTGATGGTGATCTGACTCTGATCCGCCGTTTGCAAGAAGCCGCCACCACGATTGATCGCCTCAACCAACGTCATCGGGATATCGTTGATGGGATGGAGTCCCGGCTCTTTGACCTCTCCATCAATGTAAATCCGTTTGCTGCGGAACGATTGCACGCGCAGAGTGATATTGGGTTTGTTGATGTAACGGCTGATCTTTGTGCCGATCAAATTGCGCGCCTGGTCTTCGGTCAATCCTGAAATTTTGAGCTTGCCCGCGAATGGAAACTGCAGCATGCCGTTGTGATCAATAACGAAACCAGTCGGCGGCGGAACCGCGCCGGGGGTTTCACCCGCTGCCAATGTGGGCGTTTGCACGTTATTGACAGCGGCTGCCAGTTCCGGATGGCCCCACACCACAATCGATAAAATATCTCCAGCTTCCAGCTTGTATGGAGCCGGCGTGCCGATCAATTTTTGATAGTCCTGATTGATTTGCTTGTCCTGAAGCTGCTTTTGCGATTTCAGCAGAGCAGACGAAATAACCTTGACAGGCGGCGCAGGCTCAGAACTATCGTCCTCATTCTGCGCGGAGTTCGGATTGAGATACATGCCTGAGTTGAACGGGGAGCATGCGGAGAGAAATGGCAGCACAAATAATAATGTCACTGCACCGAATTTATGCAGATTGAGTTTTGATAATGGGCTCATGTAAATCGTTCCTCTTAATGTTCCGAACCAATTGCGCTTCTTCCATCCTGCAGCACACCAGATTACAAAGCGCTGATAAATATTTTGATCCATGATGCTTTACAACAGAATCAAACCACTTATTCCATGTCAGATTCGAAGCGGCGGACCCCATGCCTACACACTTTGGCGATACTCAAAATGAGAGTGTCTTCACGGTGTATTCAGAGTACTGATTTGATAATTTCTTGATTTGCCGAATATCAAATAAAGCGTTAAATGCCTGCAGTTATTTTTCTGATGCAAAATTATTTGCGTGCGCTCATCATTATTCAGCAGCCATTGGCGCGGCACGAACTTATCAAGATAAGTCTGTCTCTAATTTAAATGACATAGATTTGCCTATTGCAAAATAAGTTTTTTTATTGTGGCTTGATGTCGAATGAGGTGATGTGAGCACACAGCCGTGATTTTGAATTGTGTTTAAACTAGAATGAATTTCATGTTGAAACCTTTGGGTCCGACCATCATTATTCTGTTGATATCTGTTGGCATTACTTTGCACGCCGCGATGCAAGCCATTATTTTTGCATTGATGGGAAAACGAAAATGGCTGTATTTTAATTTCTCCGGCATGAGCTTGATTGCTGCAGCGTATCTGCTCACTGAAACCTTGTATTACACATCGACGTCGATTACTGATGCCGCTACCTTGCTTCAATGTCAGGTAGCACTCGGTATTCTTTTCATGCCGGTATTTTTCAGTTTCGTCGTTTTATATACGGGGCAGAAAAATTTCAAAACATGGTTGTGGATATTGGCGGCAATCAGCAGTTTTCTTTTTGTCCTCAATTTTGCAATGGCGCCGTATAGTCTTCATTTTTCTTCGCTCGACAAGGCGCTTCCATTGACATTGCCATGGGGTGAGACATTGACTGTGTACAGCGGACATGTCAGTCCTTGGAGTATCGTGGTTAGAGCGACCATTTCGATCGTCTTTATCTGGGCAATTATTCGAGCATGGATCATGTTCCGGCGTGGGCGGCAACGGTCTTCGCTGCTACTCGCGTTCGCATTGACCTTCATATTTCTTGGCAGCTTCGTCGGCATGGCAGTCGATTTTGGCTATGTTCAATTTTTCTATTTAGGCGGGCTTTCCTTTCTCGGTTTGGTCATCTTCTTGAGTGTTGCGTTGGGGTTGGAGATTCGGGACCAAAATCGCACACTGAGATCGACTGCCGAAAATCTCCGCCAACAAGTTGAACTGCATCGGCTTGCAGAAGAGCGCATCAAGCACATGGCATATCATGATTTCCTGACCAATCTGCCGAATCGTGCGATGTTGCAGGAGCTGCTGTCGGCTGCATTGATCCGTCTTGGACGCGTCGGCCGCAAGGGAGCGGTGATCATGTTCGGTCTGGATGATTTCAAGATGATCAACGATATTCTCGGCCATGACATCGGCGATCGATTGCTGCGGCAAGTTTCTTCAAGATTGCAGACAGATGTGAACAAGGATGCGACGCTCGCTCGCCTTGGAGGGGATGAGTTCATATTGTTGTTGCCTGATATCGGAAGCAACATGCACGAAGCAGGTGTGCGAGCAAGGCGCATCGCAAGAAAATTAATCAGTAACCTGTCTCACCCTTTCGCCATTGAAGGACGTTCGGTGGAAATCGGCGCCAGCGTAGGCATTGTATTGTTCCCTGAATCGAACGAGACCAAAACAGAAATATTTCAACGCGCGGACATGGCGCTGTATCGCGCCAAGGCTTATGGCCGTGGTGTCATACAACTCTACGCATCCGGCATGCAAGCGGAATCAAACGAACAATTGGAACTCGAAAGAGATATGCGCAAGGCATTGGACCGTGATGAATTCACGGTTTATTTTCAGCCTCAAATCAGCTTTTCCGGCGAAGTGGTTGGCGCAGAAGCATTACTCCGCTGGCGGCATCCGCAAAAGGGTCTTATATTGCCGACAGTTTTTATTCCGATTGCCGAACGCTCAGGATTGATTCGGCAAATTGGCGACTGGGTATTGCAACAGGCATGTGAAGAGATACAGGTTTTGGGCCAATCGATGCCATCCTATCATGGCCATCTATCCGTCAATGTCAGCATTCTGCAATTCATGCAAAGCAATTATGAGAGCAGCGTGCAGCGCCAATTGGCGACATCAGGAATTGATGCGAGAAGGCTGATGCTGGAAATTACCGAAAGCACATTCATTCATGACGTCGATGATGCAATTTCCAAGATCAATTTTCTGCGATCGAAAGGTCTGCGCTTTAGTATTGATGACTTTGGCACTGGATATGCATCGCTATCCTATTTACGCAAACTGCCGGTGGATGAGTTAAAAATTGATCAGGCGTTTATCAAAAATCTCGGCACCGATTTACGCGACACCCATCTTGTCGAGACGATTATTGATATCGCGAAATGCATGGGATTGCAAGTGGTTGCCGAGGGAGTAGAAACCGAATCGCAAAGAAGTGCATTGGCAGAAATGAATTGCTGGGCATTTCAAGGATATTTTCTTGCGGCGCCTATGGACAAGCCTGCCTTTCATGATTGGCTTAGATCATGGCAGGTCAAAGAATTGTCTGATGTGATGACATAAGAACTCGATTAGTAGCTTGTGATGTTTTAGCGAAAAAAATTTTCCGGTAACTCAAAAAATAACGCTATTCAGTAACTAAAAGGTTTTATGCAAACCAAATGATAACGATATGTTTGCTGAATCGCATATTCCATTTGCAGATCCAATGATACTTTCAATATAACAATTGAATTAGCGCCAATCGTGATAAGGGCAGTACATGGATCAATCGAAAGCTGAAGTTGCTGCCACTAAATTTCTACGGCTTCCAACCGGCATTGACGGTTTCGATGACATCACAGGAGGTGGATTACCATTAAATCGTATCTCGATATTGATCGGCGATACGGGAACCGGGAAAACAGTTTTTACTTTGCAAGTGCTGGCGAATAATGCACGGCGTTGGAATGCGTCGGGGATTTTTGTCGCCTTCGAAGAAAACACGCGCGATGTCCTGGCCAATTCTGCCAGCTTTGGGTGGGATCTTGAAGCACTGGAAAAAGAAAATAAATTATATTTTCTTGATGCGCATTTGACTGCTGACGTCGCGCAATCCGGTTCTTTTGATTTGATAGCAATGCTTTCAATCATCATTGCAAAAGCGAAGGAGATCGATGCGAAGTTTATTGCCTTCGATTCGCTTGAAGCGCTTTTGACGTTGCTGAATGATCCTATTATCGTACGGCGGGAATGCTATCGCTTGCGAGATTGGTTACGTCAAAGCGATTTGACTTGCATCATTACGGTGAGAAAGCGCAATGTACGGATGCTCGATACGCATGATGCGTATGATGCGTATGAGCACTTTACCGATGTCATGCGTTATATGGCCGATTGCGTGATTGCATTGCAGCATGATGTGATAGATCACATATCACTGCGCGAACTACGCATCTTGAAGTATCGCGGTTCATTGTTCTGCGAGAATGCATTCCCCATGATCATCGATACCGGCGGCATTGATGTTTCCAGCAATGGGCAGAAGGAGCCTATTGTCACTTTGCCGGTTGAACGCATCTCTAGCGGTATTGATTCTCTGGATGTTTTGCTTGATGGCGGCTACTTTCGCGGGACCAGCGTCTTGATTACCGGTGCGCCCGGTATCGGCAAGACTGCATTGGCAGGTCGATTTGCTTCTGCATCCTGTATGCGCGGGGAATGCACTCTCTATGTAACGTTTGATCAGAGCGCGGATGCATTAATACGAAATTTCACTTCGCTCGGTGTTCAGTTGCGTTCGCATACTGAATCAGGTGCTCTGTTTATTTATGCGGCGTCTGCGACGATGCAACGTGCGGAAGAGCATATGGTAAGAATCAAGGCGCTGATTCGCCGCCATAAACCACGTTGCTTGATCATCGATCCTCTTTCGGCGCCATTGCGCTTGGTTGGGCTGGTCACAGGTTTAAGTGTGGCAGATCAACTATTGCATCATGCCAAGTCTCTCGGCATAACAAGTGTTTTAACCAGTGTATCAAACGTCAATGAGCCGTTTAAAGCGGAATCGATTACACATATATCGCCGATAGCAGATACCTGGATTCACCTTTCCTACTGGATGAACATGGATGAATACAAACGTGCGCTGCTCGTAGTGAAATCGCATGGCACGAAGCATGCTCACAAAATGCATGAATTGATTTTGAATGAAGCCGGTGTGAAGTTGAAGGATTTTGACTTTGCCGGAAATCCAGGTCTGATGGAAAAATCTCATCGAGAGCGCGAGGGTGCGGCTATGCGGTTGCACGAAGCAGGCTTGCACGTTAGAAGAGACGATGGTCAAGTCGCCGCATTGCGCCGCGAACTGAAAGATATGCACATCGAGATTTCACTTCTCCTTGCACGGCAAAATTCACTGGAGGGGCAATGGAAATCCATCACGCCTGCGTCGGCTCCCAGCTCGGGAGCCGACAAAAAACATTGAAATGTTGAAAATGTATAGAGTGCACCGAAATACCAAACAGGGATGCAAGTTGAAAAGATGAAAAAAGGTTCTGACAGTGAGACCTCTGCTGTACATGCCAACGATGGCGAGGCCACTACGGTATTTCGGCTATACATTGCGGACCAAACGGTTGCTTCATTACAGGCGCAGTCGAACCTGAATGTCATATGTCTCAGTTATCTCCAAGGACCATATGATGTAGAACTAGTGGATATCCTGAACGAACCATTGCGTGCGTTAAGTGATGGCATTATCGTGACGCCGACACTGGTCCGGGTATCGCCGCCGCCAATCCGGCAAATCGTTGGCAACCTGTGCGACACGGAAGCCGTGCTGCAAACTCTTGGATTGACAGAGAGCGAGAAAAATGGAAAAGGATAAATCCGGCTCCAAGTTGGCTGAGCGTACACAGGCAGGATTGCCGCTGCAAAGCACCGATGCGCTGTTTGGTGAACTGATTGAGAATGCTTTTGAAATTATCATTATCATCAATATCGACGGCATCGTCTGTTATGCCAATCCTTCGATCAGGCGCGTTCTCGGATATAGTCCGGCCGAATTGATCGGCATGAATTTGACACAGCTTATCCATGCCGATGATGTGCCGCGTACTGCTGCATTAATCGAACAGATCAAATCAGGCGAGCCAACGGACGCGGCACATCCGCATCTGATCGAGGCATGTTTTTGCCACAAGGGCGGATCGCAGACGATTCTCGAAAGCGTTTTCAAAGCGCTGGATACGCCGACGGTAAAAGGAATTGTGATCAATTCCCGCGATATAACCGAACGCAAGCACGAAGAGATTTTACGCAATGGCACCAGTCATGTCCTTGAGATGATTGCGACTGATGCGTCGTTGCAGGATGTATTGATCAAGCTGGTGAAAGTGATCGAATCTCACTCGGACGGCATACTCTGCGCAATATTGCTTTTGAACGATGGCGATATTCGCATGCGCCTGGGCGCGGGTCCCAGTATCCCGCTTGAGTGCGTGCGAGCCATAGAAGAAACGACTTTTCCACAGAGCGAACCGGTCAGCTGGATCGATATCCGGCAGGATGTTCATTGGACCGACCATCTGGATCATGCTGCGCAATATGGGCTTTATGCATATTGTGCCACCCCGATTTTTTCTTCTCATGGAAACGTGCTTGGCATGTTCAATATGTATTTCAAGCAAAGACGAACGCCAAGCGAAGTCGAAAAAAGCCTCGCCTTGTCGGCTACCCGTCTGGCCGCCATCACCATTGAGCGCCACTACGCAAATGAAAAAATTGGCCATATGGCCTATCACGATGCGCTGACCGGATTGCCAAATCGTATTTTGTTGAAAGACCGCTTGAATCAAGCGATCATCCATGCGCAACGCATCAAGGATGGCGTGGCGATACTCTTCATCGATCTCGATCAATTCAAGCTCATCAACGATTCACTCGGGCACCATGTCGGTGACAGGCTGCTGCAGTCAGTGGCGCAGAGGCTGCAATGTTGCATGCGCAAAGACGACACGCTGGCGCGCTTCGGCGGTGATGAATTCGTTCTTGTATTGATGGCGCCGGCAGATGGGCACAGTGCAGGTCAGGTCGCTGAAAAGATCAGGGATATTTTGCAACTGCCTGTTTTGGTGGACGGACATGAATTGCATGTCGGCTGCAGCATCGGTATCAGCTTGTACCCGCATGATGGCAGCGACAGCGAAACGCTGATGCGCAACGCAGATATCGCGATGTACCATGCGAAGGAAAGAGGACGCAGTAATTTTCAATACTTTACGCCCGACTTGAATGTGGTGGCGCAGTATCGCCATTCAATTGCGCACCAATTGCGCCAGGCGATTGCGAAAAATGAATTCACCCTGGACTATCAATGCCAGGTCGATTTGAATAACGGGATGATATTCGGCATTGAAGCATTGATACGCTGGCAGCAGCCGGAACGTGGTTTGGTCGCACCGCTGGAATTTATTTCCATCGCTGAAGATACGGGGCTGATCTTGCCGATCGGTGAATGGGTTTTGCGTGAAGGATGCACACAGTTGAAGCGTTGGCTTGATGATGGCAATCCGAATCTAAGCATGTCGATCAATTTATCTGTGCGTCAGGTATTGCAACCGGATATCGTTTGCGTTATCGAGCGTATTTTGGAAGAGACCGAGTTGCCGCCTTCGGCGCTGAATTTGGAAATAACAGAGAATATATTGATGCAGCCGCTCCAGGAAAACATGAAAACGCTCAAGCGACTCAGCAATCTGGGCGTGAAATTGTCGCTGGATGATTTTGGCACAGGCTATTCCAGTCTGTCATATCTGCAGCGCTTTTCTCTCAATGTGCTGAAAATCGACCAGTCATTTGTGCGAGGCATCGGAAATGATGAGAACGACATGGCAATTGCCAATGCCATCATCGCGATGGGAAATACCATGGATTTAAAAGTGATAGCGGAAGGTGTGGAAACGCATGAGCAAGCTACTTTTCTGCAGCAACACGGTTGCCATTCCGCGCAAGGATTTTATTACAGCAAGCCGATTTCGGCAGAGAGAGTGACGGAACTATTGCGAAATCAAGGGGTCTAGTCGTTCAACTTTCAGAATATGGATTGTCTACTTCTTATAGATGAACCAGACTGTTTAAAGAAGGATTGCATTACGAGAAAATACAGTTGAGAGCAGACGCGAGTATGTTGGCGAGTATGTTGAAATGAGATGGTCATTCATGCTTGGGTAAGGGGTGTGTCATGGTTTCTTGATTCGAGATAGAGATCCATTTGGGTGATGGGCGCAATATCAGGTATGCGAATTGCGTATAAAAGTTGAGTGAAATTGGTGGCACTATTGGATGGCTTGATCGTTTTCAAGCCCAAAATTCACAAGTAAATCTTGTAGTGGATTTTATGTGCTGCTGTGTTGATTTGGAATTCTTGCGTATAAATGCCATATATATGGCATTGCTATATCGGCAGTAGGCAGGCAAACTTTTCTCAGTGGTATTTTTGTAAATGATTTGTGAAATTTTCCATTTCAATTGTCAATTTATTATGATATAAGAATGACCGCTACTATTAGTTACATCGCTCATGTAAGCAGTTATGAGGCGATTGCTATTGATGGCGAAGGATTTGAGAAGGAGTTGGCTTGTCAAGTGGAGATGAGGTGCGATCAATACTTTAATTTGAAACGTCAATAAGAACGTAACGATTATGGTGGCCTGGAACATGGCTGCAGCGCTGTCCAAAATTTGATTAACTCACTACTGTAACCATGACAATAAGATTGCTGATTGCCGACGACCACACGATTATGCGAGAGGGATTAAAACGCATTTTAGAAGGCGCTACGGATATAAACGTGGCAGGTGAAGCGGTAAATGGATTTGAAACACTGACACAAATTAGAAAAGGCGGCTTCGACCAGGTCTTGCTTGACTTGTCCATGCCCGGCAGAAACGGTGTAGACCTGATTCGCCAAATTCGATTGGAAGCGCCCAAACTTCCCATTCTCGTCTTGACGATGCACGACGAGGAGCAGTATGCAGTCCGTACCATGCACGCCGGCGCGCAGGGCTACGTCACAAAAGAAAGCGCCGGTGTGGAATTGGTGAATGCAATCAGGCAAGTCGCATCGGGCAGACCCTATATCACGATGAAAGTGGCTGAACAGCTTGCCCTTAACGTGATGCCATCCAATAGCGATTTGCCGCACAAGCGTTTGACGGAACGCGAGAGCGAGATTTTTAACCTGCTTGCACAGGGAAAATCAATCTCGGCGATTGCAGTTTCACTTCATTTGAGCGTAAAGACAGTCAGTACCCACAAGGCAAATATCTTGAACAAGATGGGACTCAATTCCATTTCTGAAATAGTGCAATATGCACTATCACATAACCTGATTGAACGCTTTGATGCCTGATTGCCGAAAAGGCGCTAGTGTAGTGCTGCGCAATTGATGAAACTTTATAAGCATGTCTTTGCGCGCCAGGTCGTTGCAAATCCATCGTTTCTATAGCTCCACCAATGTCACTACACTGCACAGATTTTGCTTGATTGAATGGCAGCGTTGTATGATGGCGTTTTTTGATTTCAAGAATCGTCAATCTTCACGTAACTACTTGCCATATATCAAGGTATAAAGCACATGGTTAAGCCTGCCAAACCAACAAAACAAGCCAAACCTGTGGACGCTAAAAAAGCATCTGTCAAAACAGCGACCAAACGTGCAGTGCGAGATATACCGAGACTTCCTATTGTCGGTATTGGTGCATCCGCGGGTGGATTAGAAGCACTGGAACATTTCTTGACAAATATGCCGAGTGAAACCGGCATCGCCTTTGTGGTTATTCAGCATCTGGATCCTACACAAAAGGGCATGTTGCCTGAATTATTGCAGCGCTTCACCAAGATGACGGTGCACCAGGCTGCAAACCACATGAAAGTCCAACCGGATTGCATCTATGTGATCCCGCCTAACAAGGATATGTCGATCCGGCATGGCGCCTTGCAATTGCAAGAGCCTATCGAGCCGCGCGGATTGCGTCTGCCGATCGATTTTTTCTTCCGATCATTGGCGCAGGATTGCGGTGCGAATGCCATCGGTGTGGTGTTGTCCGGCATGGGTGCCGACGGTACGTTAGGACTGACAGCGATCAAGGGAGAGGGCGGGTTGGTGTTGGCACAGCAGCCGGACTCAGCCAAATTCGATGCCATGCCTAAGAGCGCAATCAATGCCGGTTTAGCCGATATCGTCGCGCCACCGGAAGAACTGCCGGCTCGGATCGTTAACTATCTTCAACAGAGACATGCTGGTGAAGATGAGACGCAAACACTCGGTAGTGACTCGCAGAAAGCGTTAGAGCAAGTGATGATTCAACTGCGTGCTCATACCGGCAATGATTTTTCCCTCTATAAAACCAATACTTTGTATCGTCGCATCGAGCGCCGTATGGCTTTGCATCAAATCCCGACACTGCAAAAGTATGTGGACTATCTAAGCGCGAATTCGCAAGAAGTCGATTTGTTGTTCAAGGAATTATTGATTGGCGTGACAAATTTTTTCCGCGATCCAGTGGTGTGGGATTATTTAAAAAGGGAAGCCTTGCCAGAGTTGCTGATGCAATATGCTGCTACCGGCAAGATATTACGTGCCTGGGTGCCTGCATGTTCCACTGGAGAAGAGGCATATTCGTTGGCAATCATATTTCATGAAGTGCTGGAACAAGTCAAGCCGAAGGGCAAGTTTCTCTTGCAGATATTTGCGACAGACCTGGATCCTGATGCGATTGCCAAAGCACGGCAAGGCGTTTATCCCGCCAATATTGCATCGGATGTATCGCCCGAGCGATTGCGGCGCTATTTTGTTGATGAGGAAGGCGTTTATCGAATCGGCAAAACAATTCGCGAGATGGTGATTTTTGCGCCACAGAGTATCGTCATGGATCCTCCCTTTACCAAGCTCGATATTCTGTCTTGCCGCAACTTGCTTATTTATCTGGTTCCGGAACTTCAAAAAAAATTGATTCCCTTGTTTCACTATGCACTGAATAGCAATGGGCTGTTGTTGCTGGGCAGCGCGGAAACGGTGGGAACGTTTACTGATTTGTTTGCGCCGCTGGATAGCAAGGCACGAATCTATCGCCGCATCGATCGTCCATCTCGTACGGAAATCCATTTCCCAACCAAGCAACTTCCTCTTTCTCATGAGGTCCATACCAATCACAAGAGCGAAAAAATGATAGGGACGATGCAACATCAAGCAGATCAGTTATTGTTGCGGCATTTTTCACCGCCGGCTGTGCTGATCAATGCTGAAGGCGATATTCTTTATATTAACGGACGCACCGGCATGTATCTCGAACCAGCGGCTGGTAAAGCCAACTGGAACATTTATGCGATGGCGCATGAAGGGTTGCGCTATGAATTGGCCAATGCCATCAAGAAGGCAATCCGTAAACATGCCGAGGTAGTTCTGGAGGGCTTGCATGTAACCAGCAATCAAGGCATTACGCAAACCATTAACCGGTTTATCCAATCGATCAGCCGGAAGTATTGAGTGGCATGTTGATGATCGTGATCCATGAAGTGGCAAACGATTTCAATGTGAAAGCACTGCCACGGAAAACAGACGCACGGGCAAGTGTGCAGCTGGAAGAAATGAAACGCGTTCGTGATGAAATGCAGATTATGCGAGAAGAACTTACCTCAGCCAATGAAGAACTGCAATCGACCAATGAAGAGCTGCAATCGACCAATGAAGAATTGACGACTTCAAAAGAAGAAATGCAGTCGATGAATGAGGAACTGCAATCAGTCAATGCCGAGTTGCAATCCAAAGTGGACGATTTGGCGTGGGTCAACAGCGATATGAAGAATCTGTTGAACAGTACGGAAATTGCGACGGTGTTTCTGGATGAGAAATTGAACGTGCGGCGTTTTACTACGCATGCGACGCAAATCTTCAAATTGATTGCAGGCGATGTCGGGCGACCATTGTCAGACATTGTGACCGATCTGCATTATCCAGAGTTGCAGCACGATGCGCTCAACGTACTGCGCACATTGGTTTTTTTAGAGAAGCAAATAAAAACGCAGGATGGGCGTTGGTATAAAGTGCGAATCATGCCGTATCGCGCGCAAGAAAATGTGATTGACGGTGTTGTGATCACGTTCTCCGATATCACTGATTTGAAAATGTTGGAAGCCGAACTACGCAAACTTGCGAAATAATTATTTGCGGTAAGCCGAAAGGAATACAGACGTGAAAGATGATCCGAAAAAAAAGATCGATTTACCGATGCGTCGCCGTGCAGAAGCAACCTTGATGCACCAACAAAAGCTGAGGTCTCTGTCGATGACGGACTATGAGGTCCGCAAGCAATTTCACGAATTGCAAGTGAACCAGATCGAACTGGAGATGCAGAATAATGCACTCAATGAATTGCAACATGCAAGACTGGAAATTGAAGCCGGTCTCAAGCGATATACCGAATTGTTTGATTTTGCGCCGGTTGGTTATGTAACACTGGACCGCGCCGGCACGCTTAGTGATATCAATTTAACCAGCGCCCAATTGCTGGGCCTTGATAGAGAACGGCTGGCCGGACGGCAACTTGGTTTTTTCGTCGGCGAAAATTCTCAACAGAGATTCAAGAATTTTCTGTCGAATGTATTTGAAAGTAATGTCAAGGAATCGTGTGAGGTCGAGCTCATTCAGCATGACGGAAGCCGGTTCTTTGCCCAGATCGAGGCAATTGCGGACAAATACAAAGTCGCATGTCATGCTGTTTTAAAAGACATTACACAACGAAAAATTGCGGAAGAAGCAGTGATCAAGGCGCATGAGCAATTGGAAGCGCGCGTGGTCGAGCGTACAGCCGATCTTGTGTATGCCAATGAACAGCTGAAATTGGAAATTGAAGAAAGAAAGCGTGTCGAAGAAGAGTTGCGCCAATCGAAAGAACAATTGCGTCAGCTGACTATTCATCAGGAAAGCGTCAAGGAGGGCGAACGCAAGCGCATAGCGCGAGAAATTCATGACGATCTGGGACAGAATTTACTGGCTTTGAGGATTGACGTATCGATGTTCCATGCACGTACCGCGAATGCTCATCCTAAGTTGCATGAAAGAGCGGGGGCTACTTTGCAGATTATCGATGCAACAATGAAGTCGATCAGGGCGATCATTAACAATTTGCGCCCCAGTACGCTGGATATCGGCTTGCAGGCTGCAATCGAATGGCAAGTGAAGGAGTTTGAACGACGCTCCGGAATCGGCTGCAAACTTTTAGTGGATAACAAAAACTTTGACTTTAGTTTGGACGATCATGTTGCAACGGGGATTTTCCGGATTGTGCAAGAGTCACTGACGAATGTGAGCAGGCATGCCAATGCTAGCCAGGTCAATATTAAATTGCAGCGTGAGAAAGAAGGCCTTTTCCTGCAGGTGATCGATAACGGCGTCGGCATTCCGCAAGGTTGCAGAAGAAAAGCAAATTCATTCGGACTGATTGGCATGCAAGAGCGCGTCAGCCAAATGGGCGGCGTATTGAGCGTGGCCAACATAGAGGAAGGTGGCGGGACCGCGCTGACCGTGTCGATTCCGATTGCTGCAGGTAATGCTTAAGCGTTCGCCTTCAAAGATGAAGTGACTTGATGCAGGTGATAGTTTTGGGTAGAGCGGAAATCAAAAATGAAGAATCGCTTGATGGATTCCCTATCCAAAAATAACAAACCCCGCTGATGCGGGGTTTGCGTGCGTGATATTAAGACTTAAAACTGACGACGGCGAGCTATTGCCAAACCGAACAATCCAAATGCCAGCAAAGCAAGGGTGGCTGGTTCAGGAACAGCATTAACAGTGATGTCATCTATTGTATAGAATTGGCCGCCAACAAAATCAATGCGATTAACGTTGTTAAACGTTACGTTAGCAAATGTTTCAACGTTAGTGGTAATAGCAATCGGTCCCGAACTTCCAATTAGATTATTAAGGGAATCATAAGCATTAATCGTCACGGAAGAAGGTGCATTAAATCCCCATCCTGCAAGCCACGCGCCATCGAAGCTGAACGCTGTAGTCGACGACATGGAGACTGGGCTAGTGCCAAAATTATCAACAATGCCATAGTTTCCGGAATGCGTTGGAGTGGAATAAGCCGGGAAATTATAAAGGTAGAAATCGCTCGACCACTGGAAACCACCGTAATTTGTTACCGCCGTATTCAGGCTGATAGCACTATCAGTGGTCAATCCTTCGAAATCCAATACAGTCGCATGTGCAGATAACGAGGTGCAAGCTACTGCAGCGGAGACAAGCAATGTTTTAAGAAATTTCATGAAAAATCCTTTTTTTGAATAAGTAATAATGTAGAGCAATATATGTGCCAAAAATAAATTTTTCTTAAAATCAATTACTTATGCAATATGTCAATGTATTTAGCTTGTTGAATGTAAAGTATTTCGACAATGCTTTTGTGATTGTTTTTCGCAATCTACTCTAGTTCTGTGTGGGGAGTGCGGGACAGATAATAAGCGGTAAACCAGAGGCGTCGGCAAAAGGAGTACTAAGACTGTGACTGTTCGTCTATTTGCACTTTGCACAAATTAACTATGCAGGGATGTTGTGACCTTCAATATTTCTTCTGCAGTCGTCACGCCTTCAATAATTTTATAGGCACCGGCGATGCGTAACGGTTTCATTCCATCGCTGATGCTTTGCTGCTTCAATTGATGAATATCGGTTTCAGCTTGAATCATTTTTGAAAAACTCTGCGATACCGTCAATAGCTCATACAAACCGGTACGTCCGCGAAATCCTGTTTGACGGCATTCCGGACAACCGACCGGCCGATATATTTTTGCGGGCTTGGAAATATCCCATCCTTCCGATAAATTACTCCATACCGTATCGAGTATCTCGCCATCCGGTTTTTTGCAATGTGTACAGAGCGTGCGCACCAAGCGTTGCGCCATGATGCCGATCAACGTGGTTTCCAGCAAGTAATAGGGCACGCCCAATTCCAGCAAACGCATGACTGCTGATGGTGCATCGTTGGTGTGCAAGGTCGACAGTACCAGGTGGCCGGTCAATGCCGCTTGGATCGCCATCTCGGCAGTTTCCAGATCACGGATCTCACCGATCATGATGATGTCCGGATCTTGTCGCATCAAAGCGCGTATGCCGTCGGCGAACGAAAGGTCAATCCCTTGCTGCACCTGCATTTGATTAAATGATGCTTCGACCATTTCAATCGGATCTTCCACCGTACAGACATTCACTTCGGAAGTGGCAAGTGCTTTCAATGTGGTGTAAAGCGTTGTGGTCTTTCCCGATCCGGTTGGACCGGTTACCAAAATGATGCCGTGCGGGCGTTGGGTCAAACTATTCCAGCGCGCAGCATCATCTATAGGAAAGCCAAGTTCCGGCAAGGTCTTCACGATGACTTCCGGATCGAAAATTCGCATGACCAATTTTTCGCCGAAAGCAGTGGGTAACGTCGATAGTCGTAATTCGATTTCCTGGCCATCCGGCGTACGTGTCTTGATGCGGCCATCCAATGGACGACGTTTTTCAATGATATCCATGCGCCCCAATAGCTTGATGCGAGCGGTCATCGCAATCATCACTACGGCAGGAACTTGATATACCTGATGCAAGATGCCGTCGATACGGAAACGAATTACACTGAAGTCGCGTTTCGGTTCCAGATGAATGTCGGATGCGCGTTGCTCGAATGCGTATTGCCACAGCCAATCGACGATATTGATGATGTGCTGGTCATTGGCATCGACTTGCTTGTTGCTGTTGCCGAGTTCGACCAGTTGTTCGAAATTATTGCGTAATGCGAGGTCCTGTCCATTGGATTTATGGGCGCCCTTGATTGATTTGGCAAGCGTAAAAAACTGTGCGGTGTATTGCGCAATCTCGAGCGGATTGGCGATGACCAGCTTGATATTCTTGCGCGAAATCCGCGCGATCTCCATTTCCCATTCGGCGATAAATGGATTGGCAGTCGCCACCACCAAATCGGTTTGCGTCAGTTCGATTGGCAGGATTTGGAAACGCGATGCATACGACGCTGACATCACGTCGGCAACTTTAGTGAAATCGATTTTAAGCGGATCAATTCGATAAAAAGGCAGTTTGACTTTGCCGGCCATCCATTCGGTCAGCCAGTCGAGCGTGAGCACCTTGTGCGGAGGGAATGCCGATTTCAGTTTTGCTTGTGCGAGTGCAGTCAAAGGATGCATGCCGCCTGTCGCATTTTTCAAAATGGCTTGCGCCTGGTTGAAGTGCGCTTTGACATCGGCTTTTTCGACAAGTCCATCTGCCAATAGCCAGGTGAAGATTTGCTGCATGTCTAATACTTTGGGCACGGCTTTGTTCATGAGCTTATAACCAGCAGTCTTGATTGGAGGGCGATGCCTGATGGTGCTATTTGGCAATGGATTTCCAAGCGTACCAGTTGTATGCCGTTTTGGTAAGTGTTAGCTGTGAATCTGTTGGTGTAGTGTGGTCTCTTTGCGCTCATTTCAAAAATGGCAAGCCTATATTAAGGAGGCTCTGAGTATGAGCCGCACAGTACTTTACTTAGAGTTTCCTTAGGATTTGAGGCCATTCACCCATGCTTTGGTGGGCAGCTTGGTGGCAGCGTTGATGTGTGCCGCCGTGTCATATAGCGCGGTGAAGTCAAGCGCCGGTGCAGATTTGAACGCAATGGCGACAACATTGCCCTGATGGACCTCGGGCAGGCACAACACCTGATCAAAAGCAAAGCGCATCGCTTTCAGATTTTTTGCAAAACTGGGATGGTCGCCAAACAAGTTGACGGTCATGATGCCATCGGGTTTCAGGCAGGCTGCGCAGGCCAGATAAAACTCCGCCGTATCCAGCACCGGACCACGCGCCGTTGCATCGTACAAATCCACTTGCAGGGCGTCGATCGTTTCGACATTGGCACTATCCATCACATAGTCCAGTGCATCCATTTCAAGAACGGACAAGCGATCGTCATTGGGCGGCAGTTTGAACATGACTTCGCAGATTGCAATCACGGCAGGATTCAGTTCAATTGCAGTGACTTGTGTTTGCGGAAAATGGCGATAGCAGAATTTTGTCAACGCGCCAGTGCCGAGTCCCAGTTGCACGATATGTTCAGGTTGATCGATGAACAGCATCCACGCCATCATCTGCTGCGCATATTCGAGCTCCAGCCAATCCGGTTTGCGCAGTCGCATCGCGCCTTGTACCCACTCGGTGCCGAAATGCAGAAAGCGCACGCCATCCTCTTCAGAAATCGTGACGGGTGCGTACTTGGGCTTGCGTGATGGCTTGAGCGCATCATCCGATTTTTTATCCTTGCCGGGACCTTGCTTTTTGTTGGCTTGCGCTTCAATGGATTTGCGTTTGATCAGCATAAAGTTAAGAGTAGTTTGGAGGACGTGAAGCAATGATGGTTTAACAGGCGCTAATGATACCTTGCCAAGCGGCTAATTTCTGTTCAAACGACCATTGTGCATTAGCCGGGGATGAGGATGGCAAGATCAGTGTACGAAAGCCCGCATGTGCAAACTGCGGCTCAAATTTTCCCGATGTCTTGCCATTGAAACAAACGAGGTGAAGGTTAGGGCATTGGTGCTTCAGCATGGCAAAGTCATTTGCCTGTGCATTGCGTATCGCACTGTCAAGGCTGCCTTCGCGCGCGCAGACAGCAATCACATCCCATAGGCCGATGTGATGATCCTGTAGCGCACGAAGCCGGTCAGGATAATCCAGTTTGCGTAAATCTTCACCAAGAACTGCGGAGAGCAAAGCCCAGAATTGATTACGCGGATGCGCATAGTACTGCTGCGCCTGCAGTGATGCTTCGCCCGGAAAGCTACCCAATATCAAGATGCGGGTGTCAGCGTTTAACGATGGCGGAAGACCGGCCAATAGCGGCTGTGAAGAATTCGATGGCATAACGTAATGGTAATGAATGTGTTTCATCACAGGCATGCAATTACACAAGAAACAGCGCTACACTAGACGCTCTACCTTATCTTGCTGTGAGTTTTAATCATGCCAGCTTTTTTCTTGCGTCGCTTAACCGGCCGAACCAGGACGCGGCGCGCCAATCGGCAACTCGGTGCGTTCTTGGCATTTGTTGCAGGTGCGGTCAATGCTGGCGGTTTTCTCGCTATTAAACAATATACATCGCACATGACGGGTATCGTTTCATCTGTTGCAGATAATCTGATACTGGGCAATTTTCTTTTTGTGTTTTCCGGTTTGGGCGCATTGATTTCGTTTTTACTCGGCGCAGCGACCACCGCAATATTGATTAACTGGGCACGGCATCGCAAGATGCATAGCGAATATGCATTATCACTTGCACTGGAAGCGCTGCTGCTGCTGGTATTCGGTTTTCTTGGCGCAAATCTCAACGCATTTATGGTCGTATTTTTCCCGGCAACCGTCGTTGTGCTTTGTTACATCATGGGCTTGCAAAATGCGATCGTGACAAAAATCTCTCATGCTGAAATTCGCACGACGCATGTCACGGGACTGGTCACCGATATCGGCATTGAACTGGGTAAACTGTTCTACTGGAACAAGACCCATACAGAAAAATCAGCAGAATTTGTGGCCGCAGATCGTGAAAGACTAGGCATTCATGCGGTATTTCTGATGATGTTTTTTGTTGGCGCTGTCATGGGAGCGCTTGGCTTCAAAGCATTTGGGTTCATCGCCATTTTGCCGATCGCCTGCGCGCTGATGTTTCTGGCTTTTTTGCCGATTTTGGACGATATACTTTTTTATTCTCATTCGATGCGTGATCAAGACGAAAGGTAACCGATGGCAATGAAGAACAAGACAATCCTGATTACCGGCGGCAGCCGTGGAATAGGCGCAGCTGCCGCCCGGCTTGCGGCCGCACAAGGTTATGCAGTGTGTGTCAATTATGTGCATGACAAGGCCGCTGCTGATGAGGTTGTGCGCGCAATTGAAAAAAACGGTGGGCGTGCAATTGCAGTGGCGGCCGATGTGTCGTCTGAACCGGATGTGCTGCGGTTATTTAAAACAGTTGACGAGAAGTTGGGCACGATCAACGCATTGGTCAACAATGCCGGAATCCTGGCACAGCAGATGCGCGTCGATGAGATGGATGCCGTGCGTTTGAATCGTATCTTCACCACCAACATCACCGGAAGTTTTTTATGCGCGCGTGAAGCGGTGCGTCGCATGTCCACCAGGCACGGCGGTGCCGGTGGTGCAATTGTCAATCTCTCTTCGGCAGCAGCGCGTCTCGGCGCGCCGGGCGAATATGTGGATTACGCCGCCTCCAAAGGCGCAATCGATACCTTGACAATTGGACTGGCGAAAGAAGTCGCAGCAGAAGGTATTCGTGTCAATGCGGTAAGGCCCGGCATCATCGACACGGAAATCCATGCCAGCGGCGGCGAGCCCGGTCGCGTAGCACGGATCAAGGATTCCATTCCGATGAAACGCGGCGGTACGGCAATGGAAGTTGCCAATGTAATTTTGTGGTTGTTGTCGGAGGACGCGTCATATACGACCGGCGCATTGATCGATATCGCCGGTGGTAGATAACAGCGGGATGCCGTGACGCCAACTCGCATAGTCAATCATGGGCAACAGCATGGATTGACGCCTTCAAGGCATTCTCGCATGAGCGCGGTATTGCGCTCTCAGAACGCATGTCCCAGCGCCAAATAGCCCAGCGTGTTTTTTGGACCATCGAGCGCGCGAGCCACGCCGATGCGCAACTGCAAGTTCAAAATATAAAGCAATTTCAATTCGCTCAACAATTCGACTCCGGCACTACGGTCATAGTGAGTCGGCCGATGGCCAATATTCCATGTGCCGCCAATGTCGAAGAACACTGCGCCCGATAAGCGATTCAGACCCACTGCAGGGACCATGAAGTGCCGGTCCACATCGGCGATTGGTGTACGCCATTCAATGCTGCTGACCCGCGCATTGGCGCCGACCAGACCGGGCTCGTCGCCACGATAACCGCGCAATGCGATATCGCGATTGTTGAGCACCAGGCCAGGTTGCAGTTGCAATTGCGGATCGAGCGCGCCACCGAGCTGGAATGGTTCAGTGAAGCCGTGCGCGTTTGCTTCGGTGTGGCGCAGGGCCAGTACAGTGCGGCCGAGCGGTATGTAACCGCGCCAGTCGAGGCGCAACACGTTACCGTCGTAATCATTGCGGCCTTCACGCGCAAACGGACGGTATGTTTCATACAGCAGCGTTGCGCGTTGTCCGCGGTTGGGACCTTCGGCCCACCAGTTGGTGCCGCTCGTATCGTAGTCAACCAATCCGGCCAGAATGCGTGCATCCTTCGACGGCAGCGAGGTAGTGAACTGCGGGTGAACGCGATCAATCGTATCGATCGCCGCGCCGGCACCGAAAGTAATGCGCCGGTCCAACCGATGCCACGGCAAAAACGAAATCCATTGCGCACTGGTCTTGCGGTCATAGCTGGTGACATCATTGGTGTCGTTGCCGTTGACCCAGGCACGCGGTTCGAGTGTGCGTTGGAATGTCAGCAGATGCCAATCCTCGTACAGATACTGCAAGCTGCCCTGCCAATCGTGTTGCGAGGTTTCATACTGCAGCGACCCGGCATATTGATGCCAACCCAGTGCATCCGATCCAAACGTATCTGCACCGACCGCGGTCAAGCCGCGGTCAGTTGTGATCAGTGGCTCCCACGAGCGCGGCGTAATCGAGCGCCACGCATGATACGGCACAGGCTCGCTCAGATTTGCGGCGGGCGTAGTGTTTTGCGTATTGGCCGCTGCAATAGGGTGTGGGATGAATGTGGCAGGCACGCGTTGCAAGGGCGTTACTGCAGCAATGCGGTGCAGCTCATAACCTTGCGGCGCCACTACGACCATCGCGAGCGAGCCATCCGCTTGCGTGCCGGTTTGTGCAGTCACGCGCGTGTAAGTGTGGCTCAGTTTTACCAATGTATTGCCTTCGAGACGCCATATATTGAATACGCCATCGCGCACAGCAATGAATTCCAATCCCGCAGGACCAACACTCAAGCTGGTAATGGGCGCATCATGTGTGAGCAGCAAGCGCGGTGCCGTATCGGGATGGGTCAGATCGAATTCTTCCACGCGCCAATCTCCGCCGCGCTTGCTCACCACGTCGACATGCTGATCATCCGCTGTGACGGTCAGGTCGATCAGGTTGATATCGACGGGCGGCTCCCACAATACGCGCTGGTTCTGGCCTTGTGCATCAAGCTGTATCAGGCGGGTTTTTCCCTCGCCTTGCTGCAAGGCGACGATGCCGTTGCCGGTTTGTGATACATGACGCAAGCGTGCGCAGTGCGTCAATTGTTTTAATGATCCATTGTCCTGCAGGCGGTACAGGTCAAATGCCAGATAGCGCCAATTGCAGAGGTCGGGCTGGACCACCAGCACTTGCCCATTGGGTCCGACGTCCAGGTCGGCGCCACTATTGACATCGGTCACCACTGTCTGCTTTCCATCCTTGCCGAACTTGACCAGATGCGGATGATTCAAGCCATTGTCGGTCACTGCAAGCAATTCGCCGTTAGGTAATGCAGCAACTGCACTGATGTCGAATAGGATGCCGGTCAAACTCTCGCCGACGACTTCGGGCGTGCGTGTCAAAGGCTCGGCACGTTGCCTTACCTGTTCTTTCAAATCGGCGAGATATTCATCCCACAGTACGTCCATCGTCTTGCCGGTGGCATGGCGCGGATTGGTGTGCAGGCGCGGCCACAGCGGCGCATTGCCGCTGTATTGTTGGACGAGCTTGTAAATTGCATCAGGTCCGTAGCGGCGCGCGATGAAGTCATAGAAGTAGGCGCCATACAAATATTCTTTTGAAAGCGGCAATGCACGGCCGTTGGAATTGATTTCACGCAGCGATAGAAAACCGTTCTTGGCTTCAGCGCGCAACCACGCCTCAAACACCGGGCCATGCAAGCGTCCGCGGCCTGTTGCAGGGTCGCTCTCGTTGTAAACTGCAAGCCCCTCAACTGCCCAGACCGGTTCAAACAGGTTCGGAAACAGCAATGGATCGCGGCCGAACACATGTTGCAGGAATGCGGGAGTGGATCGCACCTTGTCGAGATGGACGGTATGCGTAAACTCATGCGTCAACAGCATATCCAGCCAGTCGCTGTTGTCGAGCAGTTCACCGTCATCGGGCGGCGCGAGAAATACAGCAATCGTGTTGAAGGGTAGCGGAGTGGAAAACCCGTTAGGCAGGTCGAACTGATTGATCAGCAGAATTTCAGTCTTGCCGCGCGGCTCCCAGTGCAATGCGTTGGTCACTTTTGGATAGGCACGCTCGGCAGCACGCGCCACGCGTTCTGCTTGTTCACGCCATGCTGCACGATAGTTGATCCGGAAGTGCGCACTGTCGGCGGTTTGCCAGTCCGGCGCCGGTTCGATGCCTTGCGAATACGCTGCAGCTGAAAACCAGAAAAACAATACAAGGGCGAGTGGGCGAATGAATGGCATGACGATCCCGATGAGTATGACAACCAAAATTGAAAAAGGGAGAGGGTAATGCAAGCGTGCTGTTCGATGACCTGTATTACTTGTTCATTGAGGTGTCAGTCATCATGGCTGTGCAGATTTTAGTAGGTTTTGTGATGGATGGCTATTCGGCAATGAGTCAAATTAACCACATGGATAAACCCTCATTTCATCAAAGCGAATTCTAAGCTGATCCAGGTAATCAGCAGTACGATATTGCTTGGCAGCGAAGAAGGCTAATATGACTAAGAGCGCCTAACAAAATGCGTCGGGCAGCGTTGCTTCTCCTTGCCGTACTCTCGTACTGTCTGTGTCGGCGCGCCTTGCCAGATGTATTTTGTTAGGCACTCTAAGGTAATCATTGGATGGAAAATTAATTTTTTTGTTCATTTGCCAGATCACGATCGACTCAGCCTGCAGGCATCATTCCTTCAGCACATCATCAATAGCTTCCATCAAATTGTGGCGAACTTTCTCCAGCAATTCGATTAGTGTGCGGCGTTCGCTTGCAGTAAGACCAGTCAACGCTTCATCCGCCACGTTGCGTCCGACCCCTTGCGCTTCGCTCAACGTATTCCTTGCCTTGTCGGTCATCGCCAGCCGCCGCACACGCCGATCGTTTGGATCCGTTGCACGCACAATCCATCCACCTGCTTGCATCCGATCCAGCAGACGCGCGCCGGCGATCGGCGTCACGCCTAGCAAGTCGGCCAGTTGCGCTTGATGAATGTTGGGATTACGGTCAAGATAAGCCAGCACGCTGCATTGTGCACGCGACAGGTTAATCATCGATTTGGCGCGTTGATCGAAACGCTTGCCGACCAGACGACCGGCATCCGAGATCAGGAAACTGAACGAAGGTTTGTTTTTTGCCATGGATCATTATCTTTCCGTTATTCGCGCCAGTGAATTGCGGCTGTTCTCACCCTCTCCTCATGAGAGAGAGGTGTGGGTAAGGCAGGGATTTCGAATGGTATACCATCCGCCTGCCGAACAACACCCGCTTGCAAGCGGGTGCGCGCACTGCAAGTGAGGGGCGTTCTTACTTTTATTTCTTATGAAATGCTCATTCGTAAGAATACACACCTTCTGCTGATTTGGTAATGTCTTGCTATAATACGAAAATTAGTAAGCATGATTATGATTAATCAGCTTACAATATTTCATATTGATTGTTTTTCGCATGAATACAGTTGCAGCCCAGCCACAAGCGCAGCACATCAACCGGCCCATGATCACGGTGGCGATCATGCTCGCCACGCTGATTCAAACCCTTGACGGAACCATCGCCAACGTTGCGTTGCCGCACATGCAAGGTTCGCTTAGCGCATCGCAGGACGAGGTAACGTGGATATTGACGTCGTACATCGTGGCCGCTGCAATTGCAACGCCATTGACCGGTTGGTTTTCCGATCGCATTGGTGTCAAACGTTTGCTGCTGGCTTCAATTGCAGGTTTTACTGTTGCGTCAGCTTTATGCGGTATTTCTCAAACGCTGACGGAGATCGTCGCATCGCGCCTGTTGCAAGGCGTATTCGGCGCTGCGCTGGTGCCGTTGTCGCAATCGATCCTGCTCGAAATCAATCCGCGTGAGAAACAAGGTTCGGCAATGGCGATCTGGGGCATGGGCGTGATGGTCGGTCCGATTCTGGGACCTACGTTAGGTGGATGGCTGACCGATAGTTATAACTGGCGCTGGGTGTTCTTCATTAATGTACCGATCGGCATCTTTGCTTTGCTTGGTGTGATGGCCTATCTGCCCGATCTTGGACAACGAAGGAAGACACGCTTCGATGTTTTCGGGTTTGCGATGTTGTCGATCTTCATCGGTGCGTTGCAAGCATTCCTCGATCGTGGCGAACAACTTGATTGGTTCAACTCAACTGAAATTGTAATTGAGGCCGTTGTCTGCTTTGTCGCTTTTGCATTCTTTGTCGCACACACCGCGACGGCCGGTAAAGAGTCGTTCTTTCGTTATGAATTACTGAAAGACCGCAACTTTGTCACGGGCTGTTCCTTCATCTTCCTGGTTGGTGCGGTATTGTATGCGACGCGCGCGATGCTGCCGCCAATGTTGCAAAACCTGATGGGTTATCCGGTCACAACGACTGGATGGGTTACCGCCCCAAGCGGTCTCGGTACGATGATCGCGATGTTACTGGTAGGTCGCATGGTGGGCCGTATCGACAATCGCATCCTGTTGTTCACCGGTTTCGCCATTTCAGCGTTCGCATTGTGGCAGATGTGCGGCTATACGTTGGTGTTGTCCGAGAGTGATATTGTGATCCCGGGCATTGTGCAAGGATTCGGGCTTGGGTTGGTGTTCGTTCCGCTATCGGCAGCAAGCTTTGCAACGCTTGATCACTCATTGCGTCCGGACGGCACGGCGTTTTACAGTCTGGTGCGCAATATCGGCAGCAGCATCGGCATCTCGATCGTGCAAACGCTCGCGACGCGCAACACTGCAATCGCGCATGCATCACTTTCAGAGCATCTGACTGCTTTTAACGCTGAAAAATTCAGTAATCTCGGCACAAACACTATAGCTGGTCTTGCATCGATCAATCAGGAGATCACGCGGCAGGCTGCGATGATTGCTTATGTGGACGACTTCATATTAATGCTGATTGCAACGATTGCCATTGCTCCATTGATTTTATTGATTCGGCCAACGCGTCAGAAGAGCGGCGAGGCGATACATGCAGCGATCGAGTGAGATCAAATCAGGCAACCGGCTTGAGCAGAGCATCAATAAGCGCAACGCTTATTAATGTTCTATCACTTGTCGCTAATCGATTCTGATTTATCGGACTATATAAAAATCAGGCAAGACCTACGATAGTCTCAACATCAGCAAGTATCACAGCGGGCCGAACACACGATTCAACCCGCTACCAACTTACTTAATTACTTGGTCTGCGGTTGCTGTGACGACGGCGATGCAGGTTGGCTCATTGAAGAGCCACTGGAAGAAGAACCGGAGGACATTCCGGACGAACCCGAACCAGAGGCTGAACTTCCGGCAGCATTACCACCGGTGGATGTTTGTGATTCTGCCTGTTGTTTTGCCTGTGCCATTGCCATGTCACGTTGTCCCTTGGCCTGTTTCTGGCAAGTGCTCTTGGCGTCGCCGACCTGGTCGTCACATTTTGCCTTCGCTACGTCGTACTGTGCATTGGCTTTTGCTTCTTCAAGGTCCTGACGATTCTTTGGCGTATCGCGCTGGTTTACTTTCACCTGTGCTTCCGCAACGTCCTTTTGGCCCTTTGCCTCTGCTTTGCAAATGTCTTTGGCATTGCCGTTCATGCCACTGCATTTATCCATAGCGGCTTTGTATTGTTGATCGACCTGTTGTTTGTCGGATGGTTGTGCTGATGACCCGGCTGCTACTGAATAGGATTGCGATTCTGCATAAACACTTGTAGCAAAAGTAAACGCAAGCAATGCAATGATTGCAGTAAGTTTTGTATTCATGAAAGTACTCCTCTTGTAAAGGTGATAGAACAAAGAACCATGAGTTGTTCGGATGAATCAGTCCTTTGGGTTATGCTTTATGTAGGTACATGAATGCGTTAAAAGTTTATATTTGTGATAATTCGATTGATATAGGTCAAAGCAAACCGTTGCGCTGTCCTGGCGAGATAATTGTATGAAGCAAGAAAAGAAAAAGGATCAATGTCTGCGCGCATTACTACTTGCGAATAAACATTGATCCTATCAATCTGTCTTGTCTGAATAGTTTGCGTGTCAGGCAACGAATGCGAGTAGGAATTATTTTTTGGCTTGTCGCGCCAGCGTACGCTGGCGCGACAAGTTAATGGGAGGATTGCGGTTAAATCACTTCCCGGCCATACCCAACAGCATCTCATTCAAGCGCTTCACAAATCCCGCGGGATCGGTGAGCGTGCCGCCTTCCGCCAGCATCGCCTGGTCAAACAGGATATGCGACCAGTCGTTGAACTTGCCATCTTCGTATTTCAGACGCTGCACCAGTGGATGGTCCGGATTGATTTCCAAAATCGGTTTGGATTCGGGCGCAGTTTGGCCGGCAGCTTTCAGCATGCGCAACAGGTTGCCGGACAATTCATGTTCATCCGCCACCAGACATGCCGGTGAATCGGTCAGGCGGAACGTGATGCGCACTTCCTTGGCTTTATCAGCCAAGGCCGTCTTCATCTTCTCGACCAGATCCTTGTACTGCGCTTCGGTTTCTTCATGCTGTTTTTTCTCTTTCTCGTCTTCCAGCTTGCCGAGGTCGAGATCGCCTTTGGCTACTGACACCAATTCCTTGCCTTCGAAATCCTGCAGGAAGGATAGCATCCACTCATCGACACGATCGGTCAGCAACAAAACTTCCACGCCCTTTTTGCGGAAGATTTCCAGATGCGGACTGTTCTTCGCTGCCGTGTAGGATTCACCTGTGACGTAATAAATCTTGTCCTGACCTTCTTTCATGCGCGATACATAATCGGCGAATGAAACGTTTTGTACGTCGCTGTCGTTATGTGTCGATGCAAAACGTAGCAGCTTGGCAATGCGTTCCTTGTTGGCCGCATCTTCGCCGATACCTTCTTTCAGCACCTGGCCGAATTCTTTCCAGAAGGTCGTGTACTTGTCCTTCTGCGCCTGATCGTCGGAGGTGGCGAGTTCTTCAAGCAATGACAGGATCCGCTTGGTCGAGCCTTCACGAATCACCTTGACGTCGCGTGATTCCTGCAGGATTTCACGCGATACATTGAGCGGCAAGTCGCTGGAGTCGATCACGCCTTTCACAAAACGCAGATAGACCGGCATCAATTGTTCAGCATCGTCCATGATGAACACGCGCTTCACATACAGCTTGATGCCGCCACGCTTGTTGCGGTCCCACAGGTCAAACGGTGCATGCGCAGGGATGTACAGCAGTTGCGTGTATTCGCTGCGGCCTTCGACACGGTTGTGCGTGAAGGTCAGTGGTGGCTGAAAATCATGTGATACATGTTTGTAAAACTCTTCGTACTGTTCCGGTGTGATGTCGGATTTATTGCGCGCCCACAAAGCGCTGGCCTGATTAACTGTTTCCAGCTCGTCTTTGACGACGGTTTCTTTTTTCTCTTCATCCCATTCTTCCTTTTGCATCTGGATCGGCAGCTGGATATGGTCGGAATATTTGCGGATGATGGATTTGAGTTTCCAGCTTGACAGGAATTCGTCTTCGCCTTCGCGCAAGTGCAGCGTGATCCTGGTGCCGCGTGTCGGCTTGTTGATCGCTTCAACGCTGAAGTCGCCTTCGCCTTTGGATTCCCATCGCACACCTGCATCTGCCGGCAGTCCGGCACGGCGTGATTCAACCGTGATCTTGTCGGCGACGATAAAGGCCGAGTAGAAACCGACGCCGAATTGGCCGATCAGTGCAGCGTCCTTTTGCTGGTCACCTGATAGTTTGGAAAAGAATTCCCTGGTGCCGGATTTTGCAATGGTGCCCAGATGTTCAATCGCATCATCGCGGCTCATGCCGATGCCGTTATCTTCGATCGTGATGGTGCGTGCTGACTTGTCGAAGCTGACTTTGATCTTCAGCTCGGAATCGTTTTCATATAGCGCGCTGTTGTTGATTCCTTCAAACCGCAATTTGTCGGCGGCGTCGGATGCATTGGAAATCAGCTCACGCAGGAAAATTTCCTTGTTGGAATACAAGGAATGAATCATCAGTTGCAGCAGTTGTTTTACTTCCGCTTGGAAACCTAGGGTTTGCTTTTCGGATACGGCCATTTTTACCTCAAGAGTCAATTAAAAAGAATCAGAATGCCATTCATTCTTGGCGGTGGTAATCACCCCGCAGAACGTATGGATTTTACAAAATTATGGGGGCGAAAAATTACATTTCAAGACTAATTCTATGTTCGTTGATCAACGGGGGAATCAGTCCTGAATAAGTGCCCATATTTTGATGGTGTTTATTCTTGCCTGGGCGGGGTTTCCTGTTTCATTTGCTTGATTAACAGCGCGGCCATGCCACCCAGTACCAGTACACCGGCAATCAGCACGGCCCACAACAGGTTTTTGGACGCCGGGGTCAGCGCATCTTGCTGCGCTTTGGTAAGAGATCCTGGCGCTGCCGCAAGATCCGAAGTCTTCAGCGTGGCGCTCGAAGCAGTGAGTTTTGTGTCGAGGCTATAGCCGGGTACGAGTGTGCCTATGTCGAGCGCAGTATTGCTGACGGATGGTGCACCCCACGCAAGAGAAAAAGGCGCGCTGCCGCGTCCCAGAAACACCAGTGTGTGCGGCACAAAGCCGACTTGCAGCGTCGGTGGCGTCGCCCCAACGCCGCCACTGCGCGTATCGACTACCAACTGCAGGGTACTTTCAGGTTCGCTGTGCAAATCGATTTCCGGCGAAACGACTTCGCCCTGTGGCGATTGCAGCCGGTACACGGTCGTTTGCGTTAACGTTTCCCAATGGTCTTCATTGCGATGGCGATGATAGCTCTGGACATAATGCTGGATTTGCAGCTGTGTCAGCGTATTTGGTTGAGGCAAATTGATGCGCAATTGCTCCAACGGCATGCGACCCGGCAAAGCATAACTATACAAGTTGTCCTTCGATTTCGTCGGTACAATCGGCTCAGACCAGATGCGTGGCGCTTGATCGAATGAAGTTTTCATCGTGCCGACCGAGACGGCGGTGATGGCAGGAGCCTGTTCAGGATTCGTCCACATAACACGCAAGTATTTGCCGGCATCACCATTCCATTCGGTGCTGTTACGTTCGATCCGTTGACCGTCGTGTTCCATGCGCACCAGTTGCGCGTCGCTCTTGAGCAAGCGCCATTGTTGCAAATCGTCGCTGGTCTCGATTGTGTAAGCGTGAAACGGCGTGCTGCTTGGGCCGGTAGTCAAGCGCAATGTGCGCACGCCACCCTTTATTTTGCTTGCATCTAGCACGACGCCTCGGACAATATTGCCGTTGCTGCCGGCGGTGGACGATTGTTTCACCGCGACCAGTGTGCCATCCGCATTTTTCCGCACCTCGACTGATATGCCATCCGTATCGGCGAGTTTGCCGCGTGGTGCGACAATAGGAAATAGTGGTACTGATGTTTCATCGACCCGTGAGATGGTGCGGGATTCCTTGCGCAGCAACGCATACGGGACCACTTCCCCCTGTGAATTGAATACGCGCAGGTCGCCGAAGTCGGATTGCTGCATTCCCTGATAAACCGCTAACGGCAAAGCAAGTTGATGGAAAGGGCCGGGGCCGCTCAACTCAATGGTTGCGCGATGGGAAAATGTGTCGGGTTGAACGACAGTGGTTTGCGCCACTGCCGCAGTGGCAAGCAGTGCCGTCAATGCAAATGAATAACGAGTTTTCATACCGGTATGGATTTGTCAGAGGTTGAAGAGGGCAGGTCGGATTCGTTTGTGGAACGCTTGGGCGGCAGTGGCGCGAAATAGCCGACCAGTAGTAATAATAATCCGACCACGATGAAAGAAACGATACGTGCCAGGCTGCCTTTGGCGGCCAGTTCGACCAGGAACAGTTTTGCCACCACGACACCGATCAAAGTTGCGCCAACAATCCATACCCAGCGCTTCCGATTGCGATTGCCGAACAACATCAAGCCGATGGCAACGATGCTCCATACGATGGACAGCGATGTTTGTACCAGCGTCGATGCCAGCAGCGCATCGCTTTGCCATGCTATGCCGCCCCAGTGATGACAGGTACGCATGACCATGCCGGTGACGATAGACAAGGCAGTGGCGCCGATCAATGCCGAGAAGTGTGTGGTGATTGGACGGAAAGCTTCATGCTGTCTCAGCTTCCACCACCACAAAGTCACACCGAGCAGCACCGCGGACTGTGCAATCTCCAACGGGTTCAACAACGGCACGTAAGGCAGCGGTGTCGCGGTGCCGTCACTGATGATATTGGCGATCCATACCCATGATAAAAGGTAGGCCACCATCGGCGACGCCGATATGACCACGTAAGCATGGAAGTGATCGCGTAGCGGCCAGCGCTGGCGTAGTGCGGTACTGGTCATGCCTAATAAATAAACGATCGGAGCGATCATCCAGCCCAGCAGCGGCCATGCAGTGTCGGAACTGGTCCAGTGCGCAAATTGCCAACGCAATTCCATAGCCGCCACGATCACGAACAGCCACGCACCGACAATATGCGCGAGATCCAAAACTGATCGCGCAAGCCAGTCACGCTGGCGTAGTAGCAGCAATATATGCGCTGCAAGTGCCAGCGGCCATGCGATTGCACACCAGGATGCCAATGGATGAGCTAATGCAGATTCCGATTCGGCGGCCAATAGCAGAATCAATGCCGGCACATACACCAGTGTTGCCTGGCCAAGTTGCAGCCATGTGCGCCATCGTGCAATGACACTCCATAGCCAGACGCTGATGATGGCGATTTCAATGAGGACTGCAAACGTCATGTCGATCGGCGTTACGCGGCGGATTTCATCCGTCCAGGCAAATGCCCACCATGCAACAGCCCAGTACAGCGTAACCCATCCAAGCGAAATATCGATTGTTCTTGATTGCTTGCGCTGTAGAAGATAGGCGCAAATGAAGGCCGCAACGGAGATCAGCAATGGCCCACAGAAACCGCTGTGCATAAACGGTTTGGCGGCATTCATCTCTGGTGAAGCGCTAACGTAAAATAAATAGCTGCCGAAATGGCTGCCAAAATAGGCGACACCTGCAAGCACCTGCAGCGCCAGCGCAAAGACGAGCGCACCCGTGTGTCGTGCGCGTACGGCACACCACAGTGTGGCAAGACCCGTAAGCGGCCACACCATTGCGGCCAGGCGCCACGGTAACACGAACAGCGGCGCCAGATTGATGAATGCCAAACCAGCCAGCATGCTGAGGGTGGCGATGCCTGACAGCTGTACTGGCGCATCGGTTTTTCCATCATTGTTTTTCATCGTGTGACGTGCCATTGCCCAGACGCCTGTCAGCATGCTGGCGCCGATCAGGCTGGCAGTCAGTAATCCGATCCAGCCATTGCTCAGCACCGAACCACCTGCAGCGCCACGCAGCGTTGTCATGAATAGCGCACCGGCCAACGCCTGATAAGCGCAGCCCCAGTACATCAGTGAACGCTCCGACAAACGCTGCGAAGAGAACACCGCAACCGTGCCGAGTATTGCCAATGCTGTGCCGGCCCAATTCATCGGCCACAGCATGAACGGCATCAGTGCAATGAACAATGCGCCGAACGCAATCAGCCATCCGCGTGTTGCATGTTCAAAACCGTGCAATTGCTGCGCCGGTGCACGACGCAGCAATGTGTAGACGCACCAAATTGCCAGTGCCAGCATTGCACTGCCGAGTAACGATCCATCGAGCACTGCTTCATCGTTGCCGATATGCACGCCGAGCGCAAAATAAACTGCAGAGCCGAACAACAGTAATAGTGCGAACAGCCGTGCATGCACGCGCAGCTGACGAATGCCGATCCAGTACACACCGGCAGCTTCTACCGCCCATGCCGCACTGGTCCACTTCTGTTCCAATCCAAGCGGAATTGCCAGGCTGCCGAAAATGAATGCCAGCGCAATCATCGTTTCATTCAATAGTGCATAACGCCCCCCCGTTTTACGGAACAGCGCAAATGCCAGAACGATGTATGCCAGCCCGAAGCCGAGTGCACTGAATGCCGCGCCATATTCAAAATGTTTCGCGATCAGATATTGCAAGCCGAATGTGACGATCGGCACGCCGAATACCAGCGTGCCGTCAACGTAGCTGACATGTGGTGCCGCATGGCGCACATGATCCTCGAAGCCGCTGCTGTTTTCCTCCGGCGCTTGCGTCAATGTACGACGCGCGAACAGAAAAGTGATCAATACATACAGTACGAACAGCAGAAGCAGGAAAGGTTCGGCAGTGCTGAATAATTTTGGCTCATAATATTTTTCGCCCCAAGCTGCAGCTAGTGCGAACGAGCAGACAAAACCAATCAGGTTCAGCACACGCCATGTCTTGAACCATGCGATTGCGACGATGCCGAGATTGATCAGGGTCAGATACGTAAAGAATGCAGTATGGTGCGCACTGCCGGTCGATGCCAATACCGGTGCAGCAAAACCACCGAGAGAAGCGGCAATCGCCAGCGCAAGTGCATCCTGCAAAATCGCCAGCAAAGCTGCAAAGATGGCGACGCCGAACAAGATTGCAAAACCGAATTCCAACGGAATCAACGAATGCAATTTCATGCCCGTCAGCGTTGTGAGATACAGCACGCCGATACCGGCACCTTGCAGGATCACACCGTAGTTATCCTTCTTGTGCCGCCAGCGCCAGCCGAACAGCAACAGGCCGATGCCGGTGGCGGCGACGCCAGCGTAACGCAGCTCGATCGGCACGACAGAATGCTCGGCAACGTAGCGCAGCAGGAAGGCGAGGCCGAGGAACAGAATCAGCACGCCGATCTTCACCAATGGATTGCCGCCTATGACCCAGCGTTGAACGAAACGCGTGAATGCAGTGGGTTCTGCAGGTTTTTTCGGAGGCAGACTTGACGCAGGTTTTTGCGTACTGGTTCTGCTCGTGGCTGTTGGTGTCTGATTTGCCTGTGCTGAAGCAGTCTGCGGTAAAGGTGTTGCATGCACATCATGGCTGCTTGCCATTTTTAATGGTGCTGATGTAACTGGTGTTTTGATCGTCGGTTCTTTTTGTGATTCGGCTGCCGGCGCAATCGGACTATCGGTTTTTGTACCCAATTCCTGACGAGTCAGTTCGTCGTCATGGACAGTGGTCGGCGTTACTGAAGCGCTCTCGGCTGGTTTTGCCGGCTCCTGCTGTTTTGTGGAGGGGCTTAATCCCAGGCGCGCTTCCAGTTCTGCAATACGCTGCGACATGCGCTGCATCTGGTCTTGCATATTTTTGATCTGGGTTTCCAGCGCACCTAATGTGGTTGATCCATTGCCTGCCTGGCTGCTGTGACGGCCCAATAAATGTCCGGCAATTGCGCCGATGATGGCGAGGAACATGGCGCCTTTGAATGATTCGAAAGCCGCTCCCAGCAGCAGTCCGATGATGAGGCCCAGTACGGTCATGTCTTCCCCCCTTTTGAATTATCAAGTATGCAGTTTTTGTGACAGTGCCTTGCTTGTTATGAATTCATTATTGCATATCATTTCACGACTTATTGATTTCCTTCTCCAGAAACCGTAATACACCGTTATCGGACATCGTGGTCACATTGAGGCGCATACGTGTGGACGGCAGCTGGTTAGGTGAGAACAGGCTGCCGGGTGCCAGCAAATATCCTTGCCCCATTGCTTTTTCTGTCAATACGTTGGTGTCACAACCTACATCAGTCCAAATGAACATACCGACCGGCGCGCTAATGTCCATTCGCAGCCCCGCACGTTCCAACTGCCGGATTGTCTTGTCACGTGTATGGTTCAGCTTGCTGCGCAAGCGATCGAGATGCTTGCGGTAGTGTCCTTCCGACAAAACTTTATAGACGACACGCTCGCCGATTTCTGTTGTCGTGAGTGTCGACAGCATTTTGCGGTCGGTTAAATGCTGTGCCAATTCAGGCGATGCTGCGATAAAACCGACGCGCAAATTTGCGGCCAGCGTTTTGGAAAAACCGCCCAGATAAATCACGCGCTGCAGTTGATCCAGCGCCGCGATGCGAGTCGCAGCTTGCACGGTCGCGCCCGGATGCATGTCGCAATAAATATCATCTTCCACAATCGTGAAGTCGAACTGTTCTGCAATCTTGAGTACTTGAAAAGCCTTTGCTGCCGACAGTGAAGTCGAAGTTGGGTTGTGCAACACCGAATTGATCACATACAGCTTGGGTTTGTGCAGCGCTGCCATTTCAGTCAGCCGCGCAATATCCGGTCCGTCAGGCAGGCGCGGGATGCCGACCACTTTGATTCCCATCGCAGCGAAGGATGCAAACATCAGGAACCACGCCGGATCATCGACGAAGATCGTGTCGCCAGGTTGAGTGTATTGCCGTGCAATCAGATCAAGCGCTTGCGTGACACCGGATGTCGTGACGATTTGTTCAGGCGAGGCGGCGATTTCCAATTCGGCCAGTTTCAACTGCAATTGCTGGCGCAGCGGCAAAAAACCTTGTGGTGTGCCGTAGTGCAAAAGCAGGCTTTGATTTTGCCGGCTGATGGCGCGCAAGGCATTCGCGATCAAGTCAGCGTCGAGCCAGTCGCTCGGCAGCAGGCCGGAGCCCGGCATCTTTTGCGGCGGCATTTGGCGAAACATATTGCGCACCAGCCAAACCACATCGAGCTGTCGCGGTTGTGCTTCAGCCTTGTTTGCGCCGGATGTATGAATCATGGGCGAGCGCTCGCGCACATAAAAACCGGACCCGCGCCGCGATTCCAGGCAACCCTTGGCTACCAGCCGATCGTAGGCTTCCACTACAGTGAAACGCGACACCTTATGCGTATCGGCGAATTGCCGGATCGATGGCATGCGGGCACCGGCGCGCAGCAGCTTGTCATCAATGCGTGCCCCCACAGAGCGGACGATTTGATCTACCAGCGATTCGCTGGCTTCGCGCGACAGCAGATGGGATGGGTTGGGAGAGTGTGCAACCGGCTTGGGTTGTTTGATTGTATTGGTCATATTGCCATGACAGTGTGTTGAATTATTCTTTTAATTGTACCGGTACTGTATTGGTTTTGTCGAATAGGATGATATCCACGATGCACCCTTATAAGCGACACCAGTTCGCGACACCAGTTTGGAGCCGTCATGCAAAACATTTCTGCCGAAGAGTCATTGTCCTTGGCGCCTTGCCAGCTTGTTTCAATACGGCTTGAAGAGAGCCGGGCGGTACGCATGATGAATGGTCGGGTCTGGATAACAATCGAGGCAGATTTGACTGATTATTGGCTATCGGTTGGCGAGACCTTGGTTCTGCCGCGAGGCCGACATATTGTGATTGAAGCAGATTCACAGCATAGCTGTATCGACTTCTTTCCATTGCGGGTAAATCCTGTTGCATTGGAAGGTCGCAGACACGAAAACGCCAAGCGGACGCATTGTGTTTAATGTCGCGCGAAGACTTAATCAATAACGTAATTTAAAAAAATCGATATATGGAATCTTTATTGCCTTTAGCTTTGTTTGCCTTCGTTTCATCCATCACGCCAGGACCCAATAACATCATGCTGACCAGCTCGGGAATTCGGTTCGGCTTCATGCGCTCGGTTCCTCATATGCTGGGCATTACAGCGGGATTTGGGTCATTGCTGGCGTTATGCGCAGTCGGTATCGGTAGCCTGATACTTGCGCTGCCGGCTAGCCATCTGATGTTGAAAATGTTGGGATCAGGCTATCTGCTCTATCTGGCGTGGCAATTGCGCCGTATGGCATTTAAGCAGGATGATAAAAGCGGCGCAAAGCCAATGTCATTTTTTGGCGCTGCCGCATTCCAGTTTGCCAACCCCAAAGCATGGGTGATGGCGATTACCGGCGCATCGGCGTTTTTGCCATTGATACAGCCGGTTTGGTTGGCGATAGTCTTGTTCAGTCTTGTATTTTGTGCCATCAATCTGCCTTGCATTACCGTATGGGCTGGAACAGGTGCGGTTTTGCGCCGCTATTTAGCGCAGCCGCGCTGGCAGCGGGTCTTTTGCGTTGTGATGGTGACTTTGACGGTTTATTCCGCAATGGCCATATGGATGTAATTGGATGCAATGAGGGGTAAAATCATGCCTTTAATTAATCTCTCCGCCCGAAATTCATTTGGGCGATCGCATTTTGGAGAATATCTTGTCTTTCTACGCAAAACTCAAAGCACTCAACATTGAATTGCCGGCTGTTGCCACGCCGGCCGCTGCCTATGTCATGTATGCCCAAACCGGCAATACGATTTTCCTGTCCGGCCATCTTGCCAAGAAAGATGGCAAGCCTTGGGTTGGCCAGTTGGGTAAAAATATCACCACTGAAGAAGGCAAGCTGGCAGCACGCGCCGTCGCCATCGATTTGATCGCGACCCTGCAAGCAGCATGTGGTGGCGATTTGAATCGCGTTAAACGGATTGTCAAAGTGATGAGCCTGGTTAATTCGACCGCCGATTTCACCGAGCAGCATTTGGTGACCAATGGTGCATCGGAATTGATCGGTGAAATTTTTGGTGAACAGGGCAAGCATGCACGTTCGGCATTTGGCGTTGCGCAAATCCCGCTGGGCGCGTGTGTCGAAATTGAAATGATCGCGGAAATTGTATAGGGCCATATGTCGTTCCAGCGAACGCTGGAACCCAGCGGCGTATGTAGCGAGCGACGAAAGACACTGGATCCCAGCATGCGCTGGGACGACACTATAGAAGTCAGTGCAAATCTAATAGCAGCATCCTGATCCAGAGAGCAGCATGAAAATAGAACACCCGAATCCGATTCAATGGCATTTTGCAGAGCGCGCAGAAAAATTGCAAAGCTCGGCAATCCGTGAAATCTTAAAAGTCACGATGCGTCCGGAAATCATTTCATTTGCCGGTGGTTTGCCATCGCCCGAGACGTTCCCGGTTGAGCATATGCGTGCTGCATTCGAGAGTGTCTTGTCGCGTCAAGGCAAGGTCGCATTGCAATACGGGCCGACCGACGGTTATGCACCTCTCAGGGAATGGGTCGCGGATTCGTTATCGATCAACGGCGCCAAGATTGTGCCGGAACAAGTGTTGATGGTATCCGGCTCTCAGCAAGGATTGGATCTGCTCGGCAAGGTGTTGATCGATCAGGGCAGTAAAGTATTGGTCGAGACGCCAAGTTATCTCGGCGCGTTGCAAGCGTTCTCGTTGTACGAGCCGGAATTTGTATCGGTGCCGACGGACGATCATGGCTTGATGCCAAACGCAATTGATACCATCGGACAGGGCGCGCGTTTGTTATACGCATTGCCGAATTTTCAAAATCCGACCGGCCGCACAATGACTGTCGATCGTCGTGAGCAATTGGTGGAAACCTGCGCACGCATGGGTATTCCGTTGATCGAGGATGACCCATATGGTGCACTCTGTTATCGTGGCGAGCCACTGCCGAAGATGTTGACGATGAACACCGGCGGCGTAATCTACATGGGATCATTTTCCAAAGTGCTGACGCCTGGTATTCGTCTTGGCTACGTGGTTGCACCGGTGCCGCTGATCCGCAAATTGGAACAAGCGAAGCAAGCAGCCGATTTGCATACAGCACAATTGACACAAATGGTGGTGCATGAAGCGATCAAGGATGGCTTCCTGAAATCGCATATTCCTACCATCCGCAAACTGTATTCCGATCAATGTCAGGCGATGCTGGCTGCATTGACAGAATTTTTCCCTGCTACTGCAACCTGGACCAAACCAGAAGGCGGCATGTTCATCTGGGTTACACTGCCAAAGCATATCGATAGCATGAAGTTGCTGGATGAGGCTATTGCGCAGAATGTTGCATTCGTGCCCGGTGCGCCGTTCTTTGCCAATGCGCCGGAGCACAATACCTTGCGTTTGAGTTTTGTGACCGTACCACCGGAGAAAATCCGTGAAGGTGTAGCGAAGTTAGGGAAGTTGATTGCTGTAAAGATGTAATTATTAACGAGGGGAGTATTCAAAATGAAAAAGATAGTGTTGGCTGTTGGTTTATTAGCGGTTGCGTTTTCCGCTTACGCACAAAAGCCTTGCGACGAATTGAAGGCTGAGATTGATGCGAAGATGCAAGCGAAAGGCGTAAAGGGTTACACGCTGGATGTGATGGCAACCGATAAGGTCAAAGATGAGAAGGTGATTGGAAGCTGTGAAGGCGGCACCAAGAAAATAATTTACAAGCGGAACTGATCGCACGTAAAGCTTGCGCGACGTGCAGACCATTGGTTTGCCGGCGCGTTTTCTATTGTTCTGGCGATTTGATCAGACTGTCTTCAATAACTTTTGTACGGTAAAAACTTACCCGATAGAACGACATGCACCCGGTCGCCTTTTGGATCGGATTCACGTGCAATATCCATGCTGAAATCGATGGCGCTCATGATGCCGTCACCGAATTCTTCGTGGATCAATTCCTTGATCGTGGTGCCGTAGACATTCACGATCTCATACCAGCGGTAAATTAGCGGATCGGTCGGCACAGCGGTCGGCAGTGAACCTTTGTACGGCACAATTTGCAGCCATGCCATTGCTTCTTCGGATAAGTCAAACAACACGCCTGCAGTTTCCGCTTGCGCTTTGGTCATTTGCATCTGGCCCAGGCATGCGGCAGTCGTCCATTCCTTGCTTTGTCCCATTGTTTCTGCGATGCCAGACCAGCGAAGTCCTTTACGAACCTTGGCTGACATGATTTGAGTGGTGACGGTATTTCGATCCATTTTGAATCCTCCTATTGTCACCACTTTGTCTGCAAAAATGGTGCCAGCAAGAGCTACTGAAAATGGAAATATAAGAGCGTGCGATGCACCAGGTCGGTGCTTCACATCATGGTACCGAGGCAGATTGTTGAGGTGTGCAGATTAGTGCTGCTCAACGGAAGGTTTTTCATGATCGTCTCAAAATTTTAAAGAATCGCGTATGACGCTGTCGTACTTCTCTGAAATATTAATGTGATTTCCGTAATGCTGTCGCACACTCTCGTACCAGTGCGGGGCCGCGATAAATCAAACCAGTGTAGAGCTGTACCAGTGCGGCGCCTGCATCAATCTTTGCCTGTGCATCGGCGCCGGTGAGAATGCCTCCTACACCGATAATTGGCACTGCATCGCCGAGTTCCGCCTTCAATCCGCGAATGACGGTGTTGGATAGCTGCAGCACGGGTGAACCGGATAATCCACCGGCTTCTTCTCCATGCGGCATCCCTTTAACTGCATCGCGCGACAACGTGGTATTGGTCGCAATCACGCCGTCGATTTTATGACGCAGCAACGCATCGGCAATCGTCTTGATTTGTTCGGCATCGATATCCGGTGCGATTTTCAGTGTGATGGGGACATAACGTTTATGTTGATCTGCAAGCCGCTGCTGTGCTTCTTTCAATTGCGACAGCAGCGCATCCAGTTCTGTCGCGCCTTGTAATTGACGCAGGTTCTTGGTGTTGGGTGACGAGATGTTGACGGTGACGTAGTTGGCGTAGGGGTAAACTTTTTGCAGGCAATGCAAATAGTCATCGGCTGCGCGTTCGATCGGCGTATCGGCATTTTTTCCGATATTCAGTCCGAGTATGCCTTCCTTGTTTTGATAAAACCTTGACGCTTGTACATTCGCGACAAACGCGTCGACACCGCCATTGTTGAAACCCATGCGGTTAATGATGGCGTTTGCTTCAGGAAGGCGAAACATGCGCGGCTTGGAATTGCCGGGCTGCGCACGTGGCGTCACAGTGCCGACTTCAATCGATCCAAAGCCGAGTGCCGCCAATCCGTCAATGTATGCGCCATCCTTATCGAGACCGGCTGCCAATCCGACGGGATTAGGGAACGTGAGTCCCATTACCTGGCGCGGATCTGCTGCCGGTTTTGTTATCGCTTTTGTGAGGCCGCATGCAGCAGCACGCTTCAATGCCGGCAACGTCAGATGATGGGCAGCTTCGGGATCAAGGAGAAACAGAAGTGGGCGAGTGAGGGCGTAGAGGAGTTTGTCGGACACGGGTCAAGATACCAAAAGAGAATAATGCGATCCCGAATTGAATCGGGATCGGGCGGAAATAAGTAAAGCCGGTATTCTAGCGTGGACTGTTACTTCTGTACCTCAAAGCGCATCCCATGTTCCGTTTCTGAGCGCTTCCAGCGGCTTGAAATTCGTCTTGTAGGACATCTTGGGACTTTCCTTGATCCAGTAGCCCAGATAGACATAAGGCATGTTGAGATGCCGGGTTTGTTCGATCTGCCAAAGAATGTTGTATGTGCCGTACGAGGCGCCTTTTACATCGGGATCATAAAATGTATAGACAGACGATAATCCATCATCCAGTACATCGATGATGCTGACCATGCGTAAAATGTTATCAGCATCGCGGAACTCAACCAGACGCGTATTGACTTTGCTCTGCAATAAAAATTGCGCATATTGGTCACGGCTATCCTGATCCATGCCGCCACCGGCATGTCGCACTGCCTGGTAGTGAAGGTAGAGTTCGTAATGCTCATGGATGTAGGTCAGGTTACTGACATACGCTGTCAGGCCTTGATGTTTTCTCCACGCGCGCAACTGGCTTTTGTTCGGACTAAATTCTGCTGCTTTGACCCGTACCGGTGTACATGCGTGACAGCCATCGCAATAGGGGCGATAGGTAAAAATTCCGCTGCGACGAAAACCGTTCTTGACCAGTTCGGAATAAACATCTGCGTTGATCAGGTGTGAAGGTGTTGCGACTTGCGAGCGTGCCTGGCGATCATCCAGATAGCTGCAAGGATAAGGTGCAGTCGCATAGAACTGCAGTGCCGAAAAGGGTAAGTCTTTAAGATGCGTCATGTTTGCTCTATATGCAACGATGTTGACGACGAGTTGTGAGCGCTATCTATTAATTTCAGAAGTGCTCACTATGAAAGATAATTTACACCAGCTTGCCGCTGAAGGTATAAATTTTTTATGCATTCACCACAAGTGTATCGGTTCCCACACTTCAATTTGCGATTGCTTGATCGCTTCATTTAACTTTTTAATAAATGCTTCCCTTGAAATTGGTATGGCGCCTAGTGATGCCAGATGCGCGGTTTCTTGTTGGCAGTCTATCATTTCCACTCCATTCTCTCGCAGGAAATGCACGAGGTAACACAAGGCAGTTTTGGAGGCATCCGTCACACGCGCAAACATTGATTCGCCATAGAACATGCGACCAATACTGACGCCGTACGCGCCACCGACCAATTCTCCATCCAGCCATATCTCCGACGAGTGTGCAAAGCCGAGCCTGTGTAATGCGCTATAGCCTGCAATGATGTCTTCCGTAATCCACGTTCCAGGGCCATTTTTGCGTGGTTCTGCGCACGCACGCATGACTTGTTCAAACGCGGTATCGAAACGGATTTGCCAACGACTGTCAGTAACACTGCTCTTGTGGATTTTTTTGAGTGTTTTCTTCAGGCTTTCAGAAATCACAAAACGCTCTGTAAATAACACCATGCGTGGATCAGTACTCCACCACAAGATCGGTTGACCTTCCGAAAACCAGGGGAAAATGCCATGTCGGTATGCATCCAGCAATCGCCCAGGTGACAAATCACCTCCTACCGCCAGTAATCCTGGCGCACCTTCACGCTCTGTAAAAGCGGTGGAAACATGCGGAAATGGCGTATCCGCCTCCAGCCAAGGAATTAGCGCCATTTGCTTATTTGCACCATAAAATTGCACAAAAGCAGTGCATTCAATTGAACTCTTAAAAACCTCAAAAATAAATCCTTTTAAAATCAGTCTATTAAAAATTGCACCAAAATGGAATGATTTTTGCTTTATTGGGGCATCATATTTTAATTATGCACACTTATAGGGAGATTTATTGGCATGGATGCACACAAAAACGGCGCGGACGCATTATTTATATTGCTTGGCGCCATCATGATTTTAGCCATGCATGCCGGGTTCGCTTTCCTGGAACTTGGCACCGTCCGCAAAAAAAACCAAGTCAATGCTCTAGTCAAAATCTTAGTCGATTTTGCCGTTTCTACCATTGCCTATTTTTTTGTGGGTTATGGAATTGCGTACGGCATTGATTTTTTTGCGAGTGCGGATGTGTTGGCTCAGAAGAATGGTTTTGAGCTGGTCAAGTTCTTCTTTCTGCTGACATTTGCTGCAGCAATTCCGGCGATCATCTCGGGAGGTATCGCTGAGCGTGCAAAATTTTATCCACAATTAATTGCCACAGCGCTTCTGGTTGGCTTGATTTATCCATTCTTCGAAGGTATCGCATGGAATCATCGATTTGGTATTCAAGACTGGCTTAAAGCGGCCTTTTCGCAAGAGTTCCATGACTTCGCAGGATCAGTCGTTGTACATGCTGTTGGTGGATGGGTTGCATTGCCTGCAGTATTGTTGTTAGGCGCGCGGCGTGGCCGCTATAGCAAAGACGGTGCTGTTTCTGCGCATCCGCCATCAAGCATTCCATTTCTTGCATTGGGCGCATGGGTACTGACGGTTGGCTGGTTTGGCTTTAATGTGATGAGTGCGCAAACACTGGATAACATGAATGGCTTGGTCGCGATAAATTCATTGATGGCGATGGTGGGTGGCACATTGGTGGCGTTATTTCTGGGTAAAAACGACCCTGGTTTTGTCTATAACGGACCGCTGGCAGGCCTCGTTGCAGTGTGCGCGGGATCCGACTTGATGCATCCATTAGGCGCGTTGATCACGGGTTGTATCGCCGGCGGGATTTTCGTGACGATGTTTACATGGACGCAGAACAAATGGAAGATCGATGACGTGCTAGGCGTATGGCCATTGCATGGTTTATGCGGTGTATGGGGTGGTTTGGCTGCAGGGATCTTCGGTTTGAAAGCGCTGGGCGGTATGGGCGGCGTATCCTTCATGTCTCAATTGATTGGGACTGCACTCGGTGTATCGATCGCATTGATTGGTGGTGCGATCATTTATGGTGTGTTGAAGAAAACGCTTGGTATTCGGCTTGATCCTGAACAAGAGTTCGAAGGTGCGGACCTGTCGATTCATAACATCACTGCAACAGCAGAGCGCGAAACAAGCTGGTAAAACTCTAGCGGAATGCCCACATACCGGGCAGCGTTATTTTGTCCGGTATGTGTGACGATTTGGAAATGAAAGGCTTGGCTAAGAGCACATCGGTTTTACGATGTCATGCGTATGGAAGCCATACGTCCCACCCGTTTTGATTTTTGCCAAATCCGAAAAGAAGAATTTCAACGTATGTGCGACAGTGGGGAAGGCAATATCATTCCAGGGGATGTCAGCTTCGGAAAAAAGTTTTACTTCAAGGCTCTCGACCCCTGCCTTGAAGTTGAGATCGAGTAACGTTGCACGATAAAACATATGTACTTGATGCACATGCGGCACGTTCAACAAGGAAAACAAATTGTGCAATTGAATGTTTGCACCTGCTTCTTCTTCTGTTTCGCGCACAGCTGCATCAGTCGTGGTCTCATTATTTTCCATGAAGCCGGCCGGCAATGTCCAATAACCATGCCTCGGTTCTATCGCACGCTTGCATAGAAGCACACTGACATTTCCATCTTGCTCCCACACAGGTATCGATCCAATCACCATTTTCGGATTTTGATAATGAATTGCACCGCATTGCTCGCACACATAGCGTGGCCGATTGTCATCGGGCGGGATGATCAGTGAGACTGCATGTGCGCATTCGGAGCAATATTTCATTGGGAAGCAGTGTGGCGAATAGGATTAAAAATTTACTTGAATGCATCGTACAATGCGCACTCATGATGAAAGCTAGTGTATCACTGCACAATGCAGAACGATTCATGGGTCGATTATCTTTGCATTGTTATCCAATCTATTGTATAGTCTCTCTCTTCAGACGCGGGGTGGAGCAGTCTGGCAGCTCGTCGGGCTCATAACCCGAAGGTCACAGGTTCAAATCCTGTCCCCGCAACCACAGATATTTGCAAAAAGCGCCGGCTAGTCCGGCGCTTTTCATTTCAGCAGAATATTGTTAGATTAAAATAAACCAGAATCTCCCTGCAAGCGGAGTTTTGTTTTTAGGGTGTTGGTATGGATATAGTGTTTCGCATACGCCTATTGAACCTAAGATTACGAGCGTAATTTGGTGTACACCTTTCCACGGCCATTCGCCTTCGCTTGGTAGCATGCATGATCAGCAGCATGATTGAGATTATCCAGCGTATCGGTTGCTAGCATTGGAATCAAGCCAATGCTAATCCCAACCGAAATTTTTTCCTGCTCTGATACGAATTGATGCGCAGCTACTGCTTCGCAAATATCTTCTGCGATTTTTTCGGCTCTCTCAACGTTGCATCCATAAAAAAGAATTGCAAACTCATCTCCACCTAACCGACCAAAAGAATCGGAATCACGAATGTATTGCTGGGCAATTAATACGACGTGCTGTAACGCATTGTCACCCGCTTTATGTCCATAAGCATCATTGACGGACTTGAAATGATCAAGGTCGATATAACACAGGCTGTGATCGATATTGCTGCTTTGTTTTCGCTCCAGTGCCTCGCGCAAGCGCGATTCAAACCCGCGGCGATTTAATAATCCGGTTAGTGGATCATGTAGTGCCTGATATGAGAGATCTCGTGTTAATAGGCGCAATGAGGTGACATCATGCAGTGTGATGACATAGCCATCAATAAGATCATCGGCAATATAGAGCGGCGAAATAGTGACTTCCACCGAAATTGTCTGTCCGTGTAAATTGCACAAGACCAGATCGCCTGGTATCTGCATCGTCTCGTGCACTTGTCTGCATAAAAAATCCAGATTCATCTGATTATCATGAGCAGCTTCATTTTTAAGATGCATGGTTTCATTTAATGTTTTCCCCACCATGTCCTGCAGGGAGCGTCCAGTCAGTTGTTCTGCCGCAGGGTTGATATACGTGATCAATCTGTTGGCGTCGACTGTAAATATGCCGTCACCAATAGAATGCAGCGTGGCGGATAAAACTGCAGATTTTTCACGATGTTCATGTGCAAGCGTTTGATGCTCATGCAGTACAACCATGGTGTTGCGCCAGACGCTTGTGGCATTCAATGAGGATGTCACCATACCGATGCCGATAAATAAAATAGCAGTCGATATCCCGGTTGCAAGTAACATCGAATCGGAAGCCATATGTCCGAACATGATGGCCAAACCAATGAACAAGGGACCGGCGGCGCCCAAATAGGCTTGAACATAAAATCCTAAACCGGCGAACGAGCCAAAGGCAATGGCCGCCAAAATAAAGGCAATGAAAGAAATTGCTTTGGCATCGTGAATGGGCCATGTAATCCATACCAAGGCAGTCCATGACAGCGCAATGGATACGGTGCTGAATAGAACGAGACGCAACCAATGATCGATTGATACGCCAGTTGGTTTTTGTTTCGTAAAAATGTTTGCTGCAAGATGGCGACTAACACTGATTCCGTTTGTTACCGCAAACCATATCAGCAAGACAGCATGAGATACGGATGACCATAAAGCAAATACGCTCAATGTTGATAGAATGAACGTGCTGATTGCAGCGTATCGCAACACTGCAAATTGGCCGTAAGCCTGTTCGTGAATAATCTGGCTTTTTATTGCGGCAGAAGCGTCGTCATAACGTGTCGACAGTCTCAAGTCTGCTAGCGCAATAATGCCGTCATTTTCATCCGCAGGGAATGATGGTGTTTGTTGGCCACTATTTTTGTGTTTGAATTGCAATGGCGGCTCCCCGTTCCACATTGTGTGCGTAACCTTATCAGTACGGCAAATAAAGTACCAGTAGGTACTTTTTTCAGTTTTGAAAATTTTCTAGTTGTGAATAAAGCGGCTGATGATGCAGCAAAAAATACCAAGCATGGAATTCGATTAAATTCTTTGTTGATGTGCTGCAATTGCTAAGAAATTAACTCTCAACCTATGACATCATGATGACTGTGCGAGCAGATACTTCCATGATTCGGGTTTATTTACATTCATAAGGAATGAAGGCACCATCATCCTATTGCCTTACGTAAAAACGCATCGCATTTTACGCTCGTTTGTTTTATTTGCTGAGTAAGTTGCATATGGAGAATAAAAGATGTATCTAGATCATCCCAAAATCACTGCTACGAAAAGTGATACCGAGCCAGATCGTATTGAAAGAATCAATCGTGTTTACGGCTATGCAGTTGGTTTGGCTGATTATTTGGGAAATACCGGTTTTATCGAAAAAATTTCCCGGATTCATGACCATAAGGGCAACTTGATCGTTGTGTGGTGGGTAGAACCGACCGATGAAGAAAAGAATTGTTTTTTAAGAGCATGGCAAAGCAAGGTGGGTGATGAATCTACTCATGTTGAGCATCAGATTGAAAACTAAGTCCTTAGATACGTTCAATCAAAATTCAAAATGCGCTTCAAAGCTGGGTGAGATTAATGAAAAATTAAAAAAGCTTTTCGTTTGAGAAAACGCAAAAACTGTTTTTTACTTTTCATTTAATCTGGTGTTGTTGTATATACACTCCCCCCTGGAGTTGTTTTTGCCCGCATTGCTCACGCTTTGCGGGCTTTTTTATTTCATTTCGCATATCCCATTCTTTTCAGCCATCATTCCAAAAATTCAGTTACGAATAACCCATTGCTTATCTGCATGGGCCAGATACATTTTGTTGCAAAGCTTACCTCATTACAATTAATTATTACTGGCCACATTCACCGGATTGGCGTTTAATGCAGATAAGCAATGTGATTAATTTTTGTATATGGCATGCTAGGTATAAATCACATTGTTGGCCATGCAAATGTCTATATTGCGAAATGAAAGCAGGGAAAGAATTTGTCAATCTGAAACAGATGCTTACAATTTCGTTGTAGAACGTTTCCCTACTAGGAACGTTACTGGAATACCATATTAAAAAACGTGAGGTTCAACATGAAAACGCATACCAAAGTAATTTTTTCTCTTTTTTGTTTCAGTGCAATGACTGCAAGCCATGCTGCCGAATTTGAAGATTCTGCACGTGTTCTGCGTGTTGTTGAGCAAACCGAACAAGTCAATGTGCCACAACAGGAATGCAGAACTGAAACCGTTCAGGTACAGCAGCGTCAAGAGCGTGGTGTAGGCGGTGCAATTATTGGCGGTGTAGCCGGAGGAATTCTTGGTAATCAAGTTGGTGGTGGCCATGGCCGTACCGCAGCAACGGCAGCCGGTGCGGTGGTGGGAGCTCTGGTAGGTGATCGCATGGAAAATAACAATAACGGTGGCGGCACGGTCAGCGAGCAGCAAGTACAGCGTTGCCATAATGTTGATCGCTGGGAAACGCGTGTCAATGGTTATGCAGTGACGTACGAATATCGTGGTCATGAATACACAACTGTGTTGCCACGCGACCCGGGTGATCGTCTCAGATTGCGTGTTTCGCTTACGCCGCGTCCATAATTTATTGAAGAAGGTAACCGATTAGATTGGTTGTCACGCTCCAGGCAAATTCGTTGATATTTCTCCTGTCTCCAATTAGCAATAAGAGATGGTTTTGACCCGCTACCGAAAGATGGCGGGTTTTTCTTTTGTCAACGGGAATTCAGTTATATCGCATGTTTTTTTCCATTTCGATCAAGCCATTAGACTTCATCGCCAAGAGCCGGTAGACTTTAGTCCTTTTTGCAAGGGCTATGATGATGGCCACCGATTCTGAGCTTTCCTCGACTGAAGCGACTGACGTTTCAACCCCATCCCGTAATGTGCCAATGGAACTGATTGCGCGTGAAGTCGCGCGTCGACGTACTTTCGGCATCATTTCCCATCCTGATGCAGGCAAGACCACGTTGACGGAAAAGCTGCTGCTTTTCTCTGGCGCGATTCAGCTTGCCGGTACCGTTAAAGCGCGCAAGAGCGGACGTCACGCAACTTCAGACTGGATGGAGATCGAAAAGCAGCGCGGCATTTCGGTTGCGAGTTCGGTCATGCAATTTGAATATCGCGATCATGTGGTGAACCTGCTCGATACGCCGGGTCACCAGGATTTTTCGGAAGATACTTATCGCGTGTTGACAGCAGTCGATTCTGCCTTGATGGCAATCGACGCCGCCAAGGGCGTCGAGGAACAGACGATCAAGTTGCTCAACGTCTGCCGCATGCGCAATACACCAATTCTGACCTTCATGAACAAGATGGACCGCGAGACGCGCGATCCGCTGGAATTGCTGGATGAAGTGGAATCGGTTTTGAAGATTCAATGTGCACCGGTTACATGGCCGATCGGCATGGGCAAAACCTTCCGTGGCGTGTATCACTTGCTGCGTGACGAGATCATGCTGTTTGCTGCTGGTAATGAAAAGGCTGATCAAACTTTTGAAGTGGTCAAAGGCATTGATAATCCACGCCTGGCCGAGATGTTTCCGCTTGAAATCGAACAGCTCAAGATGGAAGTCGAGCTGGTACATGGCGCATCGCATCCGTTTGATCTGAATGCATATTTGGCTGGTACACAGACCCCGGTATTTTTCGGATCAGCGATCAACAATTTTGGTGTGCGCGAAATTCTGAATGCGTTGCTGGATTGGGCCCCGCCACCACGTCCGCGTGATGCAACAGTGCGGTCGGTAGAGCCTGGTGAAGCACCGTTCTCCGGTTTCGTGTTCAAGATTCAAGCCAACATGGATCCGGCGCATCGCGATCGCATCGCGTTCTTGCGTGTTTGTTCCGGACGTTTTGAACGCGGCATGAAGATCAAGCATCTGCGGCTCAATCGTGAAATCAAAGTATCCAACGTGGTGACCTTCATGGCGGCCAGCCGCGAGCAGGTGGAAGAAGCATACGCCGGCGATATTATCGGCTTGCCGAATCATGGCAACATGCAGATTGGCGACAGTTTTTCTGAAGGTGAATTATTGCAGTTCACCGGCATTCCTTATTTTGCGCCAGACTTTTTCCGTTCAGTACGCATTCGTAATCCGCTGAAGATAAAACAATTGCACAAAGGTTTACAGCAGCTTGGCGAAGAAGGCGCAGTGCAGGTTTTCAAGCCAGTTCACAGCGGCGATCTGGTACTCGGCGCTGTCGGTGTATTGCAGTTTGAAGTGGTCGCGAGCCGTTTGTTGAACGAGTATGGTGTGGATGCAGTATTTGAAGGAACCAGCATCAGCAGTGCGCGTTGGGTGACATGCGACGACAAAAAGATGCTCGCTGATTTTGAGAAATCTACCGCTGGCAATAACGTTGCCTATGATGCAGCGGGCAATATGGCATACCTCGCAACATCAGGTGTCAATCTGAAGCATACGCAGGATCGCTGGCCTGCAATTACCTTCCATGCGACGCGCGAGCATGCGGTGAAATTGGAATAGCGCGTTGAGTGTATCCGGACTTTTACGCAGGAAATTGACTACGCTATGCCAAAAATTTTCAAATTCACGCAGTTTGCATTACGCGATTTTCTTGTTACGGTAGGTCCGGCCATCATTGTCGTTGCCTTGATATGTTTACTCGCCTATTTGATTGTTGATCCGACACCGCCATCGCATGTGACGCTTTCTACCGGGCAGGAAAATAGTGCTTACGATGTTTTTGGAAAACAGTATGCGCGTGCGTTGGCGAAGCACCACATCACAGTGACACTTAAATCATCACAGGGGTCGCAAGAAAATCTCCAGCGTCTGCACTCACCGCAGTCAGGTGTTGACATCGCGTTTGTCCAAAGCGGTTCTACTGAGCAGGAAGATGCGGAACGTCGAGGATTGATTTCTCTCGGGAGCTTGTTCACTGAACCGGTATGGCTTTTTTTTCGCGACACGAAAGACATTACACAGCTAGGCAAGCTGAAAGGATTGAAAATTAATGTCGGGCCGGAAGGAACGGGTGTGCCGGGTTTGTTTAAAAAACTTCTATCCGTGAATGATGTGGAACCGACCGATTTGATACTCAGCGGTTTGGAGAACACGCCGGCGACGGTCGCTTTGCTGGACGGGAAAATCGATGGCTTGGTGTTCAGCTCGGCGCCGGATGCACCGTTGATCCAGATGCTATTGCAAACGCCCGGCATCAAGCTTTTCGATTTTGTACAAGCTGAGGCTTATACACGGCGCTTTCCGTTTTTGTCGCATGTCGTGCTGCCGCGCGGCATCGTGGATTTGGGGCGTGATTTACCGGCAAAAAACTATCATTTGATCGCACCGACCGCGACCTTGGTCGCTCGCGAGAATCTGCATCCTGCATTGATCGATTTATTCGTTCAATCTGCTGATGAAATCCATGGCGGTTCTGGCTGGTTTCACAAGCAGGGAGAATTCCCGACGGCGAGTTATACGGAAATTCCCGTTGCACGTTCAGCAGCAACCTTCTATAAAAATGGCCCGCCTTTACTGCAGCACTATCTGCCTTTCTGGGCTGCCAATTTCTTTGAGCGGATGTGGGTGACGATTGTTGCTTTGGGCGCGTTGATTCTGCCACTCAGCAAAGTTGTTCCGCCGCTGTATGTCTGGAAAATCCGCTCGCGCGTATATCGTTGGTATGGGAAATTACGCGCTGTTGAACAGGCGGTTGAAGATGTATCGGTAGAGCACCGTGCCGAAGTGTATGCGGCACAGTTAAGACGATTGAATGAGATTGAAGAAAAGGTCAATCAAATCTCGGTTCCATTATCGTATGCAGAAGAGTTATATGGACTACGCAGCCATATCAATTTTGTGCGCACCCGCATACTTGGATTGCAGCAGAGTGCCTCATAGAGCCATTAACATCTTCAAACCTGGCCTGATGACCAATACTTCCAGAATGGGATGAGACCATTTTGCGACAACATAAAAAAAATTGCACGCAGGACTCAAATTCGAACCATAATTAACGTTAAGTAACATAATTTTTATCGCAGCCATATTGCGCTTCGCATTCAGTAATTTCGCTTTTATGTGATTTGAAGTGACTGGATAAGCATGAATGAAAGCAATGCATTGCGATCCTTCACAGTTCGTATGTGCGGTTAGTTTATGGAAGAATATAAAAAAGTTGGTCTGGTCCTGACAGGTGGTGGGGCGCGTGCTGCATATCAGGTCGGTGTCCTGGAGGCAATTCACAAAATATTATGTGATGCTGATTGGACGCCGCAGCGGTCGCCGTTCGACATTATTTGCGGGACTTCTGCAGGGGCAATCAATGCGACTGCGCTCGCCTGCCGTTCTGATAATTTTGAAGAAGCCATACTGAAATTGATGGCTGTATGGGAAAACTTCGAAGTTGAACAGGTCTATCGTGCCGATTCACTCGGTGTGTTGCGTTCCGGCGCAAGATGGTTGTCGCTATTGTCGTTTGGCTGGTTGCTGCGTAAATGGCGAGCCCATCCTCCCAATTCTTTATTGAACAATACGCCGTTGGTCAGTCTGTTGCATCGCATGCTGGATTTGCCGAGGCTTGATACGGCCTTGGCAAATGGGACCTTGCATGCATTAGCTGTAACAGCCTCGTCTTATACCGCCGGTCAACATATTACGTTTTATCAAAGTGCTAAAGACATAGCGCCTTGGACACGTATGCAACGTATTGCGTTGCAAACCCAAATCGGAATTGAACATCTGCTTGCTTCGTCTGCAATCCCATTGATTTTTCCGGCCACACCGATTTATTGCAATGGGCATCGCGAATATTTTGGCGATGGGTCAATGCGGCAACTCGCGCCAATCTCACCCGCAATTCATTTGGGGGCGGAGAAAGTGTTGGTTATCGGTGCGGGACGATTGGTTGAGCCTCCACCAGATACTTCAGAGACTGCCGCATATCCAAGCTTGGCTGAAATTGCAGGTCATGCGATGTCCAGCATCTTTCTGGATAGCTTGGCAGTGGACATCGAGCGATTGAATCGTATTAATTTGACATTATCAATATTGCCTGAGGAAGTCAGAAACAAGACAGCGTTACGTCCAGTCGAGATGCTGATTATCGCGCCATCGGAACGATTGGACGTCATTGCCAGCCGGCATGTTGGGAGTTTGCCACTACCTGTTAGAACCTTATTGGGCGGGATTGGCGCTACAGAAGTCCGTGGCGCAGCATTGGCTTCCTATTTATTGTTTGAAGCAAGTTATACAGGCGAATTGATCAAATTAGGCCAGCATGACACCTACTTGCGCCGTGATGATGTTTTAGCCTTTTTCGGTGCGGAACGCAGGGTGCAACCACGTGTTTGACATGCGATTGTAAGCACATAACTTAATTACTCATTGCATTATTTCTTATTTACAATATTTCGTGAATTCGAGTTGATTCGTTTTGTACAACACGATACCCTACCGTATCAGGGTCGTTTGCAATTATCTATTTTGCAATAAAAAATAATAAGAAAAGGAAATCATGTTGGCCGGGCGATTTATAAAGCAATGCCTCGTTTTTCTATTAACGCTAGCGCTTTCTTTTAGTGTTGTTGCTAAGGGAACTTCTTTACCGACAATAGCTTTTACAGATTTGCCTAAAGAGGCGCAAAAGACAGTGATATTGATTAAGCAAGGTGGGCCATATCCTTATCCTAAAGATGGTGTGGTTTTTGGTAATTACGAAAGGGTTTTACCGAGTCATAAGCGCGGGTATTATCACGAATTCACTGTGAAAACGCCCGGTACGCATAATCGAGGAGCACGGCGCATTATCGTGGGTGGTGCGTTGGCGCAGCCAAGCGACTTTTATTACACCGATGACCACTATGCGAGCTTCAAACGCATCACGGAATAATTGCACACTATGGGAGAAATGAGTTTGTTAAAGACCGTATCGCCGAATGTGGTGCAATCCATCCGTGCATTTCGCGTAACCGATTTGCAGGCTGAAGCTGCTTTGCTGGAGCAGCATTTTCTCTACGCTTATTGTGCGGAAGCGACTACAAAGCAGCAGGTGCTTGCCATTATTGCTGAAGCCTTTTGTTTTCCTAAGCATTTTGGCAAGAATTTTGATGCGCTTGAGGATTGTTTGACGGATTTGGCCTATAAGGCTGGGCCGCAGCAGGGTTTTCTCATTGTTCTTGAGCAATTACCCAATACGCCAAAATTCGACAAGGAAGCACGTGAGACATTGCTGGATGTGTTTCGCGATGCCGCTGATTTTTGGGCCGAGAAAAAAATTCCCTTTAGGGCGTTTTATTCATTTCAATAAAGTTAGTGTTTTAAATAATTCACTTAAAAAGCCGGCCAACAAGTCGGCTTTTTGTTTGGGACAGCAGTAACTGTGAAAGCGTCTGTACGGTACAATGCGCGCCATGAGAAAGATTGTGATCCTGATTTCCGGACGTGGCAGCAACATGCAAGCGATAGTGCGTGCTGCCAAAGCTGAACAATGGCCTGCAAAAATCGCGGCCGTGATCAGTAACCGGGCAGACGCAGAAGGTTTGAAATTTGCAGCAGCACAAGATATTGCAACTGCAGTGGTTCCCAATAAGGATTTTCCGTCGCGCGAAGCATTTGATCAGGCATTGCAAGCCACGATAGATCAATTTTCACCGGACTTGGTTGTGTTGGCAGGATTCATGCGGATTCTTACCGCAGCTTTTGTAGAGCATTACGCCGGCCGCATGATGAATATCCATCCATCCCTGTTGCCAAACTTTCCTGGCTTAGCGACGCATAATCAGGCGTTGGCAGCGGGCGTGAAAGAGCATGGAGCAACAGTACATTTTGTCACGGCAGATCTCGATCATGGGCCAATCGTCACGCAAGCAACCGTGCCGGTACTGACGGATGATACGGAAGCCACGCTCTCAGCTCGCGTATTAACGCAAGAACATATCATTTACCCTCGTGCTGTACGCTGGTTCGTGGAAGGGCGACTTTCCATCGACAACGGCTTGGTGCATGTGGCCGCAGAAGCGTAACAGTCAAATTACTAGATTTAAATAGAAGGATTTCCATGAGATTGCCTCCAGCGATCATTACGTATACTGAAGAAGTCTTGCGTGAGATTTTGCGTTTCACCGGTCCGGCAGACGGCACCTTGTCACGCTATTTTCGCGATCATCCAAAACTTGGTTCGCGAGAGCGTGGTGTGATTGCTGAAGCCGTGTATGGCTTGCTGCGAAACAAATCTGTGTACACAAATTTTTCCGAGACAGGTACCGGTTCACCTATGCGCCGTTTAACCTTGTTAGGTCTGGCGGATGCGGTTGGTATCGAGTCGCTTGGCGGATTGTCGGAAGAAGAAACCGCCTGGTTGACGCGTGTGATGGAAATTGACCGCACGTTGTTACCGGCTTTCTTGCGTGCGAATTTGCCGCAATGGTTATACGAGAAATTGGTTGCGCGCGATGGTGAAGAAGCGACCTTGCAGTTGGCGGAAGCATTGAACCGTCCAGCGCCGCTTGATTTGCGTGTCAACGCATTGAAAACGACGAGAGATGAAGTGATTGCATCTTTGGCGGAGGCGCCCATTCTGGGCGAGCCAACGCCGTATGCGCCGCTGGGAATTCGCGTGGTCAAAAAACCGGCGCTGCAAAATCTCCCGTTGTTCAAAAATGGCTCGATCGAAGTGCAGGATGAAGGCAGTCAGTTGCTTGCTCAAGTCGTTGGCGCCAAGCGTGGCGAGATGGTCGTTGATTTCTGTGCTGGTGCAGGCGGCAAAACATTGGCGCTTGGTGCGGCGATGCGCAATACGGGTCGGCTGTATGCATTTGATGTGTCCGACAAGCGTTTGGCAAAACTCAAGCCACGTTTGGCGCGTAGCGGTTTGTCGAATGTACATCCAGTTTTGATCGCGCATGAGAACGATGCCAAGATCAAGCGTCTGGCTGGCAAAATTGATCGAGTATTGGTTGATGCTCCTTGTAGTGGCCTCGGCACATTACGTCGCAACCCCGATGTGAAATGGCGCCAAACGCCGCAATCGTTAATTGAACTCAATACCAAGCAAGCTGCGATCCTTTCAGGCGCGGCGCGACTAGTGAAAGCGGGCGGGCGGCTTGTGTATGCAACATGCAGTTTGCTGGATGAAGAGAATGAGGCGATTGTGTCGCAATTCCTGTCTGCGAATGATGATTTTTCACTGGTGCCGATGCACGACGTATTAGCGGAACAAAAGATCGACTTGCAGATGCAAGATTATTTGAAGCTTCTTCCGCAGAAGCATCAGACAGACGGTTTTTTTGCCGCAGTACTTGAGCGTAAAAAATGAATCGATTGAGTCGCTATGCCATTGCCGTCATCAGTTGCTTGATTGTCGCAACGCAGGCTTACTCGTTTGATTCCATATCATCTCGTTCACAGCCGATCGTCGCGCAAGGAACCTTGCAGGCGGCATTCGCTCCGTGGGACGATGTTGAAAGTTTGATTATCGAGTCTATCGACAGTGCCAAGAAGCAGATTCTGGTGCAAGCCTATCTATTGACCAGTAAAAAAATCGCCAATGCACTGATCGCAGCGCATCGAAGGGCGGTTGATGTACGTGTCCTGGTCGATGCAGAACAGTTCGTCAAAGGTGAGTCTTCAAAAGTACCGGAGCTGACCAATGCCGGCATTCCGGTTTGGTTGGAAACCAAATATCAAAATGCGCACAACAAGGTTATTGTGATTGATGCGACAACAGCCGATGCAGTTGTCATTACAGGCAGTTTTAATTTTACCTGGGCAGCACAGCACAAAAATGCAGAAAATATTTTGATTGCTCGCAGCAATCCGACACTCGCTTCCCGTTATGCATTGAACTGGGAACGCCATCAGCGCGACTCATCGCCATATAAAAAATGACACCAACTTTGCTATCTGATTTTTTGTCCGATTTCTGGGGTGATTTGCATGACACAAGTTTGTTGTGGCAAATCGGCGCAATTGTCTTGTGCGCTGCATTGGGATGGGGTTTGGCTCGCTTGTTACGCACGACCTTCACTGCAGATGATGTTCAACAGCGCATGGTCCGCATGGGCATGGAGAGTTTCACCAAAGTGCTTTCTCCATTGCTTGCATTGACATTGATCGCTATAACCAAACCTGTATTGGCACGCTGGTATCACGTGAATTTGCTAAGGGTCGCGATACCACTGATCGCATCTTTCGTTGTGGTGAGATTGGGGTTTTATGTTTTACGTCGAATCTTTGCACGAGGTAAAAGAGTAGGAAGTGTTTTGCTTTTGTTCGAGAAAACTTTTGCAGCATTGGTTTGGATCGGCGTCGCTCTTTACATTACCGGTTTATGGCCGGATCTTGTGCAAATATTAGATGAGACGGTCATTCCGTTGGGGCGCTACCAAGCTTCGTTATCCGCTATTTTGCAAGCGCTCGTGTTCATTGCTGTTACTGTCATTGCTGCTTTGTGGGCCGGCACGATGCTGGAAGAGCGTTTGATGAAGATGGACACGATGCATTCTTCGATGCGCGTCGTATTGGCACGTACCGGGCGGGCATTTCTGATTTTGATCGCGGTATTGGTGAGCTTGTCGTTAGTAGGAATCGACCTGACAGTGCTGTCGGTTTTTGGCGGTGCGTTAGGTGTCGGACTTGGATTGGGTTTACAGAAAATCGTCAGCAGTTATGTATCCGGCTTTGTGATCTTGTTGGAACGAAGCTTGGCGATTGGTGACATTGTTACGGTAGATAAGTATTCTGGAAAAGTCACGCAAATCAATACGCGGTACACGATCTTGCGCGGCACGGACGGCGTAGAGTCGGTTATTCCAAACGAAATGCTGGTTTCGGGGGCTGTACAAAATTATTCATTGACGGATCGATCTATCAGATTGGCTACCCGCATAACGGTCGGATATCAAACTGATGTTGAAAAGGTGCTCCAGCTGTTGCAGCAAGTAGTCGCTTCCATCGATCGTGTAGCAAGGACGCCGGCACCGCAGGCGATGTTGCTTCAATTTGGAGCTGATGGTTTGGAGTTGGAAGTCGGATTCTGGATTCTTGATCCAGAGAAGGGACAGACGAATATATTGTCGGATGTAAACAGAGCGATTTGGAAAATGTTGCAGGCTCATCAAATCAACTTGCCTTATCCACAACGTGAAATTAGGCTAATTGACGATCGTGAAGGCAATAATCCCGATTCGATAAGCGGTAAAATGCGAACAAGCAATTAAAAGGGCGTACAATCCTAGCCCAAATACAAGAAAAATTCAGATGAGCGGTCGCTCTGAATGCAAGTACAGACCGGATAGAAGTCATTAATTCTGGAGTAGTGAAATTTTGGATACATTGTTTAATGCTGTAGTGGATTTTCTTTCAAATGGATTGACCCGCGCAACGGGTTGGCAAGTCGTGATTTATACGCTCGTCGTAACGCATATTACGATTGCATCCGTAACGATTTTTTTACATCGCTGCCAAGCGCATCGCGCACTCGACTTGCATGCGATTCCCAGCCACTTCTTCCGCTTTTGGTTGTGGATGACCTCGGGTATGGTGACCAAAGAGTGGGCAGCCATTCATCGCAAACACCACGCTAAATGTGAGACTGAAGAAGATCCGCATAGCCCTGTAACGCGCGGTATCAAAAAAGTACTGTTGGAAGGTTCTGAACTCTATCGGAGCGAAGCAAAGAATCTTGAGACATTGGAAAAATACGGGCACGGCACGCCGGATGATTGGGTCGAGCACAATCTCTATACAAAATATAGCGCGCTGGGTGTTTCGCTGATGATGGTGATTAATATCATGCTGTTTGGCGTGATCGGTGTCACGGTATGGGCTGTCCAAATGATCTGGATCCCGATTATGGCTGCCGGCATCATCAACGGCATTGGTCATTATTGGGGTTACCGCAACTATGATTGCGTCGATGCGTCAACCAATATTTCTCCGTGGGGTATTTTGATCGGTGGTGAAGAGCTGCACAATAATCACCATACATTCGGTACTTCCGCCAAGTTATCGTCCAAGTGGTATGAGTTCGATATCGGCTGGATGTACATCCGGATTCTTGAAATGGCTGGCTTGGCGAAAGTGAAGAAAATCGCACCAGCTCCAAAATTTGATCGTGAAAAACTGATTGCCGATTTTGAGACGCTTCAATCGGTCATCGCCAATCGTTATGACGTGATGGCAAAATATGCCAAATCACTCAAACGTACCTGGCACGATGAGCTGGAGCATTTGAAAGAGAAAGCGCAGCTGGAATCCGGCTTTCTGAAATCGTCGAAGAAGCTATTGCAAAGCGAACCCGCCAAGTTGGAAGGCCCGCAAAAGCAGCAACTTACAGAGTTGTTCGCACATAGCAAAGCATTGCAGACCATGCATGAAATGCGTGTTGAATTGGGTGCAATCTGGGATCGCTCGCATGCGACGCGTGAGCAATTACTTCAGCAATTGCAAGAGTGGTGCGCACGTGCTGAAGCTTCCGGGATCAAAGGACTTCAGGATTTTTCATTGCGTTTACGTAGCTATGCTTAATATGGTTCGAAACAGTTTTGTGCATTAAGGATGAAATGAATGCGGTTCGGATTTTGAGCCGCATTTTTTATGCGCGAAGTAAAACAAAAAGCCCCGCAGAAGTAATTCTTGCGGGGCTTTTTTGTGAGTTGAAATCAATTACTTGATCTTGGTCTCTTTGTAAGCGACATGCTTGCGTGCCTTGGGATCGAACTTCATGATCTCCATTTTTTCAGGCGTGGTGCGCTTGTTTTTGGTGGTCGTGTAGAAGTGACCCGTGCCTGCGGTCGATTCCAGCTTGATTTTGTCGCGGCCTGATTTAGCCATGATATTTCCTTTATTCTGCTAGTTAGACTTTTTCGCCGCGCGCGCGCATATCGGCCAATACGGCATCAATGCCGATTTTGTCGATTACACGCAGACCAGCGTTGGACAGGCGCAGGGAGACCCAGCGGTTTTCAGATTCAACGAAAATACGGCGATTTTGCAGGTTAGGCAAAAAGCGACGCTTCGTTTTATTGTTTGCATGGGAAACATTGTTGCCGACCATCGGCTTCTTCCCCGTGACTTGGCAAACACGTGCCATGGCTCACTCCTTAAAGATTTCCGAAATTGGAAAAAAAGAGAGTATATATAAAAAGATTAGATTTTTCAATGACTTGTGAAAAACAACTGTGTCATGATTTATTCTTGAAATTTAACAATCTGAGGTAAATATCAATGCACTGATTACAGTTGTCCGTGCTCTGCAAAAGAATATACATGCCGCCCGGCGACAATGAAGTGATCCAATACCCTGATATCTACCAGCGCGAGTGCTTGCTTCAATGATTGTGTCAATGTTTGGTCAGCGCTGCTAGGCTCTGAAGTGCCTGAAGGATGATTATGGGCCAGCAGGATACTTGCTGCATTGTGTGCGAGTGACGCTTTAACGATTTCTCGCGGATAGACACTCGCATGAGTCAGCGTGCCGCGAAATAATTCTTCGGATGCGATCAAACGGTTTTTCACATCAAGGAAAAGCACCACAAATGACTCGTATGGTTTGCTCCCTAAAAGCAGCTGTAAATACTGCTTGACTGCTTGTGGTGAATTTAAAGTTACGCCACTTTCTAATTCTTCAGCAATCGCACGTTTGGCCAGTTCAAGCACCGCTTGCAGTTGGGCGAATTTTGCTGGTCCCAGGCCATTAAGAACGGAAAAATCAGCAAGTGAGGCTGAAAAAAGGCCGTTCAGCGAACCGAAATGTCCAACCATATCGCGCCCTAAATCGACAGCACTTTTTCCGGTAACGCCAACACGTAAGAACACCGCCAAAAGTTCTGCGTCGGATAGAGCTTTCGGCCCATGTTTGATCAATCGTTCACGCGGACGCTGATCTGCGGGCCAGTCAGTAATTGCCATTATGTTGAGTCGAGTAAGAGGGTTTTAGCTAATTGCGATATCAAAAATGGCTTGTTGTAATGTGCGAAGCGGCGATCAAAACGCATCCAAAGAGCGATCGTGGCTTAAAATAACAGACTATTGCCTTATTTTGGGATTTTTAATGTCAAATTTGCCACAAATTAGCGTTACAGACTCGGCTTATCTCACTTTGCACTATCGTTTGGCATCAATGGATGGAAACGATATCGTCAGCACTTTTCAGGATAATCCTGCGACTTTGCAGCTTGGAACGGGACAGTTGGCTCCATTTCTTGAAGCATGTTTAGTGGGCTTGCCGGAAGGCGTGCATCAGACATTCGAGCTATCGCCGGAAAAAGCTTTTGGGCCACGTAATCCGGAGTTGATCCAATGGGTGTCCCGCGCCACACTGGATCAAAACTCACAACATGGTCAGCAATATGCAGTCGGTGATGTTGTGGAATTTACTGCACCTGCAGGCGGACGTTTTGCCGGCGTTTTACGTGAGATGAATGCAGAGGGCGGATTATTCGACTTTAACCATCCGTTAGCAGGACAGTCTTTAAAATTCGAAGTAAAAATAATTGGCATTTTATGAGACTAAAGTTTTCGCTATGGTTCCATGTTTATACAGCAAGGTTTAAACATTGCGTTACTATGCCATTCACTAAAATGTTTTTTATTTCCAAATAAATAGCACAGAGCAGGATCGTAGGATTAAAAATGGAAAACGAGATTTTATTAGCGCAGCCGCGCGGATTTTGTGCAGGTGTCGATCGTGCAATCGAAATTGTCGAACGTGCGATTGCACAATTCGGCAAACCGATTTATGTGCGTCATGAAATTGTGCACAACGCATATGTGGTTGAAGATCTTCGCAACAAGGGCGCAATTTTTATCGAAGAATTGGACGATGTCCCGACAGGCAATATCGTCGTTTTTTCAGCGCATGGTGTTTCTAAGGCAGTGCAAGCAGAAGCTGCCGAGCGCGGACTAAAAGTATTTGATGCAACTTGTCCTTTGGTGACGAAGGTGCATATGGAAGTTGCCAAAATGCGCCGTGAAGGACGCGAGATTATCATGATCGGCCATGATGGCCATCCTGAAGTCGAAGGCACGATGGGGCAAACAGAAGAAGGAATCTATTTAGTCGAAACCCTTGATGACGTTAAAGAACTTCAGGTGAAGGATCTAACGATGCTCGCGTATGTATCGCAAACGACTTTGTCAGTCGACGATACCATCGACATCATCAATGCGCTTAAAGATAAATTCCCCAGTATCGTTGAGCCGAAAAAGGGAGACATTTGTTATGCCACGACGAACCGTCAAGAAGCAGTGAAATTCATGGCGCCACAGGTCGATGTTGTGATTGTGGTTGGCAGTCCAAATAGTTCCAACTCGAATCGTTTGCGTGAGGTCGCACAGAAGAAAGGCACCGAAGCCTACATGGTTGACAATGCAGCGCAAATCGATCCAGCATGGTTAGAAGGTAAAGCGCGCATCGGTGTGACTGCAGGAGCCTCTGCACCGGAGGTTTTGGTGCAGGCAGTAATCAATCGTTTGAAGGAATGTGGTGCACGAAGCGTGCGGACCTTGGACGGGGTGGAGGAGTCAGTTACTTTTCCAATGCCAAAAGGGTTGGGCAGACAGCCTGCTGGAGGTTAGGCTGTCAATCTGAATTTACCCAACAAATTTACCCGATATTCTCATTCAATATGTTTGAGCGATTTCAGGCGCTCTTTGGCAGTGCGTGCGGCTGCGGAATCCGGATATTGTGCAACTAATTCGGTCAGGGTTTTCTTCGCAGAGACTTTATCTTTGAGTTCTATATAACTGCTCGCAATGTTGAGCAAAGCTTCAGGCGCTTTCGCGCTGTCTGCGTAGTTTTTGACGACGACTTGTTGGGCAGCTATAGCGTTGTTATAGTCGTTCAGTGCATAGTAGGCATTGCCTAACAAATATTGCGCTGTCGCACCGTAAGCGGTCGATGGATAGCGACGCATAAAATCCGAGAAGGCAGTGCTCGCATTTTTATAATCACCTGCCTTGAACGAGGCAAAAGCCGCTTCATAGGCTTTTTGCTCTCCTGGCTGTACGTTCACTTGCCGGCCATCCAATGTAATCTGCTGCGGTTCCAATGCGCGCAAGCGTCTGTCGAGATCAATATAAAAATCTTTTTGACGTTGTTGAGCATTAGCCAAATCGTTGGTTAGCAACTCAATTTGACCACGCAATTTTGCAATATCCTGCCGCAATTGTTCATTCTGATTGGATAGATCGAGGATGCTGCTTTTATCCGCCTTGGTTTCTGTACGCGATTTCGAATCGCTTTCCAATGCATCCAGCCTGCTGCGAATATCCAATATCGCTTTGCGTGCTTCATTGTCGTCAAATATGCCGGCATGAGCCTGCATTGGCGCATAAGAAAAAGCGGCAAATAACGCCGCAACAATGGTCGATTTAAAGTGGCTGTTCATAATTATTGGTAAATAATATCAGAGCGACGGTTTTCGGCCCAGGACGCTTCATTACTGCCAAGCGCTTTGGGTTTTTCTTTTCCGAATGATACCGCTTCCATTTGCGATTCGGGAACATTTAGCAATGATAACGATTTGCGAACGGCCTCTGCTCGCTTTTGGCCCAATGCGAGATTATATTCGCGGCCACCACGTTCATCTGTATTGCCCTGGATGATAATTTTTTGTCCTTTTTTTGCATTGAGGTATTTCGCATGAGCTTCAATCAAAGGCTGCGAATCATTTCTGATGGCGAAGCTATTGTAATCAAAATAGATGCTGCGCTTGGAGGGAATACCGGTCGCGTCAATCTTGGATTGGGCTGGCGGAACAACAATTGTTTCGACAGCACGGGAATCGATGGAGGCTGCCCTTGCGCCGGATGCGTTGAGCCCATCTTTGCTGGTCGTATTTTCATTCTGCTTGGTAAGTGAACGATCTTCTATCGGCACTTTATTTCCCATAGGTGTAGAGGAGCATGCAGACAGCAAGAGTGTGCCAGAAATAATAAGAGCATTGGTCAAGGTGAGACGCATTTCGTTCTCCAAATGGTGAATGGGTGTTATTTCATGAACGGGCCCCAGGTGGGCTCACGAATATCGCCTGACTGTGTTGTCAGGCTGTGTTTAATCTGACCATCGATCGATACGACCGCGAGCGTCCCTCGATTTGCGGTCTCGGTTGCATACATGATGTATTTGCCATTGGGGGCAAAGCTCGGCGACTCGTCTTTTACCGTGTCGGATAAACGTTGATCCTGATGGCTTGCCAAATCCAGGACATAAAGCTGGAACTGTCCTTCATGACGTGCAATGAAGGCTAACGTTTTGCCATCCGGTGAAATGCGTGGACTGATGTTGTAGTCGCCATTGAATGTGATGCGTTGTGGCTCGCCGCCATTAGCGCTCATCCTGTAAATTTGCGGCCCGCCGCTGCGATCGCTGGTGAAATAAATACTTTGCCCATCAGGCGAATACTGTGGTTCTGTGTCGATGCTGTCCGAGTTGGTCAATCGTTGCAACCCAGTGCCATCGGCATTGATCGCATACACTTGCGTGATGCCGCTGCGTGATAGTGCTATGGCCAACTTTGAACCATCGGGTGACCAGGCAGGTGCAGAATTACTGCCTTTGTAATTTGCGACTGCGACACGTTGTCTGGTTACCAGATTCTGGATATATACAACGGGCTTTTGATTTTCAAACGAAACGTAGGCAATTTTGCTTCCATCGGGCGACCATGCCGGGGAAATGATCGGATCTTTGGATATCAAAGCGATGCTGGCCCCTTGGCCATCTGCATCCGCGACTTCGAGGTGATATTCATGGCCGGTTTTCGTGACGTAGGCGATACGTGTTGAAAAGATACCGCGTGCACCTGTCAATTTTTCATAAATATCATCGGCAATCTTATGCGCAGCTATGCGATTGGATTGCGGTGGTACGGCTAGCCCCATGGAAGACAGCGGCATTGCCTTGGCCGTATCGAGCAATCGATATCGTGTATCGAGTCTGCCATCCGCCAATCGTTGTACGCTGCCGACGACAAGTGCATTCGCACCGCGGGATTTCCAGTCACTGTAATTTATCGGAGTGGTTTCCGACATCACATTACCGGTGTCCATGACCTTGAAATAGCCGCTGCGCGTCAAATCGTCCTTGATGATGGCACTGAATGGTTGCGGCGCAATTGCTTCATCTGCGAAGGAGGCAATGGCAATCGGAATTTGATTCTCGCCAACGCCGGTAATTTCAAAGCGTAGTTGCGCATGGACGACTGCACAAATTGGCAGTACAGCGAGAACGAGCAGACGGTAGAGGTTTTTAACTTGCATGCGTTATTTTTCTTTAGGCTTGTGAGAAAAAGTAAAATTGGACGGGACATTACCGGATTTATCTCTTGGGAACGGCGCCGATGCTTCGATTGCGGATTTTACCGCTTCGTCGAAACCCGGTATGCCGCTGGCATGTTCCTTTTTGATCCTTTTGACATCGCCATCAGGAAAGAGTTCTACGGTGTATTCAACGGAAGGGTTATCGTGCAGGTCCGGCGGCACGGCAAATACCGTATTCCGTTTGATTTTGGCGCTGAGGATTTGCACATAAGCGGGATCGGCTTGGCTACCTTGGGTCTTTTCGGCGTCACCCGTACCACCAGTGGCGCCGCTAATGCGGCGCATTTCTTCATCGCGCACTTTTGCCCGTTGTTTTGCATCGGCTTCATCCTGCAGACGCTGTTTATCTGCCTTGGCTTTTTCAAGCGCTTTATTTTTCTTTGCCAGCGCAGCAGCTTTCTCGTTTTCGATACGTTGTTGCTCTTCTTCTTGCGCCAATTTTTCCTGGCGTGCTTTTTCTTCCGCTTTACGCTTCCTCTGTTGTTCTAACGCGATATCCGGCTTTTCTATCGCCGGTTCAACCACGGCGGGTTTGGGTGTTTCAACAGCTGCGGGTGGCTCCGGTCTGGTTGGCTCGACAGGCACTGGAACAGGTGCAGATTCCTGGGTCTTAGGACTCCACACTTCAGCTTCGAGTGTGACCGGCGTTTGACTTTGCCACCGTATGCCAATCCAAAGCAGCGCAAATAACGCCAGATGGACTGCTGTTGCCATCGCAAGAGCCGACCAGCGGCCTGGCTCTTGTGGAATGGAATAATGTGTTGTGGCGTTCATGCTGGGAGAGTCACTTGGTTGCGAGCCCGACGCGGCCAATGCCAAATTTCTTTGCGTCCGATATGACTTGAATGACTTCGTCGTACTTGATGTCTTTGTCGGCTGAAATCATCACAGCCAAATTGGGGTTGTCATCATGCAGGCTGCGCAGTCTTTTAATTAATGCAGCGTGATTCGGTGCAGTATAGTTTCGTTCTGTTTCATTTTTTTTTCCTTTGACGCTCAGTCTCGCAGCACTATCTGGTTGTAGCGTGATTTCAATATATTCAGTCGGCGGCTGATTCGATTTTTCCGCGGTTGGAAGATTGATCACGCTAGGATTGGTGAGTGGCGCAGCGACCATGAAAATAATCAGCAATACCAGCATGACGTCGATGTACGGAACGACGTTGATGTCGGATTTGAATTTGCGCGTGCGTCCGCCGCGCAGGGAACTTGAAAAAGAAGATGCCATCAGTGTCTCCTGTTAGCGTGCTTGCCGTTGCAGGATATTCGAAAATTCTTCAATAAAACTTTCGAAACGAATTGCCAAGCGGTCGATGTCATGCGAATAGCGGTTAAACGCGACCACAGCAGGGATTGCGGCAAACAAACCGATTGCAGTTGCAATCAATGCTTCGGCAATACCTGGCGCTACAGCCGCCAGCGTCGCTTGCTGCACGTTTGCCAAGCCACGAAAGGCATTCATGATTCCCCACACCGTGCCGAACAAACCGACATAAGGTGAAACTGAGCCAACCGAAGCCAGGAATGCCAAGTGCGACTCCAGTGCATCCATTTCCCGCTGATAGGCAGCGCGCATCGCGCGTCGTGCGCCATCAATCAGAGAGTTGGCATCTCCGCCCGTACCTTTGCCACTTGATGAGGCTTGTGCTTTAATAAACTCATTCATGCCTGATACGAAAATCCGCTCCAAGGCTCCGGATTTCGATTTGTTTTTTTGCTGATTGGACGAGGCATTTTGATAGAGCGTGTTCAGGTTACCCCCTGACCAAAAGTGGCGCTCGAATCTTTCCGTTTGCGACCTGGCATCGTGTATCGCGAAATATTTGCGAAAGATATAAGTCCAACTCATTACTGACACGGTAAGAAGCAATGCCAATACAAGTTGAACCAGCACAGAAGCATTGGAGATGAGGGTGATGAACGATAGGTCTTGGGTGGCGGTCATGGATGTGATGGATGATTTATTGATTCGTGCAATTGTATGCGTAAAAGTCGCTATTGAAGGTGCCGGGTTTTATGATTTTAGATTCACAAGGATGAGCGCCATTTATCTAGTGTTCCGTATGAGCCTGTTTAGGCAAAATTAGTTATTCAGAGCGTTCAATCTTAAACAAAACTTCATCAGGTATGCCACAAGGGCGCAGCCGTTTGGTATCGACGCAGCCGACCTTGATGCGTCCGGTTGTCAACAATTCTTCCTTTTCTCCAGAGACGCGCCACGCTTCTTGTTTAAAATGGAACGAAGCACGGCCAAGCTTTTCGACAACAACGGTGAGTTTCAGTTCATCATCAAGTCTTGCCGGCGCATGATAATCGACCGTCGTGCTTTTGACGACGAACATGACGTTATGCGACTCGGTTAGCGCTTGTAGACCTATACCGGCTGCACGAAACCATTCGGTCCGCGCTCTTTCAAAAAATTTCAAATAGTTAGCGTAGAACACGACGCCACCAGTATCGGTGTCTTCATAATAAACGCGGACTGTCCAGGTGAATGCTTGATTCATTTTGTTTATGCTTAATTTTTTGGCGATTGAAATGCGCTTGTATTGGCGTTATTCCGCCGGCTATCTAGAGTAGTGATGCAGCTATTTCCGTGCAATCGTAAAAGGCGAAAACCCCTGACAGATTGGCATCATCTCAATGTAATTGATATTCACATGGGATGGCAAAGTCGCGACCCAATACGCTGCCTCGGCGATATCACCTGCATTTAACGGTACTGTGCCTTCATATACTTTCGCAGCTGCTGCGTCATTGCCTTTGAATCGCACATTGGAAAATTCCGTACCTCCGGCCAAGCCTGGAGCAATGGTGGTGGCTCTAACTCCAGTTCCCACCAAATCAGCGCGCAAATTCAGCGTGAATTGCTCAACAAAGGCTTTAGTCGCCCCGTACACATTGCCGCCAGGATATGGATGCGCCCCAGCTGTTGATCCGATATTGATGATGGTACCTTTTCCACGTGCAACCATATTGGGCAAAATCAATCTTGTCATCGTTACCAATCCCTTGCAATTGGTTTCGATCATTGTTTCCCAATCCTCCAGTGATGCTTTCTGCGCCGGGTCAATACCGAGAGCGAGTCCAGCATTGTTAATCAGGATATCGATTTCTTGCCAACTTGGGCTGAGGCTGTCCAACGCATTCTGGATGGACGTTTTGTTTGTGACGTCCATTTGAATTGGTAGAACGGAAGGGCCGAGATCCGCTGCAAGTGCCTTTAAATGATCGATACGTCTTGCAGTGGCAATGACCTTATGACCGTTATTGACAAATTTGCGCGTCATTTCGGCGCCAAAGCCTGTGCTGGCTCCGGTAATCAAGGCGATCATGAAGGTTTCCTTTTCTACTCATAGGTATGTGCAATCAAAATTGTAACTTAATGGCGAATTCTGGATTTGTCTTTGGAATGTTGAATGTACCGATCGGATGAAATCTACCATGCTAGTTGGCAATTAAATGGCAAGTTATTGTTTCGACCGGCCTTGCTGAAATTAAGTCCTTCCCTTACAATTTGGGCTCATTTCGTCTCACGTGACTGGCGAAACGCCGTACTGGCAATAGCGAGTACCGCGAAAAGGTGGGCATCCACCGGGGAACGTGAGATTTCATCAGCCGTTCGCCTGGGCAGCCCAAATGAAACGCACGACTGAGGCTGCCTTTCACTTCCTATTGGCCCTCATTCGATTTAGGCAAACTCATTTGCATACTTAATCGATTGGAGTATTTCATGTTTAACAAAGACCATACTATCGCTAAAGTTGATCCGGAACTTTGGTCTGCTATTCAGCAGGAAAACAAGCGTCAGCAAGATCATATCGAGCTGATCGCATCTGAAAACTATACCTCGCCAGCTGTGATGGAAGCGCAAGGTTCTCAACTGACGAATAAGTACGCCGAAGGTTATCCTGGCAAGCGTTACTACGGTGGCTGTGAATTCGTGGATATCGCCGAAACACTCGCAATCAATCGATTGAAAGAATTGTTCGGTGCAGAAGCAGTCAACGTGCAGCCGAATTCCGGTTCGCAAGCCAACCAAGGCGTATTTTTCGCGATGCTGAAACCGGGCGACACAATCATGGGCATGTCCTTGGCTGAAGGCGGCCACTTGACACACGGTATGTCATTGAACATGTCCGGCAAGTGGTTCAATGTGGTGTCATATGGGCTGAATGAGAAAGAAGAAATCGATTACGACGCGATGGAGCGTCTGGCGCGCGAGAAGAAACCAAAGTTGATTATTGCTGGCGCATCTGCCTACGCATTACGGATTGATTTTGAGCGTTTCTCCAAAGTTGCCAAAGAGGTTGGCGCGTATTTCATGGTCGATATGGCGCATTACGCCGGATTGATTGCAGCAGGTGTTTATCCGAATCCAGTACCGTACGCTGACTTCGTGACATCGACTACGCATAAATCATTGCGTGGCCCGCGCGGAGGCGTCATCTTGATGAAAGCCGAGCATGAGAAGGCGATCAATTCCGCGATTTTCCCTGGCATTCAAGGTGGACCGTTAATGCATGTGATTGCCGGCAAAGCAGTCGCTTTCAAAGAAGCGCTCTCGCCAGAATTCAAAACGTATCAGCAGCAAGTAGTGAAGAATGCCGATGCATTAGCTAAAGCACTGATCGCCCGCGGCTTGCGGATTGTTTCTGGCCGTACCGAATCGCACGTGATGCTGGTCGATTTGCGCGCCAAGAAAATTACCGGCAAAGAAGCAGAAGCTATCCTTGGTTCTGCGCATATGACATGCAACAAGAATGCAATTCCAAATGACCCTGAGAAGCCATTCGTTACTTCGGGTATTCGCTTGGGCAGTCCTGCAATGACGACGCGTGGTTTCAAGGAGGCGGAAGCGACAAAAGTAGGAAATCTCATCGCTGACGTACTCGATAATCCGCAGGATGCAGCGACGATTGATCGCGTAAAGTCGGAAGTGAAAAAATTGACGGATGCATTTCCCGTTTATGCCCGCTAATTTTGCATCTATGCGGGAATAACCAAATAAATCATAGTCAGTGTAAAGGTCTAGGCGACTTAGCGGATGTCAATTCTGCTAAGTCGTTTTTGATTCCATAGTAAATATCCGGATTGAGGTCATCAAAATGAAATGCCCCTTCTGTCAATACGAAGACACGCAAGTCCTGGATACTCGCGTATCGGAAGAGGGCGATACGATTCGCCGCCGCCGTCGTTGCATTAACTGCGAAAAGCGCTTTACTACCTACGAGCGAATCGAACTCACAATGCCTGTTGTGGTCAAAAAAAACGGTAGCCGCAGTGAATTTGATCCGAGTAAATTGCGTGCCAGTTTCATGCTTGCATTGCGCAAACGTCCTGTTTCGGCTGAAGCAGTTGATGCGGCGATTCATCGGATCGAAGAAAAAGTTAGATCAAGTGGTGAGCGTGAAATTATTTCCGGTCAGATAGGTGAATTAGTGATGCGGGAATTAAAGCGCATGGACAAAATTGCCTATATCCGTTTTGCATCTGTCTACAAAAGTTTTGAGGATGTGACTGAGTTTCAGGATGCAATCGCTGAAGTAGGTCAAGAGCGCAAAGCGCCAACAAAAAAATAGTTTATAAAATCTCGGTAAACGCTTGCCAGTATTCCGCAACATTTGATATAGTTCGCGTCCCGTCGGAAGGCGGGGGAATAAATGGATGAATGAGGCAATAGCGTGCGGAAGAGGTGTTGGCTGCGCTGCCGGTTAGCTGTATGACTGGCTGGCGAAC
>DATBRC010000049.1:0-67465 GCA_036560485.1 Burkholderiaceae bacterium
AACAGAAATTATCTAATAGACATAAAAATCTTATTAGATAAAGTAATGAGTCGTTTAACGAGCATCATTCAAATAATGAGTACATTCGATAATATGGGAATAGGTAGCGACAATAAAGGCAGTATGCTGGCGACCCCACTAAAATTCACTAGCAAGGAAAATTGGAAATGAACAATGATAAGGAGCAATATGAAGAGTTAAAAGGTGATATTTTTAAAATTTTGCAGAGATTTCCAAACAATGCTAACGAAATAAAAGACGAAGAATTGAACGACCTATGGATTTTGATTAGTAAGTTACGCCATATGGAATTCTTTCAAGGATGCTAATGAATCTAATTTTAGTCACTAAGCGCCGCTTGCGGAATTAAACGTTACGTGACTGCCTTTTAAGCCTAGCTAAGACTATGTATGGCATGCAGTGCCTGATAGATTTATTTTGGCAATGCGCGGCAAGAAGACCAAATATTTTGTGAAGTACCATGCAATTTGTATATCAACTATCAATATTCATCCGGCAGCGGCCTATACAGAATTCATGCCAATAATTCCGTGGGATTTCTGCAACGATTAATAGCATGTTACTTTCTTAAAGAAAGCAATTTCCGGTCGTCCTTTCGCCAAATCGAAAACATACTAACTACTCCACAACTACAAATGGAGTGAAAAATGAGTGCATTAGCTAAATTAAAACTTGTGAGCGTTTCAGCAGAACGAAAATCTCCGATGGTTTTGCGTAGAAATAAGCTGACTGGGAAAATAGCGGAGCAGATTGCGTATGCAAAAGCCGCGAACGCTGGCGAGATTTTTGCAGCAAAAAAGGTGAAATTTGTCACAGATGATGCGACCGGAGAGCGTAAGCAGGTCGAGCAAGACAAGCGTGTCAAACCTTGGTGGTTTACTTCGACAGCTGGCAAGCTTGTGTTGGCGATTCGCTACGGAGCAAAACAGATTGAAATTGCTAAAGGTAAGAACGCAATTGAAGTGACTGGCATGGATGATGTGATTACGACGCTCGAAGTAATCAAACAAGCCGTACAAGCGGGTGAACTGGATGCACAAATTGAACAAGTCAGCGGCGCATTACGTGCTGGCTTTGCGAAGAAAAAATAATGGTGCAATTGAAGTGTGGGCGGAATGCCCACACTGACTACCTATTAGATCAAGATTTCTTTTTGATCTGATGATGTTCTGCATAGGCTTGCACATAAGACCGGATGAAGTCACGGTCACGCGTTGAAAGACCTTTATATAGTTCGACAATCGTTATGTCCTGCGCAGTCGGAATGTCAGAACCATCCGAGAACAAAACCCAAGCAGCAACGTTGAACACTACAGAGATTTTTTCGAGTTGTGGAAACGACGGGGCGACTACACCACGTTCGTAACGCGATACCGTTTCGACTTCAACACCAAGTACTTGTGCCAACTCATTCTGCGTCATGCCGCTACGCTTGCGACAAGCATGGATGTTCTTCCCGACCACTACCGACAAGGAAGCGGCTGTCTTTTTCGGCTTTTTCATAGCTTCGACCAAATTGAAAAACATATGGTCGTGGCTTTATTGCAATATACACAGGGCAATAAAGGTCAACTATTGACATTAAAGATCATATAATGCAATTGTCAGCTTACAAAGTATTACGTACGAACGTGCTTTGGCGAACAAATCAGAACGACTTAGGGGGAGCTATGAAAACTGGAAAATTACTTTTTGCAGCACTAATCACGTCGCTTGTGGTTACTGCTAATGCTGCAAGCTTTGATTGTGCGAAGGCGTCAAACCGCATCGACAACACAATTTGCGCATCACCTGACATATCAAAATTGGATAGCGAGTTGGATGGTACATACAAGGCGGCGCTTGCAAATAGTAGTGACCCTGATGCGATAAAGGCTGCGCAACGTGCTTGGCTTAAAAGTACGAGAAATCAATGTCAGGACGAGACATGCTTTGTGACCGTGTATCGGCAACGAATTTCCGCATTGAGTCCTGGTACACCACAACAAATTATGGAAACAAAGGCCAATACAGAAGCTGATGAAACGGCTGCGAAAAGGCTGGCAGAAGAAAATGCTGCAAAGGTGACTGCGGACGCGGCGAAAGCAGAAGAGCAAAAGACTGCTGAATTGGCCGCTGCGGCTGCACAAGCGAAAAAAACAGAAGAACAAGCGGCTGCGAATCAGGTAAAGAAGCAAGCAGATGAATCCGCCCATGCACAATCAAAGCAGGATTCAAACGATGCTACATCAGCTAAAGGCGGCATTGCATTACTCATTCTTATTGCAGCAATTGGTTACGTGATTGTGCAGCGAAAAAGAAAGAAAAACACAACTGAAAATGCATTGAATAAATCACTCGATTTAAACAAACCGATTTCAACAATAATAACTGAAGCGACTGCCGCATTAAAAACGGAAACTAAAAAAGACATTGCAGAAGAAAGGCAAAGCAATAATCAAAATATAGCGTGGATTTGGGTAAAACGGAATCCAATAAAATCAGTCCTTATTAGTATAGTATCGATCATAGTCATAGTCCCTGTGGATAAAAATCCTAGTAACCATAAAATAACAACGATTTTAGAAGCCAAAAGCGCATTGTCGAATGCGACATTCGAATGGCAAGACAAAACCGCTTTAAGCATCGACATACCTGTCATGGTAAATCGCGTCACATTCGATGAGAGCGTGAGCACTTGTTCAACGTCTAACAGGCCAATTACAGAGGATAAATTCAGCGAGCCACTAAAAGGCGAAGTTGAATTGTCAGTTGAAAAATACATTGATACGGGTAAGCCATACGTTTATTTGAAATGCACAAGACTAGGATGGCCTATGTCAGTTGATTCTAACGACAAGATATCAATAAAGTACGGCCAAGACGATTGGTGGTTTGCTGAAAAAATCTAAATGCATAAGACAAATTGATAGTCTGCAATTTAACAAACCCCCGATAAATATACGGTTATTGCAAGGGGTTTGTATGCGACTACATGAAATTGAACAAGTGAGTGCTGAAGCAAAGCGATTGAAAGCGTTGAAGGCTAACGCGGACAGAGAGAAGAAGCGTGCAAAGGACGTGAAGGCGCAAGCTGACTTGAGTGCTGAACTGCTTAAGGCGCAAAAGGCACGACGTCATAACGATGTAATGCAGAAGGCAAAAGTGTTTGCACCATCTGTACGTTTTAATTTGTAGTGCGTGTGTTGGAGAGAGGACGGCGTGCAAAATGCAGATGCTTGCACGCTCATTTATTTAGGAAATTACGTGAACGTTGCTTACAACCTGACGAAAAAAAGGTCTGTGCTATCGTTTAAATAGCATCAGACCGTTACTACTTGGCGGAGAGGGGGGGATTCGAACCCCCGTTAGGATCGCTCCTAAGCCTGATTTCGAGTCAGGTACATTCAACCACTCTGCCACCTCTCCAAGCGTCTCTTTGGCATCCTCAGCGAGTTTTACAGCGCTTGTAAGGTTTCAAGATTTCGCATTCTTTGCAAATCTTTGCAAGCAAATCACCCCGCAAAAATTTTAATTTATTCTTTACTTACAACAAGTTACGCTTCCGACTTTTGGAATGCACCCTCTTTCGAGTCAGGTACATTCGACCACTCTGCCACCTCTCCTGATTCGGTCGATCCCGGATTGAGTCAACCGGAAAGGATGCGATTATACCAGAGTCTCCCCCAGCGGAATACCGCGTTTCGTCTAGCTTTGCGGCACCAGACGAGTCAGGCCGGCCATGTAAGGTTGCAGGACTTGTGGAATTTCCACGCTGCCATCGGCCTGTTGATAATTCTCCAGAACGGCGACCAGTGTGCGGCCGACCGCCAGGCCAGAACCATTCAATGTGTGAACCAGTTCCGGCTTGCCTTGCGCATTACGGAAACGCGCCTGCATGCGACGCGCCTGGAAAGCTTCGCAATTCGAAATGGATGAAATTTCACGATAGGTATTCTGTGCCGGCAGCCATACTTCCAGGTCGTACGTTTTAGCCGCGCCGAAACCCATGTCGCCAGTACACAAGGACAACACGCGATAAGGCAGGCCGAGTTTCTTGAGAATCGTTTCGGCATGCCCGACCATTTCTTCCAGCGCTTCATACGATTTTTCCGGGTGAACGATTTGCACCATTTCCACTTTGTCGAACTGATGCTGACGAATCATGCCGCGCGTATCGCGACCGTAGCTGCCGGCTTCGGAACGGAAGCATGGCGTATGTGCAGTGAGTTTGATCGGCAGCGTATCACCGGTAACAATCTCGTCACGAACGATGTTGGTCAGCGAAACTTCAGAGGTCGGAATCAAATAAAGCGTTTCACCCTCGCCTTCCTGTCCGCCTTTTTTCACTGCAAATAAATCCGCTTCGAATTTTGGCAATTGACCAGTACCGCGTAAAGTATCGGCATTGACAATGTAAGGTGTATAGCACTCGGTATAACCATGATTGGCAGTATGTGTATCGAGCATGAACTGTGCGAGCGCACGATGCAGACGTGCGATGCCGCCCTGCATCACCGCGAAACGTGAACCGGTCAATTTTGCTGCGACATCGAAATCAAGCCCAAGCGCCGCACCGACATCGACATGATCTTTTATTTCAAAATCAAATGCGCGCGGCGTACCGACTTTACGAACTTCGACGTTGGCGGTTTCATCCTGCCCCACCGGCACCGATTCATGCGGCAGATTCGGAATGGCCAGCATGAACTCGCTCATCTTGGCTTGCACAACTTCCAGATGCACTTCAGACGTCTTCAACTCCTCGCCTATCGCCGACACTTGAGCCATCACTGCAGACGCGTCTTCGCCCTTGCCTTTCAGCATGCCGATTTGCTTGGACAACGTATTGCGCTTGCTTTGCAACTCTTCGGTACGCATCTGGATCTGCTTGCGTTCGGCTTCCATTGCATTGAAGGCGGCAACATCGAGTTTGAACTTGCGCGCAGCCAAGCGTGCTGCAGCGGTGTCGATGTCTTTGCGGAGGATTTGAATATCGATCATGAGATTTGCGGGGCTAAAAGTGCGAAAACGCCATTGTACCAAGTGGCAAGGGATTTGACGTTTCTTCGCGTTTCTTCATATAAGCAACAAATCTACTTTTTGTCGCGCTTCCTGGCAGCCAAATCCAACGACTTCAGATAGGCCAGTTTCTCCGCGATCTTCCCTTCCATTCCCCGCGGCGTGGGCTGATACCAATCTGGTTCTTTCATCCCATCAGGCAAGTACGTCTCCCCCGCCGCATAAGCATCCGGCTCATCATGCGCATACCGATACAACTTCCCATACCCAAGCTCCTTCATCAGCTTGGTCGGCGCATTGCGCAAATGCTCCGGCACCGGGCGCGTCTTGTCCTTGGCAATAAACGAACGCACCGCGTTATAAGCGTTATAAACCGCATTCGACTTAGCCGCACAAGCCAGATAGACCACCGCTTCGGCCAACGCCAATTCTCCTTCCGGCGATCCCAATCGCTCATAAGTTTCGGTCGCATCCAGCGCCAAGCGCAACGCGCGCGGATCAGCCAAACCGATATCTTCACTCGCCATGCGAATAATCCTGCGCGCCAGATAACGCGGATCAGCGCCGCCATCCAGCATCCGCACAAACCAATACAGCGACGCATCAGGATTGGAACCCCGCACCGATTTATGCAACGCGGAAATCTGATCGTAGAACGAATCACCGCCCTTATCGAAACGGCGCAATGCATCGCCAAGACATTCAGCCAGTAATGGCGCATCGACTTCCGTTTGATTTTTTGCTTGCGCAGCACGCGCGACGATTTCCAGATTGTTCAACAGCTTGCGTCCGTCGCCATCCGCACTCGCAACCAAGGTCGCTTTCGCATCCGGTGTAAAACTCAAGCCATCCAATTCAGTCTTGCAAGCGCGCTCCAGCAAAGTACCGAGATCATCATCCGATAACGATTTCAATACATACACCGCAGCACGCGACAATAATGCGCTATTGACTTCGAACGATGGATTCTCTGTGGTCGCGCCGATGAAGGTGAACAGGCCACTCTCGACATGCGGCAAGAATGCATCTTGCTGACTCTTGTTGAATCGATGGACTTCATCGACAAACAAAATGGTACGGCGGCCGGAATTGGCGCGAATGACTTGCGCACGCTCAACCGCCTCGCGGATGTCTTTTACGCCGGACAATACAGCCGACAACGCGATGAATTCTGCATTGAAGCTGTCAGCCATCAGGCGTGCCAATGTAGTCTTGCCCACACCGGGCGGTCCCCACAAAATCATTGAGTGAGGTTCGCCTGATTCAAACGCAACACGCAACGGTTTACCCAACCCGAGCAAATGCTGCTGGCCGATGACATCATCAAGCGATTTTGGACGCAGCCGTTCGGCGAGTGGAATGGAGCTCATTTAATATAAGGTTGCTCAATGTTTTCGATGTGAACCATTTTCGCGCATTATCGACATGCCTACATATGGCAATTCAGAATGTGTCGTTCCAGCGGGGTTAAGCTGGAATCCAGTGACGTTCTTGATTCGCAGATCAACTTTGCTCAAATACGCTCGATGACATACTGAAAGACGCTAGGTTCCAGCTTACTACCGCTGGAACGACAACATGATGTGGGCCTATTGCTGAAATACGTCCGCGCCCTTCGGCACAACAAATTTAAATTGCCCCTGTGGCATCGGAGGATTTTTCTCGAAATTTTTAAACGTCAAGATCGACACCTGTCCAAACGAATCACGCAACTCCATCGCTTCCGGCACACCATTGCGCAAGCCGATGCCGATATGATCAAACGTGGTGTCTTTACTCTTGGGTGTGGCTTCCAGCCATTCAATCCCTTGCTTGGTGCCGCCATCTTTCAACGTGAAATTCTTTTCCAGATCATTGCTGCCAAACAGGATCGCGGCAGGCGATGAACCGAGCGCATTGCCCAGCTTCTTCACGGTGACCTGGTTCAAGTCCTTGTCGTAGATATACAGTTTTTCACCGTCGGCTTGCAACAATTGCTCGTACGGTTTTTGATAAATCCAGATGAATTTGCCGGGACGTGCAAACTGAAATGTTCCAGTAGATTCCTTCGATACCTTCATGCCGCCTGCGTTGTCGGCTTTCACCAGGCGCTGAGAGAATTCACCTTTTGCCGATTTTGTAGTTGCGACAAAATTTTTGAACTGCTCCAACGCAGTCGCATGTGCCAACCATGGCATCATCGTCAAGCAAGCAACGGCAACCAACTTGGCGATTAGATTGCTCGTTTTCATTACATTCTTTTTCAAAAACAGTTGAGTCAAAATTTTTCCTATTCTGTATTACCGGCCGGCACGAGAATTTCCCGATTGCCATTAGATTGCATTGTTGAAACCAAACCGCTCTGTTCCATTTGTTCCAGCAAGCGTGCTGCGCGATTGTAGCCGATGCGCAAATGACGCTGCACCAGCGAGATGGACGCACGGCGATTTTTCAACACGATCGCAACTGCCTGATCGTACAGTGCATCTGCCTCACCACCACCGGCACCTTCAATGCCCGGCAAGCCATCAACGCCATCTTCCGATACACCGCCTTCCAGGATGCCTTCAATATAATTCGGTTCCCCTTGCGCCTTCAGGTGCTCGACCACGCGATGCACTTCATCATCCGATACAAACGCACCATGCACACGCACCGGCAATCCCGTCCCCGGCGGCATGTACAGCATGTCACCCATGCCGAGCAAGGTTTCTGCCCCCATTTGATCCAGGATCGTGCGTGAATCAATTTTACTGCTGACCTGGAATGCGATGCGCGTCGGGATATTGGCTTTTATCAAACCTGTGATGACATCGACCGATGGGCGCTGCGTCGCAAGGATCAAATGGATGCCGGCAGCACGTGCTTTTTGCGCAATCCGTGCAATCAACTCTTCGACCTTCTTGCCGACCACCATCATCAAATCCGCCAACTCGTCGATGATGATGACAATGGTCGGCAGCTTCTCAAGCGGCTCCGGCGCATCGGGTGTCAGGCTGAACGGATTCGGGATTTTTTGTTCGTGCTTATCTGCGTCTTCAATCTTGTGGTTGTAACCATGCAGATTACGCACGCCGAGTTTGCTCATCAGCTTGTAGCGGCGCTCCATCTCAGCCACTGCCCAATTCAGCGCGTGCCCGGCTTGCCGCATGTCAGTGACGACTGGCGCCAGCAAATGTGGAATGCCTTCATAGACAGACATTTCCAGCATTTTCGGATCGATCAAAATCAAACGCACCTGGTTCGGATCGGCCTTGTACAGCAACGACAGAATAGTCGCATTAATGCCGACCGATTTACCGGAACCGGTGGTACCTGCAACCAGCAAGTGCGGCATCTTGGCGAGATCCGCCACAATCGGATGACCGGCGATATCTTTACCTAATGCGATGGTCAAACTGGAGCTGCTGTCGTTATAAATTTTAGAACTCAATATCTCTGTCAAGCGCACGATCTGGCGTTTCGGATTCGGCAGCTCCAAGCCCATGTAATTCTTGCCTGGGATCGTTTCGACCACGCGAATCGAGGTCAGCGATAACGAACGTGCCAAGTCTCTTCCGAGACCGACGATTTGACTACCTTTGACACCGACGGCAGGTTCAATCTCATATCGCGTAATCACCGGACCCGGATAGGCTGCGACCACTTTCACCTCAATGCCAAAATCGGATAATTTTTTCTCGATCAATCGGCTGGTGAATTCCAGCGTTTCTATGCTGACGGTTTCTTGCGACACTGGCGCATCATCCAGCAAGGATAAGGGCGGCAGATTCGTGTCAGGCAGATCGGTGAAGAGCGAGACTTGCCGCTCTTTCTCGACCCGTTCCGATTTCGGCACCACCACTACTTGCGGCTCGATCCTGATCGGCGTCGTATGTTCTACTTTTGCACGCTCTTGCACGACGATTTCTTCACGCTTCACGGCTGCGACCTGGCCAACTTTACGGTCTTCACGAGTCGCGTATAAATTCTTGATGCCGTCGATAATGATTTCAATCGCCCCGCCGATTTTTTCAGCAACCGCTAACCACGACACATGAAAAAACAGACTGAAGCCGAGGCCAAATAACATGAGCAACAACAAGGTTGAACCGGTAAATCCCAATACGTTCTGTGCTGCGCCGCCGATCATTTCACCCAACACACCACCGGGCGCACGCGGCAATTGCGCTTTCAGGCTGTACATACGCAGGTATTCCAAGCCTACGCTGCCGATCATCATGAATGCGAAACCTGTCCAGCGGATCAATCCTTCCTGATGATGTTCCTGTTCAGGCTCTTTTTTCAGAATATATTTTTGCGACAGTTGCCGATAACCGCGCCACACCGATCGCAGCAATGACACGCACCACCACCACGCCGAAAAGCCAAACACATAGAGCAATACATCCGCCAGCCATGCGCCCGCACGTCCGCCCCAATTATGCAACTTAGGCACCACACTGGCGTGCGACCAAGCTGGATCGAGCTTGGAATAACTCAGGAAAATCAGAACCAAATAAAGTGTAACGCCGGCAACTGCAATCCAGCGTGCCTCGGATAAAAGGCGCACGAGACGGCTCGGTAACGGCTGATCGGCTGCCGGTGGGGTTTTACGGTTATAAGCGGGTGCTGTTCTGGTCATAGATCGATATTGTTCAAGGTACAAGTATTTTGCCTGTTATAGAGGCAACCCTGCATGTTCGTCTATAATCTTAACCAGTTTTCGGGGCGTAATACTGAATAATTATTGCTTCAGTTGAAATTTCGCCAGTTGGCTTCATGTACAAGCTGTTCAGTACAACAGTTTTGCCCAAATTAGCCTTTGTTTTTGTCAGTTTTGCAGCACCAATACGACCAAATATTTTTTACTTCTGAAACCTTCTATGTCCACTCCAAAACACGCTCGCGTTTTAATCCTCGGTTCCGGTCCTGCCGGTTATAGTGCAGCAGTCTACGCGGCGCGCGCCAATTTAAAACCGGTACTGGTTACCGGCGTCGAACAAGGCGGTCAATTGATGACCACCACCGATGTGGAAAACTGGCCGGGCGACCCGATGGGCGTGCAAGGGCCGGAGTTGATGCAGCGTTTGTTGCAGCATGCAGAACGCTTCAATACCGAAATCATTTTCGACCATATTCACACCACGCATTTGAATGAAAAACCGATCCGTTTGATCGGCGATTCCGGCGTGTATACCTGCGATTCGCTGATCATCGCAACCGGCGCATCGGCACAGTATCTCGGCATTCCATCGGAAGAAGCATTCATGGGCAAGGGCGTGTCGGCTTGCGCAACCTGCGATGGCTTCTTTTATCGCGGGCAGGAAGTCGCCGTGGTTGGTGGCGGCAATACCGCTGTCGAAGAAGCTTTGTACCTGTCCAACATCGCGACCAAAGTCACGGTCGTGCATCGTCGCGACAAGTTCCGTGCCGAACCGATTTTGATCGACCGCCTGATGGCCAAAGTCGCGGAAGGAAAAATCGAAGTCAAATGGAATCACACACTCGATGAAGTCGTTGGCGACAACAGCGGCGTGACCGGCATCAAGATCAAATCGACGGTTGATGGCAAGATTTCGCCAATCACGGTGCATGGTCTCTTTATCGCGATTGGCCACAAACCCAATACCGGCATTTTTGAGGGGCAGCTCGATATGCATAACGGCTACATCAAAACCAAAGGTGGTTTGGAAGGCATGGCAACTGCAACCAACGTACAAGGCGTATTCGCTGCCGGCGATGTGCAGGACCATGTATATCGCCAAGCGGTGACCAGCGCAGGAACAGGCTGCATGGCAGCACTCGATGCACAACGATATCTGGAAAGTTTGGAAGGGTAATAAGTACGCACCACAAATATTAAACTCGTCGTTCCCGCGTAGGCGGGAATCCATACTGAATTCGATTGATTTACCTCCCAATGGATTCCCGCCTACGCGGGAACGACGGAGAATTTTAGATATCTGAATAACGTATGCCTCCAAAAATGGTTCGCCATGCCCAATTCCATCAAAGACTTCGCTGCCCTCAAAGCACTGAGCAAACAACTCAAAGCGCAGGACGAAGCGCGCAAACTCGCTGAAGCAGAACGCCAGCGTCGAGAGCAGGAAGCGCAACGCGAAGCAGAAGTGTTCCGTCGCAGTATCGGGGATGTTGAACCGTTACCTGCACCGAACAAAACCGTTCTCAAAACACCACCACCTCTTCCCATTCCACGCCAGCATCTTGCCGATGAGCGCGCCGCGTTGGCAGAATCGTTATCGGATGAATTTACGTTAGAGACCTTGCTTGATAGTGACGAAGCGCTCAGCTTTGCACGCAACGGCATCGGACCGGACGTGATGCGTAAATTACGGCGCGGTCATTGGGTGATTCAGGATCAACTGGATTTGCATGGTTTGCGCACTGATGAAGCGCGTGTGGCGTTGGCGGAATTTTTACGGGATGCGGGCAAGCGGGGATTGCGTTGTGTGCGGGTGATTCATGGGAAGGGGTTGGGGTCTGTGAATAAAGAGCCTGTACTCAAGAATAAAGTGCGGAATTGGTTGGTGCAGAAGAATGAGGTGATGGCGTTTTGTCAGGCTAAGGCGGCGGATGGTGGGGCGGGGGCGTTGGTGGTTTTGTTGAAGGCTTAAAAATACGAAGCCACAAAAGCACGTTCACACTACCTGCCCCTAAGAATTTGGCAGAACTCGTTGAAATGTGAGCTTTGGTAGCCACATGTCCGGATCACCCTTAGTCACTCCCGAGGCCAAACTAAGTCGTCCAGCATGCATTGCGAGACGCCATTCTACTTGTGAGGCATTGATCGGTCTGAACAAAATGTAGAAGTCACCTGAACGTTGCCAATTTCCCTTAACATCAATGCCATCACAAGCATTGCCGCTGCACCGATACTGGCCATCCGACAGCAGCACAAGATTAGATGAACCATCCTGCCATGTACCAGTTAACTCGGATGTGTTCCGAACCAAAGGGTTCCAGTCGATTGACTCTTCATTTAAGTTGGCCACACCGACCATTACGAGAAAAAACATCAATACACCACTTAAAACAATAAGTGTTGTCCTGCGTGGTTTTCCCAAAACTCCTCTGAAAAACAAGACTACTGATAGTATCGAGAGAGCGACGAATCCGGCGCTTGCGATCAAGTAGCCAAATGGAATTGCAGTGCGGAATACGAATATTTCCATGCCAGTGCGTTAGCTAATTACATTAAACCGCATCCGCCCCAGTCTCACCCGTACGAATCCGAATAACCTGCTCAACACTACGCACGAAAATCTTGCCGTCGCCGATCTTGCCGGTGCGTGCTGCCTTGATAATCGCATCGACAGCCGCGTCAGTCACCTTGTCATCAACCACCGCTTCCACTTTTACCTTTGGCAGGAAGTCGACCACGTATTCCGCACCGCGATACAGTTCGGTGTGGCCTTTTTGACGACCGAAGCCTTTTACTTCGGTGACGGTCAGGCCGGTTACGCCGACTTCGGCCAAGACTTCACGGACTTCGTCGAGTTTGAATGGTTTGATGATGGCGGTGATTTGTTTCATGTCTGCTCCTGATTGAGATTTGGTTTATTGTTTGGAAGATATGTTTAGTGGATAACCTGAAGGATACTATTTTTTTGGGGGTGTGGCACGGATTTGGAGTTATTACAGTACTTCTGGGACTAATACGTTATTTTCTTCGGACGGGCATGCCGGGAGTAGCCCGGCGGCTAGTTACCTTTTTTGCTTCGCCAAAAAAGGTAACCCAAAAAAGGCGACCGCACAGCCGCTGCCCTTCGGGTTCCCGACAAAGCGACGCGCCAAGCGGGAAACGAAACCAACTCGCTTCCCTTGCAGGGCGCATATCCGCTTGCAAGCGGATACCGTTACGCAGGCGCGGTGCATGCACCGCGAAACCCCTGCTCCACCTCAAACATGTTTCGTTTCTTATCCGCTTGACACATCACTTTGTCGGCAGCGTCTCAAGCGGAACTTCTAAAAACCAACCCAAAAAACAAGTAGTGCTATCGCTGCACTTCGTAAGTGCGAGGGTTTCAGGTTTTGCTTTTTTGATTTTGTTTTGCTGTTGACGTTAAACCCTTGGCGAAGCGCCGCAAGAGAATGGATTCAAGTGGATAAAGAAGCGAAACATGTCTGAGCGTAGCGAGTTGGTTTCGCTTCCCACTTGAGTCCGTTCTCTTGCGGGAAGCCGAAGGCCGCTTTGCAGGGCCGCCTTTTCTTGGGTTACTTTCTTTTGGCGGAGCAAAAGAAAGTAACTCGTCCGCCGGGACGAGACCCGGCTTGTATCCACGGAGCGCGCACCACGCTATGCGACGAACGCCACTGGGTTCCAGCGTTCGCTGGAACGACAAATCTAAATCACTCCCGAAACTTGGAAGTAATCGGATACCTCCAATCCCTCCCAAACGCCCGATGCGTAACCCGAATCCCCACCGGCGACTGCCGCCTCTTGTACTCATTAATCTTGATCAACCGCGTCACCCGCTCAACATCTTCCGATCGATAACCGGCAGCGAGAATTTCCGCAATGCTGTGATTCTCTTCCATATACATCTGCATAATCCCATCCAACACTTCATACGGCGGCAACGAATCCTGATCCGTCTGATCAGGCCGCAACTCCGCAGAAGGAGCACGCGTCAGAATGCGTGTCGGGATCACTTCAGAAATGGAATTCCGATACGCGCACAACCGATACACCAACGTCTTCGCAATATCCTTAATCACCGCAAACCCGCCCGCCATGTCGCCATACAACGTGCAATACCCCACTGCCATCTCGCTCTTGTTCCCTGTCGTCAGAACAATCGAGCCAAACTTGTTCGACAATGCCATCATGATGGTGCCGCGAATGCGCGCCTGGATATTTTCCTCAGTGGCGTCTATCGGCAAACCGTCGAACTCCTTTGCCAATGTATGGTTAAAAGCGGTAAAGCATTCATTGATCGATATTTCGTCATAACGCACACCGACACGCTTGATCATGTCGCGCGAATCGATCCAGGAAATCTCTGCCGTGTATGGCGACGGCATCATCACCGCGCGCACTTTATCCGCACCCAATGCATCGACCGCAACCGCCAGAGTCAATGCAGAATCAACACCACCCGACAAACCGATCAGCACGCTGGGAAATCCATTCTTGCCGATGTAGTCACGTACGCCAAGCACGAGCGCTTTGTAGACTTGCGCCTCAACCGACAACTCCGGCGGCACTGTCGTTTTGCGCGGCTGCGCGCCATCGAATTCAACGATCTGCATGTCTTCTTCGAAGTGCTTTAATTGTGCGCAAATCGTCCCAGTCTGATCCATCACGAAGGAGTTGCCATCGAAGATCAGCTCATCCTGCCCACCGACCAGATTCGCATACACCAGACTCAAACCTTGTGCAGTCACATTGGTACGCATCACGTCGTAACGCAGATGCTGTTTATTCATGTGATACGGTGAACCGTTCGGCACCAGCAATACTTGTGCGCCAGCTGCTTTGGCTTTTGCAGGCGTATGCGATGACCACGTATCTTCGCAAATATTGATGCCGAATTTGACGCCTTTTACATCGAACACGAACGACTCATGCGATGAGGAAAAATAGCGTTTCTCATCGAACACAGTGTCATTCGGCAAATCGCTTTTGCAATAGGTGCCGATCACTTTGCCGTTGACGATGACTGATGCCGCGTTGTAGCGCATACCGTCTCGTATAGTTGGATGACCAACCACCACGTACACATCTTTCAGCGAAGACAGTTCCGCAGCGAGCGCATCAACGGCTTCCGCTGTTTTTGCGTAGAATGATTGGCGCAGCAATAAATCTTCCGGCGGATAGCCGACCAGGGATAATTCCGGCGTCAGCACAATATCTGCGCCCTGCGCGGCGGCACGGCGCGAAAAATCAACGATCCTGACGCGGTTGCCGGCAAGGTCTCCGACGGTGCTGTTAATTTGAGCGATGGCTACTTTGACTGTCATGGTAATTTTTTAGAGCTGAATCCATAGTGAACGAATTTACCGCAAACGAATTTACGTTAAATTATCGCACGCGAATCGTTTCTTCTCTTTCGGAGATCGGGCAACCCGCCTGGGATGAGCTGATCAGCATGCAATCCGATGTCAATCCTTTCCTGTCGTACGCTTTTCTCGATGCGTTGCATGAAACCGGTTGTGCCTGTGCGGAAACAGGTTGGCAACCGCAATACCTGACCTTATGGCGCGGCGAGCAGTTGGAAGCTGCCCTGCCCCTGTATGCGAAATCGCATTCGTATGGCGAATATGTATTCGACTGGGCATGGGCCGATGCATATCAACGACATGGTCTTGCGTATTATCCGAAACTGTTGTCAGCCATTCCTTTCACGCCGGTTACTGGCAGTCGACTGCTCATACGCGATGCACAAGCGCAAGCCGCGCTGATCGACGCATTGCAGACTATCCAAATCGAGAGCGGCATGTCATCAACCCATATTTTGTATCCACCCGAAGCGCAGGCAACAGCACTGCATGATGCCGGTTTCATGGTCCGCACCGGCGTGCAATTTCATTGGTTGAATGCAGGTTATGCCGATTTTGAAGAATTCCTGGAAACGCTGGATCGCAAGAAACGAAAAAACATTCGCGCCGAGCGTCGCAAGGTACACGATGCAGGCATCACCTTTCGACATGTGCGCGGCGCCGATGCAACGATTGCGGATTGGAAGTTTTTCAACCGCTGCTATGCACATACCTATGCTGCGCATTATTCGACACCGTATTTAAATCTGGAATTTTTCCGGCGCATCGGTGCAAATATGCCGCACAACATTCTATTGATCGTTGCCGAGCGTGATGGAAAACCGATCGCATCCTCGCTGGTGATCCACAATGAAACCACATTGTATGGGCGCTATTGGGGTGCGATTGAGGAAGTGCCTTGCCTGCATTTCGAAACCGCTTATTATCAGCCGTTGGAATTTTGCATTAAAGAAAGAGTCCAGATCTTTGAAGGCGGCGCACAGGGCGAACATAAAATGGCGCGCGGCTTTTTGCCGCAAAAAACCTGGTCGGCTCATTGGCTGGCGCATCCATCATTCTCAGAAGCAATTGAGCGCTTCTTGCAACGAGAAAATGGCGGTATCGAAGCCTATATGGATGAGCTTAATGAGCGAAATCCATTCAGAACCGTAAAAAATAGTTAAATTACCAACAATTACTTGATAGTCTGCAAACTCACAGGCATGCTCTTGAAAACATGACATTTATTGAAATCATGAGCACATTAGAATCAGCAGCGACAGAATTTTCAGCAACTGCGCAAATTGCACCAGCCATTAACCGTGTTGCCCGATTTCATATTTTGCGCGAATTAGGCCGCGGTTCGATCGGCTCTGTTTATCTGGCGCACGATCCGGTCATTGATCGTGATATCGCCATCAAAACATTTAGTCCCAAAGTCAGCTCTGCAACCAAAAAACAATACGAGCAACAATTCATCAACGAGGCACGTGCTGCCGGGCGGCTGTCCCATCCGAATATTGTGACGATTTTTGATGCGTCCAATGAAAATGGCACAACTTATATCGCAATGGAGTATTTGCAAGGCCGCGAGTTGAGCAAAATTTTAAAAAAAGATCTGCCTTATACGTATGACGATGCAGCGACCATAGTATGGAAAGTTGCCGAGGCGCTTGATTACGCTCACAAGAACGGCGTCGTCCATCGCGATATCAAGCCGGCTAACATTTTCATTGTGGCGGACAATCAACCAAAACTGGTTGATTTCGGCATTGCACGCATTCCCAATCGGGTTGCCGAAAAAACGGTCAGTCTTGAAGATGCGCCCAACACCTTATTCCATAACAATTTGCTTGGAACACCAACCTATATGTCGCCCGAGCAAGCAACCGGACGGCAAGTTGATTTACGCACCGATGTCTATTCATTAGGTGCTGTGATGTATGAATTGCTGGCTGGTCGGAAACCTTTTCAGTCAAAGAATACTGAAAAATTGTTGCAACTGATCGCATTCAAATCTCCTCCGGCACCGCATGAGGTCAATCCGAAAGTGCCTGCAGAATTATCGCGAATCGTAATGCGTGCAATGAGCAAACGTCCGGAAAAGCGCTATCAGAGTGCCAATGAAATGGCGCTGGATCTCAAGCGCTATTTAATCAAAGGCAAGCGCGAACGAAAACAGCTAAAGATGCCGCTTGAAATGGCAGAACAAATGGATGAGGCATCCAACGATCAGCCATCTCGGCGCCGGCTCTATTGGATGGGCTGCATTGCGTTGATCGGCGCGATTACCGTTGTCGGCATCAATTTCTGGCGCTGATTGTTATAGCGACTTACGCAAAATTGTTACGACAAGGCGTCGCGACGAAGACAGTACAGACCGTACGGCAAGGAGCGGCAACGCAGTTGGGGCAATTTTGCGTCAGTCCTGAACTTCAACGCGCGTTCAATGCGCCCAATACCTGCCCTTTTAAGGTTTTGATGAGCGCTGTCTCGTCGGCGGGCACACCTTCCGTTGCAAACTCTGTACGGTCAGCATAAAACAAACCCACTGCTTTTTTCTGGACAATCAGCGGCAAGACAATGAAGCTTTTTGCATCCGGCAGTAAGGCTCTGTGCCATGCCGGAATGAGATTGCGGATTTTCGGATCAGTGGCGTTGGAGATCAATAAATCTGCATCGTTTTCAACTGCAAGATGAAATAAATCGCGTTCATTTCCCGTGGAAAAAACGAAACCGGCTTGACGTGCAGCGTTATTATCCCCCAATGAAATACGTGCACGGAATTGATTGGTCTTCATGTCCTTCAAACAGACGGTGGCGAAGCGGAAGCCCATGCTGTGGTACAGCGTCTCCAGAACCAGCATGATTAAATCATTCGCCTTGCAACGACCTGAAGACATCATCTCGGTCACGTCGCGCACACCCGCCAAAAGCAAGTCGCGTGCATTGACCGGCTTGCCGCTCGAATGCCGTGCTGTGATTTCCAACGTATCGACAGTGTCTGTCGCTGTGAATAACAATTCTGCAGGCAAACCTTTCTGCTTCTGCTCCTTCTCTTCTGGTATCGGATCAATCACAAAGTCGACGCTTGGCATTGGTTTTTGCGCCTGCACCTGTGCAACTGGTTCCGGCTCAATCCTGTCAACCAGCAATGGAGGAAGATTGGCATTGGATAACAATGCACTTGTTTCATGCGCGACTGTAGAAAACAACTTGCCTAGCTTTTCTTGATCGAGATTAAACGCACCGCCAAATCTCGCCAGCAAAGCCTTGCTGGCTGCATCGTCGCCTTGTTGATTCATTTTTGGAATCAAGGTTGCGGCTGCGGTACTGAATGCTGCGACTTGCTGCATCCATTCCTGCTTGTTCTTGGCCGGTTTCAACACGCCGGAGGGAAGCGGTGCCAGCGCTTGGACGATCGATTCGGGGATCTCCCATTCTTTCAGCACTGATTCTGCCAACGATTCAAGACTGCAACCCAGCACTTGCTGCGATGCCTGCATGGACGTTTTGCCGTCCTGGATCAATGCCGACATTTCGCTATAAAGTTCGTGATCGTGCGACGCCAGCAGCAAACGTCCCATATTCTTGAACAATGCGGCAATGGCCGCTTCTTCAGCATCCCTGAATTGACTGTTCTTGGCCAATTCACATCCGACTACGCTGGCGCACATCGCATGCGCCAATTCGGCACGCACATTTTTTGCGCGCTTGCCTGACATGCCGTCGACCAATAGAATCGCCAAGGCCACCGTCTTGACTGTATCGAAACCCAGCAAAAAGATTGCCTTGGAAATAGTCGTAACCGGCGAACTGGATGTAGTGCGATAACTGACGGTATTCGACACGCGAAGAATTTTCTGTGTGAGCGCGACATCGGACAGCACAAAATGCGCCAAATCGCGCACCGCTTCGTCGTCTGAAGACGCCATTTGCACAACGCGTGTTACGGAACTGCCCAGCGCCGGCAAGGTCGCATCATTGATAATTTTCTCAAGCAATCGATCACGTACAGTAGATGATTGATCACTGTTTGGCGCCGAAGTGGATACGGCAGATTTTGACACTCCTGAATTAGTCGGCACGTCCATTCCTTTGTTATTGCATATTCGCTTTTGTCACTTGCGGCAAAAGTGAGAGTATCGAACACATAATTTACTTTAATAGTCAAAGGGAAACAATACAATCTATGTCACATAACGTTAACTACAACACTACAACACCTATGAAAACGCTTGATATTTTGGCAGCACTTTTAGTAGTCATCATTTGGGGCGCCAATTTTGTGGTGATAAAGCTCGGTTTGCAAGAATTGCCGCCCATTCTCTTTACGGCATTGCGCTTTATATTCGCAGCATTTCCGTTAATATTTTTTGTGAGACGGCCTGCCATTCCATGGAAACTCCTGGTTGGCTATAGCATGTTCCAATTCACGTTGCAATTTACGTTGTTGTTCTCGGGCATGAAACTGGGATTTCCACCCGGGTTGGCATCACTTGTCATTCAGCTTCAAGCATTCTTCACGATTGGGCTGGCAGTATTGATGTTAGGCGAACGCCCGGTTGTCATGCAATTGATCGGTGCGCTGATTGCTTTTTGCGGCATGGTGCTGGTTGCATCGCAACTGGAAGCAAGGGCTACAACAATTGGCTTCATGATGGTGGTGACCGCTGGTTTTTGTTGGGCCGTGGCCAATATTTTTACCAAACAAATTGGCCGGGTCAATCCTTTGGCTTTAGTTGTATGGGCAGCATTGTTGGCATCGCCACCACTCATCTTCGCATCGCTTGTTATTGAAGGTACCGGAGCCTGGATTGCCGTTGTTTCCAAACTCAATTGGTTATCAGTGGGCGCCGTGATGTTCCAATCATATGCCAATACCATCATCGGTTTTGGCATCTGGGCGATCTTGATGCGTAAATATCCAAGCGCCACTATCGCACCTTTTACACTGCTGGTACCCGTTACAGGTATGTTGAGTGCGGCATTCGTGTTAAACGAGCCGTTGCAATGGTGGAAAATCGTCGCAGGATTACTGGTGTTATGCGGCTTGGCTTGTAACCTGTTTGGTACGCGCTTGATGAATGCATTGCGTTCATCGAACAAATAAAAAAAGAGCGCATCTGTAGTGCGCTCTTTTTTATGATTACTGCTTGAGTTGATTGCTTGAATTTCGCAACAACCCACTACTTTAAAAATTGGGTTTGCTTGCTGCCTTGTTATAAGCCGCCACACCGGACATGATTTCGGCCTTCGCATCCTCAGGGCCAAACCATCCTTCGATCTTCACCCATTTCCCTTTTTCCAAATCCTTGTAATGCTCAAAAAAGTGCTGGATTTGTTGTAACCGCAAATCGTTCATGTCTTCCGGTTTTTGCCAATGCGTATAGATCGGCAGGATTTTATCAACAGGTACTGCCAACACTTTGGCATCACCGCCCGCTTCATCGGTCATTTTCAACACGCCGATCGGGCGGCAACGCACAACAACACCTGGAATCAACGGAAATGGCGTGATGACAAGCACATCAACCGGATCGCCATCCGCCGAAATGGTATGCGGAATATAGCCATAGTTGCATGGGTAATGCATCGCGGTACCCATGAAGCGATCGACGAAAATGGCGCCTGACTCCTTATCGACTTCGTACTTGATTGGATCGGCATTCATCGGAATTTCAATGATCACATTGAAATCATTGGGCAAATCGCGCCCGGAAGGGACATTATTGAGGCTCATGGTGCTTTCTCATAGAGTGGAATAATCTTGAATGCCCAAATTATAACGGCTTTCATAGAATACTATTGCGATGCACCACCTAACAGTCGGTGCATCTCTTTGAAAAGACTCTACAGAATAGGCTTGAACACGATAGAAATGAAGAACTTCTCAGAGCAAACCCATTCCATGAGAATCAATAAACATCCTGGAAGACAAGATGGTGGAAGGTTTCTTACAATTTTGTGGTTAACGCGCACTGTCTGTAATGCGTTGCAGCCTCTGTCGCCTGTCCAAGCGCTTCATGTAATTGAGCCAAGATCAGATGCGCTTCACGCAAGACGCCAGTATCCATTGCATCAGAAAGTGCCTGCTCCAAATGGTGCTGTGCCTTGCCCCAGAGTTTTTGCTTGAAGCAGAGCACGCCCAATGTCAGGGCCAATTCAGGATCAGTCGGCCGCTGCTGGAGCCAGCTCTCGCAATGCTCTATTTGCGCCAACAAGGCGGGGGTTCCTTCTGCAGCAGCGGAATTCCGGTAAGCACGTATCAGGCGATCATCCCATTCTACGGTCAGCGCTTTTTCCACAATGCTGCGCGCCTCATCCTGCAAACCACGCTTATGGAAAGCAGGCGCAGCTTGAGACACAACGAACGGCTTGACGCGATCGTCCATAGGAATATTCGCCCAAACCAATCGGATCGATTCTGCATCGTGCGTTGAATCCGACAACATATCCTGATAAGCCAATTCCCGCAGACGCCTTGACAGCGCAGGATGCAGCGCATTGTGCTTATCCAGTGAACGCACCAGACGCAAAACCTCCGGCCAATTTTGCGCTTGTTGATTGGCTTTCAAAGCCAGCCTCAATGCATGGATATGCCGGGTGCCGTTGGCATTCAACGATTTGACCGCTGCGATTGCTGCATCATTCTCATGATCATCGACCAGCAATTCAAGTGTGGTCATGAGCCGTGCTGTCTTCAGCGTATTGTCATCTTCAATCTTGTTTAACCACATGTCTCTGCGTTCTGCCTGTTGCATCCGCTGTGCAGCGCGCGCGGCAATCAAAGCCGACAAACCCGCATTGGAAGGTGAATCGGAAGCACGTACCGCAGCTTTTTCCGCATGGCCGAAACGGCCTTCAAACAATGCCTTGAGTGAATCGCGCAATGCCTGCGTGCCTTCACGCTCACGCTTTTCCTGCCGATAGCTTGCAACGCGCTTGGGCATCTGCTTGGCAAAATCCAGCGCTTGCAAGAGTACGTACAAAAACCAGAATGACAATGCTGTCAGCAATATGAATAGATTGAGTGACAGATCAACGCGATATGGCGGATAAAAAAAGACGACGTTGCCGAGATTGAAGCGCGCCAATACGGCGAGACCAATCGCCGTAGCAAATAACGTGAGAAGCCAGAGAAATATGCGCATGGTTTGGATTAACAGATATTAAGGCTTGGCCTTATAGCTACGTACGGCATTCAAACTTTCAGCCAAAGTCGGCATCTCCAGCGCCAGATTACTTCCTTGCACTTGCTTCAAAAGTACTTGCACTGTTTGCGTCTGCTTGGAGCGCGTATCGAAATACTTGCTGATGGTATCTTGCGCTGCAATCATGTCGCTGCGAAATGCAGACTCATTACGCGATAGCAATGCCAAGCGTGCATTCAATAAACGCAATTTCAAATTTTCACGGGCGTAATACGCTTGCGTTGGCGATAATAAAAGCGCGTCGGGATTATCGACTGTACGCACTCGTATCAATTGTTTGACCTCGATCCACATTTCGCTGGTCCAGCTATCCCATCTGTCTTGCAAACTGGCGAACCAATCGGCGCCTGCGCTGCTACGGCTGACAGTTGACTCGGATGTCTTGATTGGAGCGTGGTGCGATTTTTTTGGCTGTGAGATTGCCACTACTGGTTTTTCATCCGACAACAATGGCAGGTAATCGATTTGGCTAATGACACTATCCAGTCTCAGCGCGATGCCTGTCACATCAACACTCGGAAAAGCCTTCAACTTACTCATGTCGTGTGCAATAGCGCGACGGATCGTGATGAACTGCGGCTTGTCCGCGCGCGATAAACTTTTATCGGCATTTTGCAAAGCAATCAGTGCACCTTCCACATTACCGGCAAGCTGCAACTGCTGACTTGCCGTGGACAAGACTTGATCGATCTCGGACAACGCCCATTCGTCACGATTCTTGGACAAATCCTGGTAAAGCTGTTCCAAAGCCAATTGCTGACTCTGCGCTTCAACCTGTTTGCTTTCCAATACAGCGACTTTGGCTTGCAGTTCTTTCATCCCCTCTTGCGCCGATTTGACGATTACTTTTGTTTCACTGGTGCTGATGTCATTTGATTGCAAACGATGCGCCATTTCCTCGCGCAAGCCATGAATCTCGGAGTGCATGATCCACCATTCGGCGGCGAGCAAAAACGCCAACAGGCCCAATCCGATAGCAATGGATCGCTGGCTTAAATGGAAACCACCTTTTTGGGAGGCAAGACCGGTCACAACAGGCTCCTTCTGGGGAGGGACAGCATGAGGTGGGGAACTGGAGTCGGGAGGTGAAGACATTTCATTCATGGGCAAGATTGTAATTCGATTTCCGAATCAAAGGTGAACGCGACGGAGGTTCCCAGGCATTACTTTGTGTTTATTTAGAGCACCTAGCAAAACGCGTCTGGCAAGAGGCGCCGACGCAGACAGTACAAGCGTACGGCAAGGAGAAGCAACGCTGCCAGACGCGTTTTGCTAGGTGCTCTTAGCAATCGGACAAGGCAGCCAGTAAGCTGTCATCGCCCGAACCTGTCAGAACAATATCGTTAAAACCCAACATCTTTGCGGTTTCAGCAATACGGGCATGCGGTACGATTATTTTTTGCTGTTGCATTTTTACTACGCCATCATCGCCAGAAATCTGACGCGCCATCTGAACCAGAATGCGCAAAGCTTCCGAACTGGTGATCATCCAGTCATTTGGGGTGTCAATCAATTTTTGCAATCGACTGCATCCCGCTGCATCGAGCTCTGGAGCAGTGCGTCGATAGGCAGCGACCTGCGTCACCAGCGCACCAGCGTCACGCAACGCATCCGCCAGTAATTCGCGCCCGCTTTCGCCACGAATAATCAGCACTTTTTTACCGCGCAATGCCGAAAGATCCAACGCATCCAGCAAGGTTTGGGAATCGGTTTGCTCAGGATCCTGCGGACTGATAATGGTGTGCGTCTGCGAGTTGATGCCATGCTCGGCGAGCGTCCTGCGGCTGCCGTCGCCCATCACGCTTAATGCCACATGCGTGGGCCAACTTTGACGAATCGCAAAACTGGCATCGATTGCATTGGGACTGACAAAGGAGACCATCGCGTAACTGTCGATATCCGCCAATGCGGCCTGCAACAATGACGTATCAGCCAAGCGATGAATTTCCAACAGCGGAAACACGACTGCCTGACGTCCCAACTCCATTACACGTTGTGCGAAAGCACCGGCTTGTGCCAATGGCCGGGTAATAACAACGGGATTAGGCATCCGGCTTGGCATCCACCTGGCAAGCAGCAAGGATGTCCGCCGCATCTTGCGCTTTCAACACATCGGCAATTTGACGACCCAATTCTTCCGGCGCATTTGCCGGTCCAAACGCATCCGCGGTTGCGATGCGCTTGCCATCCGGTGTGGCGACCATTGCGCGCAAGCGCATCGTATTGCCATCCGCAGATTCAATCGTGCCAAATGCTGCCAATGGAATCTGACAACTGCCACCGAATGTTTTGGACACCATACGCTCGGCAGTAACCGCTTGCGCAGTTGCCAAATGATTGAGCGGTGCCAGCCATTGCTGCAGTTCAGGACGCCCGGATCGAATCTCGATTGCCATCGCACCCTGCCCTGGCGCAGGCAAACTTTGTTCCGGTGCGATCAATGCGCGAATGCGCTGCGGCAAACCCAAGCGCTTCAAACCGGCAGCGGCCAGAATGATGGCCGCATATTCACCCTTGTCCAACTTGCCAAGACGTGTATCGAGATTGCCGCGCAATGGGCGTATTACCAATTTTGGATAACGTGCAGCAATCAATGCCTGGCGTCGCAGGCTGCTGGTACCGACGATAGCACCGTCAGGCAATGCATCCAGCGATGCATAATCGTTGGACACAAACGCATCGCGCGGATCTTCGCGTTCCAACACTGCCGCAAGGTCAAATCCTTCCGGCAAATCCATCGGCACATCTTTCAATGAATGCACTGCCAAATCGGCACGCCCTTCCGCCATCGCGACCTCCAATTCCTTGACGAACAAGCCTTTGCCACCGACCTTCGACAAGGTGCGATCGAGAATCTGATCACCCCTCGTAGTCATGCCCAGTATCTCGATCGCACACTGTGGATATAATGCAGAAAGCCTTGCACGCACATGCTCGGCTTGCCACATGGCCAGACGGCTTTCACGCGAGGCTATGATTAATTTTGTCGGGAGAGGTAATTTCAAAATGGACTCTTTCGGTTTAAGTTGGCATGCACCGTATCCATTCAACAGCGTCAGGCAAACTTATTGCGCAATTTCATAAGTGAATTTTATCATGCGAGCACAGTAAATTAAGAATTACCGGTCACTTACAACACGTCAACAAAACGGACTCTTATCTCTGATCATGGCCAAACATTCCAATCCCCGATCCTCACCACGACCATCGAAATCCGCCAGCGATCAAGATGAACCATTAAAAGAAGATATCCGCTTATTGGGCCGCTTGTTGGGTGAAGTGGTTCAGGAGCAAGAAGGCGAAGCGGTGTACCAGGTAGTGGAAAAGATACGCCAGACTGCAGTCCGCTTTCGTCGTGAAGCAGATGTGCAAGCTGCTGCCGAACTGGACAAAATGCTGAGAAAACTGACTCGCAACGAAACTATTTCCGTCGTGCGCTCATTTTCGTATTTTTCGCACCTTGCCAACATTGCAGAAGATCAGCATCACAATCGCCGGCGTCGCGCGCATTTGCTTTCAGGTGCAGAACCGCAACCGGGCAGCGTCGCTTATGCATTATCCAAACTGGGCAATGCAGGCGTTGCAGGTTCTGCCATCAAAACTTTCTTTCATGATGCGCTGATCTCACCTGTCCTCACCGCACATCCGACAGAGGTTCAACGCAAAAGCACTCTGGACGCCGAGCATGAAATCGCGCGCCTACTGGCAGAGCGCGATCAACCGTTGACCGCAAAAGAACGTGCTGCCAATACCGAACAACTGTACGCCCGTATTGCGACACTGTGGCAAACCCGCATGCTGCGTTACACCAAGCTCACGGTCGCAGACGAAATTGAAAACGCGCTGTCCTACTATCGCATCACGTTCTTGCGTGAGTTGCCTGGGCTCTATGACGATATCGAATCTGAAATCGCCACACAGCTACCTCCAAAAAAATCTCGCCAACAAGGTATCGAGATTCCGGCATTCGTACAAATGGGTAGTTGGATCGGCGGCGATCGTGACGGCAATCCGAACGTCAATGCGAGCACCATGCAACATGCACTGGCGCGCCAATCCACTACGATACTCGATTTCTATCTGGAAGAATCGCATGCGCTTGGCGCCGAACTTTCGATATCGACCTTGCTCGTCAATGTCGCTCCTGAGCTGCAAGCATTGGCCGACGCGTCACCCGATCATTCCGAACATCGGATGGATGAGCCTTATCGCCGTGCGCTGGTCGGCATTTACGCGCGCCTGGCTGCAACCGCACGCTCGCTTGGCGCGGCCAATATCTTGCGTCAGGAAGTGGCTCCCGCTGCGCCATACCCATCCGCGGCTGAATTCACAGCAGATCTGCAGGTCTTGGTAGATTCTCTCAAAGCACACCATAGTGCAACATTGATCAAGCCACGCTTGTCGACACTGAAACGCGCATCTGAAATTTTCGGTTTCCATCTTGCCACGCTCGATATGCGGCAAAGTTCCGATGTGCATGAACGGGTTCTATCTGAATTATTTGCACGCGGCAAAGTACAGCAGCATTACGAAAAATTAAATGAAGAAGAAAAAGTAAAACTGTTGCTCAGTGAATTGGCACAACCGCGCCTGTTGTATTCACCGTATGTGTCCTACTCGGATGAAACCAATTCAGAATTGATGGTTCTGCGTGTCGCGCGCGAAATCCGCAAGCGCTACGGTACACGCGCAATCCGCAATTACATTATCTCGCACACCGAAACCGTGTCCGACTTGCTTGAAGTATTTGTGCTGCAACGGGAAGCCGGCTTGTTGCGCGCCGCCGGCAATGACGACAGTTCGCAACTCAATGCAGAACTTGATCTGATGGTGATTCCCTTGTTCGAGACCATTCCCGATCTGCGCTGTGCAGCGACCATCATGGAAAACCTGATGGCGCTACCGCAGATCAAACATCTGATCGCCAAACAAGGTTATTTGCAGGAAGTGATGCTCGGTTATTCCGACTCCAACAAAGATGGCGGCTTCCTGACATCGAACTGGGAATTGTATAAAGCGGAAACAAAGCTGGTTGAAATCTTCAACCGCGCCGGCGTCAAGCTACGCCTGTTTCACGGACGCGGCGGAACAGTCGGTAGAGGCGGTGGCCCAAGCTATGAAGCCATCCTGGCGCAACCGAGCGGCACGGTGAATGGACAAATCCGTTTAACGGAACAAGGGGAAATTATCGCATCGAAATTTTCCAACCCTGAGATCGGCCGCCTCAACCTCGAAATGCTGGTCGCCGCCACATTGGAAGCCAGCTTGATGCCGCAAACTGAAAATGGTGGACGCGCAAAGAAACTGTCCGAATTTGAAAGCGTGATGGAACAATTATCCGAGCGTGCTTATCATGCCTATCGCAATCTGGTGTATGAAACACCGGGTTTCACCGATTATTTTTTCTCGGCGACACCAATCGCTGAAATCGCCGAGCTGAATATCGGATCACGTCCGGCTTCGCGCAAATCCACACGCCGCATCGAAGACTTGCGAGCCATTCCGTGGGGATTTTCATGGGGACAATGCCGCTTGCTGTTGCCGGGTTGGTATGGATTCGGCAGTGCCATTGCATCATGGCTGGATGAAGCAGGCGATGCCAAGATTAAAAATAAAAAAATTGCCACGTTGAGAGCGATGTTTAAAGAATGGCCATTCTTTGCAACGCTGTTATCCAATATGGACATGGTGCTGTCCAAGACCGATCTGGCTGTCGCATCGCGCTATGCCGAACTGGTCGAGGACAAAAAACTGCGCAAATCGATCTTCAAACGCATCGTTGATGAACATGAACGTACCACTGCATGTTTAGCCAATATCACAGGAGAAACTGAACGATTGGCAAATAACCCGTCGCTGGCACGCTCGATCAAGAATCGTTTTGCGTATCTCGATCCACTCAATCACTTGCAGGTGGAATTGATCAAACGGCATCGCACAGCGGTGGCTGCCGGACGCACAATCGATGAACGTGCGCGGCGCGGCATTCATCTGTCGATTAACGGGATCGCAGCGGGATTACGCAATACCGGTTAGAACATCGCGCTGCCATGAACCAGAAAGATTGAAATCGATCGGGGCGATGTTCTTGCATCGCCCCGCTTTGCTATTCCAGCTTTTACTCCACCGAGATTTTCTTCTGCGTCAAGGTCGCATCGAATATCAATTTCTTCGGCCAAGGTTCCCACTTCACGCCGAGCGATGCATTGTTGGGATCGCCATTTTTGATGAACGCAGCGATGGTATCCATCATGGCTGCAGACAACGCTTCACGACCCGGCTTGTTGGCCGTGCTGTTGATCGCATTGGAAAATACCGATGGGCCGAAGTTACCAAAAATGAACGGGGCATCGAATAGATGTGCCGCACCATAAACGTCATTCCACGGGGTCGGTTCCTGCGCCCAATTAAATTGTGAGTACCACACATTGGGTTGCTGCTTGAGCAAGGTCTCCATCACATTATTGCGGCTCGGACCAAAAAATATATTGGAAAAGAATGTTGTCCTTGCACTCCATCCGGTTGCCGGCGCATCGACCGGCAAATAGGCAGGATTAATAATGTCGGTTATATCCAGCGCTGAAGATAAGCCTACCTGATGCAGAATACTTGCCAAGTCATTTTGAGGAACAGCATCGAATGGAAAAAAGGCCAAGCCATTTGTGCTTGTTGCGGCCGTCTTCACAACGTCGCCATTAAATGTCGCCATCATTTTGAATCGTGTCGCATCATCGACAATAAAGCCCGGTTTACCACCAAGCACCGGAGCCAATGCCAGGAACGGAGCAAACAGCTTTCCCTCTTCTGCTGTGTTGGTCACAAGGATCGGCACCTTACGGTAATTGCCTTCAGCAATCGCTGCAATCGGATCGACAGGAAGAACAGTGCCATCCGGAACCGGTCCTGAAATTCCCATCCCTTTCGGCGTCAGCTTGGTCAGCAATGTCGTCAAAATCACATTGGCATCTTTTGAACGCAAATAATTGGCGAGCTGCGCACTGGACTGTGTGGCGATATAGGCTTTGGCCGATTCGTTATCGGTCGCCTTGCCATCTTCGATCAGCAAAGTATTGAGCAATGCATTGCCCTGCGCTGCATAAAATGGCGCCGGGAAAAGCGTAGGGAACATCCCTTTTGGCAAATTGGTAGAAAGCGAAATTCCGCCACTCATCGGAATGGCTTTGTGGATCAAGCCTTTGCTTAATGGTGATGTGAGCACAGCCCAGGTATTGATCGCGCCGGCCGACTGCCCCATCACGGTGACATTGTTCTTATCGCCGCCAAAGTTCGTAATGTTCTTGTTGATGAACTTGAGCGCCTGAATAATATCGAGCAACGCAAAATTGCCTGAATCGCTTGCGGCATCCGTGCCCGTCTTGAGTTGCGCGACATTCAAGAAACCCATCAGACCGACACGATAATTTGCCGTGACGACGATTGCGTTCGCTCTTTTGGCAAGATGGGCACCGTTATAGACAGGGTCTGCAGTATACCCGGCATTATTGCTGCCGCCATAGACAAACAAGACGACCGGCAGATTAGCGGTGTCGTTCGCTGGACGCCAAATATTGAGCGTCAAACAATCTTCGCTGCCAACCGGTGTATTAAGCGTCGTGCCTATGGTTGCATCATAAGTATTGTTCGCGCCAGGCCCGTAAATGCGGCCGTTTTGAATACACGCATTGCCGAACTCCTGAGTAACGAGTGTGCCTTTCCATGGCTCCGGCTCAACCGGCGCCTTCCAGCGCAATGCGCCAATCGGCGGCTCCGCAAAGGGAATGCCTTCCCAAAAATATGTGCCCGATCCAGCCTTGTCATTGACGCCTTGTACCAAACCATAAGAGGTAGTCCGCACTTGAGGCGGTGTGCTCTCTTTGGCATCTGCATTTGTAACTGTACCTGCAGTTATGAACGCGCAAGTCAGCATCAATGACTGAATACGCCATGTTGTATTTTTTTGCATGATCCTCCCCCGACAATAATTATTTTTTATAGTGCATGTATGACAACTTGTGATGCAGACTTAAATCGAGGAGAAAGAGTGCCACAAAGAGAATATATGCGCCACATCAGAAATTTAAATTGAGGTTATATGACAACTTGGACTCTCTAAAGAGAGAGTAGAGAGGATTTTGAATGTGTCAGATATTCATTATCAAAGGCTTTGATTAATATCAAACGCAACAATTAGTGAAATATAAATACAAGAAGACAACATCGATTAAAACAACCCGACAACTTGCTGCTGAGTTCACTCTGATTTAACGCACCAGCGCCTTCACTACAGACCACTGACGGCGTGAAATCGGCAAACGGTCATCCACATCGCGCAGGATGACTTGCCAAGTCTCTTGCGCCTTCTCCTGCGATTTATCTTGCTCGCTTTCTGCATCGATCGGATGCACGGCGCGTTCCACACCGATGATCGCATTGCGCGCGACGAGCGCATTGCGATGCACGCGCAAGAACGTATCCGCCATTTCTTCTTCAATTGAATTCAGCGATTCTTCAATCAAATATTCACGCATCCTGGTACGCAGCGTCACATACTTGGCTTCTGCCTTCAGATACACCACATCAACGATCGGCACCAGCAATAAACGGCCTCGCTCTTGCACAGAAAAATTCCTGCGCTTAGCCTGCAGTGCAACGCTTGCTGCTGTGACTGCTCCGGTCTGCGATTGCGCATGCGGACCCAGCTTGCTGGCGCGCCGGATTGCTTCGGCCAGCCGTGTCGACCGCACCGGTTTCAACAGATAATCGAGCGCATGCACTTCAAATGCCTTGATTGCATATTCATCGAATGCACTGACAAAGATGATCAGCGGTGCACCTGCAGGGTCTTTAGCTAAATGAGAGGCAAGCTCAAGACCTGTCATCCCCGGCATCTGCACATCCAGCAAAACAATATCGGGCTTGGTCGTGGCGATGCCGTCAAGTGCAGCTTGCGCCTGACCTGCCTCGCCTACTAATTGATGCGGGCATTCGGCAGCAATATCCGACAGCAATGTCTTCATCCTGGCGCGTGCCGGTGCCTCATCATCGATAATATAAATACGCGGAGTCATTGCGTCACCTTCACATAAGGGAAACGTAACCGCACCTCAAAAAATCCATTCGCCGCAGAGGTTGTCATCTGTGCCTCCACATCATACAAAAGTGCCAAGCGCTCGCGAATATTATTCAATGCCATGTGGTTACCTTCGGATGCCGCATCGCCGCCGTAATAAGGATTGGTTATTGCAATTTCAATGCGATCCAATGTCCGGTCCAGCTTGATTTGAATAAGCGCCGGTTCCGCCGACGGCTCGATACCGTAGTGCACAGCGTTTTCCAGCAATGGTTGCAACAACAATGAAGGAATCTGCGCCTTGCGCAAAACAGAGTCGGTGACGTTGGTCGCCTCCCATTTCACTTGCAGACGCTCTCCCAGCCGCACCTTTTCAATCGACAAATATTGCCGGCATAAACGAATCTCCTGCTCCAGCGTTGTCATGTCGCGCGCATCGCGCATCAGTACACGGAACAAATCCGCCAAATCTTCCAGCGTCGTCTCTGCCCGCTTCGGCTCGGTACGGATCAACGACAACACTGCGTTCAGACTATTGAATAAAAAATGGGGACGTATGCGCGCTTGCAGTGCTTGCAACCGCGCTTCTACCAACGCAGGCGAAAAAGCACGCGTACGCAACTCAAAGTAATGCTGCAATGCGATACCAAACAGGCCGGCCGCCAGCATGCCGCCAATATTGGTCAAATGGGTGAAACTGTCCAGAAACCATGTATTCAATGACAGAAACCGAATGATCAACGATGTAACAACGGCAGGCACCAAAGCGCTCAGTAAACGCTGTGCCCACAACGGGATCGTTTTGACAATCTGCCGCACGCCGCATAGCGCAACCAGAGATGCCAGGCAGGACAGTTCGACCAGCATCGATGTTTCGACAAATTCCTGCAAACCAGCCTTGAAACCGGTCGTCCGCAGCAAAATCGCCATCAATACCACACCATTGACTGCCAGAAGGGTGCGAAACACCACCCCGATGTTGCAGCAATCGGGGATGACGATCTCGATCGGCACTTCGCTTGGCTCTGCGGTCAGGGGCATGTCATTGAATGATTGTTGTTATGGTACGGAGTATAAGCGGGCAGCTTGTTTTATAATCATATATTCATCAGGACATTGAACCACTCCCAACATGACAGCACAACTCTCTAAAAAAGGCGAAGCCTGGTCGGCGCGTTTTTCCGAACCGGTCTCCGATTTAGTCAAACGTTACACCGCTTCTGTCTTCTTCGACAAGCGTTTGGCGCAATTTGACATCGAAGGCTCGCTTGCACATGCCGAAATGCTAGCCGGCAGTGGCATCATCAGCAAGCAGGACTTGGCCGATATCCAGCGCGGCATGGCGCAAATCAAGGAAGAGATCGCCTCCGGCAAGTTTGAATGGCTGCTCGATCTGGAAGATGTCCACCTGAATATTGAAAAGCGCCTGACCGAACTGGTTGGCGACGCCGGCAAGCGCCTGCACACTGGCCGCTCGCGCAATGACCAGGTCGCGACCGATATCCGCTTGTATGTGCGTGCCGCGATTGACGATATCACTGCATTACTGCGCGAATTCCGTCTGTCCCTGCTCGATCTGGCAGAACAGCATGCGCATACCATCCTGCCCGGCTTTACCCATATGCAGGTGGCGCAACCTGTGACCTTCGGCCATCACATGCTGGCCTATGTCGAAATGTTCGGGCGCGATGCCGAACGCATGGCCGATTGCCGCAAACGCGTCAATCGTTTGCCGCTGGGCTCTGCTGCTTTGGCCGGCACCACGTTCCCGATCGATCGTGCACAAGTTGCGCAACTGTTGGGATTTGAAGACGTGTGCCATAACTCGCTCGACGCGGTATCGGATCGTGACTTTGCGATTGAATTTTGCGCAGCTGCTGCACTGATCATGACGCACATTTCGCGCATGTCGGAAGAGCTGGTGATCTGGATGAGCCCGCGTGTCGGCTTCATCGATATCGCCGATCGCTTCTGCACCGGTTCATCCATCATGCCTCAAAAGAAAAATCCCGATGTGCCCGAACTGGCACGCGGCAAAACCGGCCGTGTCAACGGCCATTTAGTCGCATTGCTGACCCTGATGAAAGGTCAGCCATTGGCTTACAACAAGGATAATCAGGAAGACAAGGAACCGCTGTTCGATACGGTCGATACCGTGACCGACACGTTGCGTATTTTTGCCGACATGGCACGCGGCATTACCGTCAAGGCCGATGCGATGCGTGCAGCAGCGCTGCAAGGTTATGCGACCGCAACCGACCTGGCTGATTACCTGGTGAAGAAGGGACTGCCGTTCCGCGATGCGCATGAAGCCGTCGCACGCGCGGTGCGCAAGTGTGTCGACAATCAATGTGATCTGGTCGACTTGACGCTAGATGAACTGCAAGAGTTCTCTGCGTTGATTGAGCTGGATGTTTTCAATGTATTGACATTGGATGGCTCGATCGCTGCGCGTGATCATGTCGGCGGCACCGCGCCTGGCCAAGTGCTTGCTGCAATCAAGCGTGTACGCCAACAGCTTGCTTAACTTGACAGTCGCCCGTGACGCACGAGTGACGATAACGCCTACCTTTCAGCTGACTGATTCTTTCAACATATCAACAGCTTTTTCGATACGGTTGCGCCCTAGATCTTTTGCACTGTAAAGTGCTGAGTCGGCTCTGCATAACAGGTCACGCGGATTCTCGCATTTATTAAACTGCGCATACCCTCCGCTGACCGTAATGTGGTTTTGTTTGCCGTCAATGATAAACGGCTGTTCAGCCATGCTTAGTCGAATGCGTTCAGCAATTGCAGCAGCATCTGAAAGACTGCAGTGCGGCAGCAAGATGGCAAATTCTTCGCCGCCATACCGCGCCACAAAGTCCATATCTCTTACCGCTTTCACTATTCTTACCGCCACTTCCCGCAAGACTTCGTTGCCGGCGGGATGGCCGTATGTATCGTTAAACAATTTGAAATGATCGATATCGACAAGAATGATAGAAAGATTGGCATCAGATGTTGACCTGGAATATTCGCTGGTTCGGCGCTTGAACTCTTCTTCAAAATTGCCGAAATTATTCAACCCGGTCAGATGGTCTTTTCGCGCAACCTGATCCAGCAGATTGATTTTGCTTTGCAGATCATGGTTCAGCGAATCGATCTCCGCATTCTGCTGTTCAACCATTGTATGAACCTGTGCGTTTCTGATCGCTGTGCTGATAAAGGAACTTAACAAATCAATCAGCGTCAATTCCGATTCCGAAAGAGGCAGCGGCTCACTCAAAGAGACGAGCCACATCACACCGATCGCTTCACCATTTAATCGGATAGGGAGAATAAGGAAAGTACGCGGCGTCCTGCATAGTTCCAGTGCGCGCTTGTCTTTCTCAGACATCGGAAGATGCAGTACCTTCATGGTGTCATCTATCATAAATCGCAAATTGTTCGAAAAAATAAGAGGTGTTTGGCCGTCGCGAATATCCAGAGAGTATTTCACCGCAACGCGAAAAGGCTCCCATTCCGCATCAAGATGTTTGAATGGCTGGCTAAACGACGTGTGCACCATCGCAAGTTCCTTGCCGTCGGATAGCAAGATATTGGCCAGATCAAAATGGAAGCGCTGGATGAATTCCTTGCCTATCGATTCATATACCTGGTCCACAGACGTGAGGCTATTCATTTCGGTGATATACCGGATAAATTGCTGAATTTCCGCAGACATTCCCTCTACTACTTGTCTTCGCTCGACGGCCTGTTGATATTGCCAATGAATATGAATCTGCGGCGCGTACGTACTGCCGAGCAGCTCGATTGGTTCTGCCAACTGTGCGTCAAGTTCACTGCTTAGGCTAAATAGCGCTATCGTGCCAATCTGCTGTGTCGTTCCATCCTTGTGGTGCATGGCAAGTGGCACGACGAGCTTGCTGCGCATCTTCCAGCGTTCAAAGCGCATCCGAGTGGTCTCTGCGAAGTTCCCCAGATTTTCAGCACAGACACGTGCGGGTTTGCCGGTTTTGAACACTTGCGCATTCACGTCGTCTTGATCGATTCGATACTGAAAACCTTGATATGTGTTTTCAATGTCAGAAAATTCCCTCGGCAAGCTCACATATTTCATTACTAACGTCGCGCCGGATTCTTGTGCCAGATGAACCACACATCCTTCAACCCCAGGAAAAGAAAACAGCAACTTCCCGAACGTTTCAAGAAGCTCGTCCAGATTTGTTGCCTTCCAAGATTTTTGTAATTGATTGGCCGCTTCTAACGCCTTGTTTAGTCGGCTGCATTCTTCATTTTTTTTGTAGCAATATTGATTGGCATCTTCGAGTCGCTTCTCCAACTCGCCTATTTCGGCGCGCAGTTGGATTGTTAAAGCGTTTTCATGAAGACTCGCCACTTTCAATTCCTTAAAGCTGTTGATACTTGCTTAATGCTGACCGGGTCGGCGCATTCTCACAATCTGGACAGTTCTACAAAATGAAACGAGTTACCTTCAACACGAATATGCCTCTAATCAATCGGGTGAATTATTCTCATCCCTCAATCATTTGTGCGTGACATCATTTTAGACCGGTTCAGTTGGACGCCATAATCTTCACTGTCGCGTTAAGGCAACGAAATAAAAATATTCCGACATCCCTCTTGCAAACCCATCTTTTGCATGATGACGCATGCAGCTCGCGGCGTATTAATGACATTTCACGACGGCTTTTGCGGCTTGGTCTCAATGAGCTCGTATATATCACTTGAAGAGGTAAAAATGAGTCCAATTCAATATCACTTTGACAAACCAAGGAGCCAATCATGTTTATGCATATCCTTCAAAATATTCCACGCTGGGTTTGGATGTTGCTTGCCGTTTTAATCGCAATCGGTATCTCGCAATCCTTTACACGGCGCAGAACATTACGTAGCGCGATAGTGATACCCATCGTGATGATCGTACTATCGCTGTTCGGCGTTATCTCGGTATTTACTCAACCGCTCGCACTGGCAGCATGGGCCGCCGCAGTTGCAACAGCACTGGCGATTTCCAACACCATCGAGATATGGAGAAATATCAGTTGGTCAGAACCGGATCAGAAATTAATTATGCCGGGCAGCTGGATACCGATGATGCTCATTCTCGGATTATTCGCTACCAAATTCAGTGTAGGCATTGCATTGGCAATGGACCACGGACTGGTGGCAAATACAACCTTTGCGATTGCAGTGAGCTTTGCCTATGGCTCGTTTAGCGGCATCTTTTTGGGCCGCGGCGTGGCAATGTGGAATGCAGCACGCCATGCGATGCAACCTGGCATGGCCAACTGACAGGCATAACAAATTGCGCAGCCGACAACCCCTTGTTACACTCTTCCTACTTCGAATGGAGTCGAGCCATGTATCCAATTGAGAAGTTCCTGCTATTTGTTGCTACGCCTGCAGTGCTTGTTTTTGCACTGATGGAAGCGATCGTCCTGTCACGCCGTCAACATTACGACTGGCGCGCATTTGGCGTCTCCGCATTTGATTTGGTGGCGCGTATCACGGTCAACATCCTGTTGCCTCTATCGATTGCAACGCCTTTGGTACGTTTGGCGTACCAGCATCGCTTGACAACGATTCAACTTGACGGCTGGCTAACAGTCTTGCTGTTATTTGTCGGACAGGAATTCTGTTATTACTGGTTTCATCGCGCTGCGCACAGAGTACGCTGGTTCTGGAATAACCATGCAGTACACCACTCACCCAACGAACTGAATCTGTCCGCCGCACTACGCGTCGGTTTGCTGAGCAAACTCACAGGCACCGCGCTCTTCTTCGTGCCACTGATCTGGCTGGGCTTTAATCCACGTACTGTATTCGCCGTGCTGTCGTTGAACTTGTTGTATCAATTCTGGATTCATGCAACCTGGATTCCGAAACTGGGCTGGCTGGAAGGCATCCTGAACACGCCTTCTTCGCATCGAGTCCATCATGCCGCCAACCTGGAATACCTGGATGCGAATTATGGCGGCGTACTGATTATCTTCGACCGCATGTTCGGCACTTATGTGAAGGAACGCGACGATCTGCCGTGCCGCTACGGATTGGTGGATCCACTGACCAGCAACAATATTTTAAAAGTGGAGTTCTTCGAATGGATCAAGCTGCTACGCGATCTGCGAGCTGCGCGTAGCGTGCGCGCCTTCTTAGGACATTTGTTTATGCCGCCAGGATGGGCGCCACATGGCGAAGGCAACACCACGGAAGAATTGCGTGCACGGCAAAGTATGTTGGGCATTTCGCACCGTTCTGCCGTTACATAAGTCGAACGCATGCGCCCTTTTCAATACACACTGAGGTGCCTTTGGCGCATGTTGGTAATCGGCGTTCCCGTCGCGCTGGGCTGTGCTTGGTTTTTCAGTACGATGTTGCGTGAGCCATTCCGCATTACATTGCTTTATTCGCTTTGCATCGGTTGGATCATTCAAGCGCTGGTCGATGCGGGACGTTATGTTTTGTCCTATCGTGTACGCAAGAACGATCCAAATAGTTTTAATGCGCAACACATTTGGCCGGGCTGGAAGTTAATGACGCCCTGGATTCTGGCTTCAGGTATCGCCGGTTACTTTACCGGACTCGCAATCGGCGACATGCTTACCGGCGTGCACAGGGCACCGGGTGCGATCATCCATGATATGCATTCGTTTATTTTGAGCATGGCAGTCGTCTCTGTTTTGTCTCTTGGTTGCGTCTACTTCTTTTATGCGCGCGCCCGCATGGCGATCCTGGAAGCGCATACTCAAGCAGCGATGCGCACAGCAGCCGAAAACCAGCTCAAGATGCTGGAGTCGCAACTGGAGCCGCACATGTTGTTCAACACGCTGGCCAACCTGCGTGTGCTGATCGGTCTGAATCCGCCGCGTGCGCAAGAGATGCTCGATCGGATGATTTCATTCCTGCGCGCTACACTTGAAGCATCGCGCACCGGTTCGCATCCGCTATCGACGGAATTCGACCGCATCCGTGACTATCTCGACATGATGCAAGTACGGATGGGGCAACGCCTGCAGTTCAAACTTGATCTTCCTGCCGATCTGGCTGCCCTGCCTGTACCGCCTCTTCTCATGCAACCGCTGGTTGAGAATGCAATCAAGCATGGATTGGAGCCCAAGATACAAGGCGGAAAAATCGAAGTCGCCGCACGGCACGAAGGCGATGCATTATTACTCAGCGTACGCGACACCGGTGTCGGCCTGGGTAAGCTTGCAAGCAATGGAACCAACTTCGGCTTGCAGCAAGTGCGTGAGCGAATCGGTACCTTGTATGGCAATGACGCCAAACTCGAACTCATTTCCATAGATGATAAAGAAGGCGGCACATTGGCTACAATACATCTTCCGATGTCGAAACTGATTGTTTCACCAACACCATCTCGCCCATGAACATCACTGCTTTGATTGCTGAAGATGAGCCCTTGCTAGCAGCGAACCTGCAAGCCGAACTTGTCAAACTGTGGCCCGAGCTGCACATCTGCGCGAGCGTGGTGGATGGCGAGGCAGCGGTAGAACAGGGGCTCGCAATTCAACCCGATGTTCTATTCCTCGACATCAGCATGCCTGGCATGACAGGGATCGAAGCAGTACAGGCATTAGCCGAAGATTGGCCGGAAACCGGCAAACCATTCCCGTTGATTGTGTTCGTGACCGCTTATGACAAATACGCACTGCAAGCTTTCGAGCGTGCAGCGGTCGATTATTTGCTGAAGCCCGTGCAACCGGAGCGACTGGCACAAACATGCGCACGACTGCAAGCTGCGCTGAAGCAACGCGTGCAAATGCCGTCCGTAGAACCTGCTCTGGAAACCGTCATGGCTCAACTGCGCGGACTGTTCAATACCGGCGCCCATGCATCGGCCAACGCAGCGTCAACTGCCGTTCCTTTGCGCGTCATTCAGGCCGGCGCCGGCAATACCATTACCATGGTGCCGGTAGACGATGTGTTGTACTTTGAGGCTGCCGACAAATACGTGCGAGTAGTGACCATGGGACGTGAACATTTGATTAGAATTTCGCTGCGAGAATTGCATCCGCAACTTGACCAACAACGCTTTTGGCAAATCCATCGCGGCACGATCGTGCGTTGCGACGCGGTTGATTGCGCACTACGCCATGAATCCGGCAAGCTGACGCTCACCTTAAAAGGCCATCCTGACAAACTAATTGTCAGCCGGCTCTATTCGCACCTGTTCAAGGGAATGTAGCTCTCGGCAGGCGCCCACATTTTCTATCCGATTTTTTAAGCGGCATCACTCAACTTAGAACCTGTTCACTATCTTTTTGACAGGAGCACAGTCGAGCACAATCCGGCACATTTAAAACCGGCCTCATCCATTTTATGGATATGGATTGCTACCCTTTGCATCCATCCCATCCTCATCAATACCCGCCCGCAAAACATGATGCCGTTCATAAAGATTTTTAGTCTTATGTGAGTTGATGCATCGCAAAGGCATGCATTCATGAAGACTTATGATAATCAACAAAGATAAATCGCATTTATTACTTCTACTCAAATCCATGTGCAAAGACACACATCCATGAATACAAAAGGCACCAAGAATATTGGTTTCGAACGCTTGGCAAGCGAATGGCTCGGCGTATTTACCAGGGAATATCCGGAGTATCACTACTCTTCCGACAATATTGATCTGACTTTTAATGCAATACTGGGAAAATTTACCGGCAACATCTCTCCCGGCGCATTGGCCAACGCTTACTTTGATTGGCTGGTGCACCTGGATCTGTCACCGTCTAAACAACAGAGGTTAATCCAGACCGGATGGCAAAAATATTGGCGCTGGCTCCGATACACCACAGAAGCAGCGGCACACATTGGTTCACAAGAACAGCCTGAGCCATGCATTGAGCCATTGCCGCAAGATAAACGCTTCATCGCGCCACAATGGCGGCGCTGGCCATTCAATGCGATTTCGCAAGGATTTTTATTGAACCAGCAATGGTGGCATCGCGCCACGACCGGAGTCCATGGCGTCACAGAACATCATCAAGAGGTCGTGACCTTTACCATCCGCCAATTGCTGGATATGTGCGCGCCATCGAATTTTGTTTTGACTAACCCCGTTGTTTTGGAAGAAACGATGCACGAGCGAGGTACCAATTTGATGCGCGGCGCAGTCAATGCATTTGCCGATTGGGAACGCCGCTTGGCCGACAACAATTGGCAGGCGGAAGAAGGAGATAATCCATACAAGGTTGGCAAAAATCTGGCCGTCACTCCCGGCAAAGTGGTCTTTCGCAACAGGTTGATGGAGCTGCTTCAGTATGAGCCGGCAACGCCGAACGTGCATGCGGTCCCTTTGCTTTTTGTCCCTGCGTGGATCATGAAGTATTACATTCTTGATCTCTCCCCGGAAAATTCATTGGTTAAATATCTGGTGGATCAGGGCTACACGGTTTTCATGATCTCCTGGACCAATCCGACTGCCGAAGATCGGGATTTATCGATGGAAGATTATCGCAAGCTTGGAATCATGGACGCCATCGATGTCGTGACAAAAATCACCGGTGCGCCGCAAGTCAATGCCGTTGGTTATTGTCTGGGAGGCACGTTGTTGACCATAGCCGCAGCAAGCATGGCGCGTGACCATGATCCGCGGCTGGCCAGCATGACCGTATTCGCTTCGCAGGTGGACTTTGAAGAACCGGGAGAACTTTCCCTGTTTATTGATGAAAGCCAAGTCAGTTTTCTGGAAGCGATCATGTGGCGTCAAGGCTATCTCGACTCAAAACAAATGGCTGGCGCATTCCAATTGATACGTTCCAATGACTTGATTTGGTCGCGTCGGCTCAATCATTATTTATTGGGCATACCTGAACATAAAAACGATTTGATGGCATGGAACGCCGATGCAACACGCATGCCGTATCGCATGCATTCAGAATATCTGCATCAACTGTTCCTGCATAATTATCTGGCAGAGGGGCGTTATCTTACCAATGGACATCATATTGCCCTGACCGATATTCACATCCCCATCTTTGCCGTTGGCACTATTACGGACCATGTCGCACCATGGCGCTCTGCCTTTAAACTTCTGCTGCTTTCCGACACTGAAGTGACGTTTTTACTGACATCGGGCGGGCATAATGCCGGCGTGGTGTCACCGCCAGGCCATCCGCATCGCAGCTATCAAATCAACACGCATGCAGCTGACGAACCCTATATCGATGCGGAAACCTGGCATGCAAGAATGCCTCGCCACGAAGGTTCTTGGTGGCCGGCATGGGAAGCATGGCTAGCGAAACGTTCCGGCAAAAAAATCAAACCTCCTCCCATGGGCGATGCATTAGCAGATGCACCCGGGACTTATGTATTGCGAACATAAAGCTGCAAGCCCGCAATGACTTTGAGAATAATCAAATGCAATGGGAGATTTATTTTTTTATCTTTGACTGCATAACGAACTTTACGATTCTGTGGCAAGTCATATAGGTTTTTAATGTGGAGAATTAGAGGCAGTTTATCGCGTACAGGGCAACGGAATTTGGCCTCCTTTCGTCATCGCAGTTTGACGTCCCATTAGAGAATCAAAAAGCTTTCGTCATCTACGGTTAGGCGGGTCTGTCATTTCTCCTCGCATTGAACATTTTGAAAATGGGATAGGTTGTAATGGGCTTCAAATCTCATGCTAAACACCACAATGATTTTTATTTCGAAAGGAGAAATATTATGCAAGTAGCAGATGTCATGACACGAGATGTCCGTGTAAGCAATCCCAATCAAAGCATTATTGAAGCTGCCAAGATGATGGAAGAATGCGATTGCGGTTCAATTCCAGTGGCGGAAAATGACAAGTTAGTTGGAATGGCGACCGATCGCGATATCGTGATCCGCGGCCTTGCACATGGGAAGACTGGCGACACCAAAATTAGTGAAATCATGACGCAAGATATCAAATATTGCTTTGAAGATGAGGATGTCGAATCGGTTGCACAGAATATGGGAGAGTTGCAGGTACGTCGTCTTCCTGTCGTCAATCGCGATAAGCGCCTGGTAGGGATTGTCACGCTCGGCGACCTTAGCCAATCGGGTGAAACACAATGCGTTGGAGATGCGCTTTCCGACATTGCCCAACCGTCTGCATAAGAAAGGGTAACAGCCACATTAATTTTCCGAATGATTCAGGGATGCGTACGTTTCCGCATCCCTGAAATATTGACATACCACGCATGAAGATGGGGCCGTCGATGTCCATCACAATGCATTTCAAATACGGCTGACTTCTGTTGTTAGAATTTTCTTGGTGCCTGTTTGACGCGTTCGCAAATACAGATTGTTCAATATAAGCGCCAATGCCGTAAAGCTGCCGCCCAATAACTGAGCGTGGACGGGAACCACACCCTGAAGCGATGAAATAATAAAGGCAGTCAGCGGAACCACATCCATGAACAATACGCCATTGAGTGGTGTCAGTATTTTGTTCCCGATATTCCAGCTGAGCACGCCTACAAAACCTGCGATCAACGACATATACGCCAGATGCGGAAGAATGGATATAAGCCCTTGTAGCGAGGGAACTGCCACTGTGCCGGTGAGATACAAAATTCCATTGATCGTAAAAACGCTGGTGAGCCCGAGAGCGGTTGTCACGGTCGTATATTTATAAGGCGACCATTTTGGAAAAAATGTCGCGCCTATCGTATACGTGACCCAGCAAAGCGCGCCCAGCAAAATCAATAGGTTGGACGTCAGGCTCTGCGGCTCATGTATATACAAAAGCAGATCGCCTTTTGTCACGACAAGGATCACACCGCAGAATGACAAGAGAATGAACAAGAAAGAATAAACCGGAGGCGCAATCTTCCGAATCATCCAGTTGACGAGCAATCCAAGCATCGGTTGTGTCGCCATCGTGATGGAAGCTGTTAGCGCTCCTTCTTTTCCGGCCAACTGCTGACCAAGAAATACCAGAAACCCAAAACCAGCAAAACCAGCGGTCCCGAAAAACCATGCAAGGCCGACCCGCTCGCCCGTCATTCGTAATGCAGCCGTACCTTCGCGCCATATCAGCAAGGCGAGAAAGGCAAGCCCGGCAATCAAATAGCGCAATGACGTAAAAGTAAACGGATCGATGTGCAGCAACGCACTATTCATCACCGGGAACATTGCGCCCCATGAAATAGTCGCAATCAAACAAAACAAAACGCCTTTTGTGTAGTTGGGCATGCAATATTCCTTTTAGTTTAGGAATTACACAGTTACTCCCTCTCCCACATCAGTGGGAGAGGGTTGGGGTGAGGGCAAGTAGAGGTTGCTTCAAATGATTGATTCAATGCGACCGCCGTAACCCTCACCCTAGCCCTCTCCCACTGATGTGGGAGAGGGAACGCAATGCATAAGTCCTATAGTCGTTAAACTTAAATCCGATAGATCAACAAAACGTAAACGCTCGCAATATATCCAGCATCATGTCCGGGTCCAGCATTTTCATGAATGCCCAGCCGCCGATCAGCACTTGGGCAATCAATAGCAAGGCTGTAGAAATGTATTGATGCGCCATTACTATCTCCATCATCAAGCGGTCTGCAAACGTACAACCTGGCGGTCATCGATCGGCCAGTGCAATGCTGCCGCTACCAGGCCAAGCGCGATCGCGCCGAACCAGACCAGGTCGTACGACTTGGTCGCATCGAATACAACGCCGCCCAGCCATGCACCTAGAAAGCCGCCGATCTGGTGACCGACAAAGACAAAGCCGAACAAGGTGGTCAGATACTTCACGCCGAATACTTGCGATACCAGGCCATTGGTGAGCGGCGCCGTTCCCAGCCACAGCAAACCCATGACGATGGCAAACGGATACAGCGTCCATTCGGACAGCGGCAGCAGCACGAATGCAGCGATCACAATCGAGCGCGTCAGATAGTTATATGCCAGCAGATGCTTGCGCCGATATTTTGTACCCAGGATGCCCGAGTAATAAGTGCCTGCAATATTGGTCAACGCAATCAACGACAATGCAACCACGGCACTGCGTCCGCTCATGCCTTTGTCCATCAGGTATGCAGGCAGATGGCCGGCGATGAAGGCCAGCTGAAAGCCGCAGGCCAGAAAACCTAAATTGAGCAGCCAAAAACCTTTGTGAGAAAACGCCTCTGTCAATGCTTGGCGCAATGACTGGTCCTTCTGTCCGAGCGCAGCATGAGGCGGCTCCGCCAATCCCGCTGACAGAGGTGAAATCGCCATCATCACGATAGCCATGATGATCAACGCTGCCAACCATCCGAAGCCCGAGATAAAAGTTTGCGCAGCAGGCACCATCGCAAATTGCCCGAGCCCGCCCACCGCACCGGCGAGCCCAAGCGCCCAGCCACGCTGCTCCGGCGCGACTAATCGGCTCAATGCGCCGTATACGGTGCCGAACGAGGTGGCAGACAACCCGGCGCCGATCATCAACCCGCAGGTCAACAAAAGTTGAATGCTGCTGGTCGAATACGCCATCAAGTAAAGGCCAGCCGCATACATCAGGCATCCGCCCAGCAACACCTTGGCAGTACCGAACTTATCCGCAATCATGCCGGTGAAAGGCATCAGCAAACCCCAAGCCAGGTTTTGCAATGCGATGGCCAGTGCGAATTGTTGGCGAGTCCAACCGTGTGCGAACGTCATCGGCAATAGAAATAAACCCTGCACATGACGCACACCAAGCGCCATGCCCATGATGACGCCGCCACAAATCACAATAACAACAGGTGTTTTCCAGGTGCGATTCATTTTTATGCTCCTTGTCAGGATCGGTCCGTGCATCAATCATTTAACATGTATTGTGTTCATGCTATAGAATGGTCTATGCAATGAATTTTATAGATAGACAAGATAGTTACAAACGCAATTTATGCATACTTCACATGAGCACAACGCATGAGTAACCCACTATTGACCTTGCCGCCACTGGACGCCATTCGCGGCTTTGTCGCCGTCGCTCGCCGTATGAGCATTACGCAGGCGGCGAGCGACTTGTGCCTGACGCAATCTGCCGTCAGTCGCCAAATTCAAGCTTTGGAAGAACACCTCGACACAAAGCTCCTGATCCGCAAGCATCGCGCGATCGCCCTGACAGAAGCAGGAGAACGGCTGCTGCACCTCGCATCACCATGGCTTGATCGTTTGGCGGAATACAGCGACTCGCTGCATAAACACGGTCGCCTGCGCTCTGTCACCATTACCGCATCGATCAGCGTGACATCGTTGTGGATACTTCCCAGGTTAGGCGCATTTCAAGAGGCGCACCCGAACATCGACGTACGCGTATCGGCCAACAATCGCATGCTGGATTTGAAGAAAGAAGGCATCGACCTTGCCATCCGCTACGCACGCGAAGCTGATGTTCCGTCTGATGCCACCAGACTGTTCGGAGAAAAGGTTCTGCCGATGGCCAGTAAAAAAGTGGCCGCACGCGCCTTCAAAAATCCCAAGGCATTATTGAATGAAGTTTTATTGGAGCTCGACGAGCGCGCTTTGCCGTGGCTGCGATGGTCCAATTGGCTAACCGCCACCGGTTTGCCGGATGCGAAACCGAAAGCCTATCTACACCTCAATCAATATGACCAGGTAATCCAGGCGGCGATAGAGGGACATGGTGTTGCGTTAGGGCGCGTCGCGCTGGTATTGCCCATGTTGAAGGATGGCCGGCTGGTTGCGCTCGGCGACACGCGGCTCGGCAACAGCGACTATGCGTATTGGCTGATTGATGAATCGCCGTCACCGCGCGCGGAAGTTCAAGTGTTCCGCGACTGGATCATCAAGGAAGTCAAGCTCGGCACGCGCGAACTTGAGCGCATGAATACTTTGCTATCCTGATGACACATACTTGAATTTTGTTATCTACGAAACCAGTTCGTTTGAGGTAATTCGAATTTCGTTCTTCAGTGACGCCATTTCAATATTTCCGCAGACATTTCCTCTGAATTGATTTGTGCATTGAGCTGAAAATTTCCAACAGATTTCCTGGATATTCTTTCAAGAATTCTCCCGTCAATTCCATGTAATGGTGTAATCGGTACGCCATAAAATTCAGCGATATTTGCCAGCATTGATACCTCGTAATCATCTCGTTGATGCTTGACCGGGACTTTAATCTCGCATACATAAAAGGTGTCCAGCAACGGTGACAGGCCACCGCTTATTTCACCGACAATGCCGATATCCCGATCCACAAAATAATAATCATAGTAGGCTTCAGGCGCATTGAAATTGCCGGTCCACTGAATATCTTTGGTAAAGCGTTCTAGCGGCTTGATTTTATTTTTGATAAAAATGCGATGCTTTAGATTTTTTAGATTCAATAACATACTGTTCCTATTAAATAAGTTGTACAGGATTATCATGTTCAAAATGCTTTATATTCGTCATTAGTCGAAATGATCAACATCAGGAAGATTTTTTGCGACATCCAACACCGTTTTATAGGTGGTTAACGCATGCACGACTTGCGGCAATGGCTCCGACAATATTTCCGGCAAATCTCTGGCCGGTTCTACCAAACCTGTAAATGCCAATACTTCTTTCGGCGGAGTGAACTGCGCATCGACTCCCGGCTTGTTACCTCTTGCATCCACGCGATACCAGCCATGATTCTTCAGATATACTGCATTTAATCCATGCAGACAAAATTGTGCGTTGTCTGGATCAATTGCCACGCGCTGATAGCACAATCCGGTTGGAATGCCATTTTTTCGTAACAGCGCTGCCAATAGATGGCTCTTTGCGAAGCAATAGCCGGTTCCATGCATCAGCACATCGGAAGCACTGCATGTGACCGGATTCAGTTTGAAATCCCAGCTGTGCTTGATCGAATCGCGCACAAATTCAAAACAGCTTTTTACGATCTCTTCTTCAGACGCACATCCGGCAGCGAGCTCTGCCGCCTTTCTTGCGACATCCGGATGGTCGCCATCTATGTAAGTACTGAAAGTTAAAAAAGGCTGCATATGCTTGATCGGTAGGACACTCTATTGGGGATTAATTACACCATAGAGAGCTTGCGTGAACCATCCCATAAATATGGGATTCCATAGATACATGCAGTATGCTAGTCCTAGGGATGAATTCTGGTTTATCGGTCACTATCTTGTCTTCTAAGTATTACTACTTGCAAAACAAGAACAAAATACCGACGAGAAATAAATACGCTTGCTCTATAATCACTGTGCAGCCCACGGAATTATCTAGACAGGAGCGCGCCTCTCTCTTGTTTTAGAGAGAGAATAAAAACAGGCATTTGCCACTTGCCATATTTTCCATATCCGCATTGGAGGCGACAATCTATGCAACCCCTGCTCACATTGTCCAAATTGATAGACAGGCTCAACGAAATAATCGGACAAGGCATCAGTTGGGCCTTGCTCGCCGCCGTGCTGATTTGCAGTGGCAACGCCATCATTCGCTACAGCTTCAACATGAGTTCCAACGCATGGCTGGAAATTCAATGGTATTTGTTTTCGGCGATTTTTCTGCTGGCGTCTTCTTATACATTGCGTCGCAACGAGCATGTGCGGATTGATGTCGTTGCTGACCGGTTTTCCAAACGCACGCAAGTCTGGATCGATGTATTCGGCTTCCTCTTTTTCCTGCTGCCGATGACGCTGGTTATTCTGTATTACGCGATTCCCTTTGCCTACCTGTCCTTCACCAGCAAGGAAATGTCGGGCAATTCCGGTGGACTGATTCTGTGGCCCGCCAAGATATTGATCCCGATCGGATTCTTGCTTCTGAGTTTGCAAGGGATCTCGGAGCTGATCAAACGAGTCGGTTATTTAATGGGCATGGTGGACGCCAGCGCATTCGAAAAACAAGGATCCACACCGGAAGAAGAAATCGAGGCAATCAAGGCTGCAAGCTGCGGCTTCGACCGCCTCGATGATGCAGCTCATCAGCAGGAGACAAAACAATGACCGCATTCCTGATCGCAAACATGGCGCCAATCATGTTTGCAACGCTGGTGATCTTCCTGTTGCTGGGTTTTCCGGTCGCATTTTCCTTGGCTGCCAATGGCTTGTTCTTCGGCTTTGTCGGCATCCAGCTCGGCTTGTTAACACCTGAGTTGCTGCAAGCGCTGCCGAACCGCATCTTCGGCATCATGGCTAACGAAACGCTGCTGGCGATTCCATTCTTCACCTTCATGGGCCTGATACTGGAACGATCAGGCATGGCCGAGGATCTGCTCGATACCATCGGGCAGTTATTCGGTGCAGTACGTGGCGGTGTCGCGTATGCCGTTATTTTCGTCGGTGCATTGCTCGCTGCAACAACGGGCGTCGTTGCAGCATCGGTCATCTCGATGGGATTGATTTCGCTGCCGGTCATGCTGCGCTATGGTTATGACAAGAGAATTGCAACCGGCATCATCGCCGCTTCCGGCACGCTGGCGCAAATCATACCGCCGTCACTCGTACTGATCGTAATGGCTGATCAATTGGGCCGCTCGGTTGGCGACATGTATCAAGCTGCCTTTGCTCCGGGACTGCTTCTCACTGTGATGTATGCAGGTTATGTGTTGGGGGTGTCGATATTCCGGCCGCAATGGGTTCCTGCGCTGCCGTCGGAAGCGCGCAACCTGCGCGAACCCAACGGCAGCAGCGGTATCGTTTCGCTAGCAGTGTTGATCGGCATTACCATCGCAATTGCTGTCGGCTTCGCAAAATTCTACGGCGCGGGTCATCCCAATGCCGAGGCGGATGAAGTCGGCATCTTCGCAGCGGCGATCGGCATCTTTGCAGCCTTCGTTTTGGCGTTGGCGAATCGCTACCTGAAAATCGGCCTGTTGTCGCGCATGGCGGAGAAAGTCGTGTTCGTGCTGATCCCGCCGCTCACGTTGATTTTTCTGGTGCTGGGTACGATATTCATCGGTGTCGCCACGCCGACCGAGGGCGGCGGCATGGGTGCGTTGGGCGCCTTGGTACTGGCGCTGCTGAATCGCCGCCTGTCGTTCGATCTACTGAAGCAAGCGATGAATTCGACCACCCGACTATCCTGCTTCGTCATCTTCATCCTGATCGGCTCGACTGTGTTCTCGCTGATCTTCCGCGGTGTCAACGGCGATTTGTGGGTTGAGCATTTGCTGTCATCGCTCCCGGGTGGCAACATCGGTTTCCTGATTGTGGTCAACCTGCTGTTCTTCTTTCTTGCCTTCTTCCTCGATTTCTTCGAACTGGCTTTCATCCTGGTGCCGCTGGTCGGGCCGGTAGCGGACAAGCTCGGCATCGACCTGATCTGGTTCGGTGTGCTGCTCGGCGTGAATATGCAGACATCCTTCATGCATCCACCATTCGGTTTCGCGCTGTTTTATTTGCGCTCGGTCGCACCGAAGGAAGTAAAGACGTCGGATATTTATTGGGGTGCGATCCCGTTTGTTTTGATACAGGTAATCATGGTAGGCCTGATTATCGCCTTCCCGAACGTGGTATCAATCGCCAAGAAAACCGATATGAAAGAGCATATCGACTTGCAGATTGAAGCACCGGCGCCGGATAATTCTTCTGACTCTTCCACAAGTGATGACAATACGCCGCATTTGGATTTTTCAACGGACAGCAACAAGAAATAAATTGAACTGAAGCTCCATAAAAAAACCGCTGCAATGAGCAGCGGTTTTTTGTTTCAAGATGCCGGTTCTTATTTATGACTGATCATGAAATTCAGAACCTGCGCTTCTGCGACAGAGAACCATTCTGCCTCATCACGACGGAAACGTTTCCAAGGTTCGTAAATTGTCTTGAACTTGGCATTCTTGCTCGCCTCTTGCTCATACACTTCGGTTGCTGCCTTGTATGCCGCTGCCATGATGTCTTTCGAGAAGTAATGCAACTTCACGCCATTTTTCAGCAATCGCGCCAATGCCGTCGGATTGCGTGCATCGTATTCAGCTTGCATGACCGTATGCGCTTCGTAGGTGGCGACTTCAAGTGCAGCCTGATATTCCTTCGGCAGTTTTTCCCATTCCTTGATGCCGACATAGAAAGACAACTGTGCGCACGGTTCCCACCAGCCCGGTGCGTAATAGTGCGGTGCGACCTTGTAAAAGCCCAGCTTCTCATCATCGTACGGACCAACCCATTCCGCCGCATCAATGGTGCCCTTCTCCAGCGCTGCATAGATTTCGCCACCGGCGACTTGCTGCGGCACCACGCCCAATTGCGAGATAACTTTACCGGCCAATCCGGCGATACGCATCTTCAATCCCTTCAAGTCATTGAGCGACTTGATTTCCTTGCGATACCAGCCGCCCATTTGCGTGCCGGTATTCCCGCCGAGGAAATTGATGATGCCGTAATCCTTGAAAAAATTACGCAGCAAATCCTTGCCGCCGCCTTGCTCGATCCATGCGGTTTGCTGGCGCGAGGTCAGACCGAATGGAATCGCAGTATCGAAACAGAATGTAGGATCCTTGCCGAAGTAGTAGTAACCGGCGGTGTGCCCCATTTCAACCGTACCGGCCTGTACTGCATCGACAACCTGCAGACCCGGCACGATTTCACCACCGGCAAAAACACGAATATTGAATTTGCCGCCGGTCAACTGCGACACACGTTTGCTCAAGTTCTCTGCTGCACCGAAAATCGTATCAAGCGACTTCGGAAAGCTGGAAGCCAGACGCCAGTTAATAGTTGGTTGGGTTTGCGCCAACGCCGGTGCCGCGATAGCACCAACGGAGGCGCCAATAGCCGCTTTCTTGATAAATGAACGACGTTCCATATTTTCTCCTCATGAGGTACAACATCGAAAAAATTATTGGCTAATATTTTTACCGTTTCAAATTGTAGGTGCCTGATAGAAATGCCGCAATACAAATATCATTGGTCATCGTGACGCAGCGCACCATCCATCATCCATCAATTACCTGCAACCATCATGTTCTCAATCAGGATCGAACCAGTTTGTTTGGTCCCGCGTGTCAAGACATCTGCACCGATTGCGACGATCTGCCGGAACATCTCTTTCATATTACCCGCGATCGTGATTTCTTCCACCGGATATTGGATCACGCCTTTTTCAACCCAATAGCCTGATGCCCCGCGCGAATAATCGCCGGTCACATAATTGACGCCTTGCCCCATCAATTCCGTCACCAGCAAACCGGTGTCGAGTTTCTTCAACATCGCCTTGAAATTGTCGGTTGATTTGGTCAACGATGAAGTCAACGACAGGTTATGCGAACCGCCTGCATTGCCGGTAGTTTTCATTCCCAACTTGCGTGCGGAATAGGTGGACAAAAAGTAGCCTTGCACTACACCGTCTTTAACGACATCGCGCCGATTTGTTTTCACGCCCTCTTCATCAAACGGAGCAGAGCCTACTCCGCCAACCACATGCGGATCTTCGACCACTTGAATATGCGTCGGGAAAACAGTCTGACCAAGCGAATCAAGCAAGAAAGTCGATTTGCGATACAGTGCACCGCCCGACACAGCCTGAACAAACGATCCAAGCAAACCGGCAGCCAATGGCGCCTCAAACAATACCGGGCATTTGCGCGTATCCAGCTTATGCGCATGCAAGCGCGCCAATGCACGTTCCGCGGCATAACTGCCTACCGACTCCGGCGTCGCTAATTTTTTGGGATCGCGTGCCGACGAATACCAATCGTCGCGCTGCATGTTAGCGCCCTTGCCTGCAATCGGCGCAACCGAAATCGTATGACGTGAATACGGATAGCCGCCAATAAATCCGCGCGAATTCGCAGAGACAAAATGCGATTGCTGTGCATACACACTGCCGCCTTCGCTATTGGTAATACGTTTATCGACTGCAAAAGCTGCAGCTTCACAACGTTTCGCCAATTCAACCGCTTCCTCTGCAGAAATCAGCCACGGATAGCACAACTGCAAATCACGCGGATGCATTTCCAGCGTATCTTCATCGGGCAAACCGGCACAATCGTCTTCCGCCGTAAAACGCGCGATGTTGTAGGCCGCTTCCACCGTCGCCTGCAACGCCTGCTGCGAAAAATCCGACGTGCTGGCATTGCCGCGCCGTGTATGGCGCTCTTCGCCCAGATACACGGTGACGCCCATGCCTTTATCTTTATTTTGTTCTATGGTTTCGACGTTACCTTTGCGCACCGTCACGGATAAACCGCTGCCTTCACTGATTTCAACTGCCGCGGCAGATGCGCCTTTTTCTTGTGCATAACGCAATACATCACGGGCAAGTTGCTTTAATTGGTCTTGGGAATGGATAAATACGGAATCGGTCATGAGCTGGATTTCTTCGAATAGTCGTATAAAACAGTTATCATAGCAGCCGTTACCAGTTACAACTACTGTCTTACTATGCCAAATCCCAATAGAGGCTCCTGCGGCTTCCAGTCCAGCGAGTTCGAACAAGAATACGAGCGCCCGTCAAAATCGCAATTAAAGCGCGAAATGACAGCCTTGCAAAAGCTCGGTGAAGAGCTGATCGCCGAGCCACGCGACCGCGTCAAGCGGGTGCCGATGCCGGAAGATGTGCGCGATGCAATCCTGGAATGCCAGCTGATCAAGGATCACGAAGGACGTCGCCGTCAGCTGCAATTCGTCGGCAAGAAAATGCGCACACTGGAAGAACACGAAATCGCCATCATCCAGAAAACCATCGACAGCTGGAAAGGCGCATCGAAAGCCGAGACCGCAGCCATGCATGCACTGGAACGTCGGCGCGACAAATTATTGGGCGACGATAATGCGTTGACCGATTTGCTGGCAGAACATCCGGAACTCGATGCACAACAAATGCGCACGCTGATCCGCAATGCGCGCAAGGAACAAGCGGCGAGCAAGCCGCCAAAAGCATATCGCGAAATTTTCCAGATCCTAAAGCAGTTGCAAGCGAAAAATGCTCCCACCAAATCTGACTCCGATGAGCATGACGATGACGTCGAAGAAGACGAATCCTGACGAGTTACTGATCGGCCTGGTCTCCATCTCAGATCGCGCATCGAGCGGCGTGTATCAGGATCAAGGCATCCCAGCACTGAATGAATGGTTCACCGCTGCGCTTGTCAGTGCATGGAAAATGGAAATGCGCCTGATCCCCGACGAACAAGCTGTGATTGAAAGAACATTGATCGAATTGGTTGATGAAGTCGGCTGCGATCTGGTGCTCACTACCGGCGGCACCGGTCCGGCGCGGCGCGATGTGACGCCGGAAGCGACACTGGCAGTCGGCACCAAAGAGATGCCAGGCTTCGGTGAGCAAATGCGGCAAATCAGTTTGCAGTTTGTACCAACAGCGATTCTGTCGCGCCAGGTCGCCGTGATCCGCGAAACATCCGATCACGCAGCGCTGATTATGAATCTGCCCGGGCAGCCGAAGTCGATCAAGGAAACGCTGGAAGGTTTGAAAAACGCAGAAGGCAAGCAATTGGTCAGCGGGATTTTTGCGGCAGTACCGTACTGCATCGATCTGATTGGCGGTCCGTATATTGAAACCAATGAAGTGGTGTGCAAGGCGTTTCGGCCGAAGTCTGCAATTCGTGCAAAACCTGCATAATTTGTACCAAGCACTGTTAGCCTGACTCGTCGTTCCCGCGAAGGCGGGAATCCATACGGCGTTTGGTGTACTACCGGCTTATGGATTCCCGCCTTCGCGGGAACGACGGCAATTTAATCAAATAATTTACAAATACGACCATTCTGAAATCAATTTTTTAACCGACATCATGACTCTAGAAACCATCCAACTAGAAACCACTCCCAACCCCACCGTCTCCGTCATCTGGCTACACGGCCTCGGCGCCGACGGCAACGACTTCGTCCCCATCGTACGAGAATTGAATCTAACCGGCCTGCCCGGCATCCGTTTCATTTTCCCGCATGCACCGACAATGCCGGTCACCATCAACAACGGCTATGTGATGCGCTCGTGGTACGACATCCTCACAACAGATTTGCCGAAACGCGAAGATGAAGCCGGCTTGCGTAAGGCGCAAGCATCGATCGAGCAACTGATCGAACAAGAAAAATCACGCGGCATCCCAGCCAACCGCATTATCCTTGCCGGCTTTTCACAAGGCTGCGCAATGACGTTCCAAACCGGCTTGCGCCATCCGGAAAAATTGGCTGGCTTGTTGTGCTTGTCCGGCTATGTGCCGTTATCGTCCAAGCTTGCGGAAGAACGCCATCCGGCTAATCAAGACACACCGATCTTCATGGCGCATGGCCGTGGCGATCCGGTTATTCAAATCCTTCGTGCCGAACAATCACGTGATCTGTTGAAGTCGCTTGGCTACGATGTTGAGTGGCATGAGTACATGATGCCGCATTCGGTTTGTGAGGAAGAGATTGATGATATTAGTGCGTGGTTGAAGCGGGTGTTGGATTAGTGTGTTGTGATATTTAGGACTGCGTTGTGAATCTAAACGTGCGACCAATGAAGTTGGACGAAATTGACTTCGTCATTGACTACTTTCATTGTGCTTCTGCAGAGCATCTTGAAATGCTGGGCATCGATCCAGCTCGACTGCCGGATCGTGAAATGTGGCGCACACTCAATGTACATGACTTTTCCCTTCTGCTCCCACAACGCCGAAGTTTCGTATTGCTATGGGAACTGGAAGGACGGCCAATTGGTTTTTCTACTGTAGACAAGATCAAATTCGGGGAACATGCCTATATGCACCTTCACGTTGTTGACGTAAATCTCCGCCAAAGTGGTTACGGAACTTCTTGCGTACGCAAGTCGGTTGAAATCTACTTTGACCTTCTCAAACTGGAACGCCTTTATTGTGAGCCGAATGCATTCAATGTAGCACCAAACAGAGCGCTTCAAAAAGCCGGATTCCGTTATGTCAAGACACATATGACAGTTCCAGGTCCTATTAACTTTCATCAAGCAGTTAATCGATGGGTTATAGAAAGAGATTCTGCCGACGCCCCCAATAAATAGTCGTATAGGGTGTGCACTTTTTTGTACCCACGCAATATCTCCGCACGTACCAACACAATATGCTCCACATCACGACCTATCAACACCACGATATGTCTCGATCCATCGCGTGATCAATGCGCCTCACATTCTGCGCAATAATTAGAAAGCCTCGCATCTGCATCTTCAATCACGAAGTAATAACCTAGATTCACCAACGTGATTTTTCGACAATTTGCCGCAGCGCCGCATTGAAAACAAATGTAAAACCGTCGCAAACCCTCACGTCACATCTTCAATCATCGATTTAACCATGTTACTCTACGGCAATACTTTGCATTCTGAAGCAGCAGCATTCAGGGGACAGCATGGAATCAATCGAGACCTTCAGGCCATCGAGGGAACACGTACCCACCGCGATGGACATCCATCGTCACAATGACGACCAGGCGCTATACAAAGCGCTGGTAACCAGCTTGTCCGACATGGGTGAAGGCTTGATGATCATCGAGAACAAGCGCTTCAGCTTCGTCAATGATGCGATTTGCCTGATGATTGGACGGTCTGAGCAAGAAATGCTGTCTTGGCCCTGCTTCATCAATGTCTTCTCCTCAAACGAACGCGACATCATCATGGACCGGCATATCCGCCGGATCGCCGGTGAAAAATTTTTGACGCGTTATGAAACCGTGTTCGAACACCGCGATGGACATGCGGTCGATGTTGAAATTTCAGTGGCCTTCTTGCGCACCGCTCAACGTTCCGGCGTGGTGATCACCGTACGCGATATCACAGAGCGCAAACAGGCGCAGGAAGAGATCCGCCGCAAGAACGCCGACCTGCAATTGCTGAGCAACAGCCTTGAACAGAAAGTGCAGCAACGCACCGTTGAACTGGAACGCGCCAACAAGGAATTGACGCGACTGAACCAGGTCAAGTCCGATTTCATTTCCATCGTGTCGCATGAGTTGCGCACGCCGCTGACGTCAATTAAATCCTTTGCCGAAATCATGTTGGATGATGCGGACAAGCAGGATGCCGAACTGCGCAAACGTTATCTGTCGATCATCAACAGCGAAAGCGATCGTCTATCTCGATTGATCTCGGATGTGCTCGATTTGCAAAAAATCGATGCCGGAAAAATGGCATGGAACGATGAAATTCTCGATTTGCCAGAGATTGCGCAATCGATGGTTGAATTGTTTTCCGGCACTTATCGCGACAAGGGGATCGGACTGTCACTACAAGTAGAAAACGAGCGCATCGTCGGCTATGCCGAGGCGGACAAGATGCGGCAAGTATTCAGCAACCTGTTGAGCAACGCATTGAAGTTCAGCGACCATGGCGAAGTCAAAATCATACTGCGACGACTGACCGATACGCCTTCCGGCCAGCCGCTCAACCAGATCATCGTCGAAGACAACGGCATCGGTATTCCGGCAGAGGAGCTGGACCGCATCTTCGAGCGTTTTTATCAAGTCGACGATACGCAGAAACGCAAACAAGGTGGAACCGGATTGGGTCTTGCCATTTGCAAGGACATTATCGAACACTATGCCGGCACGATCAGTGCCGGCAGTGTGGTTGGCAAAGGCAGCAGCGTCATCATTACGATGCCTGCGATTGAGCAGCCACGCAAGAAACTGGGTGAAGTGTTGATTGAACTCGGTATGCTGACGCAAGAAGAGTTGTCGTCTGCATTGAAACAACAGAACAATTAGCGGAATAAATCATGGCCGATAAAAGAGTTCTGATTTGCGATGACGAACCGAACATCATTGAATCGGTCAGCTATATCGTCAAAAATTCCGGCTACGGCTGCCTCGTCGCGGAGGATGGTGAAGCAGCGCTGGATCTGGCGAAGAGTGCGATACCCGATTTGATGATCCTGGATCTACGCATGCCAAAATTAAACGGCAACCAGGTGTGCGAACAACTCAAAAAAGATGCGGCCACGCGCAACATTCATATCATTGTTCTGACTGCAAGCGGTCAACCGGAAGGCCATGCATTCTCGCTGGCCTGCGGCGCCGATGATTTCATGACCAAACCATTCAGCCCGCGCGAACTGGGCGCCAAAATCAAGAAAGTCCTGGGACCATCACTCGAGGAATCGCCATCATGAGCCTGAATATCCTGATCGTTGAAGATGAAGAAAATGTCGGCATCGCCTTGCAGACGATCATGGGCAATGAATATACCGGCAGCAATATCGTGCTGGCGCGCGACGGCGACGAGGCCTGGAACAAATTGCAGCAGAACGATTTCCATCTGATCATCGCCGACTGGAACATGCCGCAAAAAACCGGCGATGAATTGTTGGTCGATGTGCGCGGCAATCCAAAAATGCGCGGCATTCCATTCATTATGACAACCGCCAGATCCGACAAGGACAGTGTGGTGATGGCGATCCAGGCCGGCGTCAATGACTATGTGCGCAAACCCTTCGAGAAAAAATCGCTGATTGAAAAAACACGCAAGCTGCTTGCCCCGGCGATCGCCAACTTGAATACCGGCGCTCCCGCTGCACCGGTCAGCGTACTTAGCCCATCCGAAGAAATCGCTGAGCGAATCAAGGCCGGCCAAACCGGTTTTCTGGTTTTGCCCGATCTTGCCCTCGCGGTACAGGAAATCATTCGGAGCGGAGAAAAATCCGTCGACGTATTGGTCGAAGTTCTCAAGACGAGCGCGAGTGTCGCCGCGCATCTCATCACGCTTGCCAATTCCAGCCATTATCGCGTCGACAAGGAATGCACGACGGTAAAGTCGGCGATACAGCGCATCGGCTTCCAGGAAGCGTGCGATTGCGTGCTGGCGTTGTCGATCAGGGATCTATTCGAATCCGATTCGGTGTTGTATGGTGATTTGCTGCAGCGGATATGGGAACATTCGCTGGCTGTCGGTCACTGCGCCTCTTTACTCGCGGGCCGGTTGCGCATCAAATGCATGGAGAACTATTGCACCATGGGACTGTTGCATGACATCGGCAAACTGATGTTGATCAACATGCTGAAGGAATTGCCCAGAAACGGAAAAGTCATTGATAAAGCCAGTATCTTTCAAGTGCTGGACGCTTACCATCAGCAAGTCGGCGCCGACCTTCTGGTGAAATGGAAATATCCGAAGCCGTTCATTGATCTGGTTCGGCATCATCACGACAAGGATTATCTGCAACAAGGCCTGACAGGGACGAGACTGGTTGCTATCGCCAATATACTGGTGCGCAAGATTGGTTTGAGTCTGCCTGCCGAAGCAGGCGATGAATTCAGCGATATCGAATTGAATGGCCTGCTGGAACTCGATCAACAGGCCTTGGACTCGGTACTGATGGAAGTCAAAATGTACATCGCTGCGGTTAAAAGCGTGTTTTGATACAGCGATTGATCTGCGCGATCAGCAGATACCACTTACTTGAACACGACCGTCTTATGCCCGTTCAATAGAATGCGGTGTTCGACAAACCACTTCACCGCACGCGCCAACACCACGCACTCAACATCGCGGCCGATTGACGTCAAGGTATCCGGATCCATCGCGTGATCGACGCGCTCCACATCCTGCTCGATGATCGGACCTTCATCCAGATCGCCGGTAACAAAGTGCGCAGTAGCACCAATTAATTTCACACCGCGATCGTGTGCCTGATAATACGGCTTGGCGCCTTTGAAGCTGGGCAGGAAAGAATGATGGATATTAATCGCACGTCCTTTCAATGCATTGCACATGTCAGGCGACAGGATTTGCATATAGCGCGCCAGCACGATCAAATCGATATCGTTTGATTTGACGATCTCCAGGATACGTTCTTCCTGCGCGCGCTTTGCTTCCGGCGATGCACCAACCGCCAGCGGCAAATGATGGAACGGGATGTTGTAGCTTGCGGCCAATTGATAAAAATCGGTGTGGTTGGAAACGATCGCCGGAATCTCGACCGGCAGCAAACCGCTCTTGTAGCGAAACAACAAATCATTCAGGCAGTGCCCGATCTTCGACACCATCAACATCATGCGTGGCTTCTTGTGCGCATCATGCAATTGCCAATTCATTTGCATGGTGGCAGCCAACGTCGAAAACTGTGCACGCAATACCTGATCGGCGATGGATGAATCTTCTGCCGAAAAATGCACACGCATGAAAAACAGCTGTGATTGCGCATCGCCGAATTGGGCGGAATCGATAATGTTGCAACCATGTTCGGCCAGAAATCCCGACACGCGATGCACGATGCCGCGCTGGTCTATGCAGGACAAGGTAAGTATGTATTCAGGGTGCGTGGTGGTGGTCATTGTCTGGACTCGAATGCAAGTTTGATAACGGATGCGCGTTATTGTCGCACGGTCATCACGAAAAATGCAAAATCACCAGTTCGGCCTATGCCGCACTGGTGATTTCTATTTGAGGCTTTCGATTGATCTCCCTCTTCCACTGATGCGGGAGAGGGAATGATGCGATTACTGGATAGTCGTCTTTGCGATCGACAATCCTTTGTTGCCTGGAGTGGTACCAACTTGCACATCGCCCGCCAATTGACCGCCTTCTTCAATGACGACTTTGCCGTAACGGATTTTTCCGGAGACTTTGCCGGTTGCATAGATCACCAATTTTTGGCGCACGGTCAATTCACCATCGAACTCACCGCGAATTTCTGCGATATCGATTTCAGCAGAGCCTTTAAACGCGCCGCGCTCTGCGATTTGGATCACGCGTGAATCCATCGTTGCTTCAACGCGTCCTTCTACTACGAGCGTATCGCAATCGGTGATCTCGACGCCTTTGAGCTTTATATTCGGACCAACGATTAATTTGCTGCCAACTTCATTGGTGCTCGCCATCGCAGCTTGAGGTGGTGTCACGACACTCGGTCCTGTCGAACCAGTACCGGCTTGAATTTGACTTGATGTGCCGCCGGTTAAAGGAGATCCTGCAGGTTTGGACGTATTCAACGTGCCGGTATTGGTATTGGAAAAACCCGTGTTGCTTGATGTAGTAGCGGTTTCACGTTTACCGAAGAGGGTTTCTGATCGCAGCATATGATCTCCTGAATGATTGACTTGACGATATGAAAAAATTTATCCGTTGACCAAACGTGCCGCAATGAAGCACGCCAAGCCGCGACGAAGTAAAAATAATAATAAAACTGGAAATGAAATTGCAACGCAAAAATTCACGTTGGAAATTTCAGTGTCAAATAAATTCACGACACCAACATTGGTCTATCGAAATCCCGGAAAGTTCAAAAATATTTTATTTAAAAAAATTAGTTGAGAATTCGCTGAGTAAAAAAGCACGTATCATCATTTGCGGTGCGATCTCGCAGTACAACAACACGACGCCGATCAAAGGCCCATCCAACTACTTGTCATTATTAGTCAACCGCGCACGGATGGAAGGCATGATGAAGTTCGATTACGCGGAACGATATTCGGTTGCCATTTCAGACATTGCCAAATGGATGCGGGAAGACAGTTTTAAAACTCGAGAAGATATCGTGCAAGGATTGCAAAAATTTCCGGAAGCGTTGCTGGTGCTTTTTGAAGGGAAGAATTTCGGCAAGTTGATTTTGCAGATTGCTGAAAAGTGATTCGGCAGTCCGATTTATATTGCGGTAAGCACAAAATAAAAACGCCATCGAATTCGATGGCGTTTTTTTGATTGCGAGGCGATTAGCCGCGAACCACTTTTTTGAACTCGTTGGTACGTGTATCAATTTCGATCACATCGTCCTGGCTGACAAACAACGGCACTTGAACGGTGAAGGAATTCGCTTCGATTGCATTTTCAATCCTGGCTTCTTTCAGGACGTTGCCTGAAGTATTGCCCTTGACTGCCGGCTCTGAGTACACAATCTTGCGAGCGATCGTGATTGGCAATTCAACGGAAATCGCTTTGCCGTCATAGAAAACGGCTTCGCATGCCATGCCGTCTTTCAGGTAATGCAATGCATCGCCCAGGTTTTCTTCTTCGATTTCGTACTGATTGTATTCTTCGTCCATGAACACGAACAAGGGGTCAGCAAAATAAGAATAAGTCACAGGCTTCTTGTCGAGGACAACGACATCGAATTTGTCGTCGCCGCGCATGACGTTTTCCTGTGGGCTGTTGGTCAGAAGATTTTTCATCTTCCATTTGTATGTGAAGCCGGTGCGGCTCGAGCCATTGACATCAGAGCGCAACACGATCATCGGCTTGCCATCAACCATAATGATGTTACCAACACGAATTTCTTTTGCAGGTTTCATAAAAATTGTACGTAAAAAGTGGGTTGCATAAAAATCATCGGTCGCGTCCTGGCCAAAAATGCCGTGAGCTCACGCTTGATCGAATAAAAATACTTCGTAAATTAACCGCGCATTATACCTACTTTTTACCTCGTCACTTAAGAAGCGACCTGGCAAAATCCAGTAAATTACCGGCCAAATCACCATTTGCCAGCATTTGCCGCTGCCATTCGACAGCTCTGCATGTAATTTTTGGCATGTCCGCTTGAAATTCTGACCATAGTATCGGCCAGTCGGCTTGTATCTGCATATTCTCAGAACCCGCGCCGTTCCAGCATAAATAAAACGCGTTCACACTCGCAATGTCCGGCGAATAACGCTGTAGAAACGCGCGTATTTTTTTGTGATGCAAGTTTTCATCCTGTGGGTAGATGTGCCAGACAAACGGCTTGGCTGCCCACTGTGCACGTACAAAGGAATCCTCTCCCCGCACAAAATTGACATCACACGCCCATAACAGCTTGTCATAGTCCGGCTGCGCAACGAAGGGCAATACGCGTACGGTAAGCGCGCCACGGGTACGTACTGCTCCGGCTTTTGCTTCCGAGCCAAGAAATGCTTGAATCGCGTTGGTGGCAACACCTTCGGGCACCAGGCAAGTAATGGCTTTTTCACCGCTTTGCCATGCATCGAACAATGCCGAAACCGGCGCATGCGGGTAACAAAACAAGGATGCCTTTAACGATGCCATTTCTGTCGGTGTCACGCCAAACTGCGCAAGAAAAGCCGCCATGCCCGCTTGATCCGATTGAAATTGTTGGCGCTGTTCTTCCAATGAAGCTTCGCGCAGCAAGCCGCCCGTTTTGTTGGTGAAGCCGGGGAAGAAAAAATGCTTCGTCAATGACATGCGTGGCGGCGAGGACAACCTATGGCAACCTTCCACCCATTCTTCAGCAGTCAAGCCTTCCAGGTTGATCCACACCGGATGCGGATTGCGCTCTGCCATGGCGACAAGGTAGCCCGGCGGAATATCGCAAGCGAAAAATTCAATAACGATATCGGCGACATCGCTTGCTGAAAATACACCATCCTGATTGCGCCAGTGGTGCACTGTCACCCCTGCAAGCTGCTGGACTTCAACGTCGATCACAACATCCGGACAAATCCGCTGAAAGGTTTGCAAATCGTCTACCCACAAGGTGACGGCAAGACCATGTTCTACTTGTAGTTGCCTCGCCAAACGCCAGCAGATACCGATGTCGCCATAGTTATCGACGACCTTGCAGAATAGAGCTAGCGATGTTGCATGATTTTTATTGCCGAGCATGTTGTAGATTCAACCTGGAAGACGATGGGGATGGTACCACCATTGCTCTTGACGAAGCACCTTGCACAAACGACTATATGCGTCTGCGATATTTCCCGCTTATCAGGACCTTACGACATGACTCAGCTTATCAATGCGCGCATCCTTTCCCAGGAAAGCTTGCCCGCTCCGGCCGCCATCCAGGCCGAGATCCCGCACACGAAACGTTCGCTCGCCACGGTGCTGCAAGGCCGCGCGCAACTGGAAGATATTTTGGGCCGGAAAGACCCGCGGCGTTTCATCGTGGTCGGCCCTTGCTCGATCCATGACCCAGTAGCTGCGATCGATTATGCAAATCGGCTGAAAGCGCTGGCCGCACAGGTATCCGACGTGCTGCTGATTGTGATGCGCGTGTATTTCGAGAAACCGCGTACCACCGTCGGTTGGAAAGGCCTGATCAACGATCCGGACCGTGACGATTCATTCGACATGGTTAAAGGCATCAGGATTGCGCGCACGCTGCTGCGCGATATCAGCGAACTCGGCCTGCCGATCGGCACCGAGGCACTTGACCCGCTGATGCCGCAATATTTGGGCGATATGGTGAGCTGGAATGCAATCGGTGCACGCACTACTGAATCGCAAACCCATCGTGAGATGGCCAGTGGCCTGTCCACTCCGGTCGGCTTGAAAAATGGCACCGACGGCAGCCTGACAGTTGCAATCAATGCGATGCAATCTGCCAGCACGCCGCATGCGTTCCTCGGCATCGATGCAGAGGGCCGCACTGCGCTGACACGTACGACAGGCAACCCGCACGGGCATCTGATCCTGCGCGGCGGCAGCACACCCAACTATACAGTCGAAGCAGTTGCGCAAGCCGAAGAACTGTTGCTGAAAGCCGGCCTGCCTGCTTCCATCGTGGTGGACTGCAGTCATGGCAACTCCAACAAGAACCCGGCGCGCCAGCCGATTGTGCTGCAAGACATCATGCAGCAAATCCAGGCCGGCAGCCGCTGCTTGGTCGGCATGATGCTGGAATCGAATATCGTCGCCGGCACACAGAAGATTCAAGCCGACTTGTCGAAGCTGGTGTATGGCCAATCGGTGACCGACAGCTGCATTGGTTGGGAAGATACTGTTACTGCGATCACGGCCGCCGCCGATATTTTGCGCGGCCGCTGATCCTAATAAACCAGCGGTTTCCCCTTGCGCTTGTACCCGCTGGTAATGCGGTCAACCATGCGCTTGGTCATCAGCATCTGGCGTCCGCTCTTCACAGCATAATTCGGGTCGTCGTATCCCCACCAATCCCAGCAACCCTGATTATTGACTTGGGTGGTCGTGACATTCGGCACTGCCTGCGGATACAGCACGATGATGTTATTGGTATCAGCCCATTCATTCAAACCGCTGCGACGAAAAAATTGGTCGCCTACCGTAACAAATCCCTGATTGCACCCATGGAAAGAGACATGCACGCGGCATTCATTGCCTTGCGCACAGGACGCCGGCACATAGATCCATCCGTTATTGTCAACGCTATGCGCAGTCGGATTGTGATCGTCAAAGAACTCGCTCTGATCAATCGGCAGGAACTGTCCACTCAATGCACCCGCAGCTTTGGGCTTTAACGGGCCATACATCGCAGTAAGAAAGGTTTCCTCAGGATCGATATTGCAATTATTGACGAAGGGACTGTCCGTGACTTCGCAAGGATTCGGTCCCAACAAAGAAATCCAGCCATGGCCAGCAGGTGTCTGGTTGTTATAAATAATATTGATTGGATTAACAAAATAAAGATAGAAATCGCGTGCTGCATCCATGTCCGGCTGATGCACGACCGCATCGAGCAATCCACTGAACAGGTATAGCTTGGTGTTATACAAATTTGCGGTATTGTCGATCAATCCCTGGTTGGCCCAAGTTAGCGCCGTATCGACCAAGTGCGGCACTGGAATTTCACTGACTGTGAGTGCATTCATGCAGCGCGATAATGCATTGGTCAAACTATCCTCAGCACAATAATACGGCGCACCGGCAAAGATGGCAGCGCCTTTGAAAGTCGCAGAGTATGCGACATGCACCTGTACTGCCATTGCACCGCCGGATGAGATGCCGGATACGGTGACTTGATTTGGGTTGGCGTTATATGGCTGCAAGGTACCTGCGACGGCAAGTGCAGTGACCCACATTAAAATGAAAGCGCTTATATAGCGCATGATGCTTATTTTCTGGTTCATGTTTGTCTCCTGAGGGCAAAAACTATTTCATAGTTTATGTTTGGAATCAACAACACAAATTGACTAAGCACAATAAAACGAATGTTTCATTTGCACATATTGGATAACTTGCTAAAGGTCTCTTTGCTTAACTAATGATGCAAGCATTAAGAGCCATTTAGTGCGCTAAGGGGATTCGCCCACATTCTGCGGGCCGCGAATCGGCTGCTAGGCCGATCCCTTCGAATCCCGTCTGCGCGCATGCGCGCTGCGTACTTGCCTATGATTGCATTATCAGCATTGAACAAAATGGCGCGGTTAAGTACGGTATGCGCACTTGGTTCCAGTCCAAATGACAAAACATGCTGAAGCATTGGAAATCTGCGTTTTGCAATGGATCGCTGCTAACTTGTGCAATTAAAATTCTGCATTGCGCTGGAACGTTCATTCAATGAGTTTGGCCCGGTTGAACTTGAAAAGTGGCCCACTCATGCGAGTCCCTATTAATCGAGATCTACCCCGGAATTGCACCAGACGAAAATTCCTTCAGCTATGCCCGGATGATGTCGAGGTTGGATTGCAACGCCATTTGAATATTCCTTGCAAGTATGGCGATTGGTGGAGCGTCGTTAAATTACTTGCATAGTGAGCAAAAACAATTCCCCCAGAAAATAAAAATAGCCGTCAGGAAACTTTAAATTCCTTTGTTGGTCAGATGTAACTCACCAATGAAGGACCGACATGAAGAATTTTTACCGAATTGCCAGTATCACTATATTGAGTGTGGGAACAGCATGGACAAACTTTGCGTGGTCCGCTGACCATGCTGTTTTGAGGAATCGATTCTGGATCCATAGGACGACGACGACCACAGTTCCACCAAAAACAACGACCACCACGACTGTCCCACAAGGAACCACCACAACAACAAGAATTATTGCGACGACTACAACTAGTGCTGTCCCGACAACTACAACGACGCGAACAACGACTACGACTACCTTAGTGCTCGGAGCGTGCAATGGCAGCCCGACTGCGGCGCCGGCATCGGTTATCCTGCCGCCTTCCGTGCCGCAGCCGCAGACCACCAATGACATTGTTGGTGTCAATCTTCAAAACACGACAGCAGCGGTTCTGCCGGCGCGCGTCTTCACCTTCGCCCAAATATTCAAGCATGGACAGGTGATGCCAAACAATATCTTGGTCGCGCGCATTAACGGCAGCGCAGTCCAAGTACAACTGGATCCGCTCGCAACTTGGCCGGATGGATCAGTCAAATTGGGCTCGATCACACTAAAAACACCCATCATGTGTGCCGGCTCGACCTTGCCTGCAATGCTCTCCAAAGCAACGGCCAACGACCCGGTCTTTGCAAACACTCCCGTCAGCCTGGCCAGCGCGCCAATCTCACTCAACGTGACGCTTTCGTTCGCGAGCGGGCAGTACGCTGGCACGCAGTCATCCAATCTCGGTGCGGCTTTGAAGACAGCGCTGGCTGCCAGTCCAACTTATTGGCTGCAGGGCCCGCTCGCGACCCAGGCACGTGTCGATGTGCCGCTGAGTGGCGGAGCGTTGCATCTAACCGCTGACGTCACCGCTTATGCCGACGGCTCTGTCACTGCGGACGTTCAGTTCAATAACGATCTGACGACTATTTTGCCCTCGAGCGGTTCAGTTAACTCGCAAGCAGCATTGCCGCCGCTTCAATACACGGCAACGATCAATTTACAGGGTACGTCAACCAGTCGTACGGTCAGTCAGATCCAGTATACGGGATGGCATGTGGTACTAAATTCGGCTGGTGCGCCAATGCTCAATGTGTCGTCGAGCACAGGACCAGCAATCAACGTGCAACATGACCTTGCGTATCTGGAACATAGCGGCGCGGTCCTGCCTTATGATCGGACAACCGGTGTGACCAATCAACCGACTCAATATGGCAGCGCGTTTTATTCGATCGCGTATGTGATGGGCACTACCGGGTTTGGCACGCCCTTTTCCTCGAATGGCTTGGAAAGGTATATGGGGCAAACCGGCGCGCGTCCCGACATCGGCTACACTACAATGTGGAATACCGTATGGCTGATGACGCAGGATTCGCGCGCAGCAGCAGTCGCTCTGGCGCAAGGCGACTCGGGCGGCGCAGTGCCGTGGAATTATAAATTGGCAAATGGGCACTGGCTGACACCGGGCGACTGGCCCAATATTTTTGTTGGCGAACGTAATGGTCCGCAGTATGGTACGGATGGTATCGCCAACATTGCCTATACCAATTACCCCAGTAATGATCCGACAGCTTGGTATACGGATACCGGGCACCAACCGAATCTTGCTTATATTCCTTACATCATGACTGGACAGCGGTGGTACCTGGATCGGCTTTATGCACAGGCGGCCTTTTGTGAGATTTCAATGACGCCGTTTAAGTCAAGCCTCTATCAAGCTTCCGGGCGCTATGCGGGACAACTTACTTCGGATCCAAGTTTGGCCAATGCAGCAGATATCGTCATCACGCCCGGCAATCAATTGCGCGGATCCGCATGGGATATGCGCGAAATCCAGGAAGCGGCATTTGT